>NZ_JBFTLN010000008.1:0-434126 GCF_056396465.1 Chitinophaga sp. 05T412
ATATATGCCACAGGCAGTATTTGTAATGGATGTATGTCTTTGTGGAGATGAATTTTATATTGTAGAATGTAATTGCATGAATGCCGCCGGTTTTTATAAAGCAGATGTCACCGCCATTGTGGCCGCAGTCTCTGTGCATTTTGCCAATATTTTGTCATAATAAACGTTTTATTACTACGCATGTACATTGCGCTTGGCAGGCATATATTACACCGTAAATAATACTAATTGCTATCTTATGAGTGAATTTAAATTCTGGCATATTATTGAAGAAGCCTGGGCGGCAGCTCCTGCTTTGCTTGAGATGCGGAATACAGCGTTGATAACAAACGACGCTGCATTAATTGAAGATCTGACAGGTGAAGTATACGGTACCATTACCAATAATATCAGGGATTTACTGCAGGAATTGAACAAGGAAGAACTAACCGCCTTTAACCATATCATGGAAGAAAGATTATTCCATATTGACCGGGAAGATATCCACCAACAGACCGATGGTTCAGACGATGGTTTTCTTTATTGCAGATGCTTCATCGTAGGGATGGGCAGAGCGTATTATGAAATGATTGATGAAACCCCCTCCAAAGCAACCTACGGTGCAGAAGCGGAAATTGTAGGCTTCATTGGTTATATCGTGTACCAGGAATTGTTTGGAGAGGAATTTGATCGTAACACCGTGCATTGCATTGAAACCTGCTCCAATGCCCGGGGTTGGGAAAGTCAGTAAAACCATACACATGAAAAACGAAGAATTATATGGCATCAATAAAGAACACGCACACCCAAGAGCCATTGAACTAATACCGGAAGATTTTTTCTGGGATTGTGTAGATGAACTGGCTCCTTTTGGTTCTGATGAAGGCGATATGGCGCTCGCTGAATTCCGGGAATGGCGCAAAGCTAATCCGGATAAGCGGGTCAGGGAATGCCTCCAATGGGTGATTGAGTCGGTAGGGGAAATGAATATCGACGCATATAACGAAGACCTGCTCGACCGCGATCATATAAAAGCATTGATGGATGACCCCAACTATGATGACAGCTATTATATATTCACACTGGATGCTTCTATCATCGCAACGGGATTGGGGCAACTGGTAGATGAAGGCGTCATCGATGCAGAAAATAAAACAATCATCAGTATCGCACTGGAGCGGCAAATAGCTTGGGCGCTCCTCTCTGAAAGCTGGTCGTATGCAGAACAGCATATCGGCTACCTGAACATTATGAAACGCGCACTGGAAGAGGCGTAATTGATGTAAGCCCACTGAAATTTGTTAACTTGTAGCTGCATTACAACGCCCGCTCATGATCACACTCAACGATAAAACATACACTTGTCCTGTTGATGTAACACTCGGTTTTATAGGAGGTAAATGGAAACTGTTAATCCTTTTTCACCTGCACTATTTCAACAAAAGAAGCTATGCAGACATCAGGAATAACCTCCCCGGTGTTTCTGAAAAAATGCTGAGCCAGCAATTAAAAGAACTGGAACGTGATCAGCTCATTGAAAAAAATGTGCTGTCAGCCAAACCTTACCGGGTGGAATATGGACTAACGCCCATGGGGAAAAGCCTGGCGCCATTGTATGAATTCGCGAGTGAATGGGGCGTTGCTTACCTGAAAACAAATGGCATTGATTATATCAAGGATCAGCAGTTATATAAATAGATGAAGAAGACACACCGTGATGAAATGGTGGTATGCAGGAGTGCAGCGGATTATTTGTGTAGTAGCTCACTTAGCTGTTGCTATTCACATCACCGCATTATGATTCGCCGGTGATAATCTCCCGCTCCACGCCGGGTATCTCCATAATAAACTCCGCACCATAAGCGGTACCCGGTGTTTGATATCCCGCTTTCCATTGCCCACTACATATTTTCTGCGCCATCAGTAAACAACTGAGCATGGTGAGGGTATATCCGTCCGGGCACTTTAACCGCACCGTGGCTTTTCTGCCCGCCATGTTATACACTTGTCCCCATACCAGGCTGTAAGCAGTGCTGCGCATTTCATCCGTAGGACCAGAAGGACGTTGCGCTATTTTCTTCCTGATAAAATTCCGGACGAGTGCAGTCCGCAATAACCAGTTGAATAATTTCTGCAGTTTTAATAAACGATGCACATTCACCGGAACGGCCGTATAAGTGGTGATATTGGGAATGTGTGTGCTCACATAAGCAGTAGCCACATCGCCCCACGGAATACTCATCGTGAAAAGCTTCTTTTGACCAAAATCTATCCACCGTCCCTGGTGCCCTAATGGCCGGCTAATAATACGTCCCGCTCTCCTCACAGCACCGCCTTCTCCTAATTTATATGCCATCGACATGGCAGTACCATGTGATACGCCGCTACCCGAAGTAGCAAACGCCAGTTTCAGATCACTGGCATCCGGCAATAATGTTTTTAACAACACTGCCATACAATCTGTAGGAACTACATCAAACCCGGCGCCCGGTAGTAACATAATGCCGGCATCCTTAGCTGCCTGATCATATCGTTGCAGCATTTCAAAAACAGTAATGTCGCCGTTGATATCAAGATAATGGGTTTTAGCCTGTATACAGGCCGCTATCATGGGCTCTGCCGTTAAATGAAACGGGCCGGCTGCATGAATCACAAATTTAACCGCTTTCAATGCCTGCACTAATGCATCCGTATCTTCCAGCGAAATTACCTTGTAGGGGAGTTGAAGCCGGGATGCCAGCGCCTGTAACGCCGCTTCATTCCGGCCGGCCAGTACAGGCTGAAGTTGATATTGTGCGGCATATCTGGCAATCAGTTCACCCGTATATCCGTTGGCGCCATAAAGCAGGAAAGCATTTTGTTGCATCCCGGAAAGTACGAATAAACGCGATGTAAATGCAGGAATACTGGAAATTTTAGGAAAAAGGAAAACAAAAAATGCGAAAAGAAACCACTTTCCTTTCTGAAACGGATGTATTATCTTTTAGTATTAAAAAACCCATGTTATGAAAAGACTATCCGTCTTCTTCGCCTTATTGCTTTCTTCCATTGGCATATTGAAAGCACAAAATCCGGCGGTAGGCGCCTGGAAATCAGTATCCGGAGATGTGAACAGCGTATTGCTGATTACACCAGGATGGTTCAGCGTTACTGACTACAAGGAAAAAAGTTTTCTATCCAGCTATGGCGGTATCTGGAAAGATGTTGGAAACGGAGAAAGTAGTGTGACCATTTATTTTAACACCGCCAACCCTTCGCAGGCAGGACAAACCACGAATGTTCCTGTGGGGATGGAAAATGGTCACCTCATCACCAGTACACCTGGTGGCAGTAAACAGGAGTGGACCCGTGTTGATGATGGTGCCGGTACATTAGCCGGTAACTGGCAAATCACCGCCCGGGAAACTGAAGGGAAAATGAATCCCATCCCCGATGGTCCGCGGCAAACCCTTAAAATCCTGACCGGCACCCGCTTTCAATGGGTAGCCATCAACGTTAATACAGGTGAATTTTTTGGCTCCGGTGGCGGTACCTATACTTTTGAAAATGGCACTTATACGGAAAAAATCGAGTTTTTTTCACGCGATAACTCCCGCGTTGGTGCTGTGCTCTCTTTTAAAGGAACCGTTAATGGTAAAGACTGGGATCATAGTGGACTCAGTTCAAAAGGAGCACCTATTCATGAAGTGTGGAGTAGAAATAGCAATTAGCCATTAGCCATTAGCTTTTAGCTTTTAGCAAAATGCAGCGGAGATATAAGCGTAAGTAGTTATTATTTATTACTTGCTTATATCTCCGCTGCATTTTGCTAAAAGCTAAAAGCTAATGGCTAACTGCTATATCACCATCCTATCCCATAATCCTCTCCGTGATTACTACTACCGCCCCACAAACTTCCATGTTTACGGTCTATTAAGATGGCGTTTATCGGTCCGCTGGTCCGCTCACCGAAGCTAAGGTGATACCCCATTTTCTCCAGCGCGGCGCGTGTTTCTTTCGATGTGTTATTGTTGAGTAAGATACTTCCCGGACGAGGTTCCCTGTCGTGTACGGTACTGCCGCCCAGTGACAACCACAATTGATTGGTATTAATATTAGCCGCTTCTGTGGCTTGTTGTATGGTCATTCCAAATTCTACGATGTTCAGGAAAAACTGCAGAAGATTTTGATCTTGCGTATCACCTCCCTGTACGCCGAAGCAAAGAAAAGGCTTTCCATCTTGCAGTGCCATAGAAGGGGTGAGCGTAACACGGGGACGTTTGCCCGGTGCGATCACATTAAAAGGACAGAGCGCAGAATCCAGCACAAAGCTCTGTGCCCGCTGACTCATCCCTACACCGGTTTTACCGGCAATGCAGGCAGGGAGCCAGCCACCGCTGGGCGTGATAGATACTACCCATCCATCTTTATCTGCGGCTTCCACGCTGGTGGTACCTCTCCACAGGCGATCCATATAGGCGCTGTCTGGCGTATTGGAAGCGTATAAACGATTTAAGTCGGCAGCCCGTAAAAACGTAGTGGCGTCATGTTTAGGAACAAATCCGCCGGGTTTACGTCCGCTGCTGGTATCGGTTAATTGTTGGCGTTCGGATAAAAAATGCAGGTAGGGATTGGTTTTACCTATGTAAGGGTAGGGATCACCGGGTCCTGCGCTGGCATCGTTTTGCGTAAGATTAATTTGTTGTGCCCTGGCCTTCGCATAATCTTTGTTCAGCAGTCCTTTGATGGCAGGGTTGGTGTTGAAGGCCGGATCGCCGTAGTAAAAGTCACGGTCGGCGAAGGTGAGGTTCATGGTTTGATACAGCGTATGGATATAGTTGGTAGAATTATATCCCATGGCTTTCAGGTCAAAGTTTTCCAGGATGTTGAGGCTTTGCAGCAGCATAGGACCTTGCGTCCATTCCTGTAATTTATATACTTCGATGCCTTTGTAATTGACGTGTAGAGGTGTTTCTTCTATGGGCTTCCATTTGGCGAGGTCTTCGAGGGTAATGAGACCACCTTGTTCCTGGCAGCCGCGCACAAATTCTTTGGCGATGTCACCTTTGTAGAACCGGTCGTAAGCAGCCATGATGGCTTCTTTGCGACTTTTATGTTTCCGGAGTGCGTCTTGTTCTGCTTCCACCATTTTGGAGAGGGTAGCCAGCAGGTCTTTCTGCACAAAGATTTCGCCGGCTTCAGGGGCTTCTCTTTTTTCACCGGGGTGAGTCAGGAAGACGGCCTTGCTATACGGCCATTCTTTAATATATTTTTTGCCGCGTTCTATGCTGTTGGCGGTTTGTGCTTCTATGGGATAGCCGGCAGCCATTTCCATGGCGGGAGCCAGCACGGCTTTGAGGCTCATGGTGCCGTATTCGGCGAGCATGTAGCACAGGCCGCCAACGGTGCCGGGTGTAACGGCCGCCAGAGGACCGTATTCCGGTGGAAAATCATAGCCCTTGCCTTTATAGAAGGCGGGGGTAGCGCCAGTGGGAGCTACGCCGAGCGCGTTGATGGCAATTACTTTTCCTGTTTTAGGATTATAGATGAGTGCTTGTGTTTCACCGCCCCAGCTGAGTACATCCCACATGGTGCAGGTGGCCGCCAGCATAGCGCAGGCGGCATCTACCGCATTGCCGTGTTGCTGGAATATCATGGCGCCGGCAGTGGCAGCCAATGGTTTACCGGTAACGGCCATCCAGTTTTTACCATGCAGGGGTGGCTTCTGTGTTTGCTGGGCCTGTATATTCCTGAAAGGTACTGCTAACAGGAGCAGGAAAAGTAAGCGTTTCATGTAGCGAATTTAAAGCATTATTCTCACCGTCACCAGCAGTTGCCCGGTATGACGCATGGTATGCTCTGCTGCATGAAAGAGCAGGCCTTGTACCGTAGAAGGCAGCTGTTTACGGCCTACGCCCCGGAATTCGGTGAGGGTGTTTTCCGGTGTGGTGGACAATTGTAACAGGGCTTTATGGGTTTGCGCATTGAAGGCATCCAGCAGCTCCTGTAACGACGGGCCGGGTTGGCCTTCCTGTTTGAGGTAGGCGAATTGTTCCGGCGTCAGCTCTTCTGCACGGGCATAAGTAAGGAGCCGGTCCAACACGCCGCTGACGTGCTGCAGATGATAGCCGGGAGATGCAACGCCTTTGGGTTGTTCCCAGAGGCGCGCTTCTGGGAAGTCCTGCATCAGGTTATTTATTTCCAGGTTGGCCTGCAGCAATGCGTGCGCTGCAGGTTGCAACAGGGCCGGTATATGTTCCACCGGCCCGCTCATCCAATATTCTGTGGCCATGATAATGGAATTATACTGCTACGGCATCGTATACCACTACTTTTTCCCAGAGGTGGCTACATTTTTTGATAAACTCCTGATGGATGGGATGGTCCTGGTAGGTGGCTTGCCCGGCCAGGTCGCTGAAGAAAATCAGCTCGGATACAGACCAGCTGCTGTCTACTACTTCACGTTTCTCAGTACTCGCGACTACGCCTACACGAAGGTCACGTACGGTTTCAATTTTGGAGAGCGTTTTCACGCCGGCTATCAGCTGATCAAGATCTTCCTGGGAATTAGGATTCTTCAGCCAGAAGAACACATGATGTACAATCGGGTATTTCTTTTCCATATTTGAAGTGGGGATTGCTGCTGCAGCGGTAGTGCCTACGGCCAGTGCTGCTGCGGTTCCTAAAAATGTTCTTCTGTTTGACGTGCTCATAATAGGCCTGTTATGGCGATGAAAATAATAAAGATTGACGATTTATTATAGATTTCATACCGTTTTCCGGCACTTTCATCCCATTTTGCTTTGCCCCAAAGCGGCAAATGCTAATATTGCTGTAAATATTGATCCCTTATGAATCAATTTAAGAAAATTGAGTTTGGCGTCGCCACCGGCATTTTTCTATTGCTTTTGTTTTCCGTGCTTTATCCCAGCCTGGTGTATAATGTGTTTGAGCTGCAGGATATCTATGGTACCAAGTTCGCCATGTATCACCAGGTATTTGACTACTATATTCATTATCTGTTGCCATTAATGGGACAAATGACGATGGTGTACGTCGCCTTCCTCCTCGTGAATTTTGTGATTGTGCCGATGTTTCTGGAGAAAGGGCGATGGATAGGGGGATTGTTATTATTGATTCCACTCGGAGTGCTGTATTTTATTATCACTATTGTTTGTAACTCTTACTTCTATGGTTATTTGTTTGGGGTATACGATACCGTGAGAGGAGCGCATATGCATTTTGTGAAGGCGGCATTTATTACCACCGTTTTCTCCACACTGATATACGTGGTATATTATTTTGCGAAGCGGGCATTTTATGATACCCTGTATACCCGCTTCACCCGGGATATGATGTTCCGGCAAATGATGATGGAGATATTCTGGGCAGCTGGTTTGTTTGTGGTGATCTTTTGTTTGTCGTTTGGCGATTCGAGGGACCTGGCGCTGATGACGCTCTTCTTCGGCCCTTCGCAGATCGGGGTGTTCTTTATTCTCCGCTACAAAGTATTTCCGGCTTTTGAAGACGTACATCACGACAAGCGCATACTCATCAGAGATATTGCGCTGACGGTTTTTGCCAGTAATACATTGATGGCATTAATGACCCGTGCTATCGGACATCGGAGGGGAGAGTGGTTTGTTGGATTGGGGTCTATTGGCATAATGATATCATTGATGGCGGTAGTACCTCTTTGCTGGTTGCTGTTCCGGTCGCGTAAAAAGCATCAGCAAACAGTGGTGACGCTTAAAAAAGCGTTGGGCCGTTCCGCTGCAGATTTAGATTTTTTACGTTCCCAGATTAATCCGCACTTTTTGTTTAATGCGCTCAATACCCTTTATGGTACAGCGTTGCAGGAAGAAGCCGCCCGTACCAGTGAAGGTATTCAGAAGTTGGGAGATATGATGCGCTTTATGCTGCACGACAACAATCTCGAAAAGATACCCCTGGACAAGGAAGTAGCCTATCTGCAAAATTACATTGCCTTACAACGCCTGCGCGTACTATCATCTCCCGATATTATTATAGAAATAAATATTGATGAAAGCCAATGCCAGCATGAAATAGCGCCGATGTTGCTGATTCCGTTTGTCGAGAATGCATTTAAACATGGTATCAGTTTAAGACATCGTTCGCGCATTGTGATTTCCCTGAGCTGTACCGCTGAGCAGATTTTCTTTGATGTGTATAACAGTGTACATCCCCGTCCGGAGAATGATCCGGAGCGCGAAGGGATGGGCATCGGTTTGAATAATGTAAAAGAAAGACTGGCCTTATTATATCCTAACCGGCATGAATTGAGTATTCGCCAAACCGGTAGTGAATTTTTTATCCACCTTACCATTGATGTTAATAAATAATAAGATGAAGAAAGAAGAAGTACCTGCAGTTCCTGCGCCGGATGGCATGACCCGCTTTTTATGGTGGCTGGCCGCCGCAGATGCAGATATATTAAAAGATTGCAGAACGGAAAAAGAACGATATCGCATTATTGGTATATCCGTGCTCGTTACCTGGATGTTTGCCACCCTGGCGTGGGGATATTTCTTTTCTACCATTGTGAATGATGATATGGTAGTGGCCGGACTGGCCCTGTTTTTTGGCTTCGCCATTCTATCCATTGACCGTACACTGATTGCGGCCATGTCTCGCACCAACGGCAACATAAAAGTACTGCCGGTTATTTTTCGTTTAGTCCTTGCTGTTACTATCGGATTGTTTATATCACAGCCCGTAGTATTAATGTTATTTAAGAAAGATATTGATGCACAACTGGAGCTGAGTAAGCAAACCAAGCTCGATGCTTACCGGGAGCAACTGGTGAAGCTCAACGCCGGGCAGCTGGGCACTTTGCAGCAGTCCATGGAAGAAGGAAAAGTGCGGTTAGCACAGAAAGCGGCGGAGCTGAAAGTGTATAAAGACGGCTACATCAAAGAAACCGATGGTACCGGCGGTTCCGGCAGAATAGGAGAGTCGGATATTGCGCGGGTGAAGAAATCCGCCTACCTCAAATCGGAAGAAGAATATCAGGCGATGCAGCGGGCCTGGGAGCCACAGCAGCAACAGTTGCAGGCGCAGATCAATAAGATGCACAGCGTAGATAGTTTGAAGGAAACGGTGTACGTCAGTACACTCACCAACGGGTTCCTGGCACAGATAGAAGCGCTACACGAATTAACAGAAACACACCCGCCGGTAAAGCAACGCTACCGGCTTATTGTATTTATTATCACCCTCATTGAAGTGATGCCGCTGCTCAGTAAAATCCTGATGCCAAAAGGAGAGTACGACGAAAAGCTGGCCGCTGCTACAGAACAGGGCGTAATAGCGGCGCAACTGGAAACCACTAACAGTGAACAGTTGCAGGAACATTATCAGGCCGCCGCCTTACAGGCCGATAAAGAAACGGTAGATCACTTGTTTGAAGCCACCCGCGACCTCCGGAAAGAACAGGCAGAAGCCCTGGTGAAAGAGTGGCGCAGCCGTGAAAATAACCAGTATCACCATCTCTGGCAACAGGCGAAGAAATTGTTGCTGGGGAAAATTTAGTAAATCCCTATCTTGCTAATGCCTAAAATAGCCATATGAAGCTGACTGCTATTGCTATAGATGATGAACCGGTGGCGCTGGCTGTTATAAAAAATCACGCCGCCATGGTGCCCTTTCTGGAAATGAAAGGGTTTTTTACCAATGCGTTTGATGCCATAGATTTTTTAAGCAAAGAAAAAGTGGACCTGCTTTTTCTCGATATCAAAATGCCGGATATCTCAGGACTGGATTTTTTATCCAGCCTGCCTTATCCGCCTATGACGGTATTTACCACTGCCTATTCTGAACATGCGGTGAAAAGTTTTGAGCTGGATGCCATCGATTATCTCCTCAAACCCTTTTCCCTGATACGTTTCATGAAAGCCTGCAATAAAGCCAACAACCTGTTGCAGCTGAAGCAGAACAACGGTACACCCATCAGCAAAGATCAGCCGGATTATATTTTCGTAAAAAGCGGGTATGAACAATTCCGGATTGTATTGGAAGATATCCTTTACCTGGAAAGCGCCGGTAACTACGTCAATTTTATCCTGACTGACCGTAAGCTCATTTCCCGGCTATCTATGCAGGAAGCGGTAGACCTGTTGCCTATTGCCGCTTTTACCAGGGTGCACCGCTCTTATATTGTGGCGAATAATAAAATTGAGCGGGCCGACCGGAATTCATTGTACATCAAAAACATTCCCATCCCCATTGGTGCGGCCTATGCCACGGCGGTAGAGCGCATCCTGAGTCTCTGATCGGAGCACGACAAAACTTTTTTTTGAGAAATTGGACCAATTGGTCTAATTTGGTATTGCCATGGGAAAAGCAGAAAAGACCAGACAGTTTATCATTGAGCAGGCGGCGCCTATTTTCAACCGGAAAGGGGTGGCTGGCACTTCTATCAGTGATATTCTGAAAGCCACGCGGCTGGCCAAAGGAGGGATATATGGCAACTTTACTTCCAAAGAAGAAATTGTGATGGAGGTATTTGACTATATCGCGGAAGCGGAGCGGCAGCAGCTGACGAAAGTAACGGCTACGGCCAGTACGTCTGTCGGCAAGTTTGAAGCGCTGTTCGACTACTACGCTACTTTCCCGAAGCACCAGCGGGTAGGCGGCGGATGCCCCATGCTCAATTTCGGCGTAGAAGCAGATGATACCAACCCGGGCCTGAAGAAGAAAGTCAGTGAACTGGTGCTGTATTATGAATCCCGCATTGCCAAAATGGTGCAGTATGGAAAAGATAATGGGGAATTCCGGCACGACTGGGACGAGAAACAATTTGCCATTCGCATGTTTACCATGCTGGAAGGGGCTATCCTGGTGAGTAGTGTGCTGGGACATAACAAACAAATGTTGGTAGTGCTGGACGCGTTAAGGGAAGAAATGAAACGTCACATGTTGTGACTTTTTTTTACGATAAAAATAAACCAATCGGTCTAAAATCATGCAACACCAGGTTTTACCACTATCGCTACGGATGACGAGTACCCTGTTATCCTTGATGAGCCGCCCTTTTCCTGACTTAACGGCCAGGTTATTTTACCATTTATACTGCACCCCTCCAGCCGGGAAGCTGCATGCTACCCATGAAAAGCTGCGGAGTGAGGCCGTGGTGCAGCCCCTGCGGGTAAGCAGCTATCCTTTTGATGATACCCCGCTGGATATCGTTACCTATCGCTGGGGAAACACCGGCCCTAAAATATTGCTGCTACACGGCTGGGGAGGAAGTCCCCTGCATTTTAAACAACTGATTACCGCACTGCTGGCAAACGGCTATCAGGTAGTAGCCTACGATGGCCCTGCCCATGGACGATCCGGCGGCAAGCGTACCAACCTGGTACAATGGATGCACGTACTGGAGCAGGTAATGCTGCAGGAGGGCGAGTTATACGCCATTGTAGGACATTCTTTTGGCGCCCTGAATGCAGCGTTGACGCTTTCCAGGAAGTCAGTCAGCGTACCTAAACTGGTGCTGCTGGGGGCTGCACTCAGCGCACCCGTATTTTTTGATGAAGCCTTGCGGCTGTTTCGCATTCATCCGGTAGTGATGCCACGACTCACTACGCTGGTGAGAGAACGCCTCCGGGAAGACCTCACCGACATGGACCTGCACCGCTATATCAACGCCATCAAGGCCGGCAGCATATGGATTGCCTATGACACCACCGATACGCTGGCCAAAGCCACGGAAATAGACGATTATCTGCAACAGTATCCGGCCATCCAATCCCTCCGGTTTACCGGGGAAGGACACTTCCGGATTATGCGCCACGAGGCCGTACTAACGGGTATGCTGGCTTTCCTGGCAGCCTGATCATGATAAAAAAAATACAAATCCGGCTTGTTTGTTATATCTTGCGTGCTTCCCGTTAATTTGCTGGTGATATGCAGGATATAACAGACAAAGACCTGGTTATCCTCGTGCATTCGCAACCTTTAGAGGCGTTCCGGCTCATATACCAGAGGTATTGGGACCCGCTCTTTAATATCGCTTTTAAACGACTGCAGGATGCAGAGGAGGCCCGTGATATAGTACAGGAAGTGTTTGTAACGGTGTGGGATCAGCGCGCGCAGCTGCAGCCACGGGAATCGCTGTTGCCCTACCTGCAGGTCATTCTCCGCAATCGCATCTTTAATTTATATGCCCGCAATGAAGTGAAACTGAAATACATTGTGGAAACACAATGGCAGGCCACTTTCGCCCAGAATAACGCCGTTCAGCAACTTACCCTCAAAGAATTACAGGACATCGTGAACGATGCCATCGCACAGTTACCACCCCGTATGCAGGAAATATTTTTGCTCAACCGGGAAGATCAGCTCACCCCCGCCGAAATAGCACAACACCTGTCCCTCTCTGTACAAACCGTTAAAAATCAACTCCACCGCGCCACCGAGAAAATGCGGGAACACCTGCGCAGTAAAGTAGATCCTACACTGCTTATCACTATTATCGCTATCCTCACCGGAAAGTAATTTTTTTGTTATGTGAAGACGACGTACTAAAAGTAGATTACGTATATACGTTCCTGTTATCATCTCAAAAAAAATAATTTTCGGGTAAAAGCTTTAGTAGTATAACGTTTTAGCAAAGTTTTGCCCCGCTTTTGAATAAAAATAAAAGCAAACCATTTTTCTGTAAATACTTTTCAATAGCTTTGCATCCCAGTGGTTAAAAAAATGTTAACACACGGAAATATTGCTTGTGAAGATTTATCAGTGTCTGTAGTGATTTAAACCTGCACCACCTCTTTGTAGCACCCGATCGTCCTTTGTAGCCCGGCCCTTGCTGGGCTTAATTGTTGGGGTTTCACCCCGTCAGGATTCCTATGCGGTCACCAACCGCTATCGGACATCCCTTTTATACCAGCAACGCGTCCGGACCATTGTTGCCCCTGTATTAGTATTTAGTATATATCACTAATAACAATCCAACTATGCACGCAAGTTACAGGAAACTGTTATGGCTACTCCCATGTGTAGCCCTTTCGGCACTATGCCTCTCTTCGATGGAAGCCCAGGCTCAGTCAAAGAAAAAAGGCAGCTGGCTGTTTGGTAAAAAAACACCCGCAGCAACAGCGGATACGGCCTCCAAAAAGAAACCGGATACCAAAGGACTGAAACCTTATAAAGAGGTAATCACCGCCGATGCCGTTTCTAAAGAAGGACTGTTTAAAGTACACCGCGTAAAAACGGACTACTACTTTGAAATCCCCCTGAAACTCCTGGGACGCCAGATACTGGTGGTCAACAAGCTTTCCAAAGTTCCGGAACAGCTCAACGACGCCGGCGTGAATAAAGGAATGAACTATGCCAACCTGGTCGTTTCTTTCGAAAGAGACACCCTGCTCAACAAAATATTCCTGCGTAAACAGAACCCATTCCTGGAAGTACCTGCCAACAACGCCATCGCGCAATCTGTGGCAGATAACTTCATTCCTTCTGTGATCGACTATTTCAAAATAGAAACCTATAATACAGATACCTCCGCTGTGGTGGTAAACGTATCCAAAATATTCGACGGCTCCAACACCAGTATCAACAACGTGTTTGACGCACTCGGCATGGGTAGCTCTCCCATCAGAGACCTCTCCCGCATCCGCGTCATCAAAGCCTTTGAAGATAATATCGTGGCCAAATCAGAACTGACGGCGAAAATTACTGGCGTGGAAGTGTCTATTGAAACCACTACCAACATGGTATTGCTGAGCGAACAGCCCATGACGCCCCGCTTCGCCGACAGAAGGGTAGGACTCTTTACTACTCCCCGCTGGTATTTCAGCGATGAACAACATAAACTGGAAGAAAGAGAACTGATCACCCGCTGGCGCCTGGAACCCAAACCGGAAGATCTCCAACGCTATCGCAACGGAGAACTGGTGGAACCAGTAAAGCCCATCGTTTATTATATCGATCCTAGCACTCCCGCAAAATGGCGCCCCTACATTAAAGCAGGGATTGAAGACTGGCAGAAAGCTTTCGAAGCAGCCGGTTTCAAAAATGCCATCGTCGCTAAAGATGCACCGGTCAATGACCCCGACTTCGACGGCGATGATGTACGCTACTCAGTAGTTACTTATGCCGCTTCTTCCAAAGCCAACGCTATGGGTCCTTCGGTAATCGATCCCCGCTCCGGCGAAATCCTGGAAGCAGATATCATCTGGTGGCACAACGTGATGAGTACCCTGCACTCCTGGGTACGCATCCAAACCGGCGCCATCGATCCACGCGCACGTGGCAACCAGTTCAGCGACTCCCTCATGGGACACGCCATCCGCTTCGTTTCCAGCCATGAGGTAGGACATACCCTCGGCCTGCAACATAACATGGGCAGCTCTTACGCTTTTGACGTAGACTCCCTCCGCTCACCCGCGTTTACTTCCCGCATGGGTGGTACTGCGCCGTCTATCATGGACTATGCCCGCTTCAACTACGTGGCACAACCCGGCGATAACGTCACGCAAATCACACCCGCCATCGGCGTATACGATAAATTCGCGATCGACTGGGCGTATCAGTATACCGGTGCTAAAACGCCGCACGAAGAACTGCCCGCACTGAACAAACAGTTACGCGCACACGAAAATGATCGCCTCTACGCTTTCGGTGAACAACAGGAAGTACGCGACGCCATAGATCCCCGTTCCCAGATTGAAGATCTCGGTAACGACGCGGTGAAAGCCAGTCGCTACGGCCTCCTGAACCTGAAACGCATCGTGCCGCAAATCCTCACCTGGACCAAAGAAGAAGGTGATAACTACGACGAAGCCGGTAAAATGCTGAACAGCGCCATCGGCCAGTGGAATCAATATGCATATCACGTATTGGCCAACGTGGGTGGTATCTACATCACCCCTACCGTATACGGACAAAAACAAAATACCTACGAACACGTAGAAAAGAAAAAACAACAGGATGCCGTGCAGTACCTGGTGGTAGAAGTATTCAACACACCAGCATGGCTGTTCAAAAATGATATCTATACCAAAAGCTATCCTATTAAGGAAAGCCCCATTGGTAACATCGAATACGGTGCATTGGTATATGCCAAGAGCTTACAATCATATCTCTACTACGACTTGCTCCGTGATGAACGCCTGTCCCGTATGCTGGAAAATGAAGCTGCCAACGGCAAGTCTGCTTACACAGTGTCCGACCTGATGAGCGATTTGCACCAGGGCATCTTCGCTAAAACACTGCGTGGCCAGTCGCTCGATATCTTCGAACGTAACAGCCAGAAAGGCTTTGTAGATGCGCTCATTATCAGCATCGACAAATCCGTGGTGCGTACAGACGTGAAGAAATTACAGGCCAGCGAACCAATAACCGGTATCAGCGATTTCTGCACTTTCTCCCTGCAACCACAACAGCAAGGTGAACGCGCTTCCCGCAACATGATGTACTTCGCGGTAAATCGTGTATCCGACGCCGTAAGTGCAAAACGTGGAGAACTGAGCCGCCTGCTGCAACTGCTCAATAGTAAAAAGAACGGTGCAGACAGGGCTACAACAGACCACTACAGCGATCTTATTATTCGTATCAACCAGGCTTTAAATAATAAATAATCACATCTCTCTACATGAAAAAAAGTGCAATTTTACAAAAGACATTATGCCTGTTACTGGCAGTTTGTCTTTTCCCATGGTGGGCGCAGGCGCAAAACAGCCCGCGTATTATTAAGGGTAAAGTAGTAGATGCTGTTTCCGGAGACGCCCTCATCGGCGTATCCATCTATGCCAGCAACAAAACTATCGGTACCACCACCGGCGCCGAAAACATTATAGAAAATATCAGCATTGGTGCTATCACCAATGAGAAAGGTGAGTTCTCCCTGAACCTGCCAGACTCCCTGAAAGTAAAGCAGCTCACGGTGAACTATATGGGATATGAAACCCGTTTGGTGAACCTCACCGCCAGCAACTCGTATCATATTACGTTGGCTACCTCCGGTAAAAACCTCAACGAGTTTGTATTTACCGGTTATCAGCAAATCCGTAAGAATAAATCGACCGGTGCCACTGATAAAATCAGCATGGACAAAATAGATATCGGTGGCGTCATGAGCGTGGAGCAAATGCTGCAGGGACAACTGTCCGGTGTAGCGATCACCCCGCTCTCCGGTGCACCCGGACAATCGGCGAAAATCCGTATCCGTGGTACTTCTTCCTTACAAGGTACCCAGGACCCATTATGGGTAATTGATGGATTGCCGATTGAAGGTACCAATCTGCCTAAATTGGATGATGCCAAAGCAATTGATCAACTGTATACTTCTTCTATTGCAGGTTATAGCCCGGCAGATATTGAAAGTATCACGGTACTGAAAGATGCCGCCGCTACCGCCATCTATGGTGCACGCGCTGCCAACGGTGTAATTGTGATTACCACTAAATCCGGTAAAAAGAATGAACGCCTGAGCATCAACTACCGCAACAACTTCACCTTCACGCAAAAGCCTGATCTGGGTCGTCTGAACCTGATGAACAGCGACCAGAAAGTAAATCTGGAACTGGATCTCTTCAACTCTGACTACACTTATCTGCCGAATAATGGGGAAGTATCCCGTATCCTCAGCAAATATGGTGTTACGCCGGAAGAGTTGACCAGCAAAGGTTTTAACGGTATCAATGCCAGTGCACGCAGTGAAATTAATGCCCTGAGAGGGATCAATACCAACTGGAACGACCTGTTATTCCGCAGCGCTTTCACACAGGAACACAGCGTAAGCGTATCCGGTGGCGGTGATAGATCTTCTTATTATTTCAGCGGAGGTTATTATGATGAGAAAGGCGCCGCCATCGGTACTGGCGCTCAACGCTATAACATCACCCTGAAAACAGATTATGATCTCACAGATAAACTGAAATTTTCTGCAGGCATTTTCGCAAATCAGCGTTCGCAAACCTCTTTCCTGACAGATAATATGGCGGTAACCAATCCCATGAGATACGCCAGGTCTGCTAATCCATATACACCTGCCTTAGATAATAATGGCAACTATGTATACGATAAAAATACCATCGGCGAAGAAAGCGTAGTTAATTTTAACGTACTGGAAGAACGCGCCAACACCGGCAAAACGGTGAAGGCACAGGCGGTTAATACCAACTTTAAACTGGACTACGAAATCATCCCACGACTGCACATCAGCTCGCAGCTGGGTATCCAGTCAGAAAATATATCTTCCGAAAAATTAGCCCTGGAAAACAGCTACTATATCCGCCAGCTGGCAGATATCAGCCAACGCTATGACCCGGCCACCGGTACTAAATCAACCTTCCTGCCTAAAGGAGGTATGATTGATAACGGTGAGCAACGTATGCAGCAGTATACACTGAAAACACTGGTGGAATACAGCTTCAACGTGAATAAAAAGCATGATTTTAATTTCATGGGTGGTAATGAGCTGAGAAGAATTAAAGACAGACTCAATACTACCGTGGGTTACGGATATGATCCTAAAACACTGACCACGCAACCCCCCAAATACCAGAACGATAATGAAATAATATCACTGTATAAAGACAAACATCAATATACAGAAAATGCTTTCGTATCATTCTTCGGAACTGGTAGCTATACTTACAACAACCGCTATACCCTGGCAGGAAGTGTCCGTTTCGATGGATCAGACTTGTTTGGCGTAGACCCGAAATACAAATACCTGCCTTTATGGTCTGTGAGCGGTTTATGGCGCGTAATGGAAGAACCATTTATGAAGGATGTGCGCTTCCTGGATATGTTAAACATACGAGCTTCCTACGGTTTACAGGGGAACATCGACAAAAATACTTCTCCATTMGTAGTAGGCCGGTATATCAATGGAGCCATATTACCAGGCAATACCTCCCAGATGATTCTGGTAGATGGTCCTCCTAACGCAAAACTGAGATGGGAAAAAACCATCAATAAAAATATCGGCATCGACTTCGCGGTTCTGAAAAACAGGGTGAATGTAACGGTAGATTATTATGATCGTCATGGTAAAGATCTGATTAATGCGCTGGCGTTACCATTGGAAACAGGCTTCCAGTCTATGAATGTGAACTGGGCAGAAATGACTAACCGTGGGGTGGAAGTAAGCATCAATACCCGGAATATAACCCGTAAAGACTTCCGCTGGTCTACCGACTTTAATTTCGCGTATAACAAGAATACCGTTTTACGGGAAACCCTGCCGGATAACGCTGGATTCCCTTCACGGGAAGGAAATGCCATTGGTACCATCTGGGGACTGCCATATGCAGGGCTGAGCGAAAAAGGTATGATCATGGTGAACTATAAAGGTAAAGTAGAGTCGCTGTCAGAACTGATGCAGTTACAGGACGATTTTGCCGGTGATCCGGACCTGGGTGGACTGTTCCCTTATACCAATCTCACCAATGCACAGGTACGCGATTTATTTACCAATATGGGCAGCAGTGATCCATTGTATACCGGTGGGTTGAACAACAACTTTACGTATAAACAATTTGATCTGTCTATTGGCCTGATGTTTAACCTCGGTCAGAAAGTGAAGATTGATCCGCCTTACAGCCCGATGCTCTATAACCGTGGTTTGAACAGCAGCACCGCCATTCTCGATCGCTGGACACCGGCTAATCCGCATGGAAAATATCCGGCATTATTCGGAAATACAGCCGAAACAGATCCGGAGCTGAAATTGCTGGGCCATTGGCTGGAAGACAAAATGTACCAATACCAGGCACTCGGTTTATGGATCAGGGATGGTGGTTACGTAAGGGTACGTAATATAACCCTGGGCTACCGTTTACCGGAAAATATCAGCAATAAAATCAGGATGAAAGGATTGAAGGTAACGGCTGAAGCCAGGAATCCATTCGTGTTTGCGAAGAACTACGATGGCTTCCTCGATCCGGAAACAATGGGTAACAACTATGCACAACCCATTCCTAAAACATTTACCATTGGCCTCAACGCCACTTTCTAAAACTCAGTAAAATGCGTAAAGTAATATATGCCACAGGACTGGTGTTAACAATGGCTTCCATGTCCTCCTGCAAAAAGTACCTCGACATTGTACCAGTAGGTAAAGTAGTACCCACTACGGTAGAAGATTTTACCAAAGAACTGGATGCCGCCTATATCCTGCCGGACATGGATAAAGGACTGGCTTCTTATCGTGGAGACGAAATGACGGTGAATGAAGCCAAAAGCCGCGACGTGGATTTGGTGTCCAACAACTTCCTCTGGAATGAGAATGGTCCTACCAAAGGCCTTACCTACGATTGGCGCGGCAAATACCAGCGGATTTTCTATGCCAATCACATCATTGGTGCAGCACCTGCTGCTACCGGCGGTACCGAAGCACAGAAGAATCAATTGCTGGGAGAAGCTTACCTGATGCGTGCGTACACACATTTTAATCTGGTAAATCTGTATGGTAACGCTTATAACGAGTCTACCGCTGCTACTGATAAAGCAGTACCAGTGATTACAGAAGTGGATATGGAAAAAGTATCCCGTCGTAATACGGTGAAGGAAGTATATGCACAGGTACAGGCGGATCTCGACAAGGGATTGTCGTTGGTGAATGTAGATGCTTATGAAACGGCGCAATCCTATAAATTCAGCAAAACTGCGGGTATGGCCCTGGCAGCACGCGTTTATCTGTACACTCACCAGTGGGATAAAGCATTGAATGCCGCTAAATGGGTACTGGAGAAAAAGAATACCCTGGTAGATTTTAACACCAGCACTGCACTGCCAACCCTGTATACTTCTATTGAAAGCATACAGGCATATGATCAGAACTATAACGTTGTTACCATACAAACCGCTTTTGTATCGGATAAACTGTTTGCGTTGTACAATCCGTTAGGCGACTTACGTCTGAAAATATTCTACGGAAAAGACAAGAACAACAAAAACATCGTTGCTAAAATCAATACCGGTAATAATTATCGTCAGTCTTTCCGCGTGTCGGAAATGTACCTCGTCGCGGCAGAAGCAGCAGCACAGCTGAATCAGCCGGATGTAGCCCGTGATTATATTAACCAGTTAACGCAACGCCGTTTGACACCGGCATTCCATGCCACAGAGCAGCTTCGTCTGGCTACGCTTTCAGGCAAAGCCCTGCTGCAGGAAATTTATGATGAAAGAGCCCGTGAGTTGTCTTTCGAAGGACATCGCTGGTTTGATCTCCGCAGAACTACCCAACCGGAAATCGTTCATACGCTGAAAGGGAAGACAACTACCCTGAAAGCTGGCGATCCGCGTTATACGATACGTATTCCTATGGATGCCGTTGCGAGCAACCCGTTGTTAAACGAATAGTGTTGCTTTTGCATCCTTTTAAAGTGCCGCGGGGGAAACTCTGCGGCATTTTGATTTATATGCTCAGACCGATTTTTTGTCTTTTTCAGGATTAGACTGATTAGGCTGATTTTTTATTTAAAAGATATAGGTGAATTCGCCAGTTTCTCCCAAATCTTAAATTATAAAATCAAAAAAATAAAAATCAGTTTAATCAGTCTAATCCTGAAAAAGACAAAAAATCGCGAAAATTTTTTCCCACCACTGGTACGATCGCCTAAGCTCCCTGTACCTAATGTGTCAACCAATTACTATGCTCAGCTACCGGTATATCCGTTTTTTATTGCAAAAGCAGCTGGAAGAAAGACTCAGCGCGGAAGAAGAACTTTTTTTGCAGCAATGGTACCAAAGCCTGGACGCCATGCCGGCGGAGATGCCTTCAGCAGTAGAGCAGTCAGCATTGAAAGAACAATCCTGGCAGCACTTGTCGGCTATATATGAGGGCGCGGCCACCACTACGCCACCAGCTATTATTAAGCGCATGCTGCGATGGAAACGCCTCGCCTGGCCGGCGGCAGCCGCATTGCTATTATTTGCCGGCGCGAGATTATTCTTCCGGGAAACGCCCAAAACAGTACCCGCCAAATGGGTATCACTGGATTGCCCTGCCGGAAAGCGCCTGAAAATGGTATTGCCGGATCATTCGGTGGTATGGCTCAACAGCGGTTCCAGCCTGCAGTATAACCCCGATTTTGCAGCGCAACGTCAATTTAATGTCCGTAATGGGGAAGTCTTTTTTGAAGTGGCTAAAGATGCCCATCATCCTTTTATCGTACGAACAAGAAGCCTGGCAGTAAAAGTATTGGGTACCTCTTTTAACGTATCCGCCTATACGGAACTGGTGCAGGAAAAAGTTACCGTAGCCTCCGGAACCGTACAGGTACAGGATCAGCGCCAATGTAATGTGATCCTGAATGCCGGCGAAGAAATAGTATATAATAATAGCAAAGCGGCGTTCTCTACGCAGCAGGTCAATGCAGCCCGCGCCAACAGCTGGCGCAGCGGAGATATCTATCTCACCAATGTAAGCCTCGCAGAACTGGCCATCAAACTGGAAAATATCTATGGTTATCAAATCATATTCACTAACGATCAAATGAAAGGATGTATCAACAGCCTCCATTTTAACGATCAGGAGCCGGTTACCAAAGTATTGGACCTGCTGAAAATAATCGACAACATTACGTACACCATCAGAAACAAGCAGATAATTATCAGCGGTAAGCCTTGCTGATAGCAGATATTACCATTTAATACTTAATACTGATTATTTATGAACAATGGGTTTTTACCAACCAACATCAACCAAAAATGGGCAAAAGTCTTGCTGCTATGCACGATTTTATGCGGGGCTACTCAGCTACGTACCTATGCACAGTCGTACCTGCAAAAGCAAACGACCATTTCCTTCAGCTATGAAACAATTGCTTCCTGCCTGAAGAAATTACAGACAAAAAGCGGTATCAACATCTCTTATAATGAGAGTGATGTAAAAAAGTATTCTGTTAACACATTCGATTTTAAAGAAGAGCAAATCACCGTGATCCTGGATCAGCTACTTAAAAATACGGACCTGCAATACCGTAGCATGAACGATGGTATCGTGATTTTTAAGAAAGAAGGCGCCGAAAATGTGGCGATGCGTACCATTTCCGGTACGGTGAGCGGTGTAAAGGACAAAGAGCCGGTACCTGGAGCTTCCGTGCTGGTAAAAGGTACTTCCCGTGGTGCTGCCACCAACGGAGAGGGACATTTTACCATTAAAGTGCCGGCCGATAAAAATATTCTGGTGTTTTCCGCGGTAGGCATGCAATCCCGTGAAGTGGCAATTACCGGCGAGAATATGGACATTCAGCTTTCCGAAGATCCCAAAACACTGGGTAGTATCGTGGTAGTAGGTTATGGACAAGTTAACAAAAAGGACCTCACTGGCTCCGTATCCTCTATCAAAGCAGATGATATGAAGAAAATGAATACAACATCCTTCGATGCGGCATTGGCAGGCCGTACCGCCGGTGTAAACGCTGTGAAAACCAGTGGCCAGCCCGGAGCTGTAGCTGCCATCCGTATCCGCGGTGGTACCTCTGCGTATGGTAACAACGAACCCCTGTATGTGATTGATGGTATCCCTGTTGAAGTGGGTAATGGTCAGGGTAATAAACAATATTCCAATGATGCAGACAGACAAATATCTCCCCTTGCCAGCATCAATCCGGAAGATATTGAAAGCATGGACATCCTGAAAGATGCTTCTGCTGCCGCCATCTACGGTTCCCGCGCAGCCAATGGTGTGGTGATTATTACTACTAAACGCGGACGTTCCGGCCCTAAAGCAGATATCTCTGTTGGATACACTGCTTCTGTTGATCAATTCGCGAAAGTCTATCATACGCTGAATGCAGCCGACTATCTGAAGGTGGTTCAAACTGCGTATAGAAATGCAGAGATGCCGACTCCTAAAGACTCAATACGGTATCCCGGTGCTGACACCGATTGGGGAAAGGAAATGACCCGAAAGGCCATGACAAACAATGTATACCTGAACATCAACGGTGGCTCCAATAACGGTAGCACCCTGTATTCTGTTTCCGGTAGTGTGACGGATCAGGCAGGTGTGATCAGAGGGAGTGGTTTTAAACGCTATAACCTGAGAAGCCGTGTGGAAACCACGTTGTTTGATCGTCTGCGTCTCGGTACCAACATGTCTTATTCCATGATGGAAACGAATACCGGTAACACTTATTATAACATTATCCGTTATCGTCCGGATGTGCCGATCTATGATAATCTGGGCAGATATGGCACTATACCGGATAGTGCTGCGGCTAACCCCGTTTCACAGCTGGATTTMACCCGGCGTCAAAGAAGTCAGAACGTGCTGATGTCATTTTTTGGAGAAGTGGAGATATTGAAAGGATTAAGATGGCGTTCGGATCTCTCTTATAATATTATTAAGGGAGATATGTTAAACTATACCCCTGCTTCCAGTCCATCCGAAATAAAGAACAATCGTACCGGGTCGAGAGAAGATTATACCAATAACAGTACAGCACGTATTTTTGATAATACCCTGACGTATCTGAAAAGCTTTGGTCAGCATAACATCAACGCGGTAGCGGGAGCATCGTTCCAGCAAACCAAAGGTGACTTTGTGACGATCAAATCCAACAACTTCTCAGACGACGAATCGCTCAATCACCTAGGTGGCGCCAGCATCCTGAATACCTGGGCCAGCGGTGGTACTATCAGTGGATTACAATCTTATTTCCTGCGTACCAACTATAACTTCGGTGGTAAGTATTACTTCACCTTCACTGGTCGTGCAGATGAGTCTACCAAGTTTTCACCAGGTCACCGTTGGGCCTTCTTCCCATCTGCTGCTTTGGCTTACCGCCTCTCAGAAGCCAGCTTCATGAAAGCTGCTACCTGGCTGGAGGACCTGAAACTGCGCGTGTCTACAGGTAAAACCGGTAGCGCCAACTTCGCCGACTTTCAATATACTACCCTGTTTACTTCCGGTAGCTTCTATAACCGTAAAAACGGGATGATTGTAAATGACGTACCCAATCCGGATATCCGCTGGGAATCTACCAATCAACTGGATGCAGCAGTAGACTTCTCCATGTTCAAAGCTAAATTAAGAGGTACTATCGGATACTTCAGAAAGTATACCCGTGATATGATCCTGTATCGCAGCATTACCATGGAAACCGGGGCCAGACAACAGTACTACAACGTAGGCGATTTCTCCAACCGTGGATGGGAACTCCAGGTGGGAAGTGATGTCATCCGCCGTAAAAACTTCAGTTATATCACCGATGTAAACATCACGCGTATACGTAGCCGCGTTGAAAAGCTGAATGGCGGATTTGACCTGAACGGTACACTGAGAGAAGGACAAAGCATGGGCTATTTCGAAGGCTTCAGAACAGCTGGTATTTTCCAGTCACAGGCAGAAATTGACGTCCTCAATAAAAAGGCTCCGGACGGCTACTATCAATCTGAGGAAACCGCTCCCGGCGACATTAAATTTGTAGATGTGAATGGAGATGGCCGTATTACAGATGAAGACCGAGGTATTATCGGCAAATCAGAACCTGATTTTTATGGTGGCTGGAATAACATCGTACGTATAGGCAAATGGGAAATCACCGCTTTTTTCAACTTTAGCATCGGTAACTCGCTGTACAACCAGGCCCGCAGGGATATGATGATATTCGGTACTAATTACTACAATTATAGCCGCGACATCTTAACCGATTCCTGGTCTGAATCCAATAAGGGCGGAAAGCTGCCGCGACTGGTTACCTACGATCCTAATGATAACGGTCGTGACTCAGACTTCTTCATAGAAAAAGCAGGGTTCTTTAAACTCAAAAATCTGCAGGTCGCTTATATCATTAATACACCAGCACTGAATCGCGTGCGAATCAATCATATTCGTGTATTCGTAACCGGTAGTAACCTGTTTACATTAACAAAGTATAGTGGACTGGACCCGGAAGTGAACAATGCAGGCACCGGCAATTTTTCGCAAGGCTTTGATACCAACATCTATCCAATGACCCGTTCATTTACCGCAGGTATTAACGTTAATCTGTAAACGAAGAAATCATGAAACAATATATTATAGCTACTATAGCCACTACCTTTTTATTTGCTTCCTGCAAGCTGGTGAACGTTACTGACGTATCGCCGGTAAATCAGCTGGAGGATGCTAATGCCATTACTACCGTCGAAAAAGCACAGAGTACCTTGTATGGTACCTACGGTATTTTGAACGGTGGAGGTTCCCCGGCCTTTAACTATTACATGCCTGCGGCGGCCGCACTGATGGGCGGTACCTTGGATGCAGTGCAGGATGGGGGCGACTATGCCGCCAACAACGTGCGCACCAGCAATTACTGGCTGGAAAATATGTACGCCGGCGGGTACAAGTTGATTAATATGAGCAATCATATTATTACCAAAACAGCCGTGCTGCCAGGTAATGACCCACGTAAAACAAGAATCATCGGAGAAGCAAAGTTTCTCCGCGCGATGAGCTATTTTTTCCTGTTGCGCTTATTTGGAGAATTCTATGATTCCACTTCTAACTATGGTTTGGTGATGCATACCGAGCCGATAAAAGACGGAAATCCGGTTCCCCGTTCCAGTGTGCGTGCTGCTTACGATCAGATCAACAAAGACCTGGACGAAGCCATCCTCGAAACGAGTGAATTTTCCAGTACATTTTATGCGTCTAAAATTGCTGCACGAGCGCTGAAAGCGAAAGTACTGCTCTATCAGCAACATTACGCAGAAGCTGCTGCTATGGCTCAACAGGTGACCACGAGCACGCAACGTAACCTGGAGGATACTTTCAAGATCATCTTCTCCAAAAAAATATACAATACAAAAGAAGCCATTTTTCAGGCGCCTTATGATGCCAGCACCAACATCAACAATAAAGCTTACGCATTCAATACCTGGTTTAAACCATCTGACCTGTATCGGTCACTGATGGCAGGAGATAAGCGCGATACGATGGCGATTAAGGTGAGTGGTATCCGCGTACGTAATGGAAAATTCATGGCGGGGGCTATAGATGGCGCTCCTTCTAACGCAGATACAGAGTATTTTCTCCGCCTCGGGGAAATTTACCTGATCCAGGCAGAAGCCATTGTAAGAAGCGGTGGATCTTTGGACGATGCCCGTGCTGCACTGAACAAAATACGTAAGCGTGCGCTGATGCCGGATATTACGATCAATGACGCTGCAGGTTTGCTGAAAGCGATCCGGGAAGAAAAGCTCCGCGAATTAGGTGGAGAAAGCGGTGAAGAATGGTTTGATATGGTAAGATATGAGAGTAAGGGCGAGTTTGATATCAAAACCATGAAACCAAAGTTTATGGGCAAGCAACGCTACATCCTGCCTATCCCATTAAAGTCTATCCAGGCCGCTGGTAAAGTAGTTGCACAAAACCAGGGGTATTAATCAATAGCTATATGAAGAAGTTATTCTTATTAAACATGCTGTCACTGTGCTTCCTGCTCAGTGGCAGCATCATGGCGCAGACACAGCAAACTGAATCGGGGATTGTTTTCCGTAAAGATGCTTTTGCTGATGTACTAAAGGAAAGCGCCCGTACCGGCAAACTGGTATTTATCGACTGCTACACCAGCTGGTGCTCCCCGTGTAAATGGATGGAGAAAAATGTATTTGTAAACGATACCGCCGCCAACTACTACAACTCCACTTTTATCAATTATAAAATTGATATGGAGAAAGGAGAGGGCCCGGAACTACGGAAACGGTACAACGTACAGGTATTTCCAACCTACCTGTTTATTAACAGCAAAGGAGAACTGGTACACAAAGCCACTTCCCGCATGGAGTTGCCCGAGTTTATAGAAGAAGGAAAGAAAGCGCTGGACCCGAAACGTTCTCTCGCAGCCATGGAAAAGGCTTTTAATAGCGGTAACCGCAGCAAGGAAAATTTGCTGTCGTATGCAAAGGCACTACAAAGAACTGACCGTAACAAAGCAGATAGCATCAGCGAACTGCTGATAGCACAGTTAACAGATGCAGACATGCTGACGCCACTGGGATGGCAAACCATACAAGCTTTTGCGTGGGATGAAAATGAAAAGCCGGGTAAATTTTTCACCGCTCACGTAAATGAATACACGAAAAAATTTGATGCCGCCGAAGTGAGTAAAGTGCAGGAACGTTTACTGAACACCGCGCTCTATGGTTTAATTCGTAAAAAAGACAGCACCGCGTTTTTTACACGCCTCGCGCCATGGTCTAATGCTACCGATCCCGCCATACAAAAGAAGGCGTTGATGATGCAGGCAGAATACTACCTGACCACCGGAGATGTAAAGAACTTTATAAAGGTAACAGACATCGCGCTGGAAGGGGTAATGAAGAAAGACGACATCGGTCTGAGCTTCCTGGGCAGACGTTGCCAGTACCTTGCCAGCGGTAATAAAACCTTCCTGCAGCAAGCCTATAAACTGGCCAAACGCGCGGCGGTGATAGCACCGAGAGAATACAGCAATCAAGGCACCCTCGCCAGAATATGCCAGGAACTGGGCAACAAGCCGGAGGCGCTGGAAGCCGCAGAAGCAGCCTATCAGCTGTCGCTGCTGGAAACCTCTAAAATCCAGAAAATTGCCCAAAAAGAACTGGACGACATCAAAGAGATGAAATAAAATACGGACCTTCGGTGACATTGCTTTATTATGCCCAGGTATATTACTGTAACGTCACTGCTGAATAAAACAAAGAAAAGAGATCCGTGGTTTCTGGACGACTATACCATTAACCCATACAGCGGTTGTGCATTCAACTGTTTGTACTGCTATATCCGTGGCAGCAAATACGGCATCAATATGGCCGATAAATTGTCGGTCAAAGCAAATGCCTTAACGCTGCTTCGCAAGCAGCTGGCTACCAGAGCGGCAAAGCAACAACAGGGGATAGTGGTATTGTCGTCCGTTACAGATGCTTACCTGCCGATAGAAGAAAAAGAAAAACTCACAAGAGGTATTCTGGAGCTATTACTCGAATATCGTTTCCCGGTACATATCATCACTAAATCGCCGCTGGTACTGCGCGACCTGGACTTACTCCACCGCATCAACGAAAACGCCATTTTGCCCCCTGATTTGGCCAAATACCACCATCGTGCATTCATCACCTTCTCCTTCAGTAATATTGACCCGGTAATTGGTAAGCAATTTGAACCCGGCGCCCCCGATCCAGCCCTGCGCCTGGATGCCATGCAACGTTGCGCCGGCGAAGGTTTAATGACAGGCGTGAGCCTCATGCCGTTACTGCCTTTTATCACAGATGTACCGGACCAACTGACACGACTATACGCCGCTTTTCATGAACATGGCGCCCGCTATGTATTTCCTGCCTCCATTACTTTATGGGGAGAAGAACAGGCAGATAGTAAACAACTGGTTTTGCAGGCGATACAACAATATTATCCGCAATTTAGCGCCTACTATCAACAGCTTTTTGCACAACATACTGGCGTGCCAACGGCCTATAACAGCGCGTTACAAGCCGCCGCGGCTGCTGCTGCGGCCCCCTATGGATTATTGCCCCGCATTCCTGCTGAATAGTATTTTCTCAAAATTTTATGCTCCTAAACTTGCTTTCCCTCCTGTAAAAGAATATTTTAGGAAGATGAATTTTAAAACCCACGGATATGAGTAATGTAAACAATCGCAGACAATTCCTGCGTCAAATGGGAATATACACGATGGGAATCGGTATGTTACCCGCTGTACTGGCGGCATGTAATAACGGCAAATCTACCAGCGAAGGAACGAAAGATAGCGCAGCTGCTCCCAAAGGCGGCGAAGCGGCTGCCAAAGATCTTTTCTTTAAGATATCATTGGCAGAATGGTCTTTCCACAAAGCTTTGTTTGCCGGTAAAATGAATCACCTGGATTTCGCTTCCCGCGCTAAAAATGAATTTGGTATCCATGGGATCGAGTATGTGAACCAGTTTTTCAAAGACAAAGCGAAAGACAAAACCTATCTGGCTGAAATGAAAAAACGCGCCGACGATCTCGGTGTACGCAGTGTATTAATCATGTGCGACGGCGAGGGCGAAATGGGCGATCAGGATGTAAAGAAACGCCTACAGGCCGTAGAGAACCATTATAAATGGGTAGAAGCCGCCGCCTTCCTCGGCTGTCATTCTATTCGGGTAAATGCTGCCGGTGAAGGCACGCCGGAAAATGTAGCCAAAGCTGCCGCTGAATCTCTAACCAAACTCGCCAGCTTCGGCAAGGACCATGGTATCGGAGTAATTGTGGAAAACCATGGCGGTATGTCGTCTAATGGCAAATGGCTCAGTGGCATCATGAAAACCGTGAACATGCCTAACTGTGGTACCCTGCCAGACCTGGGTAACTTCTGCATCAAGAGAAGTAAACCTGAAAATGATACCCCCGAAGCCTGGGCTAAAACCACCTGCCTCGAAGAATATGATCGTTATCAGGGCGTAACAGAACTCATGCCTTTTGCTAAAGGTGTAAGCGCAAAAAGCTACGATTTCGATGCTAACGGTAACGAATCTACGATCGACTATGCACGTATCCTGAAAATCGTGAAAGACGCCGGCTTCACCGGATTTATAGGGGTGGAATACGAAGGAGAAAAACTATCTGAAGAAGATGGTATCCGGAAAACAAAAGAACTGCTGCAAAGAGTAGGCGGAGCGATGTAAGAAATTACGAATTACGGATTACGAATTACGAATTACGGATTTGTGGGTAGATAGTAAACGCGAAGATTACCTTCACTTCTATCTACCCACAAATCCGTAATTCGTAATTCGTAATTTTTAAAATGTGATCGTCGCTTTGTTATCGGCAATTTTATATTTAAAGCGTTGTTGTGCTCCCAAACGACGCAACACCTCCTCCAGGGAAGCATGATAAAAACGCTCGTCTGCAATAACAGGTGCTTTAGAGGCATCTCCCTTCATTTCTATCTCTACACCAAACCACTCTTCCAACGTCCGGCTTAAGGCCATTGGATTGGCATTTTGAATGTGTAAGGTATCAGATAACCATGCTTCCAGTTCTTCCGGATGGTAGGTTTCTTTTTCCATCAGGTCTATGTCGTTATTGGCGAGGATCATTTGTCCGCGTTCCAGTATTTCCGGCTGGTTGTCGGTAGGTGAATGATAGGATTTACTCACCCGGATTTTGCCGGTAAGCAGGTAAACGGTGGCGCCATGCTGACTGGCAAAAGAACGCATCCGGAAAGAGGTGCCTAATACGGTTGCCTTCAACTTATCACTGGTCACGGTAAAACTATCCGTAGAAGGCTTCACCTCGAAAAACGCATCTCCGTCTAATATCACCGCACGGTTGCCTTGCAGGTAGTTTTCCGGTACTTCCAATATGGAAGCAGCATTGAGGATAACCGTAGAGCTGTCTGGTAGTTTTACCACGGTTCTTTGGCCGGTTACGCCTTTGTGCGACTGGTAATGTACACCCGGCACTTGCAGGTTCACTCCCTTTGTTTCCGGCGCCTTTGGCTGGCAACCGGTCAATACTACCCCTCCCAGGATGAATCCGATGAAAGTCTTTGGCCACGCAGTAGTATCAGTTTTAAATAGCATATTCCGGGAATTTTGTATGTAATAGAAAAGACCTAAAAGTAATAAAATAAACAGCGGTAAAGCCGTATGCTTAAACAATTTATGAGAAGCAATAGACAATATCTGATAACGCTGTTAAAAAGATGCGCTGATATCACAATGATTTTTGTTTAAAAGCCAGACGCACCCTAACTTTGCGGCCCATGGAAAAGCAGCTACCTTTATCATTTGATAATACGGCTATTGCATTTGAGGCAAAGACCGACAAAGCACTGAAAAAAGCCAACTTTCTCTTTAGTAACATCGGGAAGCCCTGGTTGGTAAAGTTCGGTTCAGTGATGACACCGATCGCATTTAAACTGCGGTTACCTATTAAAGGAATTATTAAAAGCACCATCTTCTCCCAGTTCTGTGGAGGAGAAAGCCTGGAAGAAGCAGCTACCACTGCCTTACAGCTGGGCAACTATCACGTAGGAGTAGCATTGGACTACGGGGTAGAAGCCATGGAAGGCGAAGAAAGCTATGACGCTGCCGTACCGGAATTTATCCGCGCTATCCAGTACGCTGGCAGCAGACCCGATATCCCTTTTATTGCGATTAAAATCACCGGTTTTGCCAGGTTTGAATTGCTGGAAAAAATCCACCGCAAAGACACCTTATCTGCCGCAGAACAGGAAGAATATACCCGCGTACGCAATCGTATATACAGCATTGCGGAGGCTGCCGCTAAACACGGTGTGGCCGTACTGGTAGATGCGGAAGAATCCTGGATACAAGACCCGGTTGACCAGCTCACCAACGAAATGATGTCTTTATTTAATAAAGGCAAAGCTGTTTTCTTCAATACCTTCCAGTTATATTGCCACGATCGCTATGCTTTCCTGCAAACATCCCTGCAAAAAGCACAGCAGGAAGGCTACCTGTTGGGCGCTAAATTAGTAAGAGGCGCTTACATGGAAAAAGAAAATAAACGCGCCGCGGAAAATAATTATCCAACACCTATTCAACCCAGCAAAGCCGCCACAGATAAAGATTACGATGCTGCTGTGAAATTCTGCATCGATAACCTTGATAAACTGGCGGTATTTATCGGCACCCACAACGAAAGCAGCTGCATGCTGGCTGCCCGTATGCTGGATGAAAAGGGCATCACCCACAACCACCCACATGTTAGCTTCTCCCAGCTGCTGGGCATGAGCGATAACATTACCTTCAACCTGGCGCACGCCGGTTATAATGTCAGCAAATACCTCCCTTACGGTCCTGTAAAAGATGTAATGCCTTACCTGCTCCGCAGAGCTCAGGAAAATACGTCTATCGCCGGACAAATGGGCCGCGAACTGGCATTGATCAGAAAAGAAATGAAGAGAAGGGGAATATAAGCCGAAAGCTATTATAGCGGATGATCAGAGCGAATTTTGTCTGAGGGCAGGATTAGACTGATTATACTGATTTTATTTTTTGATAAAGAAAGAAGGGAGATTGAAGCAGATATATAATCCGCTTTAATCTCCCTTCATCTTTTTAAATCTTTAAAATATAATCAGTATAATCAGTCTAATCCTGCCCTCAGACAAAATTCGCTCTGATCTACAAATTACTTTCACTCTGAGGCAATGGATATTTAGCCCATACATCATCATCAGCCCTGTCAACAGGCAAGGTGTTTAACAGGTTATATCTTCTCACATCAACCCACCGGTGGCCTTCCATGAAGAGAGAATAACGCCTGTTGTACAACAGTTCGGTGATGTAGGCCGCTTGTGTTTTGGCTCCGCTATAGGGCGCAAGATGATGTACCACCCGGATCCTGTTTAAGGCGACTTCTGCATCGGGGAGTTGGTTCAGCTGAATCTTGGCTTCTGCATAAATCAGTATCAGTTCTTCGTTGCGGATAATACTGATGGGAGAATTAGGAGAAGTCCAGATGATCACGTCCCGGTCGCCGGTGAGGCCACTCTGGCTGGCAGAAGAAGTGCGCAACGCTGTTTTTAACTTTAGACGATCATCGCCAGCCTGCAAATCTGTGGCAAAAGTAGGATGCGATGCCCTTACTTCTCCATTACCATTGGGCGCGATATACATGGTATTGGCCAAATCGCCGCCATTGGTGGAAAACATATGGTAAATACCAGTGTTGAAGTCGCCATTCAGGTCAAAGAAAGATTCGCTCAATGCCGTTAAAGCATCGTTCCAGTTTTTACGATAAATATGTACCCGCGCAGCAATAGCACGATTGAATTTAATGAGCCCTGCAGCATCTTTAAATCCGGCAAAACCAGAAGATAAAGGGAAGACAACTTCCGATCCGGTAAGATCAGCTTTGCCGGCATCCAGGAATTTCAGGATAGAATCCAGTACTACATTGGGATCTGTAATGACGCCCCGTAGTACATCATCATTGGCTACCGGAATACGGGCGCCATTGGTGTTGGTCATATTAATATTCAGCAACAGCTGATATCCTATCAACGTTTTGGCAAACCCGGTAAATGCTTTCTTCTGCGCATCGGTGGCTATTTCCGGCTTGGTGTTTTTGATGGCATCCTGCAGGATGAAGCATTGACGGGCTACCTGGTACCGCGCTACCCATGGGTTGGTGAGGTAAAAGGTATTGTTATCCAGCGTTTTGGTACCACCACCTAACAAGTCGGTGGTATAACGGGGCTCTGAACCGGAGAAACGATAAATTTCCCGGCCAATAATACCCACGCCATCCAGGTACGCCGCAAGGCTGTTACGCATACCGGATTCCGCACCTGTTGCCAGGTTAAACAAGTCGCTTTTCGTTGGATTCTTACTGATAACGTCTACAACAGGTGTATTCAAACTGTTGATTTCTCCCTTCTGACAAGCATTTAATATCAGCAGGAAAATGACAACCGTAATATGGAGAATGTTCTTTTTCATATGTAATGATTTTAGCAGAAAGGAAATGATCAGAAATCTATGCCCACGTGAAAGCTGGCTCTTTTGGATGCAGGGAATGGCATTACGTCCACACCGGTAGATAAACCGGTACTACCGCGGCTTTGCGCAGTGGTAAGCGTGTTACTACCGAAGTTGGATACTTCCGGATCATATCCGATATACTTTGTCCAGGTGAAGAAATTGTTGGCAGAAATACCGAATCTTACTGCTTTAACATTTTTGGTATTTTTCAATGGGAGATTGTAGTATAAACCGATCTCACGGATACGTACATACGAAGCATCCTGTACATAAATGGAAGCATCGCCGGCACCCGGACGATACAGTCCTGCTTTAGTGCCCTTCATTGGTGCATCGAAGTCAGGAGAAGTAGATCCCAGGTCGGTTAACAGCTCGGTGAGGTTGATATTGTCGCCACCTTTTTTCCAGTGGATCAGGAAGCGAAGGGAGAGATTTTTATACAGCGTCACTTCATTGAAGAAGCTCATCTGGAATTTAGGCTCTGCGTTACCAATCACTTTCAGGTCGTCACCTACTGTACCTTTGATTTGCGTAGCAGGTTGTCCTTGTTCGAGATAGAAAGTACCCAGTGAGTTACCAAATGCGCCAATGGCGTAAGGTGGGATAATCAGCTTGGTTACTTTGGAGCGGTTGAACCAGAAGTTAATGCTACTGTTCCAACGGATGGTGGCGTTGTTGACAGGAATCAGGTTTAAGCCCAGTTCTATACCCTGATTTTTCAGGTCACCACTGTTCTTCCACTCGTTGGCATATCCGGAAGATCCAGGCAGGGCATGACGCAGCAATACATCGTAAATGTTTTTGTTGTAGTAGGTAGCTTCCAGGCTAATACGGCCATTCAGCACACTTACATCCAACCCTGTTTCAAATTCGGCCTGGCGTTCAGGTTTGATGTCCGGATTACCTTTCAGGTTATCTACCAATACGCCGGGCAAACCATCGATATTACTACCCAGCATACCGGTGAATTTACTGCCGTAAGGCGGTACGTTACCGGATTGGCCATAGGCGGCGCGGATCTTGAAGTTATCTATTGCGCTGATGTTCCAGAACTTCATTTTAGTTAAGTTCCAGGACAGGGCGCCTTTAGGGAATACATAGTATTTAAGGTAATCGCCATTGTTGGTAGAGCGGTCGAAACGTACGCCGGCACTAACGGTGATGGCATCTATCAGGGAGAGGTCTTCCTGTAAGAAGAGGCCGTTGTCGCGGTATTTCTGGCGGAACTGGTGCGTGGTGCTGTTGGCGCTGGCATCCAGGTTGCTCTGACCATTTATCAGGTTGGTAGCAGAGGTGATGATATAATCCATGAAGCCCGTTTCCAGCGTGGCACCGGCGGTACTGGTTAAACTGAGATTGTTATTAGGCGTAAAGGTATTTACTACAAAGCCGGCCAGGTTAGTATTGGTGTTATTGGTATTGCCCTGGATGGAATGTCCCTGCAGGTTATTGGCTTCAAATTGCAGGTTGCGGGGAAATAGTGCGGCTGTTTTATAGTTAAAGTAGTCGATACCGCCACGGCCAACAAGGCGGGTGGTAGACCGTTCATTTTGTTGCAACCGGATATCCACATTTGCTCCGCCTACAAAGCGATTTGTTTTTTCGTTGTTGGAGGCCAGGTCGCGCGTTTGCAGTGGATTGGAAGGCGCAAACGGGTTATCAGGATACTCTCCTAATGCATTCGGATGCAGGTCCACGAAGTCTGGGGTGGAGGATAAAGCCACGCCATAGGAAACCCCGTTGTTATCATTGTTGGTGATACCTCTGTCGGCAGAAGAGCCAATATAATTTGTAGTAACGCCAACGGTTATACGATCATTGACTTTATGATCCACATTTAACCGGATAGAGTTGTTGAAGTAGCCGGTACCTTTTACGATACCATCTTCCTGTCGTCTGTTACCAGAGAGATAGAAAGTTGTTTTTTCGCTACCACCGCTGAGGGAAACGCCGGAGTTCAATACCAGACCGGTTTGACCAAACATTTCTTTTTCGTAGTCGAAAATTTTACCGGCATTTTTGGCGGCGGTATATTGTGCAGCGTATTCCTCCCGTTTCTTTTTTACCTTAGGATCGGTGTTGGCAGCTGTTCCTGCGAGATCGGCGGCAGTTTCAGCGGTGAAGGAACGTACGCCCATCAGGTGCCGTACCTGTGTAAAACCTACTTCCTGGTTGACACTGATTTTTGTTTTACCGGTTTTACCTTTTTTAGTGGTGATGATAATTACGCCGGCTGCTGCTTTGGCGCCGTACATGGCCGCTGCAGAAGCGCCTTTCAGGATCTCGATGTTTTCAATATCTTCCGGATTGAGATCGGCAATACGGCTGGAAGGGTTATCCTGATTGTTAGGACTGCCGGAGGTAGCCGCACCGGTAACATCATTCAGGCCGGCAGGAATACTGCTGTTGTTGAAGAAAATACCATCTACTACATACAGTGGCTGTGAGTTACCAAATATAGAAGTAATCCCTCTCATTTTTACGGAGATACCACCGCCGGGAGCACCGGAGTTAGCGGTGATCATGGCGCCGGGAACTTTGCCGCTGAGTGCTGCGTCAAATGTTTGTGCAGGCGCTACGCCGGTGAGTTCTTTGCCGGAAATAGTGGCTACGGCATTGGCGAGATTACGTCGCTTTACCGTAGTGGCTAAACCTGTGACTACAATTTCTTCCAGTCGGGCGAAATCTTCTTCTAATGAAACATTCAATGCCGTTTCACCGGGTTTCAGTGCTATAGTCTGACTTTTATATCCCGTATAACTTACCAGCAAACTGGTGGTGCCGGCTGGAACGGCCAGTGTGTAAGTGCCGCCCACATCTGTGATGGTACCTTTGTTGGTATTAGGTACCCGAACAGTTACACCCGGTATGGGCTTGCCACTGACGGCGTCCTTTACTTTTCCTGAAATATTTTGTTGCGCAAATAGTGCCAGGGTACTGCACAGGCATAGCAGTACCAGCAAGCTGGATTTTGGTAGAAGCATAGCTTGTTTGGTTTAGATAAATGATGATGTGGATAAAGCGGTTATTTGATCATATAAGCCGATAAATAGATTTTGATGATTAAATATTGTTCGATTTTGGTTGTTCAGGTTTACAAGACACTATCGTTATACCCTTACCGGTCTTGGGTAACACGGGTTTTTCACTACAGCTACCGGTAGGGCTTTCTCATTAAGCCAGTTTTGTTGTAACGTAAAATATTCGGCTGGCAGATTACGAAATTTTACAGGTATTTCGGTTTTTTTTGTTTGACTTAATTATGTTATATTTTTCGACGTTGAAACTTCGTAAATTGCAGCCTTATGGATCAGTATTTATCTTTATTACAGCATATTATCAAAGAAGGCGCCGTTAAAACTGACCGCACAGGAACCGGTACCACCAGCTGCTTTGGCTACCAAATGCGTTTCAATTTACAGGAAGGATTTCCAGTAGTGACGACCAAAAAGCTACACCTTAAATCTATCATATACGAATTATTGTGGTTTTTAAAAGGAGACACCAACATTAAGTGGCTCAAAGAACATAATGTAAGTATCTGGGATGAATGGGCGAACGAAAATGGTGATTTGGGCCCTGTATACGGTAAGCAATGGCGTAGCTGGGAAACCCGTAGCGGAAAGGTGATAGACCAGATTACAGAGGCGGTAAATACCATTAAAAATAATCCTGATTCCCGTCGCATTATCGTGAATGCATGGAATGTGGGCGAACTGTCTGAAATGGCACTCAGCCCATGCCACTGCCTCTTCCAGTTTTACGTAACCCCGGCAGATCGGGCAAAAGGAGAAACCCGCGGTAAACTCAGCTGCCAGTTGTATCAACGCAGCGCAGACGTATTCCTGGGCGTGCCTTTCAACATCGCTTCCTATGCGCTGTTGACCATGATGATGGCGCAGGTATGTGACCTTGATGCGGGCGACTTTATCCATACCTTCGGCGATGTACATCTGTATAGCAACCATATGGAACAGGCCAACCTGCAATTGAGCAGAACACCATTCCCACTGCCGGTGATGAAAATCAATCCGGAAGTGAAGGATATTTTTTCTTTTACCTATGAAGACTTTGAACTGGTCAACTACCAGTTTCATCCTGCTATCAAAGCACCGGTAGCGATTTAATCTTTTATATGCGTATATCCATCATCGTGGCAGCATCAGAGAATAATGTAATTGGCATCAATAACATGCTTCCCTGGCGCTTACCCACAGATCTGAAATATTTCAAGTCCACTACTTTGGGCAAACCCATTGTAATGGGACGTAAAACATTCGACTCACTCGGAAAAGCCCTTCCCGGCCGGCCTAATATCGTGATCACCCGGCAAACCAACTATCAGCCGGAAGGAACGTACGTAGTGCCTTCCATTGATGACGCTATCGCCAAAGCCAAAACGTTTGAAGGGGAGGAGCTGTTTATTACCGGTGGCTCCCAGATATTCGAACAGGCATGGCCGCTGATAGACCGTATTTACCTCACCCGTGTATACGCCGTAGTACCAGGAGATGCATTCTTCCCACAGTTAGACGGAAAAGAATTTGAACTGGTCAGCGATGAACGTCATGAGGCAGATGAAAAAAATCAATATGCCTTTTCGTTCCAGGTTTGGGAACGGGTATAGGACCAATAACTCATTGCAAATAAAGAAAACACCCCCAAGCTTCGGCTTGGGGGTGTTTTCTTTATACTAACGTATACGCTTATTTGAAAATAACGGTACCCATACCGTTGGTCAGTTCTTTTTCCAGGGAATTAAGATGTTTTTGCATTTCCAGGCAGTTCATAATCTGATCCATATCTGTGGCTTTCTTCGCCTCTTCCTGGTTTTCATAGATCAGCTTTTTGATTTTCCGGAGTATCAGGTAATTGGTCGTGGAAATGGTGTCCTGCAGGTAAGCATTATCTCCATAAACCGTATCTATTTCAAACTCCTCTTTCCATTTCATGCTGAGATCCGCTTCCTGGTCTTCCAGGATATTGGCTATCTCTTTTGAAAACTGTTGATCTTCATGATAAAGGAACCAGCGTTTATCCTGTAGATTTCCTGCATCATACAAAGATTTGTACTCCCGTAAAATCCTTTTCACCAGCTCACTTTCTGCCAGTGCTTCAAAATCGTAGGGCAAATGGAACACGTAGTCCGCTACTGTACTATTCTCTTCTTCTTTAAAAGGTTTATCGCCAAAACGTAACAGGATTTTTACCAGCGCCTTTTCCTGTTTTTCATGCCCGTTGATCAGTGAGTCTACCGAAATACCTGTTTCGGCAGCTTCCATGGCGGCAATCGCTTCTTCACTTAAGCCATCATCATCGGGTGGGGGATTGTTGCGGGCATGCGCCTGTTCCCGTTTTACGAGCCGGTCGCGGATAAATTTATTCACCAGCTGTATCAGCCCTTGCTCATCAATATGCAATAACTGGCTGCACTGGCGGATATAATCCTGTTGCCGGGTAAAATCTTCTGCCTTATCAATTTTAGAAATGGTTTCCGCAATTTCATTGACCAGCTGTGATTTCTTATTGCTGTCGGTACCCGCCTCCTTCATGCTCAGCTGGAGCTTAAACAGTACGAAGTCCTGTTTATTTTCCTGGATGAACTCCCGGAAAGCAGTGGCGCCTATTTTTTGTACGTAGCTATCCGGGTCTTCTTTGTCCGGCAGCAGTACCAGCTTCACATTCAGCCCTTCCTCGATGGCCATGTCCAGCCCGCGAAGCGCGGCTTTCACACCGGCGCTGTCGCCGTCATAGAGGATGGTGAGGTTGTTGGTGTATTTTTTTATCAGTCGCAACTGATCCTGTGTCAGGGAGGTACCACTCGAGGCAACCACGTTTTCCACTCCTGCCTGATGCAGGGAAATTACGTCGGTATAACCTTCTACCAGTAAGCATTCATTGAGCTTGTCAATGGCATGCCTGGCAAAGTAGGTACCATACAGGACCCGGTGCTTTACATAGATTTCGTTTTCGGGAGAATTGATGTATTTCGGCGCCCGGTCTGATTTTACCAGGATGCGCGCACCAAAGCCCAGAATCTTCCCGGACTGATTATGAATCGGGAAAATAACACGGCCGCGGTAGTTGTCTGCCGGCTGATCATTACGAATCGTGACCAGCCCCGTTTTTTGCAGGTATTCCAGGTTGTATCCCTTGTTCAGCGCAGATTTTGCGAACGCATCAAAGGTATTCAGACAGTAGCCCAGCTGGAACTTTTTGATCGTTTCTTCCGTAAATCCACGTTCTTCAAAGTAACTGAGACCTACATTCTGTCCTTCTTCTTTATTGAAAAGCGTATCGGTAAAATAGTCACGTGCGTAGCCGTTGATGATAAACAAGCTATCCGCCATGAGCTGATGTTGCTTCAGCTCCGGACTTACTTCCGTTTCCTCCAGTTCTACCTGGTAACGTTGTGCCAGCCAACGCAATGCTTCTACATAAGAGTATTTCTCATGCTCCATGATGAAGCTGATGGAATTGCCGCTGGCGCCGCAACCAAAACATTTATAAATCTCTTTGCCGGGAGATACCGTGAAAGAAGGGGATTTTTCGTTGTGAAACGGACACAAACCCAGATAGTTGGCGCCTCTTTTTTTCAACTTGACGAAGGAACCCACTATTTCCACAATGTCGATGCGACTGAGGATCTGTTGTATGGAGTTTTGAGATATCAAGGTGCAAATAATCCAACTGCAAACATACGGGAAATTGACGAAGCCGGAAAGTAGCTAACAGGTATATGAAATATATTGAATATTTTTAATGAGATAAAAATGGCAGGCAGATCGTATCTGCTGCGCCATTATTCTTCGTCCATCTTTCCTTATATTTGGTAGATTATAAACTAGCCAAATCAATCTTATTTATCAGATGAAAGAAGTATTTATAGTAGCTACGGCCCGCACACCCATAGGTTCCTTCAATGGCGCACTGACAGGCGTTCCGGCTACCCAACTCGGTGCCACCGTGATCAAAGCCGCTCTGGAAAGAGCAGGCATTGCTGCGGCAGAAGTGAATGAAGTATATATGGGAAATGTACTCAGCGCCAACCTGGGACAAGCCCCGGCCAACCAGGCCAGCCTCGCAGCCGGTGTGCCTAATAATGTACCCTGCACTACCGTCAACAAGGTATGCGCTTCCGGTATGAAAGCCATCATGCTGGGCGCACAGAGCATTATGCTGGGCGACAACGACGTGGTAGTTGCCGGCGGTATGGAAAACATGAGCGCTGCGCCTTATTACCTCGACAAAGCCCGCAACGGTTATAAGCTGGGCCATGGTAACGTAATCGACGGTATTATCCGCGATGGCCTCTGGGACCCTTACAAAGATTTTCATATGGGCAATGCCGCAGAACTGTGCGCCACCGAATATAAAATCACCCGGGAAGACCAGGACGCATACGCCATAGAAAGTTACAAACGCGCCGCTGCTGCCTGGGAGAAAGGTTATTTTAAAGACGAAGTAGTACCGGTACAGGTACCCGGCAAACAGGTAGTAACAGTAGCAGAAGATGAAGATTATAAAAAAGTCATTTTCGAAAAAGTGCCTACCCTGAAACCAAGTTTCCAGAAAGATGGTACTATCACTGCTGCCAACGCTTCCAATATCAACGATGGCGCCGCCGCTGTGGTGCTGGTGAGTGGCGAAAAGCTGAAAGCATTAGGCTTAAAGCCGCTGGCTAAAATCGTAAGCTTTGCAGATGCTTCCCAGGCGCCGGAGTGGTTTACCACTACGCCGGTAAAAGCCATCAACAACGCATTGGCTAAGGCTGGCATGAAAATCAGCGATATGGATTATGCAGAAGTAAATGAAGCATTTTCCTGCGTTCCCATCGCCAATGCAAAAGACCTCGGTCTTTCTTTGGACAAAGTAAATGTATGGGGTGGTGCAGTAGCCATGGGACACCCGATTGGCTGCAGTGGCGCCCGTATAGTGGTAACACTGAATTCCATCCTGCATCAGCAGAACGCCCGCTACGGTGTAGCAGGTATCTGTAATGGTGGTGGTGGAGCCAGCGCTATTATTATCGAAAAGGTATAAGAGCAGCTGAAAGCATAAAGCCGAAAGCAAAAAGCTATTGAAGCGGATGATTAACGTATAAGGATATACGCTCTGGTCAATCACTTCAATAGCTTTTTGCTTTCGGCTTTATGCTTTCAGCTATCGTTTCATTGTCAGTACCGTATCCAGATTATTCAATTGTAGTCGTACACTATCTGCTCCATGTTTCGTCATCTTCAGAAAACGCAGGGGGGCCTTAGGATTCACCACATCGGGTATGACCTGTTCAAAAAGCAAATATTTATCCACTACGAGGCTGTAGGCGGGGTAGGTAGATAAGATGCTGGTGGTTTTTGTTTGCAGGGCGTAGTCATTATCAATATCGTAACGGTGAAATTCGCTGTCGTTCAGCAAGGTGATGGCAGCAACCAGCGTAATGGTACGCGTAAACGGGAGCAGCAGGCCAAGCAATAATACAAACGGGAATCCGAAGAAGCAGAGGAGGTAGGCGTATTTGGCGTCATTATCCGGTTTGGTAACGCCGTATAGCAACATCCCGGTGCCGGCATAGAGGGTAAAGAAAACCCTTTCGGTTTGGGTGCCTTTAAAGCCATAGTTGTTCAGCATCAGTAACAGGCATGTCACGGCAAAGCAGGCCAGTATGATGTGTGCATACCATAGGAGGACTTGTAAAACCGGTGCTTTCACCTTTTTAATGCGGCAGGAAAGCGCAGCTAAAAAGCATAAGGTGAGGATAGTGATCGTAATCATGACAGCGGGAAATTGTTGGCGGGTCTCAATAAGGTTAAAAAATATAAATATATGTATTTATTTTAATTAATCGCCCACAAGGAGGCTGACAGCGGTATAATAATTATTAATCGGGCGTTTACTTTGCTTTTTCGTGAACAAACAATATTTTTGCCCTGCCTTTCAATAAAGGCATTTAAACTTTCAATAAGAATAGCATGCGTCAGATAGCTTTCAGACAAGCCATAAGAGAAGCCCTGCAGGAGGAATTTCGCCGTGATGAACGGGTATTCCTTATGGGGGAGGAAGTAGCCGAATACAATGGTGCTTATAAAGTGAGCCAGGGAATGCTGGATGAGTTTGGTCCAAAACGCGTAATCGACACGCCGATTGCAGAACTTGGATTTACTGCCATTGGTGTTGGTGCCGCTCAGAATGGTCTGCGTCCCGTTCTTGAATTCATGACCTGGAACTTCGCTGTACTGGCGTTGGATCAGATCCTCAACACTGCGTCTAAAATGCTCGCGATGAGTGGTGGACAAGTTGGTTGCCCGATCGTTTTCCGTGGACCTAACGGTTCTGCCGGACAGCTCGGTGCACAGCACTCTACTGCTTTCGAAAGCTACTACGCCAATATCCCGGGGCTGAAAGTAATCTCCGTATCTAACCCATATGATGCAAAAGGTTTGCTCAAAGCGGCTATCCGCGATGATGATCCGGTTGTTTTCATGGAAAGTGAGTTGATGTACGGTGAAATGGGTGAAGTGCCTGAAGAAGAATACATCATCCCAATTGGTAAAGCAGATATTAAACGTGCAGGTAAAGATGTAACCATTGTATCTTTCAACAAAATGATGAAAGTAGCACTGGGTGCAGCAGAAGAACTGGCGAAAGAAGGTATCGAAGCAGAAGTAATCGATTTGCGTACCATCCGTCCACTGGATTGGTTCACTATCCTGGAATCTGTTAAGAAAACCAACCGCCTGGTAATCGTAGAAGAACAATGGCCTTTTGCGAGCATCTCTTCTGAAATCTCTTACCGTATCCAGAAAGAAGGTTTCGACTACCTGGATGCACCAATCCGCCGTATCACTGCTGTAGATGCTCCAATGCACTACGCGCCTAACCTGGTGAAATTATACCTGCCGGATGTTGAGCGTACTGTGAAACTGGTGAAAGAAGTAATGTACATGAAGAAATAGCAGAAAGCACAAAGCTAAAAGCATAAAGCTATTGAGGCGAATGACCTTTGCGAATATTACACTCGCATTGATCATTCGCCTCAATAGCTTTATGCTTTTAGCTTTCAGCTTTTTGCTCACGAAAACAAATCGCTTGATAAATACCGGTCGCCACGATCGCAGATGATACACACCATCACACCACTGCTTAACTCCTGCGATACACGCACCGCCGCTGCTACGGCGCCGCCACTGCTCATACCACAAAACACGGCTTCTTCTTTTGCCAGCCGTTTGGTCATGGTTCTGGCTTCCTCCTCTGAAATATCCATGATCCTGTCTACTCTTGATTTTTCAAATATTTTCGGGAGATAAGCTTCCTGCCATTTGCGGATGCCCGGAATTCTGGACCCATCTGTGGGCTGGCAACCTACTATCTGTATGTTGGGTTGTTGTTCTTTTAAATAGCGGGATACTCCCATAATAGTACCGGTAGTCCCCATTGCGCTCACGAAATGGGTTACCTGGCCTGCCGTATCCTTCCATATCTCCGGACCGGTAGTTTTGTAGTGCATACCGTAGTTATCCGGATTGGCAAACTGGTTCAGCATGAAATAACCACCACTGGCTACTTTGCTATTGGCATAATCTATAGAACCTTCCATAGACGCTTCTTTAGGAGTAAGCGTTACTTTAGCGCCATATACTTCCATCGTGAGCACCCGCTCGCGGGTCGCATCTGCCGGCATCACCAGCTCTATTTCCAGTCCGAATAAGCTGGCAATCATCGCCAGTGCAATACCGGTATTGCCGCTGGTAGCTTCAATCAGTTTCATTCCTGGTTTAATATCTCCCCGATCCAACGCACCTTTGATCATGCCATAGGCGGCCCGGTMTTTCACACTGCCGGCGGGGTTATTACCTTCCAGCTTGGCAAATATTTTTACCGCCGGATTTACGGAAATCTTTTTTAATTCTACCATCGGTGTATTACCGATCAGATCGATGATGGATGCCATTGTATTAATCCTGGTTTGTATCTGAAAATTTATGTTCTGCTTTATAGTAAATCCGCGAGAAAGGTTCCACACTTTTAATCAACCATACATTGCCTCCAATAACACTGTGGTGGCCTATTACGGTGTCTCCACCCAAAATAGTGGCGCCGGCATAAATCACTACATGCTCTTCAATAGTAGGATGTCTTTTGCTGCGCGCCATACTTTTTTCTATGCTCAACGCTCCCAGCGTAACGCCCTGGTACAGCTTTACATGCGGTCCTATCACGGTGGTTTCCCCAATCACAATGCCAGTACCATGATCTATGCAACACCAGGGTGCTATCACCGCCCCCGGATGAATATCCACACCAGTGCGGGAATGCGCCAGTTCTGTAATCATACGCGGTAATACCGGGATATGCAGGTTATATAATGCATGCGCAATGCGATAAAAGGCAATGGCATAAAAGCCCGGATAGGCGCGGATTACCTCATATATACAGGAAGCTGCCGGATCGCCCTGGTACATCGCGCTGGCATCTTTTGTCAGCTCATCATAAATCACCGGCACTTTGTTCATAAACGTTGCACTCAGCGTAGCTGCTGCTGCGGGCAACTGATGCTCCATAGAATGCAGTAACCCCTGTAGTTGCAGGTCCAGCTTATGGCTGTATCGTTCCAGTGCTGCAGGATCAGCAATCACCTGACCCTGATGCTCCGGAAATAACCAGTTCACCAGGTTGCTCACAAATTCATCTACTGCATCGGTAGCCGGATAGGCACTCGCTGCTGCCAGCTGGTGCCGCCGCTTCAACTCTTCCAAAAATTCATTCGTCATATACGGATGGATATTACAGGTATCGACGCTGTATCTATATTGAAAATGGCGCCTTAATACTCTGTAAAGGTAGTAGACTATTGGCGAAATTTCAACTTTAAAGGAAACCGTAACAGCGGGACTGTAAGTTCCTTAAAACGGCTGCTAAAACACTACACCTATAACCGCTCGTGTGACCACTCATAAGCACCTTCCATGATCAGGTCAAACACAGGATCTTTGATGTCATAATAGGCATCGGCATTATCCGGAAAATAGCGGGAGAGCTGTTGTTTTATCTCCGCATAAGCCCTCGCTGCCAGGGGATGCGTGCGCAGATAATCCCGGCACAATAGCGCATAACGTTGATTAAACCGGCCCAATACCCGTATATGTAAATTAACACGGCGGTGTTGACGGGAATAAAAATGTTTTTCCAGTTCTTCGGCTAACAGGTCTTCCCGGCCCGGCGGCCGGTGGTCAACAAGATGCTTTACCGGCTGATAACCCAGCTGCGTCAGCAATGGCTCCAGGGGCAGGTCCAGTGAAGCCACGGTTACCTGTACATCAATCACATCTTTGGCAGGTAATCCGGGTACACTGGTAGAACCAATATGGTCGATGGCCAACGCATAATGGCCAAGCGCACTACGCAATTGTGCGGCGATTTCCTGGTATTCTTCCGGCCAAAGGGCGTTATAAGGTACGATCTCAATTGTTTCCGACATGTTAAATCCTCTTAGATATCCTGCAATTTTAACTGATTAATCTTTATTTTTGCCCGTTGTGTAAATTGCACCGATTGCAGATAATGCAAAATCAAAATTGACTATGGCTAATATTCTGATAATAGACGACGAAAAAAGTATTCGTAAAACGCTCACGGAAATTTTAAGTTATGAAGGGTATAAGGTAGATGAGGCCGCCGACGGTATGGAAGGATTTAAAATGTTCCAGGCAAAGTCATATGATGCCGTTTTGTGCGACATCAAAATGCCTAAAATGGATGGTCTTGAATTCCTGGAGAAAGCAAGAGAAGTGAACGGCGACATTCCTATTATCATGGTATCCGGCCACGGTAACATTGATACAGCGGTAGACGCAGTAAAAAAAGGCGCCTACGATTATATTTCCAAACCACCTGACCTGAACCGCCTGCTCATTACCCTGCGTAATGCCATGGATAAAACCACGCTGGTAACGGAGACCAAAACCCTGCGCCGCAAAGTCAATAAGGTGCCGGAAATGATTGGCCAGTCTACCCCCATCCTGAAAATCAAGGAAACCATCGAAAAGGTAGCGCCTACAGACGCCCGCGTACTGGTGACCGGCGACAACGGGGTAGGAAAGGAACTGGTAGCCCGCTGGTTGCATGAACGCAGCAGCCGCGCCGCTGGTCCTATGGTAGAAGTAAACTGCGCCGCCATCCCCGGCGAATTGATAGAAAGTGAATTGTTTGGCCACGAAAAAGGATCTTTTACTTCCGCCGTAAAACAACGTATCGGCAAGTTTGAACAAGCCAGCGGTGGCACCCTTTTCCTGGACGAAATTGGCGATATGAGCCTCAGCGCTCAGGCCAAAGTATTGCGCGCCCTGCAGGAAGGTAAAATTACCCGTGTAGGTGGCGATAAAGAAATCAGTGTAGACGTGCGCGTAGTAGCAGCTACCAACAAAGACCTGCTGCAGGAAGTAGAAGAAAAGAACTTCCGTCTGGATCTCTATCACCGCCTGAGCGTGATCCTGATCCACGTACCTTCCCTGAACGATCGCAGAGAAGACATTCCTTTACTGGTAGATAGCTTCCTCGACAGCGTTTGCAACGAATATGGTATTTCCCGCAAAGCCATTGACAAAGATGCCATGAAGGCCCTGCAAAATCATAACTGGACCGGTAATATCCGTGAGCTGCGCAACGTAGCGGAACGCCTGGTGATTTTATCAGGTAAAACCATTACTGTTGAAGATGTGGACGACTTTGTGGTACCTAATCGTGATAAAAAAAGAGTTAGCTCTTAACCGATATGCAAAAACACTTGTATCTGATCAGTGGACTGGGAGCGGATGAGCGGATTTTTAATAACCTGCGCTTCCCCTCCGACTACCAGGTGCATCACCTGCATTGGATTGCCCCCCTGCAGGATGAACCCATCGGCCAGTATGCCGCCCGCATGGCGCAAGGCATCATGGCCGATGGGCCTGTTTCCATCATCGGTGTATCCTTTGGTGGCATCATGAGCCTGGAAATAGCCAGGCATATCCCCGTAGAAAAAAATATCCTGCTTTCCAGCATCAAACAAACTTCTGAAAAACCGCCTTACTACAACTGGGTAAAGCGATTGGGCCTGCACAAACTCCCGGATAGTATCCTATATCAACGCAGAAATATTATTGTGCGGAAATTCCTCAATATTGAAACGAATGAAGAGCGGGCGCTGGTAAATGAATATCTCGCGAAGCGGGATTATACCTATATGCGCTGGGCTGTGAATGCTATCCTGCATTGGGAAAATGAACACCTGCCTGCCGGGCTGGTACATATTCATGGTGCTAAAGACATGCCCTTCCCCGTTAAATACCTGCAACCTACTCATCTGATTCCCGATGGTGGCCACTTTATGGTACTAAACCGGGCCAAAGAAATCAATCAGATATTAGCCAGCGTACTCTGATCAGGCGATATCTGCCAATAGCTTTTCCAGACTGGTGATAACCCGTACATTTTCCGGTAAGGGAAGCGTGAGCTGTTTCGCTTGAGGGCCTGCTATCCATATTTGAACAGCCGGATAGGGCGTGCTCAGTTGCCGGACAAATTCATTGATGGCGACGGAAGAGATACTGGTGAGCAGATGGGTATAAATATGCGTTACCTGCTTTACGGTGATAAACGATGCCAGATCATCTAAAGGCACGTTGGGACCGAAGCTGGTGACCAGTTTCCCGTGCTTCTTTAATAGATACTGTACATACAGCAATGGGATTTCATGCAATTCTCCCTCCGGCAAAAATAACAGGAAATGTTCGGTAGCAGCCGTATTCATTGGCTGTCCGTCAATAGCTGTCATAATTTTGGTACGGATAATATTGGAGGAGAAATGCTCCTGCGCGGGAATCACCTGTCCTGTTAGCCACAGCAGGCCTATCTTTTCAAGAAAAGGATAGACTACCTGGGTAATACATTTTTCAAATCCCAGGTGCAATACCTGGCTGTAAAAGATGCGTTCAAAACGGGCATGGTCATAATCCAGGGTAGCCGCAATTAACTCATTGACCTGGAGACTGGAAGCGTGGCCTTTTGCTGCAATTTCAAGCGAGAGCTGGTTTTGTTCCGCATCCGACAAAGCGGCGATGCGCGAGATTTTGATCCCGTGATGGTATAACCAGGCAATGCGCAATAATGTCTTGAGATCTTCGCTATCGTACGTTCTATGGTTTGTGTCCTTTCGTCTGGCCAGAAAAAGTGGATAACGCTGTTCCCAGATTCTTATCGTGTGGGCCTTTATACCCATGAAATTTTCAATATCCTTAATGGTAAATGTATTCAACGCAGGTATAGTAAAAACCAAATGTAATTAATTCATTTGTGGTTGCTCTATATAGGGGAAAATTATAATAAATAACCTTTTAATCTATTTTTAAGAAAACTTTTCGAAAGTAAAAGCTACTGGCTAACGACAGAATATTATATTTGCCTTTTTAAGCATCTAATAAGCGTAACTGAATGAACCTGGCATTTTGGAAAAAAAACAAAGACAGTCAGCCAAAGAAAAAGAAATCTGCGGTTAGAGAATGGTTAGACGCTGGTATCTTCGCTATTATAGCAGCCACGCTTATCCGCACCTTCATTTTTGAGGCCTATACGATCCCGACCCCCTCTATGGAAAAGACCTTACTTGTAAACGACTTTCTGTTTGTAAGCAAGATCAGTTACGGTCCACGTATCCCGATGACGCCCCTGGCAGTACCTTTCGTACATCATACCCTCCCCTTTACCCAATCTGCAAAAGCTTATTCTGAAGCCGTAAAATGGAAATACAGACGTTTACCCGGCTTTTCTGATATCAAACGCTATGATGTAGTGGTATTCAATTTTCCGGAAGGCGATACTGTAGCCATCGGTTCTCCAGACCCAAGTTATTACAACATGGTAAGGGCAACAGGCTGGCAGTCAGTACAGAACTCTTATCAGATTATTACGCGTCCGGTAGATAAACGCGAGAATTATATTAAACGTTGTATGGCCGAAGCGGGTGATACGCTGCAAATCATTCACAGCGCGGTATACATCAATGGAAAGCCAGCTCCGGTACCTCCCGGCAGTCAGCATAAATATATTGTGGAAACCACTGGTGATCAGCTGAACTCCAGCCGTTTGGAAGAGTTAGGCATTGCTACTACACCGCCGGACTTCTACCAGATTGATGGCAATAAATTCCTTTATAACCTTACACCGAAAAATGTGGAAGCCATCAAGGGATTTGGCTCGATTGTTAAGAATGTAACATTGTACGAAGAAGCTAACTTCGCAGACTTCAACTATAACGCAGTGTTCCCGCACGATACCGCACATTTCAAATGGACAGATGAAAACTTCGGTCCTATGTATGTGCCGAAGAAAGGAGCTACCGTAAAACTCGACGAAAGCAATATTGCGTTGTACGACCGCATTATCCGGGTGTATGAGGGCAATACGCTGGAAAGAAAAGACGGCAAATTTATCATCAATGGTCAGCCTGCTGATAGCTATACCTTCAAAATGAACTACTACTGGATGATGGGGGATAACCGCAATAATTCCCTCGACTCCCGCTTCTGGGGCTTTGTACCGGAAGATCACGTAGTAGGTAAGGCATGGTTAATCTGGATGAGCTACGGAGAAGGCGGTATCCGCTGGAGCCGTATCTTCAGAAATATCAAGTAAGTAATTGTACCTGAAAATAATTTAAAGTAAATTACGGACCGGCATATCGCTGGTCCGTAGTTGTCTTACCCCGGCACGCTTACGGCTATATGTACTACCCAAAAACGCTGATATGGAAAAACAACTGCTGCATATTGAATACCTCGTTTACAATGATATTAATGGCCTGGATGATGCAGATGCCTGGTTGCTGAAGGAAGCCAGAGAGGTAACAGCACATGCATACGCCCCTTATTCTCATTTCCAGGTAGGTGCGGTGATCCGGTTGGCTAACGGCGAAATTGTAGCGGGTTCCAACCAGGAAAATGCGTCTTTCCCGATCGGCCTTTGTGCAGAGAGAGTGGCGCTGGCTTCTGCCGCTTCCGTTTATCCTAATATCGATATTGAGACCATTGCGATTAGCTACCACAATATCAACGGTGATAGTTCACATCCTATTTCACCCTGTGGTATATGCCGGCAAACCCTGGCAGAATATGAAAATAAGCAGGACGCACCTATCCGGTTAGTGATGGGCGGTTTAAGTGGAAAAGTTTATGTGGTAAACCGTGCGAGCGATTTATTGCCACTTTCTTTTAGTGGAGATGAACTCACCCTGTAAAAAAATGGATATATAATTTATTTATATAAATTATATATTATCTATATTTGTCACGCGCCCCATAAGTGCCGTGATTCATGAAACCCTGCCAGCTCACCAGTATCATTATCACCCTGTTATTGACTGCATGCTATTCGGTATCAGCCGTAGGTGTCTTTGAAAAAAAACAAGCGGTAGCAGTGAACGATCGGTCAGGCCTATACGTTGTAACAGATACGGTGGCGGTAGCTGCAAAATATCAGCAACAGGCAGACGACCTTTATCACAAAAAATTGTATAAGCGGGCAATAGTACAATGGAAGAAGGTGTTACATTTGCAGCCCGGGAATGCATTTGCGATGTTTATGTTGGGAAAATCGTATATGGGTGCAGGTGAGGCCACCACAGGTGCTGCCTGGTGTGATAAAGCTATCTTGGTAGGAGAAAAGAAAGATACACTTGATAAAACTATTTGCCACAGTGTAGAAGGATTTTAAACGGCGCATAAAGGAAAGGCAAGCTCCTTTTTTCGTTGCTGCTTACTGTGGTATTTTTTTCGGTAATTTCGGTCAACATGGCTGTAAATTGCTAACGCTGCGAGCTGAAAGGTTCGCAGCGTTTTTTTATGTTACCCTCTGTAGAAAAACGCAGGAGGAACAGACATTCCTCTAAAAAAGATGGCCCCATTTATAGCGGAGAGTAAATCTTCCAGCTATAAATGAGGCCACCTCTTTTTATAATATACGTTTCTTTTCTACATGCGTTCAGGTACCCTGATACCCAGTAGCTTCATGCCCTGTGCAATAGTGTTGGCAGTGAGCATAATGATTTGCATGCGCAGTTTTTTCTTTTCTTCGCTAGTGGCTCTTATAATAGAATAAGTAGGTACTCCTTCTGTTTTTTCAGCATAGAAAGAATTGAATAATTGGGCCAGAGAAAAAACATAATTGGCAATTACTGACGGACTCAGTTCACGATAGGCTTCTGCCAATACAGTGGGGAACTGTTCGTTTTGTTTTATCAATTCTCTTTCGAGTGGCAATAATTCTCCGGTATATTGGAAATTAGATAAGTCTGCTATAGTGCCTACTTCCCTGATAATAGATTTAATACGCGCATGTGAATATTGGATAAACGTTGCCGTAAATCCATGCATGTCGATAGATTCCTCTGGATTAAAGATCATTTTCTTTTTAGGATCTACGCGTAGCAGGAAGAATTTCAGGCCACCCATACCCACCGTGTTGTAGAGTTCATGAAGCTCATCTGCAGAAAACGTATCCAGTTTCTTTCCGGATTCGTTTGCGCTATCTTCTGCCATTTGCACCATTTCGGTTATCATATCATCCGCATCTACTACGGTGCCTTCCCGGCTTTTCATACGGCCGTGTGGTAATTCCACCATGCCGTAGCTCAGGTGCATCACGCCTGGCGCCGCAGGTTCGCCCATTTTCTCGAGGATCAGTTGCAATACTTTGAAGTGGTAGTTTTGCTCATCTGCCACTACGTGTATGCTTTGGTCCATGTGGTAGTCGTCGTATTTTAATACGGCGGTACCGAGGTCCTGGGTCATGTATACAGAGGTGCCATCGCCGCGGAGGAGGAGTTTTTGATCCAGTCCGTCAGCGGTAAGGTCGATCCATATGGAATTATCTTCTTTTTTGAACAGCACGCCTTTCTCCAGTCCTTTTGTAACGAGATCTTTACCTAAGAGGTAGGTATTGCTCTCGTAATAAATTTTGTCGAAGTCGATGCCAAGGCGCTTATATGTTTGGTCGAAGCCCTGATACACCCAGCCGTTCATGGTCGCCCACAGTTCCCTTACTTCGGGGTTGCCGGCTTCCCATTGTTGCAGCATGATTTTGGCCTGCTGCATGATCTCTGTTTTATTACGCGACATCTCTTTGATGTCGTCCATGATCTTGCCGGTTTTTTCTTTGTCTTCTTTTACTTCCGGTTTATGAACGGCGGTCACCAACTTTTCCAGTTTTTCCACTTCGGCGCTTTCAAAGTCGCTGAAGTTACTTTCCAGTACCCGGTCAATGATAGGTTCGGCCTGTTCTTTTACGACGGATTCAAATTTCACATAGTAGTCGCCTACCAGGTGGTCGCCTTTAATACCGGTGGTGGCAGGGGTGTCGCCATGGGCAAACAACTGCCAGGCCAACATGGACTTACAGATGTGGATACCACGGTCATTTACCAGGTTCGCTTTGATCACTTCAAAACCATTGGCTTTCATAATTTCCGCGATGGCATAACCGAGGAAGTTATTACGAAGGTGCCCAAGATGCAATGGTTTGTTGGTATTGGGAGATGAATACTCCACCATGATCTTTTTACCATTGGCGGGCTGCTGACCAGTGTTTACGTTGTGATAACTGGTTTTGAGGAACTGTGTCCAGAAAGCATCGTTGATGCTCAGATTTAAAAATCCTTTTACTACGTTGAAACGGGTAACCAGTTCCGGGTAGTGGGTAGTCAGGTATTCCCCTATGCGTTGTCCGGTTTCTTCCGGTTTTTGTCGGCTGAATTTGGTGAACGAGAAAACAACAATGGTATACTCACCTTCGAATTCAGGTTTGGTAGTATTGATTGAAATATCTGTTTCAACCAATGTCTGATCGTAAAGTGATTTAATGGCGGCCACGGCGGCCGTTCTGATAGATTGTACAACACTCATGCTGAAAATGATTAATGCGAGGGGCAAAGATAGCAAAAAGCAGAAGCATAAAGCAAAAAGCATGGTAAGAAGGCATAAAGCAGAAAGCGTAAAGCAAAAAGCTATTGCAGTGAGTGACGATTGCGAACATTAATACGCTTTGATCACCCGCTGCAATAGCTTTTTGCTTTACGCTTTCTGCTTTATGCTAAAACTGATAGAACAGTCCAATCTGCGCTACAGAGTTCTTATGATTGAAATTGTCATTGTCGAAAACATTGGTCAGGCCAAAGTTATAACGGGCATTTACGCCGAGGCCCATGTCAAACTGATAACCACATCCAAAGCCCAATCCGAAATCAATAGATCTCATGTTGTCTTTTATATCTGACGTATGATTGTTAACCCGGTATTTGGCGCTGGCCAGGATACCCAGTTGCGGTCCTGCTTCTACGAAAAAACCATCTGCAATGGTGTATTGTGCCATTACTGGTATGTTTACGTAGTTTAACTTTATGATGCCGGGAATGTTTCCGATTTCAAGCGCGTTACTCCGTTTAGTGCCTTGGGCAGAATAAAGTAATTCAGGTTGAATAGCCCAATTGTCGTCAAGACCGATGTGTACCAGACCGCCAATATTGAAGCCAGCCAGGGCTCTGGAGTCACCGTAAGCGGTGAGTTTAGCAATGTTCAATCCTCCTTTTACACCAAAGCTAACTTCTTGTGCCTTAGCTGTCAGCATGGTTCCGATGGCCAGGATGCCACACAGAATAAGTTTTTTCATGATATGTCTTTTATATAACGGCCCAGTTGTCAATAAGTATGCCGTTTTATAAAAGTAGCAAGAGTTCTACCCTGTGTGTAGCAGCTTATAAATCCTTCAACATCCAGCTATCACAGCCAAAATGGCCGGTATTTCCCAAAGGACCTGTCAGGTACCGGAACCCAAACTGTTCATAAACTTTCCTGGCGCGGGCCAGTTCCGGTGCGGTTTCGAGGTAGCATTGCGTATAGCCATTTTGTTTAGCATAGGTAAGACACAGGCCAATTAGTTTGCCTGCCAGGCCTTTACCACGGGCTTCCGGAAGCAGATACATTTTTTGTAGTTCGCATACATGTTCTTCTCCGCCATCCAATGGGTGAATACCGGCGCCGCCTATAATGCGACCTTCCCATTCTGCTACATAATAAGTGGCGCGGGGAATATTATAAACTACAGATAAATGATCGGTGGTAGGATCTGAAAAAGCCGTACCAGCCTTATTCATACCGAATTCTGTGAGCGTGGTTTTTACAATGTTAGCAAGGGTTGGATCATCTGTGGAGAGGATCGTTCTGATTATGATTTCCATGAAATGAAATTACGAATTTGACAGCTTTTGACCATTCGCTTTTAGAAAAAATGCAGCGAAAACCACCTGACGTGATCTTCGCTGCATTTTTCTAAAAGCTGGAAGCGAATGGCTAAAAGCTAAAATATCGTAAACTCTACTCTTCTGTTCTTTTGCCGGCCTGCAGCGGTTTTATTGCTGGCAATCGGCTGGCTCATACCATACCCTACGGCTTCAATTTTGGAGGCATTTACGCCTTTTTCTACCAGGTAACTCTTCACGGACTCGGCTCTTTCTCTTGACAGAGCGAGGTTACGTGTTTTATTACCTACATTGTCAGTATGGCCGCTGAGTTTCAGATTCAGGTTTTTGCGTTTCAGGAGTTCAGCCACTCTGTCCAGTGCCGGATAGGAATGAGGCTTGATGCTAGCTTTCGCAAAATCGAATTCCAGGTTCTGGATGGCTTCTTTAACAATACGGTTGTCTTCTTCGGTAATCACTATTTTTTCTTCTTTCTTTTCTATTACCGGTACCGGCAGTGGGCAACCGGAGCCATCTACCTTGGTATTAGGCGGTGTTCCAGGGCATTTATCGAAGAAGTCAGATACGCCATCGCCGTCGCTGTCTTTTGTCAGTTTATCAACGTCAGCCGTCAACCTGGCATTGTTTTGATTGGCAGCATCGAGGGCAGCCGCCAATGTGGCTTTTTGGGTTACCAGCTCATCATACATAGTGCTGGCAGGGTTATGCCATTGGAGCTGTGGCTTGCCCTTTTTGCCTAAGGCAAATTCCAGTCCCGCATAGCCATAGGAGTATTTATCCTTGTTGGGGCCATGCGCGTAGCCATCCAGGTTATCGCCATCCGTATAATTCATCGTATAGCCAAGGTCCAGGTTAATGAATTCAGATAACCTGAATTTGAGGCCGGCGCCTACAGGAATAATCAATTCCTTAATGGCTTTGCCATCTGATTTATAATCTACTTTGGTACCATTGTTCAGTTCCAGGGTGGGTTTATATCCTGCAATACCGCCACCCACAGAAGCATACAGCGACACGAAGTTTTTCCGGAACAACCAGTTAACAGTAGTGATGTTGAATACGGCATTTAAGCTGGCAGACCATGGGAGCTTGGTTTCATAAGACTTGTAAGGACTGACAAGTGGTTTACCATTACCCAGGTTTTTACTGTTATCCGCCTGTAATTTGCCTCCTACATAATCGGCTCTTAAAGCCAGGAAATGCAGGATCTGGTACTTTACATAGCCACCATAACCGAATGATCCCTTCCATTTGGTAAAATCGTTGCTGCCACCAGTGGGGACTACAGGTGCCAATACGCCGCCATTGACGCCAATGGACCAGGTTTTATAGTCACTGGGGCCGCGGAATAGTTGTACAGATGGAGTGGCACTAACGGCAGATGTGGTGGATGGTTGATCCTGGGCCTGACCCATCATTGGGGAGATGGCTAACAGCAAGCATACAGCCCTCCATAGCATGGATTTGTTCATAAGAATAACGTTAGGTTATACAATTTTTGACAATAAAACGGGTAGGTCAGGAATGAAATAGCTGAAAGAAAGGCGAGGTTATGAACAATTTTGTGTGTTGGGTTATTTAGTTATCAGGGGCAGATAAATAGCATAAAACAGCTTAATAACTAAATATTTGAATCAAATATAGGGTACCTGACTGACATAATTTCATATTTTTTTGGTTGGCATAATCATTGACAAACGAACGACAAACACAATAACATACTTACAACTAAAGGATAATCTTTAATACTATGGGAAAAATAATAGGCATTGACTTAGGAACTACCAATTCATGCGTTGCCGTAATGGAAGGTAACGAACCGGTAGTGATTGCCAATGATGAGGGCAGGAGAACAACCCCATCTGTAGTGGCTTTTTTAAAGAACGGAGAAAGGAAAGTAGGTGACCCTGCAAAGCGTCAGGCTATTACCAATCCGGTAAATACCATTATGTCAGTGAAGCGTTTCATGGGCCGTCATTTTAATGAAGTTGCCAATGAACTGACTCACGTTACATATAAAGTGGTAAAAGGTGATAACAACACCACTCGTATCGATATCGACGGCAGATTATATACACCGCAGGAAATTTCCGCAATGATCCTGCAGAAAATGAAGAAAACAGCGGAAGATTATTTGGGTCAGGAAGTAACTGAAGCGGTAATCACCGTACCAGCTTACTTTAACGATGCACAACGTCAGGCTACCAAAGAAGCAGGTGAAATCGCCGGCTTAACCGTTCGCCGTATCATCAACGAGCCTACTGCTGCGGCACTGGCTTATGGTATGGATAAAAAACACCAGGATAGCAAAATCGCTGTATTTGACCTCGGTGGTGGTACCTTTGATATCTCCATCCTCGAATTAGGTGATGGCGTATTTGAAGTAAAATCTACCAACGGTGATACGCACCTGGGTGGTGATGACTTCGATAAAGTGATCATGGACTGGCTGGCTGACGAATTCAAGAAAGACGAAGCCGTAGATTTACACAAAGATCCAATGTCATGGCAGCGTTTGAAGGAAGCTGCAGAAAAAGCCAAAATTGAATTGTCTTCTTCTCAGGAAACTGAAATCAACCTTCCTTATATCACTGCAGTGGATGGCGTTCCTAAACACTTAGTGAAAAAATTAACCCGTGCTAAATTTGAGCAACTGAGCGATGAACTGGTGGAAAGAACACTGGAGCCTTGCCGCAAAGCGCTGAAAGATGCCGGTATGAACACTTCCGAAATTGATGAAGTAATCCTGGTAGGTGGTTCTACCCGTATTCCTAAAATTCAGGAAGTAGTAGAAAAATTCTTCGGTAAAAAACCTAACAGAGGTGTAAACCCGGATGAAGTAGTAGCTGTAGGTGCTGCCATTCAAGGTGGTGTACTGACAGGTGAAGTGAAAGACGTACTGTTACTGGACGTTACTCCACTGTCACTGGGTATCGAAACAATGGGCGGTGTAATGACCAAACTGATCGAATCCAATACCACTATCCCAAGCAAAAAATCAGAAACTTTCTCTACTGCAGCTGATAGCCAACCTAGCGTGGAAATCCATGTACTGCAAGGTGAAAGACCAATGGCAAGCCAGAACAGAACATTGGGCCGCTTTATCTTAGGTGATATTCCTCCGGCTCCACGTGGTGTTCCTCAAATCGAAGTAACTTTCGATATCGATGCCAACGGTATCCTGCACGTAACTGCAAAAGATAAAGGCACCGGTAAAACACAGAACATCAAGATTGAAGCTGGTAGCGGTTTGAGCAAAGACGAAATCGAAAAGATGAAAGCCGAAGCGAAAGCCAACGAATCTGCCGATAAGGAACAACGTGATCAGATCGAAAAGCTGAACAAAGCAGATAGCCTGATCTTCCAAACCGAAAAACAAATCAAAGAATACGGCGATAAACTGCCTGCTGATAAAAAAGCAACCATCGAAGCAGCACTGGAAAAATTGAGAGAAGCACACAAATCTCAGAACGGTGCGCAGCTGGATACAGCTACCGCCGAACTGGAAGCTGCATGGACTGCTGCTTCTGAAGAGCTGTACAAAGCTTCTCAAGGTCAGCCAGAAGGCGCTCAGGCCGGTGGTCAGCAACAGGGTCAACCTAACGCTGCGAACGATGGCGTAACTGATGCCGAGTTCGAAGAAGTAAAATAAGCCGGTTAGTTTTATTCAGTTTTATACTGATAAACTGATGACTAGTTTTTATATTATTGGCGAAGAGAAAACATTTGTTTTCTCTTCGCCTTTTTTGTGGGGTGAAAAATCCATCTAATTAGTATAATCAGGAATAAGACAAGCTATTTTTTCTTACTTTGTTCCAGCTTAGCCGGGACCAATGAATTATAGACTACGTTTTTATCTCCGTTACCATACTTATTACGGCCAGGAACTCTACCTGCTCGGTAATTTGCCTGCATTGGGCAGTGATGTACCCAGGCATGCCCGCCGCATGCAATGGCTCAACGCAGATTGGTGGTATACCGATATTCAATTGGCCCCCGGAGAAACCGCCGTGCTGCAATACCAGTATCTCCTGAAAGAACTGGAGGAAATTGTTTTTGAAGGCGCTGCCCGTGAATTTATCTTCTCCCCGGAACAACCTGCCGAAATAGTATTTACAGATACCTGGAATGATGCTGCAAACCCGGAAAATGCCTGGTTGACCGCACCTTTTACCCGCGTGTTTTATCCTCGTTCCAACACTACTGTTCCTGGATTACTAACGGCCACGCATATATTTCGCATACAGGCGCCCCTGTTAGATACGCATACCACTATCTGCTTACTGGGCAGCCATCCGCAAACAGGTAGCTGGGATATATTACGGCCACTATTGCTGCAATACGATGCCGGTGGCTGGTTTTCAATAGGACTGGATCTTTCCGGTATACCCGTACCGCTTTACTATAAATACGCTACATACGACCTGGTAAAACAACAGCTGATACAGTATGAAGAAGGAGAGAACCGGGAAATGCATACCGTTGCCGTAACAGGCCGGCAGGTAGTGTTGCATGATGGTATCCTGCGCATGAACTACACGCCCTGGAAAGGCGCCGGCGTTGCCATACCCGTGTTCAGCCTGCGCAGCGCCGCAGGGTTTGGTACCGGTGAATTTGCCGACTTACCACTATTGGCACAATGGGCAAAACAAAGAAACCTGCAGCTGATACAGCTGCTTCCCGTGAATGATACCATCCAAACTCATACCTGGAAAGACTCTTATCCATACGCGGCCATCTCTTCTTTTGCCCTGCATCCGCTGTATATACGATTACAAGCCGTAGGCACGCTGCCGGATACCCATCCGTTACAGCGACAATTTGACCGGTTACGGCAGTGGTTAAACGAAAAAGAGACAGTCGATTATGAAACTGTGATGTCGTATAAAATGGCCTATCTGCGGGCATTGTACGAAACGAACGGAGAACAGCTGCAAACCCGGGAATATTGGCAATGGTTCGCGGCCAACGAATACTGGCTGCTACCTTATGCCGCATATTGCTACTTGCGCGATACCTGGCAAACCGGTGATTTTACCCGGTGGCCACAATATAACGTATACGACTATACTGCTATCAATAAGCTGATCATGGCAGATGAAGCCGCTGCGGCGGCTGCACATTATCATTTTTTTGTGCAATACCACCTGCATCAGCAGCTGGCTGCCGCCACCGCTACTGTACACCAGCAAGGGGTAGCGCTCAAAGGAGATATTCCTATCGGCGTGGCCCGGCATAGCGCCGACACGTGGATGCATCCCGAATACTTTTACCTGGATATGCAGGCCGGCGCTCCTCCCGATAGCTTCACTGCCGAGGGGCAAAACTGGGGCTTTCCTACTTACAACTGGAAACAAATGGCTACCAATGGACTGGAATGGTGGCAGCAGCGATTACGGCATATGTCCGTTTATTTCGATGCCTTCCGCATTGATCATATCCTCGGATTTTTCCGCATCTGGCAAATACCACAGGACGCTATTCAGGGACTACTTGGTTATTTTCATCCAGCCGTTCCCGTTAGCCGGGAAGAAATGTTGCAGCGTGGAATCGATTTTGAGGAGGAACGCTTCTGCCAGCCTTATATTACCCATGCCATCCTGGAAAATGCATTCGGGAATTATGCCGGAATGCTGAAGGAGGAACTGATGCAACCATTGCCCGGTGGGCGTTACCAACTACTGCCTGCCTACAGCACGCAACGGAAAGTACAGGAGTCGGCCCTGCCGGAAGCCGTGAAAAATGTGCTCTACACGCTTATTGCAGATGTGCTGTTGATAAAGGTAACTACCGGTAGCAGAACGTTGTACCATCCCCGTTATGACCTGGCAGCCACCCACTCGTTTGCTGCATTGGATCAGAAAAACCGTGTGGCGTTGCAGGCATTGTATCACAACTACTTCTATGTACGGCAGGAGAGCTGCTGGCGCAAGGAAGCGATGGTAAAACTACCGTTGATCAAAAGGGCCACCAATATGCTGATTTGCGGAGAGGACCTTGGCATGGTACCGGATTGCGTACCGGGAGTGATGGCGGCGCAGGGCATCCTGAGCCTCGAAGTAGAACGAATGCCCAAGCAGCACGATGTTACCTTTACGAACATCGCAGCGGCGCCATATCTGTCTGTATTAACCCCTTCTACGCACGATATGAGTACATTGAGGGGATGGTGGAAGGAAAACTTATCTATCTCCCGAAAATATTACCAACAGGAACTACAGCATAAAGGTATTGCTCCCCTGGAAGCCAGTCCTGCACTGATCCGCGAAATTATTGCCCGGCATATGCAGGCACCCGCCATGTGGCGTATTTTCCAGATGCAGGACCTGCTGGCTGCAGAAGGCCGCTCCACTGGCCATCCGGATGCAGAGCGTATCAATATCCCTGCGGTGGCTTCGCACTACTGGCGGTACCGCATTCCACAAAATGTGCTGGATAGTGCAGATGAAAAAAAAACGTAGTATTTTCAGGATATGAAGCTGACTTTGTATCCTTTTGAACTGAAATTCCGCCACACGTTTACGATTTCCCGTAAATCGAAAGATGTACAACCCTTGCTGGTAGTAGCATTGGAGCAAGATGGTTTTTGCGGGCTGGGAGAAACAGCCGATAATTCCTATTACAACATGACGGTGCCCCGGCTTATGGCGGCCATTGATCAGCACCGTTCCTTTATTGAAAACTATCACCTCACCGCACCGGCTGCTTTCTGGCAGGACATGTATCCTTTGCTACAGGACAATATGTTTGCGCTCTGTGCCCTGGACATTGCCGCCTGGGACCTGTATGCCAAACAACAGCATCAGAAACTTTACCAGGTGTGGGGCCTCGATATCCGCCATAATCCGCTGACAGACTACACTATCGGGATTGATACCATAGAAAATATGGTGCGTAAGCTGAAGGAATTCCCCTGGCCCATTTATAAAATTAAATTAGGTACCAAAGAAGATATTGCCATCATCACTGAACTGAGAAAGCATACAGACGCGGTTTTCMGGGTAGATGCCAACTGCGCCTGGGGCGTAGACGAAACCCTGCGCAATGCCATTGCCTTAAAAGCACTGGGGGTAGAGTTTATCGAACAACCTATGCCGGCAGCAGATAAAGCCGGCATGAAACAGGTATTTGAAAAGGTAGCCTTGCCCGTAATAGCAGATGAAAGCTGTATTGTAGAATCGGATGTAGCCCAATGCCAGGGCTATTTTCATGGTATTAACATCAAGCTCACCAAGTGCGGTGGCATCACCCCCGCCTTGCGCATGATTGCTGCTGCAAAACAAGCCGGCATGAAGGTGATGACCGGCAGCATGAATGAAAGCACTGTTGGTACTTCCGCCGTAGCACACCTGTTACCGTTACTGGACTATGTAGACATGGACGGTCCGCTGCTGCTGGCAGAAGATACCGCTACCGGTATTAAAATGGAAAATGGTCGTATTATTTATGCAGCAGGCAACGGTACAGGCGCGGTGTTACTGCCCTGATGAAGCATGAAGATCATGCACTTCTAACTCCCCGTTTTCAGTGATAATAACAATATGTCCTTTTTTAGGAATCGCTTCCACTGCACATATTGGCGCGTTGGTAGTGATTTTATGACTATGCACCGCTACCGTTCCATCGCTTATTTTATACACCTGCGCAATATTATCACGATAGGTGATGATAAATTCATGTGGTAGATATTTCACTTTCATGCCGTCCTGGATGTCGGAAATACTGCCGTGTACTTTCGCTTCAGCATCGCCATAGGTATAGGTTAACCAAATGATGCCATCTTCTGTAGCGGCTACCATGCCTAACTTATCGCCATCATAACCAGCGTTCAGTTGATAAATATCATCTGTTTCCAGTATGGGATCTAGCCGGCTTTGAAAATCCAGTTTAAAAATGCAATCCACCAGGAAAAGATAGAACGAACCATACCAGTATACCATTTCCTGAACCTCCTGATAGAAGTCCAGTGGCCGTTTAAACGTATGGTCATTATCACTGCCATATATGGTACAACAACTGCTGCCCTTTAGCTCACCCTGATGGGTGTAGCGACTTGACATCAGCACATCATCTTCCCAATGTACTACTACAATATCCCATTCGGTGAAACAATAGCCAACCAGGTCACGTGGTAGCCATTCCGCACCAACCGCAATGAGCTCTTGGCGGAATTTTTCATGATCGGTCGGGTAACGGGAAAGGCGCTTTTGGGTTAGTGTAAACGGCAATGGGTGTTGTATCAGCAGCAGATTACTATATCGGGTATCGCTTAGAAGCCTGAATGTTGTCTTGTCGGGTACTGTTCCTTGCCAGTGTGTATAAGTCCAATGTTCCATCAGATCATATCGCAATATGTACACGCCGGTGGCATTATGACCTATCAACAGTAAATCATCTTCCATCAACCTGCCAGCCACCCATTTTACATCTGCCGCAAAGCGTTGGGACGACAGTGCTTTGCTGATGGTTGCGGGCATGGGTAAATGGTTAATGAAACGGTGGCAATCGTGTGATAACAGGCGATCATCCGGCACGAAGGAATTCAGCAACGATAAGTTTTCCGTATGCCCCTGAAGAGATTGTTTGCTGATAATTTCATAGGCAATATCCCTGGCAAGATCGGTGGCTGGCGCCTGCCGGAATCGATCCTCCGTTTTGCTTAACAGCTGTAAAAAATTATTTTCCAGTGACGGAGAGAGATGATGTTCGTATACATGTTGTATGGCCGGAATCAGTTGATCGGCCGACAACTCAAAATATCGTTGCAAGCAAACATTGGCCTGTAAGTGCTGATCCCATCCCTGCAGCAGTACCTGTTTGGTGCGGGGAATATCTGTGAGTTTGTGTTGTATAACGCTGGCCGCAGCTAACATATCATGGTTGTTAATTGCTGTGGTGGCCACCTGTTCGTATAAAGGAATCGCCTTCTCCCGTTGTTCGAGCTGCAGGTAAAGATCGCCTGCTTTTTCCAGTTGTTGCAGAGAGATATAGATGTCGATAGCTTCCAGCAGTAGTCCGCCTTTCTCCAGGCAATGAGCGGCCAGTCCAGGATTTTTCAGGTGGTCTTTATACAGTATTGCCGCCTCGCGGTAATGGCCGCCCTGCTCCAGCACATTGGCAGCATGGGTATAGTTACCTAACAGGTGCGCATATATATAGGCAGCTTTTTTATAGTCGCCTGCACTGATCGCTGCTTTGGCCGCTGCTTCATATTTCTCCATTAACTTCAACCGATAATTACCGGCATCCCATACGTCAGCCGGACCGCCACCACCGAGCCTGCTCAGGCTAAAGTTGGTGTTTTGCCGGTGTAAAGATGTGCCGGAAGCCGCTGTGCCACGGTGTTCATAGGGGCTATCCATTGGCAGGGCGTATTGCAGCGCCAGCGCTTCGTCTTTATCAAACATTTGCAGCAGTTGCTCCAGCGCCTCATCTCTTTTCTCCTGCAAATTTTCGGGCAGCATGGAAGTTGCATAGCTGATTGTTTGGCCAAACATACCGGCCAGTTTTTGCCATATTTTTTGGAAGAAAGAATTTGCTTCCGGCAACGCGGATGCGGAAGGCGAATCACTTTTACCGGATAATTGGGATAATGGGAGATGACCAACCTCCCCGCGAACTGCTGCAAAAGGATCTGTGTCCGATCCCACGATCTCAATACGATGCAGCTTTACCCGTGGAGCAATACCCATGCGTGCAAATTCCCAGTCAGTTGATGCGGGTGTAGTAAAAGATAATAGTGCGCTGATATCAATTACATCCTTTACTTCAAATCCGGTAAAGCCCCATACCGGGTGAAACACTTGCCAGTCCCAGATCAGCAGCCGGGATAATTCATCAGTATGCAGCGCTGGTGTTAAGCGCGCAGTTGTTGGAATAAAAAGTTTACCGCCTGTCAACTGATAAGGATGCCCGATGCGGTCGGGGTGTTTAACATCAACATGTTGCAACATGACCAACAGACCCGCTGGCGTGAGTGTTTCTTTGTTAGCAGCAATCAGCAAGCCTTTGAGCGATTGCATAGGAATCTCCCAACGGTCCATTTCAGCCAGCCAGATATCCGCCGAATGCCCGGGAATAAAGGCGCCGGCTACCGTAGCAGCTTGCTGTTCATGATATTGTAAGCCGAGTGTTAAGGGCATTTGAGTAATGCGATATAGGGTTGAAGATATTGATGATAAAAGTCCCGATCTTCCATTCGAGGGGTGGTTGCGTCATGAATAAAATATTCATTGCCGGCGCAGCAGTTGTCGGATGCCCAACCAGTTATTTGCTTATCTGTTATCATTGTAATGCATACTTCTGGTAGGGAATCATTATCTGTCTGGAGATATAGAAAACCTCTGGAATCTGCTGTTGCAATAACGCCATTAGCGCATTCAAACTGGGTGAATATCAAATTGGTATTAAGAGGATGTGTAAAGGTATGTGTAGCGATGTTCCCTGATTTATCGTGATCAACTTTTATCGAATCATCAGAAAACCGCAGTTGCTGATGATAATCCAGCTTAAGCTGCCAGTTGCCGATAACCAGATGATCAGTTGCATCCACATAGATACTTCGGATTTTGGTGAGCGTATTATAACCTTTTCTGACAAAGCGGAATACATCATTCACCGTTTTTTGTGCGGTAAGTGCATTGGTTAGATAATGCTTATTAAATGTTTCTTTATTGAGAGGAGTGCCGGTTATGTTCTTGGTACACGAAACCGCGTAATATTCTCCTGCAGTTTGTATGTGAAAATATTTATCCAGGTAGATGATTTTGCTGTCAGCAATTGGTATAGAAACGGGATAAGATGCTTCATCACCTTCAATTATGTCAAACACGTACAGAAACAAAGATATTTCGTCAGATTCACTTAGCAATAAAGAAATCTGATTGGGATCAGATGATCCCACAGTATAGGTACCATTTTCAATAAAAGGAGAGACCTCAATTGCTCCTTGTGATTTATTCGGCCAATAGAGTATTCTTTGATCAGTAGTAATACATACCACTCCCTCGTTGACCAGCCAGCTATTATTGATGTGTCGTTTTAAACGTGAAGCGGGATGACGCAGCGGAAATGGATTCTTGCGTAAGATAGCGGGTATTTTTTCAGTATACGGACCACTGTCTTTAGCTTTGGGAGCCACCGACTTAAATAATAATTCATCCAGATCGAGTATTACCGCGTTGCAAAGTTTTTTCCGGCCTTTGCTGTATTGGTATAAGCGAAACTGACCGTTTCTGTTAACGGTAATCAGGCAATTCAGCTTCGCCTGCTGCCGCACTACCGCTTGAACAAAGGCCGGTTGTTGCATGAGTTCTTCCGAGGTGATGAGGTAGTAATCCGCCTGTCCCGGCTTTTCTTTTTGCAGCAGGGATTCCAGCGCTTCGCCGCTATGCAGGTGATTGTCCAGCACAGACAAGGCTGCTACTACTCCTTTTTTGTCGCGCAAATTGGCAGGTACAGCAGTATTCCCTTTTAGCGTATATGCAATAACGTTAGTATGTTGTTTATCATATTGCATGCAGGCCAGTGCTGATGCAATGGCAAACGCCCGTGGTTTACCCCACATTTTCAGAGAAGCATCTATCAATATCACCTTGTCTTTTCCCGGGTTGGTGGTCAGCGCTTCCCGTTTCAGGTACAGCGCTTCATTATGCGCAATACGGGCCATCAGCATGTGATCTTCCTGAGCCAGTTCACTGAGTAGCAGACGATCGTAGCTACCTTTGTTACTGATATCGGATATCCCGCCGAACGACTGATCATGATCGGGATGTGTAGGTATGGGAATATGCAGGGTCGCCAATATGCGTTGTGCGATGTGGCCAATACCAGCGGTTTCCCGGTCGGAGGTCAGCTGTGTGATCAGATCCGGCTCCGGGACGGTCAGGTCAACGGGGGCCGGGGCAGGTACTTGCTCCAGGCCGGTACGCAGTATTGATTCGAGGGCTTCTTTGCTCTCTATTCGTTCCGCCGCCGCCGCCAGGGTCGCTAATTCCGCCAATAGTTGCGTGTGTACTTCCTGATGGTTGCGAAGAAAATCTTTATAGAAAAAGGCTAATAAGTATTTGGCTTGCTGGCTGTTTACAGGGAGTGGAATGCCGGCAAAAATGCTTTTCAGCAGTAAAGCCCTTTTCTTTCCKGTGCGGTATGCTGGTGATAACTCACTGACGATTTGAAGAAGTCGCAGCGCAGGAGCTACATGTTTTTTTATTGGGGCGGCTTCCTTCAGCTGATAATACTGCCAAATGACAATATCACTTTTTATCTTTGTAAAATGTTTACCGTCTTCTTTGCAAGCCAGTAATATCATTAGAATGCATCCCAGTGGTGGCCAGCCCTGATCGCTCATTTCGGCCAGTATAGGGAGCAGTTCATCTGCATAACAGATGGTGATATCTTTATTCCAGCCTATCACTTCCCCATTATCCAACCACTCCCAGTAATGATTGTTTGATGCCCCAAAGTAGGCGGCAATTTTATTTTTTTGCTCATCCATGCGCCAGTTCTTTTTGGGTTAGCCTGACAGCGCTTCTATCAGCTTTTACAAAAGCAGTAGTGGGAATGCGTTCCCAGATGCCATTAGTACGAAACAGTAAAAAGTCGGTCTGTGCCGGATTCAGTTGTTGACTCACAATGGATGCAATGCCGGGAGGTGTAAAGCAATAGCCGGCTGGTAACAGCAGTTGCTGCTGCAATACGTATTCCTGCCCGGGTATTGGAGGGAGCGGCAATCCCATAATCAATGCCTGCCCATCTGCTGAAACCGCAAAAGAAAGCTGACGTAGCCTGGCTGCAGACGCGGTGTTCGCGTATTGCTGCCAGGTATCGAAAGTAGTGAGCAAAACATTTCCTGATTGAGATTCCGCGGAACGGGCCAGCTGTAAGGGTTCAGGCATCGGCGGGAGTGCCGGCATGCCGGACACTGGAAGTGTCACTGGTAACAGTTCCGCCAAACTAATCCAATGCAGTTGTTTTAGTGTAGCCACTGGCGTTAGTTTGCCAATGGGAAACAGTTGTGCTTGGTCGTTCAGCAGCCAGGTGTGTAGCGCCGGCAGTTGCTGGATAAGCGGGTCGGTCTTTTCCGGATAAGGAATGCCACGTAGCCACAGCTCATCTTTATCTATGGCGGCTGTCAGGCCTAGCAAACAGCGCACAGCCCCGAGGGCGGCATATTGTGCGGCTGATAACAACATCACCATTTCTTTAGGAGGCTTACTCATTTTTCCTGCAGGATTTTCTTCCAGAGTGCGGCTACCGGTTGCATTACATATTCGCGCTGGGTAGGATTATGAATCCATTCACAGCGGCCATTCAGGTAGCGGAGCCGGTCTTTGATAGCAGATTTGTCTGCGTCACTTACTTCGGCATCGTCCCATTGGGCAGTCATTTGCAGCAGCTCTTTATAGATTTCGTCGGCATTAGGCGTATTCGCGGCGTTGGCACGGGGGTGTTGTGCTACCGTTACTTCATCTGCTGCCACCATGGTATTCACGATGCCCGCTATAATTTCCTGTTGTTCGGTGGTATCCCAGATATACCTGAGCACCCACATGTCGGAAGGCACGGCTACCAGGCGTTTGCAGAGCAAGGCGCTGGCAGCAATGACCCGTTGTAATTTTACGGCTCGTCTGTCGGAAATCATCAGGCCGGCATTACGGAGTTGTTGTATCAACGTAATGTATGATGGCCGGATATTATCCAGGTTAACGAGACTAGTCATTTGTTGCAGCTGTTTGATGTCGGCAGCGCTGATGATATGGGTGGTGGCGGCAGTCAGCTGCTCCATTTTCCAACCAGCATGTAATACGTCGTTGAGTTGCGTTGGCGCTACGTTTTCGCAGGTAGCACGTAACAGGAAGCGGTCATAGAGTGCCTGCAACGCTTCCTCTTCCGGCAGCTGGTTGCTGGCGCCTACTATCATCAGGGCCGGCAGGGCACGGGTTTCACGGCCACGGCGGAATACTCTTTCGTTCAATACCATCAGCAAACTATTCAGGATGGCGCTGTTGGCATTTAATAATTCATCCAGGAAAATAAAAGAGGCTTCCGGCAGCATGCCTTCGGTATTGGTCACCAGTTCGCCGTCTTTGAGTTTACGGATATCGAACGGACCAAAGAGTTCGTTCGGCTCCGTGAAGCGGGTGAGCAGGTATTCGAAGGTGTGTCCGTCGAGCATGTTGGATAATCCACGTACCAGCGCACTTTTAGCGGTGCCGGGAGGGCCCAGCAGGAACAGGTTTTCGCGGCCGGCTAAACAAATGCCCATCAGGTCTATGATGTCATCTTTGCCGACAAATGTATTTTTGAGTTGTTGTAAAGCGTCGTTAAGTTGATCTACCAGTTGCAGTTCTTTCATGATACAGGTTTTGTGTTGCTACTACAGCAGTGATGCAGGGAATATTCACCTATTATTGGCTTCCCGCATAAAGATAACTAGTATTTATAATCGGGCCAGAGTATACTGGTATAGTTGCCTAGTGAGGCGGTGACGATTTGTTGCACGGCGGGGATATCACACCTGCCCGAATCGCGGGTAGCAATAATTTTGTCGGCATATGCTTGCAGCAGGGATGGAGAGGCAATAATAGCGCTCATATCTCCGTGTGCTGGCAGGTTCATGCCGGTAGAGGAAAAGGGCCAGTGCATGGCGGTTTCCCTGATCTGTTGTACCAGCGGATCATCAGGCGCCAGTCCTTTGCTGAGGCTCAGTAAGTCCGGTAGGTATCGCAGGCAAAGATCGGCGCTATAGATGGTGGCGGCGGTTTGGGGCAGGGGGTAGGGTGTCAGCCATTCCTGGATCTGTGCGGCACCTGCGTCCCGTAGCATTGCCAGTTGTACGATCCGGTAAATGTAACCGGCAGACCATAAGGCTGCTGCCGCATCAAAATCCGGTGCTGTACCGGGTATTTCCAGCACATCATGTTGGTAATAGCCGGCCAGTATGATTTGGGTATCCTGTAATTCCTGCGGTGTAAATGGGATCAGTTGATTGACTACAGTCACTTGCCCTTCGCGTACAAGGTGGTTAATAAACGCAGCTAAATTCATAGGTAAACATTTGACAGTTCGCATTCCGCAACAATAGCGGACTACGTTGGCGTGCCAAAATAGTAAAAAAAGTCATAATAAAAAGATGAATGGGATGAAGGGGAAAGCTAAAAGTCATATCGCTTACATCTTCCCAGGTCTTTTTAAAACAAAAAATCAGTGTAATCAGTCTAATCCGGAAAAAGACAAAATCCGCTCAGGTCAATCGCCTCAACAGCTTTGTGTCTTCAGCTCTCAGCTTCTTTCCACGTCTGGGCCAGAAACACATAATCGTCTATGCTCCCGGTGGCAACAATTGTTTTGCCGGCCAGGGGCATGAGTGGATTTTGCATAAAGGGATTAGCGCCGGCAGGACGTATCAGATAGTCGCCCTGGTCTGTAACCAGGAATACGCCGAGGTGTTCACTTTTACTGTGTTTGCCGAAAGTGCGTAGCACCAGGCGTCCGGTGAGTGTAATGAAGGGATTACTTTTATCCCTGTTGGTGTTATCTGCTGACATATTCACGATACCCCAGTATTTGATTATTTTTTTCTTTCACCACTACTACCTTGGTTAAAGGTATTTCCCCGATGGTGGCAGATTCCGAAAATACATGAAATTTTACAGATGGCATGGAGTTGCCGTCTGTATGATTCTTTTTTCTGTTGACAAAGATTTTTGGTGCGCGGTCTTTAGCGAAGTTTTTTTCATCCAGCAACTGATGCATAGCGGTATGCAGGGCAGGATCTGTGGCGTGTGTGTCATCAGAGGGATGTGGAACGGCGATAAAATCATCCAGCATTTTGCCTCTGGCTTCCAGGTTGTCACGGCGGTTTTGCAGTGTATTCACAAATGGCTGTTCGGCGGCCGTCGTGCTGGGATCTTTTTGGTTGATCACTGGTTGCCAGGATGGGTCACCGAGCAGGTAGAACTGTGCCGCTGTTTTCAATTCGTAGGGGTCCAGGGTGGGGCCCATTTCATGGAGAAACCGTTGCCTCGCTTCCAAAAGCGCTCTGCCGGTAGAAGCCCCGTTTAATACGTTGATCACAAAAAACTGTGTCAGCAAATCTGCCAGCCCCTGGCCGGTAGGCGGGCCATAAGCAATATTGGAGCTGCCAACAAAAGCCAGCGCATGATTGAGCAGGTAGCTGTTCGCCATACTCATTCTTTTGGCACTGTTTTTCTTTGGATCGAATAACTGTCCGCCATAGCAACATTCTGCCGCTACAATAGTACCAGGTGTAATTTTATCCGTAAGTCCATCCGACCGTAGCGCCAGTGGAAAATCCCCGGCTTTCTGACCGTAGTAAGAGGGATTGTTAATAGCGCCATGACAGTTGATGAAATGTGTTTTAGCCTGTAATTGGGCCGCAGTCCAGTTGGTACCGGTGAGGGCGGCATCTCCCGGAAAAACCAACAGGCTGTTATGATTACCAAAAATGTTCTTTAGACTATTCTGCGTAGAGTCCTGCCAGTCGAAGGTACTCAGGGAAAAGTAAGGCTGGTAATCGCCCGGTTCCGCAGGCGTTGCCACCAGTATATTGGTGATAAGGGTATGCAGATAACCGGGGTCGTTCACCGCCGGAATATCCGGTAATCGCCCTACTACGCGGGTAGGGGAAATGAATTTTCCGGGATCGGTATCATAAGGGGTATCGCAGGCATAGGGCAGATCACTGGGGATGTTTCCATCAGGATCGTTGTCGCCCGGCAGCAGATTTTTTAAACGTTGAAACGGGATGATATCCTGGGCGCCTATCAGCAGGAGATATCCTGGTGAATAAAAGCGGTACAGGTCATCAATCGCTTTCTTATTTTGCGCGTCATCCGTGTTGTCTGTCACAGGAGTAGCCTGACAGGCTTGCATTTGCACCGGATCATCTAAGAAAATAATATGTGCATCCAGGTGCCGGTTGTTATCAAACGCCTGCAGCGCGGTTAAATCATCCAGTATCTGCTGGTGCGTTTCCCCATATTTTTGTTGCAGGGCTGTTTTGTTGGTTATAATGAGTTTTGTAGTCAGCATATGTATATTGGGGGATGCCATAGTATCCTTATTAGCGATCAAAAATATTGAATTAAAGGATAATTAGCTACCCATGCTGCAACAATATTATTGTTTCACTCCGCATCCTATTTGCATACTGAAAAAGTAAACCGTATTTTTCTGGGAATCTATGCAGCGTTTATGAAAAAATTCCACGGCCTTTTCGTTTGTTTATTGCTGATTGCAGCGCAGGTGCAGGCACAGGTGATGGCCAGCTTCCTTGTGAAAGCGGGTAATTTTCCGAGAAATAACAGTATCGTATATACGACATTGCCGGCTGCCGCCGGTAATACCCCCGTGAGCATGGAAGAAATCAGAGATGGAAAACGTATACCCGTTGCCGTTAACGTGTATAAAGGTCAGCTCAGCTGGATCATGGAGGGCATCACTCCTGCCGGCACGGAGCGGAAATATGAGCTGAAAGCAGGCATGCCGGTTACGCAACCGGTGATGAAAACCGTTTTAGAAAACGGACACCTGCTGCTGGAAGAGCAGCAGCAACCCATTCTCCAATACAATTTTCAAACGGTGGCCGCACCAGCAGGCGCAGATACGGTGTATAGCCGCAGCGCCTTTATTCACCCGCTCTGGGCGCCAAATGGGGTAGTGCTTACCAATGTATTCCCCAATGCCGGCCACCTGCATCATATGGGCATCTGGAACCCGTGGACGCATACGTTGTTTGAAGGCCGGGAAACTGATTTCTGGAATGTGCAGAAGAAAGAAGGTAAGGTGCGTTTTAACGGCGACCTGGAAACCCTGTCTGGTAACGTTTGGTGCGGCTTCAGCGCCGGCCAGGACCATATTGCTTTTCTGAAAGATGGTACCGAAAAAACGGCTATCCGGGAAACGTGGCTGGTACAGGCTTATCCCGCTACGAATGAGGGCTCCCGCCGTCAATGGGATTTTACTACTACCTTCTCATCTGCTACTGCTAATGGCATTACATTGCTGCAATATCGCTATGGTGGAGGATTTGGACTTAGAACTACACCGGAGTTTACCGCTCAAACCAGCCAGGTACTGACGTCTGAAGGAAAGAATCGCAATGAGGCCGACAGTACCCGTGCGCGTTGGGTGAAAATATCAGGCACTACCGCCAAAGGAAAAGCGGGAATGCTGATTATGAACTATCCTGATAATTTTGATTCACCCGAACCGCTGCGCGTTTGGCCGGAAAATATGGAAGGCGGTGAACTCATGTTTAACTATACACCTACCCGTATGAAGGCATGGCAACTTTACCCCGGAGCACGCTACCAGCTGAAGTACAGGGTAATGGTATTTAGCGGCGACATCACCGCTGCAGAAGCAGAGGCTGCCTGGGAAGAGTATGTACATCCGCCGGAAGTACAAATCATCTGATATTGTATTTTGTGATTTCTTTCTTTTTCATTTATTTAGCGCAGTGAATGATTCGAGCAGCTATTAGTAGTTAGCTATTAGCAGTTAGATAAATGCAGCGGAGATGAATTTTGATTGGTAGCAGCGGCGTAACCCCTTGTCACTAACAGCTAACAGCTATTTATAACCCTTAACCATCATCTTAATGAGCAATTTACAGGACCCCCAAAAAGAAGAAGAAATCAATAAATCTACTGAGGAAGAAGATGCGCCGTCATGGGGCGGTGTGATCGTAGGATTGTTGCTGGGCATAGCTGGCATCGTGCTGATCTTCTACCGGTATAAACAATTTCATAGCCCCGGCGATGAAAGTATCAGCATTACCAAAATTGAAATGCTGATTTATAAAGTTACCGGAGAAAGCATCTGGGCGCTGATTGCCGCTTATGCGTTGGTATCCCTGATCGGCTTCTATCTTGCCATCAGTAATTTTACTAAAATGAAGTCTAAATGATCTGACACTATTTTCCTAAACACATACTAAATGAAAAACCTTTCCGAACTGAAAGACATCCTGCTCGACATCCATGAAAAAGATAGAAAGCAGACTATTACTGCCCTTATTACCGCAGAAGTATTAGCAATACTTGTTTTTGGCCTCATCGGCTATTCTATTTTCTCCGGAAAAAGTGGCCAGGCACCTACCTTTGTGCTGTATATCTTATTGTTCTTACCAATAGGCGTGCTGATTCCCTATCTCATTATGTTATACGGGGCTAAAAAACGTCCGGAGAAAATCCACGATTTCATCAGCCGTCTCGAGAAAGGAGAAGCGGTGAATAACGTTGACACCTATACGGATTATAAGTTGACGCTGCCGCTGCGCATTATCAGACTACGCTTGTTTCCCATGGAATATGCACATATAAGGATCGGGCAAAGCCGCTCGTTTTTCAAGCTGCCTTTATCGGCCGAACACGTACAGCCTTTTAAAGCATTGATCAGTCAGCAGGCCCCGGTAGCCAGCTCTATAGGTGGCGCTTCTGCCAATTGGTCTTCTAACTGATAAGGGTATATGAAAACATTGGAAGAATATAACAGCTTCCTGGACCAGCAGCTCCATGACGAGCTGCTGGCCATGGAAAAGCAGCGCAAGTCCGGCCGTAACTGGATGCGTTGGATGTGGGTGGCCTGCCTCATTCCTTTTGCCATCTTCGTTTTTTTTATCGTTCGTTTTTCTACCCAACCCCACACCGATAGCAACAGCAACCCTACCTTACTGATCATTGGCCTGGTGGTCCTGGTTTCATTAAGTGGTTATGCCATCAGCTATTTTATGATGAAGGGAAAGGGAATGAATGATGCAGTGGATTTTCAACATGATTTTAAAAACAGGATTGTTAAACCCATCATCGGTTTCATTAATCCGGCATATACCTATCAGCCCCTCAATTATGCCAGTTATGCCGAGTTTACAGAACATGGCCTGTTTGCGCTAAAGGATTACCGCATCACCGGCAACGACCAGATCTATGGCAAAGCAGGAGATATGAATTTCCAGTTTTGTGATTTGCTGGTAACGCATACGCCACTCATTACGGTACGCGGTCAGGGCCCCGATACTGTTTTCTGCGGCAGCTATTTCATTGGCCAGTTCCCGCGGTATTTCAGCACACCTGTGTATATCATTTCCCGTAACAGTACCATGGAAAGCCTGTTTTCCAGTACCGCCACCGACAATGGATTTATTCAAACCTGGGATCTTGGTAAAAAGGTGTTGCCAGCAGATACCGCTTTTAATAAATTATTCATGGTCTATGCACCAGACACCAACGAAGCGCAACAACTGCTGACACCGGTATTAATGGGAAAAATTATCCAACTGCAGGAACGTAGCAGCGCAAAGTTGTTTATTTCTTTTTATAACAACCGCGTCTATGTTGGCATTGGTCACGGTACGGATTATTTTGAAACCACCCTTCACAAGTCTTTACAGGACCGGGAGTTATTGAAAAATTTCTACCTTGATTTCGTATCCTTGTTACAGTTAGCCGAAGACCTGAAGTCAAATACTGGTATCTGGACCTCTCACGCATTTTCCAGGTCATAATTTTTTTTAGGGAGATGAATAATGCATAGTACCTATTTAATAGGTAGACATCCTCCCCATTATGTTGGATCAAGAAAAGCTTTTTCTGCCTGGTTTTTGCGTCAAAAAATAAATTTAATTAATATGTTACGATATTTTTTGTATTTGGTGTAACTGCCGATGGTGGCTTGTTTGGTAGGTATGCGCCTACGAATAATATCCGGTTATGTACAGATTAAGCGTGCTGGACATAGTTTTTTTTCAGATTGAATTCTACGTAAATGTTTTCGCTGTATCTTTACCACGCTCTGTAAGCGGAGCACCCATATAGTAATTGTAATTGTTAACTTAATAATAGAAAAACCTGGAATCATCCAAATGACCCTGTCAACATTAACCATATTTGGCCCTGCATTGCAATCTGCAGTAAAGATTGCATCAGCCATTGCAAAAGATTATCATCATCCGCAGTATACACCTGCACATTTGCTGCGCGCCTGTTTGCATAAGGAAACAGGGCTGGTAACTGCATTGCATCAGCTGAACTTTGACGTGTACTACCTGGAAGAATGGGCCGAAGTGCGATTGGATGAAATGCCCAGATCTCCCCGCATCACCGATGATCCCACTCCGGATGAAGCCGCAGCAGCCGTATTGAATGAAGCACTTAGTCTCACCAACGATAATGAAGAAGCAGACGCCTGGAGCCTGCTCACTGCACTGTGTACACCTGGCGTAGGGTTTTCTTACGAACAACTGAAAACATTTCCTTTTACCCGGGAGCAATTAAAAGCAGCCGGTAAAAGTGGAAAAGATACACCACCAGAAACCAATACAGGGAAAGGGATCAAGCCCGGTGCGCTCAAATATGTATACCGCATCACTGATCCGCAGCTGTTGAAAACGTTTCACCCCGTAATCGGCCGTGATGGCGAAATACGGGCTATCACGGAAGTGCTTACACGGAAAGACCGCGCCAATGTATTGGTGATTGGAGAAGGGGGAGTCGGTAAAACCGCTTTGGTAGAAGGATTGGCGCGTGCTATTGTACAAAAGGAAGTGCCACTGTCTTTGCAGTCCTCCCAAATGTATGCGCTCGACTACGGCGCTTTTATAGCCGGGGCCGCTTATAAAAATGAATTAGAAGATCGCCTGTTGCAAATTATTCAGCAACTGAAACAAACGGGCAGGCATATACTTTTTATCGATAACCTGCACAGCCTGCTTGATAAACAATCCGGCGGCGGAATGGCCAATGTGCTGAAAGCAGCACTGGGTCAGGGTGAAATAGTGCTCATCGGTACTACTACGCCCGAAAGTTTCCGTAAGCTGATAGAACCGGATGCCATGTTACGGCACCGTTTCGAAACCCTCACGCTGGCAGAACCCGACGAAGTGCTGGCAGGTCGCATGATTCATGCCATTGCCCCGATATATGAAAACTTTTACCAGCTGCAGTTGTCACCCGAAAGCATACACGAAGCCATCCGGTTATCACGGCGCTATGTAAAAGAAAGATGTTTGCCGGACAGCGCTATCAACCTGCTGGATCGTACCATGGCGGCTATACGCGCCATGCAGGATACAGGAGTATCCCTCTCTCAAAGCCTGCAAACTTCCTTTGCAGAGATCAGTAGTAAGGAAACCGTACTGGTGGAAGATTTGCAATGGTTCTATCGCCAAATGACGGAACGCCTCGGCGCCCTGCTGACGGCCAGGCTGCATATGGCGGAGGATGTTGCTAAAATGACCGCAGCGGAATTGCAACCTTACCTGCAACAATTACTGGAGCAGCTGGAAGTAGCTACTGCCACACAGCAGCAGGCTGTGAATCCGGTAGACCTGGCCACCATGATTGCCGCTATCACCGGTATCCCATTGGGAAAAGTACAGTCCGGAGAAAGGGAGCGACTGGTGAACATGGAAGCACAGCTACGCAAAAGAGTAGTGGGACAGGATCATGCACTCAAAGCAGTAGCAGATGCCATACTGGAATCCAGGTCAGGCCTGAGCCGCCCGGGACAGCCCATTGGCTCCTTCTTTTTCCTGGGCCCCACCGGTACCGGAAAAACGGAACTGGCGAAATCGCTCGCTGACTTCCTGTTTCAGGATGAGCGCAGCATGATTCGCTTTGATATGTCAGAGTTTAAAGAAGAACACGCGGCCGCCCTGCTGTATGGTGCGCCTCCGGGATATGTGGGATATGAAGAAGGCGGACTGCTGGTAAATAAAATACGGCAACAGCCCTACGCAGTAGTACTATTCGACGAAATTGAAAAGGCACATCCTTCTGTGTTTGATATCTTTTTGCAGATCATGGACGAAGGAAAGCTGCATGACCGTCTTGGTAAAACAGGCGATTTCTCCAATGCGCTCGTATTGTTTACATCGAATATCGGCAGTGAGGTGATTGCGAAGTCGTTTCAGGAAAATGTGATCCCCGCATCGCAACAGCTGATGGAGTTGATGGCCCGTCACTTCCGGCCGGAATTCCTGGGTCGGTTAACGGAGATTGTTCCATTCGGACCTATTCAACAGGCGAACGTAGAAAAGATATTTGATATCCATTTACAACATTTGTTGCAGTTGCTAACTCAGCAAGGTATACAACTGAATGTATCTGCACCGGCGCGGCAGCAACTCGCACTGATGGGGTATTCTCCACAGTATGGCGCAAGGCCGCTGCGGGAAGTGATCCGGGGACAGTTGCGCAAGCCGCTGTCGCGCATGATCATTGAGGGGCACCTGCGGAAAGATATGACGGTAACACTGGATATAAAAAATGAGCAGTTAGACTGGACCATAAATTGATTGTCAGATTCCAAAATTCTAAATTCTATATCAAATGAATGACAACTACGGAATTGGCGGCACAGAAGTGAAGCTGGACGCCAACGAAGCCATCGCGGAGATATCGCATAACCGTACCTTGTTTGCTGAAAAGTTAACCCAGCAGGCGCCTGTTAAACCTGAAATTGTGGAAGGGCTTACTTCCGTAGAAGCTGTTTTTGAACACTTCAAACCGGCCGTAAATGTATCCTTTCATGATGCAGAAGGCCGTACGGTTCCAGAAAAATTACAGTTCCATCACCTGGGTGATTTCGGTGTAAAAGGAATTACGGCGCAAAGCGCTTTCCTGAACGACCTGGCTACGGAAAAGGAGCAATACCTGAAAATTATGAAACAACTGAAAACGAATAAGATCCTGAAATCAGCACTGGCTGATCCCGATGCCCGCAAAGCTTTACTAGGCGCCATTCGCGGCATGATGAACGACCTTAATACCAAATAATTAACGGTTCCCCCCAATCCAGGAACATAACCTTACTGATTATGGCAGAATTACAGAAAAACCAGGAGCTGCAAAATGATGGCCTGTCGTCACAACAGGAAGTTAACCTCAGCGGAAATATTGAAGATCTTGCAAAATATGGTGGCTTCGATCTATTGGAAGGCACTATTGAAGGTGCGCAAAACCTTAACCCCGAAAGGAAAGCGCGCCGTAATATATTTTTAACGGAAGCAGGTAAGAAAGCAGAGAGAGAAAAACTAAAGAAAGTATTATCTCTCTGGGAGAAAATGTTGTCCGAAACAACAGAGCTGCCTGAAATGGTAGACTACTGCACTTCCCATGCGGAAGAAGCAGGAAAGGTACTGTCGGCCAACCTCGGGGAAGCAGTGGATTCCACCAGAGAACTGGAACAGTCGTACCGCAACGTGGCACTGTTCTACAAGAATACCGAATCCGATAAAGTAAAGAACATTTCCTTTATCAACGTGGAATTGGAGCAGCTGAAAGACCTCGATAACACCCGCTTTATTGACGCTGTTAGTAATGAGCTGGTGAGTAATTACGACCGGTTGGACCTGCGTACCAACTATAGCCTGCTGGTAATCCCCGGCTATCTGGGCTCTAACAAAGTGATTGAGAAATGGGCCAAAATTGCCCACGAAAATAAAGCGATGCTGGTCACCGACTTCGCTCACCTGGATGCCCCGGATGATGTGATGGAAATGTTTGAACTGGCTAACCTGACTGGTGGGGAAATACATCGCTCCAATGTCATCATGTCCTGCAACTGGCTGGTAGGCCGTGGCAAATTTGATGAAGTAGGAGAGCAGGATCACCTTTACGTACCTCCTTCCGGTGCGCTGGCAGGAAAAATCTATAAAACCCTGATGTCGCAGGTGACCGCTGGTAAGAAATTCGGCGGCATGAACGAAGTGGACGGGGTGAAATTTGAATTGAAGAAAAGCGAAATTGCCAGCCTGGAAAAAATGGGACTGGTGCCCATGGTGAAAGAATATGGCAAAGTAATGGCCTTCAGCGCCAAAACATTGTTTAACGGAGATAACCTGGGATTGCAGACCTACTCGGTAGTACGTGTATTCGATTTCGTGACCAAGGTGCTGATGGACTTCCTGAACCGCCGGGCTTTCGAAAACTTCAATGCCAATACCCGCAAGGACCTCATGAAGCAGATCATCCGTTTCCTGGATGGCATCACGGGACCGGATAAACTGATTGAAGACTTCAACATCCGCCGTTTTGAACAGGACCCGATCCAGAAAGATCGTATTCACCTGGATATCCATCTGAAGCCTTACTTCCCGGCCAAAAACTTCCTGATCAAAATGGAGGGCCAAAAAGGCGATGAAGCTACAGATTGGGATACTACCTACGAACAAGATGGTAAATAATCCTTTTAGGGCAGCTTTCGGGCTTACAACGGTATTTATAACTACCGGCTGGATGCCCGAAAGCTGCCCGCATAAAAATATCCCTACATTTTTTAAAGGTAAAAGCTGACGTAACGATGAAACGAGTGCTGTGCAGTCTACTGCTTTGTTTGTTAATCACAGGGCTGTCTGTAAATGCCCAAACAGGTACTGATAGTATCCTGACCACCAAAGGCGCGGTAACACTGATTACCTCTGGTGCCCCCATCACTACTTTCCAGATTGGCGACGGAAAGAACACGGACTATGACTATCGCATTGTAGACGGTAATATGGTATTTCTACGGCCCATCACTGCGGCCCCGCATCCAACCAACCTGATTGTACGGGAAGGAGAAAATATTCATTACATGATCATCGCCTATCGCGATAAGGCAGATTTAGCGCGACTGAAATATACTTTATCTGGCAAGCCTAAAACTACCGGCGCCTTCACCACACCCGAAGCAACACCTCAGGCTCCCCGCGCCGGCAGAGGAGAACGGAGCGGCGATGACCAGCTGACCAATCTTCCAGAAGAAACGGGTAACCTGATCAGCGTGGACACCGTTACCGTAGGTAAAATTGCCAGCGACTTCGGCAAGGATCATAAAGTAAACCACCAATACGAAGTGAAAGTAGACGGCGTGAGCCTGGGATATGCACAAGCCATGACCCTGAGCAATATGAACTATTTCAGCTTCCACATCCGGAACAAAGGGAAAGAACCCTTCGAGATTTTAAAAGCGAGTCTGATTCATAAAGAGAAAAAGGATACCTCTTTGTTGCATACCATGCCTATCCTCTACAGAAAAGGGCCCGCGGTTATAGCCCCCAAAGAGGACGCCAGCGAAGTGTATGTAGTGCCGTCCAAACAATTCAAAAAGGAAGATGAAATTATCATCGTACTGCAAACAACCCAGGGGAAACAACAGGTAGTATTATATCTGCCGGTAACGGTACTCCCCAAATATATGTTGGCTAAGCAATGATCAAACGTCTTTTTCTGATAGTAGGATGCCTCTTGTTGCTGGCCTTTTCCGGCCAGGCACAGCAGATAGATTTCTGCGGAGAAGTAGTTCCTATGGAAAGAGATTTCGTTTCCTTCCGGCTGATGGATGTGATTAAACGCAACCTGCGCTACCAGGGTTACCTGCCCGCGTTGCGGGGAAAGGCTGAACTATATTTCCCGGTCATAGAACCCATCCTGCAACAATATCAGGTACCATTAGATTTCAAATATCTGCCTATTGTGGAAAGCGGATTGAGTAATGCTACTTCTCCGGTAGGTGCACAAGGCGTATGGCAAATTATGCCAGGAACGGCAGCAGACCTGGGACTCACGGTAAGCGCCGGCTATGATGAACGCAATCACCTGATCAAAGCTACCCATGCCGCCTGTAAGCTGATACGTATGCTGCATGATCAGCTACACTCCTGGACATTGGCCGCGGCAGCCTATAACGCCGGATCGGGTAACATCTCCCGAAATATAAAACGGCAGGGGAGCAGCGACTATTATCAGCTGCTACTGAACAATGAAACCGCCCAGTATATTTACAAAATCATTGCTATCAAACAGCTTTTCGAAAGCCCCGAGCTATATATGCCCGGCTTTGGTTACAATGTATTCAGCAAAAATACCAATAATGGTTCCGTGTTCGCTACACCTGCGCCCGTAAATAAATCAGGGGATAAAGATTTTAACACCATCCGTATTGCTATCGGCAAAGCAGCGCCCGCAAAATCAGGTACAGCGGTATATGCAGCCCGCCTGCAAAATAACGCCCACTTCGAAGATGGACAGCTGGTGAGTATTCAGCTACTCGACGACCTGCAGGCTAACGGGGTGTATATCAGTAAAAATTCCAGTCTTTCCGGAAAGGGCTGGCTGGTCAGCAACCGCGTATATGTAGATCTTGGTTTCGGGAACACGATAGTATTATATGCGGCAGATGGGAAAAAAGGCGTACCGGCGGATTTGCTGAAAACCGGTGGGCCGGTGCAGCTGCGTGGAGTAGCCGATCATAAAAGCACAGTGTGGGACAATCGTGTACCCGGAATGCAGCTGGCAATGCAAAGTGTTAAGATCCAATGAATGCTTATCAGTTGTTTCAACAGGTATCAACGTGGAGAAGTTATCGCGCCTGTTGGTGGTAGATTGTTATTGCTGCAGCGTGAATGTTGGAAAATATAACCACATCAGAGGAAGAATGGGTCAGGCTAAAACAGGATCACTAAAAAAGTGAAACGTTATCAACCAGCCTTCCGCTGATCAATAACGTGCCTGTCGTATACATATGGCATGGATTTATGCCAGCACTTCATTGATAAATACCCGGTAAGGAAACGTATTACTGGATTTCTCTTCCAGCTGTAACAGCAATTCCTCTTTCATATAGTGAAGGTTAGCTACGGGATAACGCTCAGTCGGTTGATGCAAGGTAATCCGGATATCCAGCGTACGACTGTATCCTGCCCCATCGCCCGGTTGCAGCGCAATGCCTTTTACAATAGCCGCCGTTTTCATTTCTTTTCCAAAGATAGTTTTGCAGAGGCCCTTGATATCTTCCGGTGTCACAATGCGGTTATGCGATAATAAATGAGAACGGTACAAATTGATTTTTTCATCAATGTTGAGCCGGTCTTTGCCGCCCTGCGTATTGGTGAGTAATGTAATGGTATTGGGCCTGGTATTGATGCTGCCATATTCCAGCAGGCGGGTACCCATCCGGATATTATTGGCGGCGGTGCCGTTAGTGGAATAAAATTCTATGAAAATGTATTCTGCATTTTCTTTTGGCTTCACCATCACATAGGGGATGTTGCCTTTGTTGGCACTGGGTTGCAGCTGCTCTTCCAGAGAAGCAATGAGCTGATGTAATTCCCGCATGCGGTTAGTGACATAATCATTCTTCACTTCTTCAAACAGGGAGCTTTCATCCCGGATTACTTCCACGAGGTAGGCAATCACTTCTTTGGCTTCACGGGTATCAAAGCGACCGATGCCACTGCTACGGATCACCAGCTCGCCTTCCTGCATTTGGCCGGCAGTAGAGAAATTGCGCACATAGTAGTCGGCGCCTTCCAGATCGTATACGCGTTTGATATCGAAAAAGATATCCGGCGTTTGCATCGGAATGATGTTCAGGTAACGATTCAGCTTCATCGACTGCTCGTTATTCTTTTTGTTGATAACAGGAAAGCAGTTGATGCTGCAGTAAAGATCTTCCAGCAAAGTATGGTGCAGCGCTTCCGGAAATTCTATACGCAGCCACTGTACTTCTTTGTTGAGCCGGTTACTCTCAGTTCCGAAAATACGTTGCAGTGTTTCTGGGAGGCCAGGCGCGCCGGCAGGCGGTGCGTCTGTAACCGTGAGGAAATGGCGCCGGAAACGTTGCAGTATATGTTGACTGTAGCGGGCGTTGTTATTCACCGCCACCTGTATCATGCTGTCTACTTCTTCTTCGGCGGCACTGCKACTATGATGGTAGCCTGCTTTTACAGACACTTCTTTATCATTCAAAAATACGCGGGCCAGTGGCAGGTAGTGATAAAACATTTCCTGCTGGTGAATATTGCGGAGGTCAAAGAAAAACGACATGCCTTCCCAGGAATGGGCTACTTCGTCCATCAGTAAACCTATCCACAAGTGGTTAGGAGCCATGTCCGGAAAGGATTGTCCCTGGAGGATTTGTTCTTTGAACCAGTTATCGCGTGTTTCGTATAATTTGTTGCCGATGCTCAGGTATTGCACCTGGCCGCGGAAAAGCCGGTGATGGGTAACGGGCGAAAAGAAAATATCGCGGCTATGGGCGCCGGCTTTGGTATGTTGATAAAACTGATGATCCGCATGAATATCTGCTACAGGCTCAGTGGCAATGGCATGCAGGATACCATAAGCAGGCTGACTGCTGGTGATAGGTTCCGGCATCATGATCTGAGCTAGCCTTTCCACCAGTCGTGCGTGTGAAACATCCACTTCGCCAGAAATTTTTTCCAGTTCGCTGGCGCAGGCTTCCAGCAGCAGTTGCACTACCGGGTCAAAAGAGGTTTCCACTTCTGCATCGGGGTATCCCCAGAGGCGGGCAGCGGTTTTGAGCATCCGGTCTTTTATTCGTTCTTTCTTTTCTTTCATGAGTGGCGTTAATAAACAAATGATTAATCGTACGACAGGGGGCTGATGTAGAAGAAGCTGCTGTATTGAAATGGGTTATTGTTTTTGGCAATGGTGCCGGTAACAGTGACCCGGATTTTCTTCTTCATTTTGCGGGTGGCTGGCATCAGTAGTTCTTCCTGGTTCACAGCGGCCACTACCCTTATCTGTGCAATTCTTTTTTCATAGCGAACAACAGATGCTTTTACCGCGCTTTCTATTTGTTCTTTTACTTCATTGTTGGAGGCTTTGATATCAAAGTCGCTGTCCCACCACTGKCAGCCATATTGGGCGTCATCTTTATTTTCTCCCAATACAGTGGTAATCAGCAGGTGAATATGTTGTTCAATAGATTCTTCCAATGCAATGGCTGGCATATCTTTTTTTTGCAGCAGCTGCGAGAAGTCTATTGGTAGCTTATAATATTTTCCTTTCATGATAGTGGCTTAAAATATGCCCAACACTTTTTTACGATCGTACATGATCAGGATCTCATTGATACAGCCATCGGGTGTTTTAGTGAGATTGACCCTTTCTATCTTAAATTTCTTCTTGCCATAAATGCGGGAGCAGAAATGGGAGAAGTTATCTACATCGTTAGCATTCAGTACTACCCTGGCATTCATATTATTACAGAGGTACTGCGCGAAATCTGCAGCGCTCTTTTGTTTTTGTGTTACCTGAATCAGGAGATATTTGAATTCCTCATCCGAGATAGAAGGCTTCTTTTCCGGTGCCGGCGCAGGCGCTGGGGCCGGTGCGGGTGCAGGAGCAGGGGCGATATAGGGCTCTGGTGCGTCCGGGCGTTCCACCGGGCGGGCAGGGAATACGGTAATATGTTTCAGTACCATATGGCTGCTGTCGCCGTTAATGATCAGTGATAATGTTCTTTCGCCGGGAGAGGAGAAAGTATAAGTAACGGAGGAGCCGGTATGTACTTCTGCGTTATCCTGCAGCAGGTGCCAGTTCCATTTGGTGGCGGATGGTGTTTTATTGCTGAACGTAACGGGGCGTCCGGCAAATGCTTCAGAAGGGCCGTCAATTAAGGGGAATACGTCTGCATTGTTGTTGACAGCAGTAGTTGGTATATTCATCACTACCAGTACTTCCTTATTCCAGGTACATTTCCCGGAGGTCAGTGTAACAACGTAGCTGCCAGCTTTATTGAAGGAGTGGTATACCTGTTTACCGGTAGCTTTCGCACTGGAGTCGCCAAATTCCCAGGTATAGCTGCCTGTTTTTTTATCGTGATTGTCTGCATTAAATGTAATGACTTCTCCTACTGCATATGCTTTGCTGTTGCTATTTTGTATATGACTGAGTGTGATATCAGTATTGCTGCAGTCTTCCCTGCCATCCATCTGAAAGGCAAGCAGTACAACGCTGATGAGGAACAGGCCAAGGAATGTCCACAGCACCATGGGATCTACGTGACTGGCAATTTTACCAAAAGGTCGGAATGAGTTAACCTTACGTTCATTTTCGGGTTTACGGGGGGCCATCGGTTTTTCAGGTTTTTACAATTCAGATTTTTACAATTTTAGTGTTTTTTTGGATAAATTGCTAAAGTTAATTCACCTGAAAAAAAATTTCCCTGGGTTCAAAATTTAAGCCACAATAAATAAAAGCAATCCCCTATTTTTGTTGCTGGAGTTGTTAGCCCGGAACCATAGACGAATGATAGTTATGCTAACGGTAGATTAGCTGGATAAGAAAAACCTAAATCAGACCTTATGGTTAATAATGCAGAGAAGGCTGCCGCACTGGATGAGGTGATTGATCATGTCAACGCTTTACCCTACGATGTTAGGGCGGAAGTGGTGGTAGGGGAGTTACTGGAGAATCATGTGCGGGAAGAAGAGGTGGTAGTACAGATGAAGAATGTATTTACCCGTTCGTTTACCACAGATATTACTCATGTAAAACTGGATGATAGTCAGCCTTATCAGCCGTTTATTAATTTTTCTCTTTCGCGGGATGGTATTTATGATCGTTTACCGCAGGGTATATTTCATGAGTTTAAACAGGAGCCTTCTGCGCGGCAGAGCGGCGTCACGGAAATGGTGACCCGTTATAAGAAGCAGCAGCAACAACAGCAGCAGGCCCGCAGGTTCTTTCAACCACTGGAGAATGAGTTTTTTCTGCAGCGGGTATATCTGGAGCAGCGGGAAAAGCATTTGTTGTTTGATGTATTTGGGAAAGATGCCGACCAGTTGTTCCATGTGTTCTGGAACCTGCCGGAAGGACTTCCCGCAGCGGCAGCGAACAGATTAGTGAAGCTGTTGCCCTATATGCATCATATAGCCGGCAATATGACCCTCGTGAAGTTGTGTCTGGAACAGGTGTTTGAAGAGCCGGTCGCTATTTCCATCAACCGGCAACCACAGCTGGTGAGCACCGGAAATACGGTGCCATTAGGAGAATGTGCGTTGGGGGTGGACGCTATGGTAGGGACACAATGCTATACAGATATGCCGGTGTTAACGGTCAGTATTGGTCCGGTTACACGTCAACGTATATACGACTACCTGCCCTGGCAACCTTATGGGAAACTATTGGAAACCTGTTATGGATACCTGCTGCCGGCAGATGTGGAGGTAACCACACAGCTGTTGCCACCAGCAGGAGATAAGCAGGTAGTGATGTCTGACAAGCAGCCTGATCAGGGAATTATGGGATATAATTTTTTCCTCTGAGTAACGACCACTAGCTATTATGGAATTATTTTTGCTATTACCCAGCATCTGAAAAACCAAGAATGATGTTAGTACCCAAACCCGAAAAACCTGGACATACCAAACAGAACTATGAGATACACTGCTAAGTTTTATTTAATGTTGGCCGGCGTTATGGCCATAGGATCTCTTATAGTGGCTTTGCTCAGCAGATACATTAAGAATTTCAGCCTTTACAAAAAGAAAGCACTGTTGTATTTAATGTGTATGACGCTGATATTTGCCGTTATCAGTTCCATCCCTTTCCTGTTTACCCATCAAAACCTAATGAACCAATACTTCTTCTATGAAATATGGTTCCTGGGATTGGGTGTAGTGCATTGCCATTTTATGTATACCCGTTTCTGGGCCAACGAAACTACCCTGGTGTCTGAACTTGCCTTTATAGTGGCCATCTGGCTATTTGGCGGCGTTGGATTTGTGTTGGTCAACCGCTTCCTGGATAAGGATACCTTCCTGTATTATCCCATGCTGACCAGCATGTTCTCTTTTGTACTACCCACTTTTGTATACAAAACTTTTGAACGGATGATGTCCATTCCGGTGAAGGTGCATAAGTGGTGGCAATATCCGATGTATAAAGATATGCCGGAAGTAAATGAAGATGAAATGAGAGACCTGATTGTAATTGGACTGGAAATGGAAAAAGGTCCTATGGATAGGAGCCGTACCTATTTCAGGGCGCGTACACCTATTAAAATGGACCTGGGTGATTTGTTCTACCACTTTATCAATGACTATAACGATCGTTATCCCAATACCCCCATTGATTTTGTAGATAACACCGGACAGCCTTACGGGTGGGTGTTTCACCTCAAACCACGTTGGTTCGGGGGGGCTAAAACACTGGACCCGCATAAAGCCGTTTTTATGAATGGTATCAAAGAAAACAGTGTAATTATTTGCAACAGAATTATGTTATCCTAAAAGCAGCGTATTATGGCAGAACCGCTAAAGCATTTCCCCGTTAACTGGGTAGATGGCATGAAGATTAAGAAGCAACATTTTATAGATACCGAAAATGCACTGCTGGATCAGATCAGGGACGCATTGTCCTGTAGCATACATGCACTGAACTACGGCCTGTTACCTCCCAAAGCAGAAAATAAAGAATCACTTCGTTGCTGGTTTGTTACTGATAACCAACATCAGTGGCGTGTTAAATTAACGGAATGCCGGGCGCTAACCCCCGGTGGAGGCAGAATTGAAGTGCCGGAACATACGGTGCACTCCCTGAAATACGCCACTACTTTTCCTGAGGCCACATATACCTGGGACCCGCAGCATACGGAAAGCACTTACTATGTGCTGATACAGGTAAATCCGTTTAACCGGCAACCCAGCGGAGAACCCTTGCTGGATGAAGATCCGCCACGACTCCCCTACGCAACGCCTGAATATCATTTATACATAGCACCTGCTTCTCAGTTGCCTTCCGGTCAGTTGGGTAGCTATCAGATGGTGTTGGGCCGCATTAATGTAGCAGATGGACGCCCTCAGATGGATGATGATTATATTCCGCCTTGTAGTATTGTCAGCGCTCATCCGTCACTGATTGACCTGCATCATGAGCTGGATCAATTTCTGGGGCAAATGGAACTATATGGCGTACACATCGTACAGAAAATTTATGGCAGAAACCAGAACAACGACCTGGCCCTGGTAGTACTTTATATCACTGAGAAAATGGTGCAGTTTCTGGGTACCCGCATCACACAGTTCCGCTGGCTGGGCCTCAATCAGGCGCCTGCGCAGATGTTGGAAGTCATTGCCGGACTGGCCCGCACTATGAAGAATGCTATTGATCAACGCGCCGGTGCCGGAAAAGAAGAATTACTGAACTACCTGTCTGAATGGTGTGAACTGCGGCAGGGAGAACTGGAAACCCTGATGATCAATTGCGCAAATATCCGGTATAAACACCTGGATGTAAGAGAATGCCTGCAGCCAATGATTCCTTTTGTACGGGCAGTCAATAAACTATTTGAAAGCCTGAGCAGACTGGATTATATCGGACGCAAGCAGGACAGCAATATTTTTGTGAAAGAAGAATCCGCAGAAGATGCAGAATACCTGCGTAAACATAAAACCAAACGTTGGTTTTTTACAGATTGATGATCACACCGTATCCCGATAACTCAAAATAAAAACATTCCGCAGTATGCAAGTATTGAACAGACAGGAAAGAAGCATTTCATTTATATGGTTCCTGTTATTTTTTATCATCACAGTGGGCTTATTTGTATTGGCCATATTTTTTAACTACCAGGTACCAGCGAGGGAAAACGCCTCACTGCGAAAAGAGCTCAGTAGCTTCCGGCAGGAGCAAGCGTTCCAATCGGATTTTCTGCAGAAGCTGGAGAAAGTAAAACATAACCTGGACTCCATTAATCTGCCCAATCAGAATGCGAATTATATGGACCAGGTGATCGCTGCATCCCTGGCGGATATGCGCAATTCTATCCCTAAAGAAGCGGTTACGCATTATGGACTGTATGACAATATCGTACAGAATTGCCTGTCTTTGCAGCAAACCAAACAACAACTGCGCGAATTACAGAATGCGCAGCAAAGTATTGCTGATCTGAAAATGCAGGTGGCTGATCTGAACGCAAAGGTGGAAAGCAAAAGCAGGGACCTGGATAACTGCAGACAAATGATGTTGCTGAATAGCCGCGCTCACTAACGATCATGGGGATATTGGTTTTTCTGATCTAGTGTTAAATTATTTGTTAGGAGTGTTGACCAATCAGAAAAATCATCTTATATTTGGTACTTATAAATCAATAAATACTTTCTAAATTTTATTTCTTTATTGTAACCTTAAAAATTAACCCACATGTCCTTCAAGGCAAAATTTACATCAGGCGGTGAAGAGTACAACGTACAACACGTAGCCTACGATCTCACACAAGAAACAGATGCAACAGGACGCCCATCGGCAATTACCCGTGGCGGACGCATCAAACTGACGGTAGAATCTACCGGAAAAACCGAACTCTTTGAATGGATGGTAAACAACTTTGAAAGAAAAGATGGTTCCATTACTTTCTACAAAAGAGACACTGATTCCAAACTGAAAACGCTGGAATTTAAAGAAGGTTACCTGGTGAAGTTTGAAGAGTCTTTCGACTACGAAAACAAAAACCCAATGGTAATTTCCTTTACCATTTCTGCCCGTGAAATTAGCATGGGTAACGCAAAACATGTTAATGAATGGGTGTAATAACTCCTGACATTATGCAGAAAAAAGCCGGTTCGTATGAACCGGCTTTTTTTGTGCACATAGAGGAAATGTATACCGGGTTATATGCATGAGGTTGATTAATAGTTTAGCCGCCAAAATAGCTGTTGAAACAGATTTTAAAATATCCTATGTATTATTTGTTCATTTTTTTACCGGGTTTTTTCTGTTCATTTTTTGGGTTTCTGTTCATTTTTATATTCTTGCGCGAAAACAGGAGATTTTAAAAACATATTTTTTGATTCTGATGTTTTAAAAATCAGTTCGATAATTACAATTACTTAAATATTCCCTCTGAATAATAGACATATGCTACTAAGTAACAATAGTCCCGGGTATTTTCAAGATATAAACACATTTCGGGGGAGTGGCCATGTTGATGGCTATTTGGGTCAGCAACGATTTAGGAGTAAGGATTGCCATATTGAAAGCCAAGTACCGAATTTAACAACCATTAATTGGGGGATGTAACTTGTTATAACCGTAGACATACGCTGCCATTGATCAAAATATCAGGCATTATTAATCATATCATATGGGATCCAGATTTTACTATTCCGCGATTATCATGTTTATCCTATTAACAGGTTGTTCCAGCTCGAAAAAGCTTACTTACTTCAATGATATTTCCACTGTCAACGGTAGTGACACCGTGAATATCCCGCAGCAGTTAAGGATACAGTCAGGAGATGTTCTACAGATTACGGTCACCACCATTGATAAGGATGTATCAATGATTTTTAATCCCAATACGCTCAATAGCCCCACAGCTGGGGGGAATAATATTGAACAGGGATATGTGGTAGACAGTACCGGTAACATTATTTTGCCCGTAGCCGGGAAAATTTATGTAAAAGGATTAACCACCACCGGTGTCACGGAAGCGGTCAGGCAGGCATTGGAAAAGGAAATACGAAATGTGTATGTGTCTACCAGGCTGCTCAATTTCAAAGTATCCGTACTGGGAGATGTGGCGCGACCGGGATCTTATAAAGTATCGTCAGAACGGTTTACTATCCTGGATGCCTTGAGTATGGCAGGTGACCTCAATATAACGGCTAAACGAAATGATATTATAGTCATAAGAGAAGTGAATGGGGTGAAGAACTATGGAACCGTAAATCTCAACGATGCCAAAACACTGAGTTCTCCCTATTACTACCTGGGCAATAATGATGTGGTGTACGTGAAACCCGGACCCAATAAGTCCTTTAGTTCATCAAAAACATTATTGCTGTTACCTGCGATACTGAGTTTTATTTCTCTTGTTACAACGATCGTTATTCTTCGCAAATGAAACATGTTGTTATGGCGGATAGAAATACAGTCAATAAAAATGGCGTGATTGACTTGAACGATTTTCTCCGGAAGATCGTCTTTCACTGGCCTTTGCTGATCATTATATCGCTGCTGGCTGTGGGCGCTGCATTTGCCTACCTGAAGTACAAAAAGCCCATGTATTTGTCCAGCACCAAAATTTACCTGAAAGACGAGAAGAAGCCCGGTGGAGAGGAAATGGACATGTTAAAATCGCTCTCGCTGTTCAATAATAATAAGAATATTGAAAATGAAATGGAGGTGCTGAAGTCCCCAATACTATTGGAGAAAGCCATCCAAAGCAATCATTTTAATATCCGGTATTTTAAAAAAGGAGCGGTAAGGGATGAAGAAATATACAACCCCAATTTTTTAGGGATTCAGTTGTTGACCGATAGCAGCAACGTAGGGAATTATTCTTTTGATGTGACACCCGGCAGTGATTTCCTGAAAGTAAAATATTTTGATGAAGATGATCACCTGGTAACACAACTGCAGGTGAAGTCGGGCGAACCTTTTATAATGAATAAGGATAAATTCAGTATCCGCTACACACCGGATGAACAAGGGCCGATGGGTAGTTCTTTTCGCATTGTAGTAGATTCTGTGATGGACCTGGCATATAAAAAGATAGAACATATTGGCACCAGCCTCGTAAATAAAGATGCTACTGTAGTCGTAGTAACCTATGAAGACCAGGTGGCCGACAGGGCCGCAAAGTTTCTCAATGCCTTGCTGGAAACCTACAACCAGTATACATTGGATGATAAAAATAAAGTGGCTTTAAAAACCATCAATTTTCTTACAGTGAGAATTGATTCCCTCCGGGAGGAATTGGGCCTGTTGGAAAAGCAGGAGGAAAGCTTCAAAGTACAGCGCGGCATCACAGATATAGAGGCCAGTTCCAAGCTGGCACTGGAACAGGTAAAAGATGCAGATGTTCGCCTGAATGAGGCAAATATGCAGCTGTCTGTGGTGAATCAGGTGGAGAATTATATCAATCATCCAGGCAGCGATTATCCATTCGCCCCCGTTAGTACAAGCGTTGATCAAACATTGACTTCCCTGATTAATCGCTATGAAGAAGGCTTGAAAGAAAAGAGACGATTATCTCTTTCTCTTCAGCCTACCAGTAATATCCTGCAAAATCTGGACGCACAAATAGAAGATTCCCGGAACACTATCCGAAATTATATCGCAGGTTATAAAAGAAATGCCGGTGTGATACAACAAGGAACCCAGACCAAGGTGAACGAAATCATGGGTAAAATCGCCAACATTCCGGCTTATGAACGGGAATATATCAATATAAAAAGACAACAGGGCGTAAAAGAAAATCTCTATTTATACCTGTTAAAGAAAAAGGAAGAAGCATCGGTATCTTACGCCAGTAATGTTACGGACAATAAAATTATTGCGCCGGCTTTTGTTCCGCAAAAGCCTATTTCACCCAAGAAGTCATTTGTCTTTGTCGGGTTTATAGCCGTGGGCCTCGTGCTCAGTATCGCTTACATCTATCTCAAGTATTTCCTCAACCCACGGGTGCTTACCAAAAAAGAAATTGAACAGATATTTGACCTTCCGGTAATGGCTGAAATATTTCAGCAACACGACGATTTGCCTATCATACATGAAATATCTGCACAAAACAGGTCCATTATACAGGAACAGATATTTAATCTGCGTACCAACCTCAAGTTCGTATTGGCAGAACAAAATGGATCTGCTACGGTAATGATCACCTCCAGCGTATCCGGCGAAGGAAAAACTTTTATCTCTGCCCATCTGGCCAATGCCCTGACAGTAGGAGGTAAGAAGGTAGTGCTGGTGGAAATGGATCTCAGAAAGCCTAAACTCTCCAGATCTATTGGGATGGATAACAATATCGGTCTCACTAATTATATCATCGGAAATAAAACAGCTGAGGAGATCATCAAAAAAATCCCCGACAAAGAAGGGCTCTACCTCGTGTCTTCCGGACCTATTCCACCCAATCCGGTAGAACTGATAGAAGGAAAGCGGATGGCGGATTTACTGGGATTGCTGAAGGAGCGGTTTGACTATATCATCATTGATATTTCACCGATTGGTATTGTATCGGATGCGAAAAGTATTTCTCCTTATGTGGATTGTACACTCTTTGTAGTCCGTTACAATTTTACACTCAAATCCAGGTTGTCGGCAGTGGCAGAAAACCTGAATGAAGTATTCCGTCGTAAGAAGGGAATCATATTTAACGGGATTGAGCAGGATGCATTCCACCCGTACGATTATTACGATCACTACGGATATGCAGCCAATAAACACAATAAGGCAAAAAGGGTATCTGTCTTTAAGAAAATAAAAAGGAGAATTGCATAAAGTATTTGAAAATAGTGGCTGGTTACTCGTTGATAAACTGAGTAAATTTTTCCCGGGAATCATCGTCCTGGCAATAATTGCGCGGCATTTAGGTCCTGAAGAATTCGGAATATGGAACTATGCGCTGGCGCTTACCACCATTGTAGGAAGCTTTGCATTACTGGGAATGGATAAGATTGCCGTGAAGGAATTGCTGAATACTAAAACGAGTCCTTCCTCTATTGTGGCGATACTCATTTTTATGCGTATCGTAGCCGGCATTATCAGTATGGTGTTGAGCGTAACTTTTGTGATGCTTTCCAAACCTCACCAGGAGATATATCTTTATTGCACCGTTTTCACGGCATTAACAATTGTGCTGCAATCCTTTGATGTGTTTGATTATTTCTATCAGGCGCAGAACGATGTAAGAAAGGTCATTGTCCCCAAGGTGGTGGTTTTCCTGATTTTTTGTGTCATAAAGCTGTTGGTTGTTTTTACCGATGGAACACTGTCTGATTTTCTATGGGTGACGTTGGCGGAAGGTGTGGTGACTTATACGGTGATCATTGATAATTACCAGCGCCGGTATGCTGCGGGGTGGTTGTCGAACCTCGACTATAAACTGGGGAAGTCGTTGCTGGCACAGGGGTGGCCATTGCTTTTTTCTAATCTGGTGGTGGTGTTGTTTGTAAAAATAGACCTTCTTTTATTGGACATGTTAGGAGCTGCTTCACAGTTGGGAGAATATGTGGTGGCCGCAAGAATATCGGAATTGTGGTATGCTATCCCCGTGATTTTAGCCACTGCCATATTACCAGACCTGATTAACAAGCGGAAAACGGATATAGCCGCCTATTGGCGTAGTGTGGAGAAATGTATCCGTTTATCATTCTGGGCTAGTTTCACCATTTCACTGTTAGTGATGTTACTGGCAAATCTGATTATTCCCCTTTTATACGGACAGCAATATGCGGCAGCTTCCGTTATTCTGATGATACATGTGTGGGCCAGCGTGCCTGTGTTTTTGTGTTCTATGTTTACACAATACCTGATTATTGAAGGCAGCTATAAGATTAATCTCTACGGCAATATAATGGGCCTTATTATCAATGTAGGGCTCAACATTGTGCTTATTCGTCCGTATGGGGGTGTAGGTGCAGCTGTAGCTACCGTAATCGCTTATTCAGCGGTATACCTGGCATTGGTAGCATTTGATAAAAGTGGGAAGGGATGGCTGTTTACCAGGAGAATGTTTAATCCGTTGCTGGCATATGAAGATGTTAAGCGGGCTTATCATTCCCTGAAGTTTTTTGCGCTGAATTATTTTTCTATCACACCTGAAAATTCATGAGCGAATGAGTTGGATGAAGACCATAGCAGTAAAGGCCATTTCCGGCATGTTTCCGCAAATCAGGTATCGCAGAAAGGCATACAGTTCTGAGGGGGAAGACCTGATACTGAAAAGAATTTTTCATCACAAAGTGAAGGGTACCTATGTGGACGTAGGGGCGCATCATCCATTCCGGTTCTCCAACACTTACCTGTTTTATAAAATGAAATGGCGGGGGATTAACATAGACCCGATGCCGGGATCTATGGCTTTATTTGATAAATACCGGCCGCAGGATATCAACCTGGAAATCGGCGTGTCTGCCTCCAGGCAGTACCTGACCTATAACGTATTTAATGATCCGGCATTGAGCACATTTTCAAACGAAAAAGTGACGGAATATAGCCAGGCGCCACAATACCGTGTAATCGAAAAAAAGAAAATTGAAACCTGGCCCTTGTCGGAGATACTGGACGAGCATTTACCGGCTGATGCATCCATTGATTTTCTGACGATCGATGCGGAAGGATTTGATATGGAGGTGTTGCGTTCAAATAACTGGGAAAAATACCGGCCGTCATATGTATTGGTGGAGTCGCAGCCATTTGAACTGGAACACATGGCTGATAGTGAGTTGTTACAGTTTATGCAAGGGTTGGGATATACCGTGTTTGCCAAAACATATTATACCTATTTTTTCAAAAACAGCAGAAGCGAGTATGTCAGAGAATAAGCTATACATACAGTACGGTTGCGGGCCTTTTTCTGCACCCGCGGGTTGGAAGAATTATGACGCTTCTCCGACCTTGAGATTGCAACAACTTCCTGTTATTGGAAAGCTGCTGAAATCCGGTATGCACGTTACCTTTCATGAGGATGTGTTACTGGGAGATATCCGGAAAGGATTACCACGCATCGCGGCAAATTCATGTGATGGAATTTATTGTAGTCATGTGTTGGAGCATTTGTCGTATGAAGACTGCCGCCTGGCGGTGAAGAATACCTGGCAGTTGCTGAAGTCCGGCGGCTATTTCAGGTGTGTGGTGCCGGACCTGGAGTCTGCCAGCCGCCGCTATCTGGAGAATCTGGGCAGTAACGATCAGGAAGCAAATGTGAAGTTCCTGGAAGAAACGATGTTAGGTAAATTAAAAAGGCCGTCTGGATTTAAACAGCTGATGCAACATGCTTTTGGTAACCGGGAGCATTTGTATATGTGGGATCGGATATCGTTGGCGCATGTGCTGAAGGAGGCTGGATTCAGCAGTGTCAGATCATGCAATTATCATGATTGTCCGGATCATATGTTTCATTTGGTGGAAGAGGAAACCAGATTTAATAACGCGGTTGCATTAGAAGCGATAAAGTGATGTTACAGACACCCATTCTTTTTCTTGTATTTAACCGTTTGGAGGAAGTGACGCTGGTTTTCGAACAAATCAGGCAACAACAGCCAACGCGGCTGTTTATTGCTGCTGACGGACCGAGGGCGGCTATACCAGGAGAAGAGGCGTTGTGCATGGCAACACGGGCGTATGTGTTGGAACATATCGACTGGCCCTGTGAGGTGAAAACACTGTTCCGGAGTACTAACCTGGGATGTGGTAAAGCGGTAAGTACTGCAATAGACTGGTTTTTTGAAGAAGTAGAAGAAGKAATTATACTGGAAGATGATTGTGTTCCTGATACTACTTTCTTTTCATTTTGCACAGCGTTGTTGGAACGATATCGGGATCAGCATCATGTAATGCACATTGGCGGTAGTAATTTTCAGCTGGGTACCCGGCGTTCTGAAGCGTCTTATTATTTCTCCCGCCACATACATGTGTGGGGATGGGCTACCTGGCGGAGGGCCTGGAGAAAATACGACTTTTCACTTCGTCCCTACCGTCAGTTAATGAAGAAAAAGAACCTTGATCCGATCGTTAAATATTTCCTGTCCATTTTTCACCGGCACGTGGATACCTGGGATATTCAATGGGTGCTGGTGGTATGGTTTAATAACGGTTGTGGTATTACGCCTGACATCAACTTAGTCAACAATATTGGCTATGGAAAGAATGCAACACATACCCGGCATGTACCGTATTGGTTAGGGAAGATGAACTACGGGAGTATTCCCACCGTCATACATCCGGAAAGTGAAGCCATTAATGACGTGGCAGATAAGTTTACCAGTGACAAAATATTTCACATAGGAACGCTGCCCGTCAGGATTAAAGGTGCATTGCAACAGGTGGGGGTATTGAATAAAATATACAAACGGATTTTTTTGTAAATAAACAACGGATGAATAGGATATCTAAAGCAGGGGATACCTGTGGATGTCAAACGAATCATCAATAATGTCAGGATATGGATGTTGGATATGACCTTTTAATAAGTGACAACATTTATGTGGAGACTTTCAGGGAGAGCATGCCTCTCCTGATTGCCGGTGTATTATTGTATTTATACTATAACAGAAGAATATCTGCCGTTGATTGTTTGCTGTACGCTTTCGCATCCGAGGCCTATTCCATGATCATGATCGGACCAACGTTTACCGGCACCTTTTTTATTGGGATAGCTTTTTTAATAGACCAGCTTCATCAGCTGGTGAGGGGGAAATTGTATATCCGGCGGGAATATCTGTTGTTGCTGGTGCTTCCGCTGATATCCAGTGTTGCAGTGTTTCTGATCATCCAGTTTTATAAAGATCCTTTTTACTACCCGGGTGATAAGTATTATGTTTTTTATACCAGGCCCATTTACTTCTATCTGAAAACATACCTGCCTTTGTTTGCGATAGGAAGCAAAATAGTGCAGGAGAAAGATATTTATTCTTTTGAAGATTTTTTGGCTACGGTAAAAAGAATCACAAAAATATCCTGTGTGATAGCGGGTATACAGATTGTTGCGGAATATACTTTCAGTAGTCCGGACCTGGATGAGATATTGGGATTGCAACGCAGGTATTTGATGGAACAATCCAATGATGCATTTAGTCTCCGTGTGCAGGCATTGTTTTCTGAACCTAAAATGTTAAGTGCTTTTCTGTCGTTGGCCATTCCGGCGTTTTTGAGAGACCGGAATTATAAAATGACCATCATCGCCCTGGTTACCTGTTTGCTGACGGTATCTCAAACCGGATGGATTAATCTGTTGGCGGGAGCGTTGATCTTCTTTGTTTTTAAAGGGGTATCGTCTATACGGGGGAAGGTTATTTTAGCGCTGGCAGCTATTGTAGGGCTTTTCATGGGGGTGGCCAGTTCCCGGGAATACTTTATTAAGCAGTATACGGAGAATCAGAAAAGCGCGGTGTATCAACTGGTGTTTAAAAGGTCGTCTTATCGTTATAATACTGAAATATGGGGAAAGAACAACATCATCCTTGGGATGCCGTTGCAAAGGGATTTGGAGTTACCCGTAGTGGATTTTTTGAAAGATGAACCTTATTTGTTGTTATCAGGATATGGTGGTGGTAACAGTACTTTTATTCCGCCTAAATATTTCTTTGGACAAATGAATTACGATAACCGGGTAGCGGGTGTTGGCGGTAACAACCTCAATATGCGCTGGTTTTTTATACTCGCGGAGTTTGGAGGGATTGCCCTGGTGGCTTACTTCCTGGTATTAATGAAGCGTAACGGCAACAATAGTGCATTTCAGAATAATTACCTGGCATTTGTAGCGGTTTGCTTTTTCTTTAGTCAGATAGATCTGATTATGATTATGGTAACCATGTTAAGTGCTTATGGTGGAAGCGAACCTCAAAATAGCGAAGTAAATGAATCGACTGAGCAGTACCATATGGGGATGTAAGTTTCGGTTGATGCTGTTATATCATTATCTCGTGAGTAATAGTATCCGGAGCAGAACATCCCTGCGTGAGATGGTGAGTCATCTGTTCTCTCCTACAATGAAGGCTGTGGCGGCGAGGGAGTCTGAGTTGGTGAAAGAAAATGATCAGTACAAGTATTTCCGGATCAGGGGGTACAATGATTTGTTTGTGTATCCTGCTACTGCGCCGATGTATAGTCTGGCCATGGTGTTGTCTGAGTCGCGGCCCTGGCACTGGCATTATTATGAAATTCCACAAACTGCGGTGGTAGCAGGTGATGTGGTGGTGGATTGTGGCAGTGCTGAAGGGTTATTTGCTTTCCGGCATCAATACACGGCTGGGCACATTTTCATTATGGAGCCGTTGCCGTTGTTCCAGGATTCTCTGAAAGTACTTTTCGGGCAGAATAAAGCCATCACTATTTTACCAGTTGCGGCCGGAGATACTTGTCAGCAGGCATATCTGTCCATGACATCGGAGAATACCGCACTGGATGCTACTATCCAGACGACTGCCGGAAATGGTCATGCGCTGAAGGTGAATGTGGTAACGATCGATAGCTTGTTTGCCAATCGCGGAATTAAAATTGACTATCTGAAAGCAGACATAGAAGGGTTTGAGGAACATATGATTCGTGGTGCATTGGAAACGATTCGTATCAGTAAACCTAAAATTGCGATCACGACTTATCATAAGGGACAAAATTATCACACACTGATTGATCTCATAAAAGGAGTGGTACCGGAGTACAATCACCTGGTGAAGGGGATACATTACTTAAGCGGTAATCCTGTTATGCTTCATATGTGGTTATAATGAACAAGGAGCTATGCAATTATTTCTGGATAATCTGGTTTTTTCAATTCAGCGGAGCGGTGGCGTATCCGTTTACTGGTATGAATTGATTACTGGTATTTGCAAAAGTGATTTGTCTGTTAGTTTTTTGAATGCAAGGAAATCATCCACGAATATTTTCGAACAAAGAATAGATTATCGTGGTTTTGATTGCATCCGGGAAAGCTGGATACCAGATAAATATTTGCGGTATCTGCCTGTTCGTTATCCTATTCCATCCGGCGCTGTTTTTCACGGGGGATACCTGCGTGTTGCGCCACGGAAGGATGTGCTGAATATTCTTACCGTGCACGATTTTGCACATGAGAAAAAGCTGGCTACGGCCTTTCCGAGGGCCTGGGCTAATATCCGGCAGAAAGCATACGGTATTAAACAGGCCGATGGCATTATCTGTATTTCAGAGAATACGCGGAAAGACCTGCTGCATTTTTATCCGGATACAGATCCGGACCGCATCAGGATCATTCATCATGGTATTGCAGATGATTTTTATCCGATATGGAAACGTCTATTAACACAGGAAACGTTACCGGTGTCTCCGGACATGAAATATATTTTATACGTGGGTGCAAGAAGGAACTATAAAAATTTTTGGGTGGTGACGGAAGTCATGCAGCAACTACCGGCTGGTTTTCACCTGGTGATAGTAGGTGGTGAAACATGGACGGATAAAGAGATGCAGGATATCCCTACTAAGCAGCGGGACCGCTATCACATTTTACAAACGGTGAGCGCAGCTACTTTGAATCTGTTATATAACCATGCGTTTTGCCTGCTGTATCCATCTGCTTATGAAGGATTTGGATTCCCTCCGGGAGAAGCAATGAAAGCGGGTTGTCCCGTGGTGGCAGCCAATATGTCGTCTGTTCCGGAAGTTACAGGGAATGCGGGATTACTGGCTAATACCATTGATGCCGCGGCGTTTCTGGAAAAAATCAAATTACTGGAAACCACGCATTGCCGGGAGAAAGTGATTGCGTCAGGCTTGGAACAGGTAAAGAAATTTACCTGGGATAACAGCGTTGCGGCAACCATCCGGTTTTATAAAGATTGTTGGCATCATAAATTTTCGAGATGAGCTTATTGTTTAAAATATCTGATACGGTAAAAGTGTTCCTGAAGTCGGGGAGAGGTATTTCATCTATGTTGGAAAAGGGGGCTTCCGTGGCTTCTACGCAAATACTACATAATTGCCGGCATTATATTCCACAATTGAATACGTTGTTGGATGCAGGTGCTAATCAGGGACAGTTTGCCTTGGCTGCCAGTCATTTTTATCCGGGTTGCTACATCCATTCGTTTGAGCCGCTACCGGAAGTGTATCCTTTATTGCAACAGAACACCCGCAAAATAGAAAAGATTCGTACATATAATTACGCATTGGGTAGTGCTGCGGGTACCCTGATATTTTATAGCAATGCTTATTCACACGCCAGTTCCGCATTGCCGATGTCTGACTTACAGCAGCACCTGATTCCCGGAACAGCGAAGGTAGAGCAAATAACAGTAGACGTAAAGCGGTTGGATGATATCAGCACGGAGCTTGCTTTGGTGCCACCGGTATTGCTGAAAATGGATGTACAGGGGTTTGAAAAAGAGATCCTGAAAGGAGCTACCAACTGTTTGCATCAGATCGATTACCTCCTTTTTGAAGCGTCTTTTGTGCCCATGTATAAAGGAGAACCGCTGTTTGATGAAATGCACAGCTTTGTGAAAGAATTGGGATTTGAGTTCATAGCGCCGGTAGGATTTTTACAATCAGAACAATTACAGATCCTTCAAATGGATCTTTTATATAAGCGGAAACATTAGATACAACAACACGGATTTAGGTGTTGAAAATGGGTTAGCTCATGAGAATAGTCATTAATGATCACTCGGGACATGCTTTTCCATTACAGCTAAGCCGGCAGCTGGCTGATAATGGACACCAGGTATTGCATGCTTATTCTACTTCGTTTCAGTCGCCTAAGGGAGACTTTTCCGCAGTAGATACAAACGGAAATCTAACGGTGTTGCCCATTACTATCAAAGGTGTTTTTGATAAGTATTCGTTATTGAAACGAAGGAAGCAGGAAATCGAATACGCGCGGCAGCTGGCCTTACAGCTGGAGACCTTCCGGCCGGAAGTAATATTGAGTGGAACAACGCCACTGTTTGTACAACAATATCTGCAGAAATATTGCCGGCAGCGGCAAATTAAATTTATTTACTGGTGCCAGGATATCTACACGGTAGCCATTCAACAGATTGCGCGGAAGAAGTTGGGTGCTTTAGGATTCCCGATCTGGTATTATTTCAGAAAACTGGAGTCGGGGCTTTTGCGTAATAGTCATCATATCGTTAGTATCACCAGTGATTTCAATCATATTTTTCGGCAGTGGAAGGTGCAATTGGAAAAGGTGACCTGTATCCCCAACTGGGCGCCTATTTCAGAGATCATGCTGGTGGAAAAGAATAATGACTGGGCAAGAAAATATGGTCTTACAGATAAGACCTGCCTGGTATATTCAGGTACGTTGGGGTTAAAACATAATCCTGCGATACTGGTGGCTGCCGCCCGTCATTTCCGGAAACATAATGGGGTGGTTTTTATTGTTATTTCAGAAGGATTGGGCGCGGACTACCTGCAGAAAGAAAAACAACGGCATGCGCTGGATAATCTGTTGGTACTTCCTTTTCAGGATTTTAAACAAATGAGTGAAGTGTTGGGCACCGCAGATGTTTTATTGGCTATACTGGAAAAGGAAGCCGGTATTTATTCGGTGCCATCCAAAGTACTGACGTATCTGTGTGCACAGAAACCAATTGTGGTAGCGATGCCACTGTCTAATTTAAGTGCCACTATAATACATAATAACCAGGTTGGATACTGTGTATCACCGGATGATGAAAAGGGCTTCTGTAACGCCCTGGAATTGCTGGTGGATAACAAAACATTGCGCGGCAAAATGGGACAAAATGGAAGGGCGTATGCGGAGAGAACATTCGATATACAGCGAATTGGGAATGAATTCGTGGAAATATTTAATAAAACCATTGAAGTAGCGGCTATTTAACCTAATTCATTTTAGGAGTTTTTCAATTCATTCATGCTATGAAACGTATCATCACCATCAACTTCTTTGTAAGATTGATCCTTGATTACATCGTGCTGACGGCTTTTTTTCTGTTTACCCGCGAATATATCGCCGTTAAAGGAGATGTATTTATGTCGCCATTTAATTTCCTGTTGCTGGGATTAAGCATTTTTGCCTGGACTATCATCGGGTTGTTTATGCATTTGTATGATGATTTCAGAACGAGATCATTTTCCTTTGAGTTTATAGCGATTCTGAAGACAGTTTTATTGCACGGTTGTTTTTTCACTTTTTTGTTTTTCTATGTCTTCAAATTTTATCCATATCCGAGAACATTTACACTATTGTATACCAGCTTGATTTTCGGTGGTATTGTAGTAGCTAAATTCACCATCAAGCAAATCCTGCTGCAGTTGAGAACGGCTGGGTATAACATCAAAAATGTGTTGATCATTGGAGCGGGGGAAACCGGTTGGAGCTTCTATAAAACCATGCGGGCGAATGATCATTTTGGCTATCGCTGTGTAGGGTTTTTAGATGATGAACGTATGGCAATGCTGAATGGGCAGTACCTGGGCAAAATAGCGGATTTGCCTGGCATCCTGCAAAGTACGGACATCGACGAAGTGGTGGTCGCTATCCCGGGAGGGCACAATGATAAAGTAGAGAAAATTATTGTCGCCAGTGAGAAAGAAGCCAAGCGGGTGAGGATCATTTCGGAATGCCACCGGTATTGTACGCCTACTGCCAGTATGCACTTCATGGGAAGCTTCCCTTTATTCACTGTGCGGACTTCTCCTTTAGATGATATTACCCTGCAGCATTTTAAGCGGTTGTTTGAAATGGTGTTTACCATCGTGTTGTTTATCACGGTGTTTAGTTGGTTATTCCCGATTATTGCGCTGCTGATTAAGTTGACATCAAAAGGCCCTGTATTCTACAAGCAGGAAAGATGGGGACTAAAAAACAAGCGTATTTCCTGTTATAAATTCCGTTCCATGGTAGTGAATAGTGATGTAGTAGATGAGCATGGACACTATTTACAGGCTACCTCCCGGGATGCGCGKGTAACACCACTGGGCAGAATACTCCGTAAAACAAACATCGATGAATTACCTCAGTTTATTAATGTGTTAATGGGAGATATGTCCATTGTAGGTCCCCGTCCTCATCCCATACCATTACACGATGAATCAAAGAATGTGATTCAACATTACATGTTACGGCATTTGGTAAAACCTGGAATTACAGGTTGGGCGCAGGTGAATGGCTGTAGGGGGGAAACGAAAGAACCCGGCAAAATGCAGCGGCGTGTAGACCTTGACTTGTGGTATATAGAAAATTATAGTTTCTGGCTCGATTGCCAGATTATATTCCAAACCATTATGAATATGATAAAGGGAGACAGGAATGCTTATTAGTCGGGTTATTGCCTGATGGCGACAATATTCTGAAAAGCGAATATTTCAAATTCTGTGGTATTATAAGTACCCAGTGGCAGCAATCCATTGGGTAGCAGCCGGTAGAAGTCGTAGTTAGGCAGGATGCCTTTAATGTCTCTGAAAAAAGTCCTCGAAATAACATTCATCTCATTGAACTCTATCTGAATTACATCTGCCAGTCCCTGGCGAATGGTATTAGCAGCTCCTTTCAGCACATTGAGTTCATTTCCTTCCGTATCAATTTTCAGGAGTGCAATCCGTTCTATCTGATGTTTGGCAACAAAGTCGTCTATGGTGGTGAGCCGAATAACAACACCCTCTGCCTGGCTGTGGCGGAGGGTGCTGAAAACATCTTCATACATGCTGGCGTGTTCAGAGCCGCCATCCCCACTATAGTCGTAAATGGTAGTGGTGGTAGCCAATTCACCGGCGCCTTCCGGAACTGCGGTAAACTGATGTGTGCGGGCAGTTTCTTCCAGTTTCTTAAATGCCACCGGATGTGGCTCGAATGCAAATATGGGGAGTGATATATTATTTTTCCGAAGCATCACGGTGTAGTTGCCAACGTTGGCGCCCACATCCAGTATTACGCCGGAATGCAATTTCCGGTTCCGGATAAGATAACGGATAAATGCCCTTTCACCGGACACGCTTTCATTTTCAAAATTGCGGATACCGAGTCCACACATACTTAGTTTGTAGAAGTATAAATTGAATCTGTAAAATGCTTTTCTGGCAAACAGCCATACGTACACTCTTTTCACAGATTTTACCAACTTTGCCATCCGGAAATTATTATGCAGTGAAAGTTATCAGAGGGAGCTATATTGTCGCTGATAAATATACTCATAATACATGCATGAGTAGCTGTTCACTTTATTCATTCCGGAAAACTAAGATAGTTTTATCCAATCGCCCTGTTCAGGTATGATAGCCGACAGTCCTGCGGCGCTGACTGCTTGTGCCAGTGCTTTCCGGGTTAAGAAACAGTGATTGATGGCTTCCATATGCACCGCAACGACCTTGCTTTTTGCCGGATGTTGTATGGTGGTAATCACATCGGCGGCAGTCATTGTAATAGGATCACCTTGCAGGAACTGTGCTGCGCCGGCATTCACTACTACATAATCAGGTTGGAAGGTATTCATCGCTGCATTCACTTCTTCACACCAGATAGTATCGCCGGCAATATAGAGTGTCAGGTGTTGTGCCTGTAATACAAAGCCGGAAACCGGCGCCATTTTTTTGCCAATTTCGCCGGTGCCATGCTGGCCGCCGGTACGGGTGATGGTGGTGTTTTCCCATACCACAGCAGTATCTACCGGGTGCAGGTTGGTAAAGCCCTGTTCCGTGAGTGCGGTTACATCTGCAGGCTGACAAAATACCGGCAGGTGTTTTGGCAATATGGCCTGCGCCGTAACGTCCCAATGATCACGGTGACGATGGGTAACGATGATGGCATCCAGGGTAGCCAGTAATTCATTCAGGGCTGCTTCGCTGACAGGGAGATCAACCAGTGGGTTACGGAGGGTGTTAGCGGCGTTGACAACGGTATCGAGACTGTCTTTAGCGCCCAGCATAGGATCAACCAATATCCGCTTATTATTCCATTCTAATAGCAATGTGGCATTGCGTAAAAATTGTATGCGCATGGTCATGAATTTAAGAATGGAATAAAGGTATTAATTAATCGCCCACCATATCCACAAAATATATAAGGGTTGAAACAATAATCTGCTCCAGGTATACCAGGGTTTGGCCGGTAATCCACCCGGTGCAGGCAGCTGTTGGATGGCTACACGAATATTGGCGGGAAACATGGCTACCAGGAGAATCATTAATCCCCAACCAGCATAATATTGTGTGGCTGGAAACAACAAACCTATGCCCAGTAACATTTCCAGTACACCGGTAAAAAGAATGAGAAAGCAGGGGAATGGAAACCAGCCTTCAATCATGTAAATAAGTTTATCTGGTTTTGCGAGGTGGAAAAAACCAATCAGCAGGAACATAACGGCAGCGGATATACGCGCATCGAAAGAGAATATTTTCAATATCTCGATCGAAAAAATATAACCAATCGCCAGTAACAAAAGCGCAATACTGCATAAGCCGGAAAAGAAAGCCATTTGTAGATCATTTAGGATACAAAGGTCTGCATCTCCCCGGCAAATACCGCTAACAAATGTTAGTTAATCCGGCTGGCTCATATTTTTACGGATGCGACTCAAGCTCTCTGGTTCAATGCCCAGGTAAGAGGCGATCTGTTTGATGGTTATATGCTGGATCACTTCCGGGTGTTCCCGCAGCAATTGTGCATACCTTTCCTGCGCAGTTAACTGAAGGAAAGACAGTTCCCGGTTGTATTTCTGAAGGTACTGGTACTCCGCCATCAGCCGGCCAATTTTCTCCGCTTCATGGGAGGTAGCATAGAGTGCCTGCAAATCGTCGTAAAAGAAAGCATAGCCGGTTACGGGCGTAATGGCCTGTTGATATACTGCCGCTGGTTGCTGGGTAATAAACGAGGCATAAGAAGCGGTAAAAGATCCGGGGAAGGCAAAGTCCATACTGATTTCTTTGCCCTGGTGCAGCGTAAATACCCGCACAATCCCCGTTTCAATAAAGAAAATAGCATGGGAGGTTTTCCCTGCCTCAGAGAGATAGCTTCCTGCCACGAAGGTAACCGGCTGCAGGATTGCCTCAAAGGATGTCCAATCTACCATGGAAGCTTTTAGCAATGCCTGCAGCTGTTCGCGTATTCTTTTAGTATCTGGCATTAAGTTTTTCTCAGTTGAATAGATTGCACAAAATGATGATGTCCTTTTTCCAGGATCAAACTGGCCCGATAACGGGTAGGCGCAATGTTTTGTTCAAGGTTAGGTTTGTTGATATCATCCCAGATTTGTGTGGCTAATTCCACGGTGGCGGTATCGGAGAGATGCGCATAGCGGTGGAAGAAGGAATCCGGATTCTGAAAGGCGGTTCTGCGCAATGATTCAAAACGGGCAATGTACCATTTGCGGATATCTTTTTCTGCCGCATCTACATAAATGCTGAAGTCGAAGAAATCAGAAACGAAAACGGCGGGATCTTTTTGTTGTTGCCGTGGACGTACCTGTAATACATTCACACCTTCTACAATCACGATATCCGGCTGCTCTATCCATTGTAGTTGCCCCGATAATATGTCGTACTCCAGGTGTGAATACAGTGGCGCTGCTACTTTCTCTTTACCGGATTTTACATCCGCCAGGAAATGTATCAGCCTTTTGATATCATAACTTTCCGGGAAACCCTTACGGTTCATGATATTCCGGGACTCCAGTACTTTATTCGGATACAAAAATCCATCTGTGGTCACCAGGTCTACCCGTGGATGATTAGGCCATGCCTGTAATAATTTTTGCAGCACTCTGGCGGTGGTACTTTTTCCTACCGCCACGCTACCTGCAATGCCAATGATATAAGGTACTTTATGCGCCTGACTGCTTAAAAAATTGCTGGTGGCAGTATGCAGTTTTTGCGAGGCGGTAACGTATAAATTTAACAGGTGCGCCAATGGAAGATATACCTGTGTAATTTCTTCCTGTGTAAGTGGTTCGTTCATGCCATGCAGCGCTTCCAGGTCGTAGTCCTGCATTTGCAGCAAAGCATCACCGCTTCGTTCTGCCCAGTCTTTACGGGAGAAACTGATATAGGGAGAGTAGCGGTCGCGTTTCAGAGAAGTGGTCATTGTACTAGCTGTTAGCTTTTAGCTGTTAGCCATTAGCAAATGCAGCGGAGATAACGATTGGTTATCTGTCGAGGCTGTAGCTATTAGTATACGCAGCAGGAGCAAATGTTAGTCTTCGCTGCATTTACTAAAAGCTAAAAGCTAATGGCTAAAAGCTTTATTGTTGTATATAGACAGTTTTTATGTTCAAAAATTCGTGTGCCCCTTCCAGTGATAGTTCGCGTCCGTAGCCCGATTGTTTTACGCCGCCGAAGGGCAAACGTGCATCAGAGCGTACCATGGCGTTGATAAAAACGTTACCGCTTTCTATCTGAGTGGCTAGTTTGGCTGCTTTATCGAGGTCGCTGGTCCATAGAGCAGCGCCTAATCCAAAAATGGTGTCGTTGGCGAGGGCAATAGCATGTGCTTCGTCCTTAGCTTCTATGATAACGGCCAGTGGGCCAAATGTTTCTTCCTTGAAAGCTGTCATTTGATTGGTTACCCCGGTTAGCAGTGTGGGTGCAAAGTTACAGCCTTCATACGTGCCGCCCAACTCCAGCTTTGCGCCCTGGCTAATGCTTTCCTGTAGCTGCCTCGCGAGATCTTTTGCCAGGTCCGGACGCGCCATAGGCCCCATGGTAGTGGTTTCCAGGGAGGGGTCGCCTTGTTTGATATCCTGGATAACGCGTTTTACCGCTGCGGTAAAGTCGGCCACTATTTCTTTTTCCACAATCCAGCGTTTGGCAGCAATGCAGGATTGCCCGGCATTTTGCATGCGGCCTTGTACGGCTGTTTTAGCAGCTGCTTCGAGGTCTGCATCTTTCAAAACAATAAAAGGATCACTACCTCCCAGCTCCAGTACGGTTTTCTTGAGATATTGACCCGCCAGCGCCGCTACACTTTTACCCGCTGGTGTGCTACCAGTGAGCGTAACGCCCTGCACGCGGTCATCTGCAATAACAGGGGTAATGTCTTTGGAAGATACCAGCAGCGATTGGAAAGTGCCTGCCGGAAAATTACTGTCGGAAAATATTTTTTCGATGGCCAACGCGCAGCCGCTTACATTGCTCGCATGTTTCAGCAGACCTGTGTTGCCTGCCAGTATATTCGGAATAGCAAAACGGAACACTTGCCAGTAGGGGAAATTCCACGGCATGATCGCGAGTATAATACCTTTGGATTCATAAGATACATAACTTTTATATGCATCAGAGCGGATCGGTTTTGGCTGCAGCATCTCCGTGATGTTTTCAGCATAATATTCCGCGGAGGTAGCACATTTCAATACTTCTGCCCTGGCTTCTTTCAACGTTTTCCCCATTTCCTGTGAAATCAGTGCGGCGTGCATATCTACCTGGTCCTTCATGGACTGTGCCACCTGCATCATCCACTGGCGGCGTTGTTCCAGTGACACCTCCTTTAACTGCTGCCAGGCTTTATGACCCAACTGTAATTTCTGTTCTATTTCTGCAGGCGTATGTGCTGTATATTCAGCGATGGTTTCCTGTGTAAATGGATTAATGCTTGTAAACATACCGTTAGCTTTAAGTAAATAGTCACGCAAATTTACCGTTTTCCACTAAAAGCGAAGTCGTAAAAGCGAACTTGCTATCTTTGCATCGTCAAAAAAAGACAGCACGATTTTATGGCACTTAGCAGATGGAATATATTAATTATGGCCCTTTGTACCGGGCTCATTGTGGCAAATATTTATTATAGCCAACCCTTGCTGGTACTGATGAGCGAAGAATTCGGCGTCAGCGACAGCAACGCGGGACAAGTTACCTTTTTTACACAGGTGGGATATGCACTGGGACTACTATTCTGTGTGCCGCTGGGGGATAAGCTGGAAAGAAAAAGCCAGATTGTAGTGATGACGGTGGCGGCAGTAGGTGCGTTGATAGCAGCCGCCATGTCGGTAAATATCACCATGTTGAAAATAACGGGTTTACTAATTGGTTTTACTTCGGTAGTGCCTCAGTTGATCCTGCCATTGGCGGCAAATCTTTCTGATCCTGCCAGTCGTGGTAAAGTGATTGGTACTATTATGAGTGGTTTGCTGGTGGGTATTTTATTATCACGTACGCTCAGTGGCGTAGTGGGCCATCACCTGGGCTGGCGCGCCATGTTTTGGATTGCAGCCGGTATCAGCGCATTGCTGGCGGTGATTATGATGACTTCCTTTCCTTCCAGTAAGCCGAATTTCAAGGGTACTTACGGCGATCTGATGAAGTCGCTGCTGACGTTGGTCAAGGAGCAGCCCATGTTAAGAGAAGCCTCCGCCATTAATGCCTGTTGCTTTGCAATGTTTGGTATGTTTTGGACGACGGTGGTATTTCTGTTGTCAGATGCACCATTCCATTACACGAGTGAGCAAATTGGATTGATGGGGCTGGCCGCTGCTGCCGGAGCTTTAGGAGCGCCATTGATCGGACGGATTGCGGACAAGAAAAATCCTCGTATAGCCATTGGGTATGGTATCATTTTCTTATTCCTGGGTTACTTTTTATTTTATGCTTTCCGGGCCAATATTATCGGCATCATCGCTGGTATCATTGCGATAGACCTGGGCTTGCAGGGAATCCATGTATCCAATCAAACCCGCATTTATACACTGTTACCGGAAGCAAGGAACCGTTTAAACACGGTGTTTATGACCACCAGCTTTGTAGGCACCTCGCTTGGCTCCGGTATTGGCTTGTGGGTATGGTCTTTTGCACAATGGACAGGCGTTTGCATTGCAGGTACTGCTTTAATTGCCACCGCTTTTCTCATTTATGTGCTGACCTATAAAAAGGAAAATAAGGTTGTCAACGCTTAACCCGGCGCAACATATACATGACTATTGCCAGATAGCCTATCATGCAAAACAGCGCTACTTTATAAGCCAGGTAATAGTTGCCTGAAGTATGTGCCAGGTGTAGAAAAATACCACCTAAAATACTTACGCCCAAAGCAGAAGCAATTTGCTGGATGGTGGAATACACCCCACTGGCAGCTCCTGCTTTGGCGGCAGGCATATCCCACATGGCTACTTTTAATAAGGAAGGCATTAGCAAGCCAGAGCCCATGCCGTAGATGATCAAGCCAGGAAAAATAGCCCAGGGCGTGATCCCATCTCCCTGAAATAAAATTAATTGCAGGACAAAAGCCAGCACAATGGCAACAACACCCGCCTGCAGCAGCCGGACTCCATAGCGTCCTGCATTTTTGATAGACCACAAAGAGGCCGTCAGATAAGAAAGTGTTTGCAATACGAAGTAATTACCGGTTTTGAAAGGAGGGAGATGAAAGCCCGACTGGAAGAAGATGGAGATGATGAAAATATACGCGGTATTCACCCCAAAGAAAAAGAATACGCTGATGATGCCGGTGTTGAAACTGCGGATGCGGAAGAGATCCAGTGGCACCAGCGGGTCCCGTTGCAGGATGCCCATCCGGTATTGATATCGAACGAAAATAATTAATAGCAGTAACGCGAATACCAACATACCGATGGTCCATGCCGGCCAGCCCAGTTCTGTGCCTTGTACAATAGGATATATTAAGAGAGACAGGGCCAGGGTGAGCAAAAGGGTGCCAGGTACATCAAAACGGGTCGATTTATTTTGTGGGGATTCCTGTACAAAGTAGGAGGCCAGTATCATGGCGATGGCGCCGATGGGCAGGTTTACGAGGAAAATCAATCGCCAGCTGTCGTGGATCAGGTGAGAAGAAATGAAGTATCCGCCAAGGAATTGTCCGATGGTGGCGCCGGTACCCAATGAGGCGCCGTAGAAGCCGTAGGCTTTATCGCGGTCGGCGGGCGACTGGAAAGTCAGCTGAATCAATGTAATAGTTTGTGGCACCGTAAATGCGGCAGCTATGCCCTGTAGCAGGCGGGATACGATGAGCATTTCCATGGAGGTGGCAAAGCCGCACATGCCGGAGGTGATGGTAAAGGCGGCCAGTCCGGTGATCAGTACCCGTTTTTTGCCGAGGTAATCGCCGGTGCGGCTGCCGGTGATGAGGAATACTGCGTATCCCAGCAGGTAGGAGGCGATGACCAGCTCCAGGGCGGCGTCTGTGCTGTGAAAATAGCCTTTGATGGCGGGGGCGCTGATGTTAACGATGAAGATGTCTACCACGGTGATGAGTGGCGCCAGCAGGATAACGCCCAGGGTGATCCATGGGTTGGTCGCTGGCGGATGAATATATACAGACTGGTCTGTTTTCATACAAGCAAAATTTTTGAAGCAGTGAAAAGTATATCGCCATCAGCGGGCCGATGGGCGTTTAATTATTAAGGAAAGTATGTTATAGTGTGTTGAGTAGTCGGGCTACTACCTTTTTCGTGTCTTCCATGGGCTTGGCGGACTTCAGGATGTATCCCTGCAGGCCGGCGCCTTCGTAGAGATTGAGCAGCATGTCTGCCATCTCATTTAGTTCATTTTCCGGGAAGTTTTTGCGAATGACTAATAATTGTTCGGCGATAAAGTGCTGGATGGTTTGGCTATGGGTACGTATTTGCACCAAGGCTTCGTCGCTGAGTCCGGGTAGTTCGTAGGCAATGCGGATGAAGGCGCAGCCTTTGAACTGGTTGCTTTGCATATGCTGCAGCCGGTATTCAAAGAGGCCCATAAGCTTGTCTTTTCCCGGGGCCAATGTATTCAGAAACTGCATCCTTAACTCGTGGTTATGGAGGCGGGTTCTGAGCAGATAAGCGGTTAGCAGCGCATCCTTGGAGGGGAAGTGCTGGTACAGGCTGGCCTTGGCGATGCCTGCTTCTTCAATAATCTGGTTGATGCCGGTGGCCAGGTATCCCTGTTCATAGAATAATTCACCGGCAGCATTCAGGATTCTTTCTTTAGCACCATTTTCTTTCATGAGGCAATATTAGGGATTATTTCTCAAAAACAGACAAGTCTGTATGTATTTTTTAAAACCCATAAAAAAAGCAGCGAAGAATACCTTCGCTGCTTTTGCTAAATCCAATTAGCTAATATGTAAATGTTAGTCCACTTTCGTGATCTTCAACATGTTAGTCGGTAAGTGTTCTTTTACTGGTGTACTACCGGTGTTTACGCAAACGTCGCCGGATTTAATGAAACCTCTTTCTTTCAGGATGTTGATCTGATCGAAAACGATATCATCGAGGCTTTCTTCTTCTTCATAGTAGAAGGCACGTACACCCCAGCTGAGGCTGAGCTGATTTACCAGTGATCTTTCTTTGGTGAAGATAAAGAGTGGGCTGCGTGGGCGGTAGCTGCTCAGCATAAAGCCGGTGTATCCGCTTTGGGTCATACCGATGAGGGCATCTGCATCCAGGTCTTCCGCAATTTTACAAGCGTTGTAGCACAGCGCATCGGAGAGGAAGGTAGGAGAGTGGCGGTGAGGGATCAGGTTACGGTTGTAAATGATCGCTTCTTTTTCCACTTCCTGGATGATTTTATTCATGGTTTGAATCACCAGTTCAGGGAACATACCGGTAGCGGTTTCGCCGGAGAGCATTACTGCATCAGCGCCTTCCAGTACGGCATTTGCTACGTCGGTGATTTCACTACGGTTGGGACGGGTGCGGTCCATCATGCTTTCCATCATCTGTGTTGCCACGATAACAGGTTTTGCACGGTGAATGCACTTGCGGATGATATCTTTCTGGATCATTGGAATTTGCTCAACAGGCAGTTCCACACCGAGGTCACCACGGGCAATCATTACCCCATCACTTTCCCAGATGATTTCTTTCAGGTTCTGGATGGCTTCAGGTTTCTCAATTTTAGAGATCACCTTAATTTTAGAATTGCGTGCTTCCAGGCGTTTGCGCAGTACAGCGAGATCTTTTACACTTCTTACGAAAGATAAAGCTACCCAGTCGCATTCGTGATCGATGATGAATTCCAGGTCGATAATATCTTTCTCCGTCAGTGCTGGCAGAGATATTTTGGTATCTGGCAGGTTAAAGCCTTTTTTGGAAGACAGTACACCTGGTAAACTTACTTCAGCTTTGATTTCACCGTTTGCAGTGATTTCTTTTACAACGGTTTCGATTTTACCATCGTCCAGCAAAATTTTCTGGCCAACGCGAAGATCTTTGTACAGGTCGGGATAGGAAACGTAAATTTTTTCCATGTTACCTACCAGCTTCTCATTTACGAAGGTGAGGAGGTCGCCTTTTTTCAGCGGCAGGGCATTGTTTTCGATTTCACCTACACGCAGCTTAGGACCTTGTAAATCGGCCAGGATCGCTACAGTATAAGGCTCAGTTTTGTTGATCTGACGGATGTATTCAATGATGCGTGCTTTGTCTTCATGCGATCCGTGCGAGAAGTTCAGACGGAATACATTCACACCTGCTTTTACCAGGGTGAGTAATCCTTCATAGGTATCACAGGCCGGGCCTACGGTAGCCACGATTTTTGTTTTGTGCGAAGAGTGTTCCCTACCTGCAGCGTTGTCCATCTGCTTGTGGTAGTATTTCGATAGATCCTTTGTACTCATAAGTCTAATTTTTTAACTCGCTAGAATTTTAACAATCTTAAACCATTCGGGGTCAATTTCCTGTTTGGCTTTAACAGCTTTATCAAGAGGAGTGTAATGGATTTTGTCGTTTACCACGCCAATCATTACATTATGAATGCCTTCGAGGAGGGCATCTACTGCTGCGTAGCCGAGACGGCTGGCCAGAATACGATCTGTGCAGGTGGGAGCGCCGCCACGCTGAATATGCCCGAGGATACTTACCCGGGTGTCCAGCTGAGGGCACCTTTCTTTAATAATGCGACCAACTTCTGTAGCACCGCCGGTTTCATCACCTTCAGCCACTACAATCAGGTTAACCAATTTCCTGCGGCGTTCATTGGCCTGCAGTTCTTCGATAATGTCATTTACTTCTGTTTTGCGTTCAGGCAGCAATATATGCTCCGCACCAGTGGAAATGCCGCTGTGTAAAGCGATGTAACCGGCATCACGGCCCATTACCTCAATTACAAATAAGCGATCATGCGCATCCGCTGTGTCCCTGATTTTATCTATCGCTTCTACCGCAGTATTCACCGCCGTGTCAAAACCAATAGTAGAATCAGTCCCTGCAATGTCCTTGTCAATAGTACCAGGCAAGCCTATACACGGAATGTCAAATTCCTGGCTGAACTTTTGCGCACCATTGAACGAGCCGTCTCCACCAATAACTACCAGCCCGTCAATGTTGTGTTTTTTCAGATTTTCGTAAGCCATTTTTCGCCCTTCATATTCATAGAACTCTTTGCACCGGGCGGTCTTCAATATGGTGCCCCCGCGCTGTATGATGTTGGCAACAGACTTCGACTCCATTGGGAAAATTTCGTTCTTCAACATTCCCCTATAGCCGTACATAATGCCATACACATTCAGCTGATGATAAATGCCCGTTCTTACAACTGCACGAACTGCGGCGTTCATGCCAGGAGCATCTCCTCCCGATGTAAGGACTGCAATGTTGTTCAGTTTTTTCATATAAATTGCTAAAAAAATATCTTAAAGGCGCACAAAAATAACATTTTGCAATTGTTTTCTAACTGTTATCTGATGAAATAACCTAAATTTTTAATTTCCGTCAAACAAAGTACCCAAAATTTTTAAAAAATTTTACGCATGTTTAAAAAATATAATAGGAGGTGGATCTTTATGAGCGTGAGTATGCTGACTTTACAGGCAATGGGACAACAACAACACATCACTTACCCGGATACCAAAAAGGTAGATACGGTAGATGAGTATCATGGCACCAAAATAACAGATCCTTACCGGTGGCTCGAAAACGACCACAGCGAAGAAACAAAAGCCTGGGTAGTAGCACAGAACAAGGTTACCCAGGACTATCTTTCCCACATCCCTTTCCGTGCGGAAATCCGGAAACGCCTGGAAGAACTCTGGAATTACCCAAAAAATGGTGCACCAGTTAAACATGGTGATTATTATTACTATTTTAAAAATGATGGTTTGCAGAACCAGGCCGTACTCTATCGTTCTGCCACCCTGGGCGGCCCATCAGAAGTTTTCCTGGACCCGAACAAACTCTCAACCGCCGGTACCACCGCATTAGGTAGCCTCAGCTTTTCCAAAGATGGTAAATATGCTGCCTACCTGCTCGCCAAAGCCGGGTCCGACTGGCAGGAAGGCTTTGTCATGGACGTAGCCACCAAACAACTGCTGGCCGATAAACTCGAATGGGTAAAATTCAGCGGCCTCTCCTGGAAAGGAAATGGCTTCTACTACAGCCGTTACGATAAACCCGATGAACAAAGCAAACTTTCCGGCAAAAATGAATACCAGAAAGTATATTATCACCAACTGGGCGATACACAGGATAAAGACCAGTTAATATATAAAGATGATGCACATCCGCTGCGTAACGCCGGTATCCAGGTAACGGAAGATGAACGCTTCCTTATTCTTAACACCACCGAAGGCACTTCCGGCGGGGAACTCCACTATAAGGATACGCATAACCCATCACAGCAAGGCTTTGCCCTGCTGGTGAAAGGCTTTGACTATGAACCACAGGTAATTGACAACGATGGCGATAAACTGCTGGTACGTACCAATCACAACGCCCCCAACTATAAGGTGGTGCTGATTGATCCCGCACATCCCGAAGAAGCTAACTGGAAAATAGTGGTACCGGAAAAGAAAGAAGCCTTACAGGGCGTAGGCACCGGTGGTGGCTATCTGTTCCTTTCTTATCTGAAAGATGCATCTACCAAAGTATATCAACATGATTACCAGGGCAAGCTGGTACGTGAAATAAAACTGCCCGGCATCGGCGCAGCCGGTGGATTTGGCGGTAAAAAGGACGATAAGGAATTTTTCTATTCCTTTACTTCTTTCGTCACACCACCTACCATCTATAAATATGATATTAAAACCGGTGCATCTGCTTTATATGATAAGGCTGCGGTGAAGTTTAATCCGGCTGATTTTGAAACCAAACAGGTCTTCTTCAAAAGCGCTGATGGGGAAAGCATTCCGATGTTCCTGTCTTACAAAAAAGGTATAAAAACAGACGGCAATAATCCGGTATTAATATACGGCTATGGCGGTTTTAATATCCCACAAACACCTGCCTTCAGCGTTTCCAATCTGTACTTTATGGAACAGGGCGGTATTTACGCAGTAGTATGTCTGCGTGGTGGCAGCGAATACGGGGAGGCATGGCATAAAGCCGGCATGCTCGATAAAAAACAAAATGTATTCAATGATTTCATCGGAGCTGCGGAGTACCTGGTGAAAACGAAATATACCAATCCGTCAAAGATCGCCATTCGCGGCGGTTCCAATGGTGGCCTGCTGATAGGCGCCTGCATGACGCAACGTCCTGATCTGTTCAAGGTGGCATTGCCTGCTGTAGGTGTGCTCGATATGTTGCGTTATCAGAAATTCACCATCGGCTGGGCCTGGGCAGTGGAGTACGGTAGCAGCGACAACGCAGAACAATTTAAATACCTGCTGAAATATTCACCGTTGCATAACCTGAAACCTGGTACGTCTTACCCGGCTACACTTATCACCACCGGTGATCACGACGATCGTGTAGTACCTGCACACTCCTTCAAGTTTGCAGCTACGCTGCAAGCGGATAATGCAGGTCCTAATCCTACCCTGATCCGCATTGAAACACAGGCCGGGCATGGCGCAGGAAAACCCACGTCTAAATTAATCGACGAGGCGACAGATATCTGGGCGTTTACGATGTTTAATCTGGGCATGGGTATATAGGAGAAAGCGTAAAGCGTAAAGCAAAAAGCTATTGTAGCAAATGGACCAAAGCGAATAGTTTGTTCGCAGTAGTCACTCGCTACAATAGCTTTTTGCTTTCTGCGTTATGCTTTCTGCTTTTTTCCTTATCTTTAAAAATAGGCTAACAAATAAATATGAAGGTACTTATAACAGGTAGTAACGGATTATTGGGTCAGCATTTGATCCCGCTTTTTCTGCAAGATGGAAAGTATGACGTTATAGCTACAGGCAGAGGCCCTAATCGTTTTCCCCTGCGGGATAATTACACTTATGAGGCGGTAAACCTCCGGGATGCCGGCAGTGTAAAGCAACTCGTAGAAAAGCATCAGCCGGATGTGATTATTCACGGTGGCGCCATGTCGCAGGTAGATGATTGCGAAAAAAATAAAGATGCCTGCTGGGATACTAACGTAGGCGCTACACGTTATCTGGTACATGCGGCGGAAAGTGTGAATGCCTTCTTCATTTTTCTCTCTACTGATTTTGTATTTGATGGTTTACAGGGACCTTACGGCGAAGAGGCTGCCGTAAATCCTATCAATTATTATGGCACCAGTAAAGTAGCGGCAGAACGCCTGGTCGCCAACAGCAAATTGCAATGGGCTATTGTACGCACCGTACTGGTATATGGCGTAGTAGCCGATCCACATCGCAATAACATGATTACCTGGGTAAAAAATAATTTGCAGCAAGGTAAGAAAGTAAAAGTAGTAGATGACCAATGGCGTACGCCTACGTTATGTCATGATCTGGCGAAAGGTTGTTTGCTGATTGCAGATAAAAAAGCCGGTGGTTTCTTTAATATCTCCGGTAGTGAAGTACTGACACCATATGATATGGCCATTAAAACKGCAGAATTCTTCCAATTGGATACTTCGCTGGTAGAAAAGATTAGTTCTAAAACATTGGCGCAACCTGCTGCCCGTCCTGCTAAAACAGGGTTAGTAATCGATAAAGCCGCAAAAGAACTAGGCTACCAGCCCCATACTTTTGCAGAGGGGCTGGAGATTGTAGCGGGTGAAATTAAAGTGTAAGATTAATGTTCCAGGTAGATGTCCTGCCTTTTAAACGCCCGCCGGATGGTATCCAGATGTGGCGTTGTATCTGCTGGTAATACGTGCAATTCTACTGCAGTCCTGAATAAGCTGTCTTTCTTATAAATTGTCAGCATTCTTCCCCATTTAGCCTGTTTCTTCTGTCGTTTTACTGCTTCTGTGCTATCCTTAAGGATATCTATCACCGCAAAATAAGTCTGTATGGTATTCGCTGCAGCTATTGAATCGGCAATGGCTACCTGTTTCAGAGAGTCAATAGCGTGTTGCTTTGCAATAGAGTCTGTATTGATGGTAATAGATACCGGATTGCTAACAACGGCCGTTGCAAGGTAGAGCCATACACAAATACCAATTACAATTGCCGCAATAGGAATAGCAGCCCACCACCATTTAAACCCACTTTCTTCCGTAACGGCTTCCAGTGTTTCTTCCACTTCTTCTGTCATAATAGGCTCTATGGCTGGAGGGGAAGGTGGCGGCGTATAGGCGGCAGGTTTATAATCCGTTTTATGTTCGGGGCGGTCAATGGGTGTAATATCTAAGCTGTTTTTTTCCACAGGCAGCTCTTCGGCATGGAAATGAATATTGCCGGTAAAGTCGCCCTGCAACTGGCCAATACCCGGAAGTACCAATGGCTTACCGGACTTCAGGCCTTCTTTCATTTCTTCCAGGTACTTTTCAAATTTACGTTGTGCTACTGCCGGTACCAGGTTTTCTTTAAGCGCAATCCACTCTACACAAGAGCCGTCATCCTGCCATTGCTGGGTAAACATCACCTGCTCACGGGGTGGTGTCAGTGTTTGTGTTTGTGAATTATAATGTGCCGGAAAATGTTGTACAGAAAAAGTTCCCAGCTGTGGTACCACACAAACCCGCTGTTTAAACAGCACTTCCTGGATATATAGTTGTAACATCATTGGCTTTTAGCTGTTTGCTTTTAGTAAATGCAGCGGAGAACGCAGGATATGGTGTTTTTCTGGTGCTTTCTGCTGTTTGCCAAAAGGGAAGATAAGGATTTTTGGGAGCTTTTAGCCATTAGCTTTTAGCTTTTAGCAAAATGCAGCGGAGAACATATAATATGCTTATCTCCGCTGCATTTTGCTAAAAGCTAAAAGCTAATGGCTAAAAGCTGATATGATCGGGTTGTATCCCGTTTAGAATTTTATCAATACTCCGCCTACTACATTGAATCCATAAGTTGGATACAGGTAATAGCGTTGGTAATGAGAGTTGAAAATATTATTGGCATTCACCCAAAGGCCGAAGTTTTTCGTGATATCATAGGATGCGCCCGCATTCAGGTCCCATGCACCTTTGGTTTTGTTGAAATCTTTGTTGGGTAGCAGGTAGTAGCTACCACTCAGGGCAAAGAGATCAGCATTCAGGCGTAATTTTTTAGCAATGGTATATTGCACAAATAAATCRCCCTGGAAAGGAGGCAGGTGCCATGGTTGCACTTCTTTTTCCTGTTTGTTATAGTTGTACCAGTCGAAGCTTACACGTGCCTGGAATTTTTCTTCTTCTATATATCCCACTTCCGCATGCAGCTGGAAAGCGCGGAGCATGGTTTCGTTACGGGTAGTAAACATTTTGGTATCGGCGCTATCATTTACAAACAGCGGCATGTTGTACCAGGTAACGGAAGCGAATTTGGTGTTATAGTTGAAGTGACTGCCTAACGTACCTTTGATACCGGTATATTTTTCTTCTACACGGGTATTCAGTACATCGCCCGGAAGGCCTGCCAGGAACGGATTTTTGTTGGCCAGGTTACGATAAGAATTCTTTTCAAAATAAGAGATCCATCCACTGCTCAGGATCAGTTTTTTGCGTACCAGGTGCGACTCATTCACGATATCAGGCAGCAGGTAGAACTTACTGTCGGTCCAGGTAGGATTTACCCCTGCGTGCAACACAAAGCCGGGCTTGATGATGTCCACTGCCGGATGAACGGCCGCGATATTATTGTTGATGGCGCGGTTATTATCCTGTTTGTAGGTAGATAAATCAAATACGCCTTCAACGCCGATGTAGATATCTTCAAACACTTGCTTACGTACAGGTACTTTCAAGAGAAACGTATTCTCTGTGCGTTTGAAGGCATCATTGAAGAGAATAAATTTCACCTGTGGCTGGAAGGTAAATGCCCAGTCGTTTTGCGGCCGGTTCTGCATCCCTACGGTAGCGGTAATCTGATTAAAGGTTTGACGGGTATCATCTTTTTTATAATTGGCAGTATCATGGCCATAGCCGTAGTAGTGTACGGTATTCCGGTCGTATCCGATACTTGCATCGAAGCGGAGTTTAGGCAACAGGTAGGTACCAGCAGCCAATACATTGAGGTTGCTGTAAATCTGGTCGGAGATTTCTTTGCCTTGTGAGCCGGTGTAGTTCACAAATAACCCGTAGTTATACACGTCTTTTCTGCCACTACCGAAGCCAGCCTGTACATAAGGTGTTTTTAAATTACCATAGCCCAGTTTCAGGAAATTGTTTTGCAGGTAAGAAAGCGAATCCTTTCCTAAGGCCAGTGGTTTCAATGACGTGGCCTGGTACATGAAATTCAGGTTGAGCGCCGGAATCTGGTATTTCAGTGAAGGCCTGTTGGTATCAATTCCCGGCAAAGTAGCGGTGAGATTGAGTTTATAGGCATCCCGCAGTTTAGGCTGATTGGTGGAAATGATATCAATCGTTTCCTGTTTCAGCGGTTCCTGTGCGAATGTCTTTTGTGAAGACAGCAGTCCGGCTACGCCCAGTGCGGTGGTGATGAAAGTACGTTTGTTATATATTGCTTGAATGTTCATGCTGTGTTGCGCTTAAATGTCAAAATTCCAACATCCGGAAGGAATGTTATTTCTTTGGTTTTTTACCAGCTGCTTTTTCTTCTGCTTCTGCTTTTGCCAGTTTCTCTTTCGCTTCCTGTTTCAGTTCAGGAATGGTGCTATTGGTAACGATACTCTGGTAAGTAGCTTTTGCATTGAAATAGTCCTGTTGACGGGCATATACATCACCCAGCAGGATATATGATTTTGCCACCCAGTATTCGTAGGATGGGGTATTTTTAATCACATCGAAGCCGGCTTTTTCCGCAGCATCCAGTTCATTCTGTTGCAGGTAGCAGTCGGCTATATTATAGCGGGCTTCTGCGCCTGTTTCAGATTTGGTCATGTTGGCAACGGTTTTGAATTCTGTTAGCGCGGCAGCATAATCTCTCGCCTGTTGCTGTGCTTTACCACGATAGAAATGCGCGATGATCTGGTCGTCGGTGCTGATGTTGGCAGCGGCCAGCAGCATTTCTGAGTAGTTGGATACTTCATCCCAGCGTTTCAGCTGATAGTTGCTGCGGAGTAATCCCCGGGTAGCAGAAAGACTGTTTTCTTTGCTGGTAGCGAGGTCCTGCAGTTGCAGGTAATAGGTCCTCGACTTCTCATAATTTTTTGTCTGGTAGAAGTTGATATTGGCGGCCTGCAGGGCAGATCTTTCTGCATACAGGCTGTTGTTGCGCGACAATACAAATTCATATGCAGGCAGTGCGGCCGTATAGTCTTTATTGTTATAGGCGCATTCCGCTTTATAGAAGTAAGCGGGTAAGATGAACTGCCCGTTTGGATATTTCTGGATGTAGTTATTGAATCCAACGGTGGCGCCTGTGCAGTCGTTGTTGCTGAAGCGCGATTCCGCTGCGGCATAGGTGAGGGAATCTTCTGCGGTAGCAGTCACTGTTCTGCCGCTGGCTTTCAGGAAAGCGAGGTAGTCGTCAGTTTTACCCTGACTCACATAGATCGATTTCATACTTTGCAGGGCTTCATTTGCTTCGGGTGAGCCGGGGAACTTCTCCACTACCTGACGATAATAAGCCAGTGCTTTGCTGTCGTTGTCTTTGTTAAAGTAGCACAAACCCAGTTTCAGCAATGCTCTTGGTGCGTTGGCGCCATTGGGTTGTTTTTGCAATACATTCTCCAGGAAAGGAATAGCTTCTGTATATTTTTCTTCCGAGAGATAGGTATTGGCTATTTCCATATCTGTTTCGTTATTAAAACCGGAGCTGGGGAACTTGTTACCCAGTTGTTTTAACAGGTTTAATTTCTCGCTTTGTTTTCCCTGAAGGCCCAGGATGACGGCTTTCTGATAAGTAGCGTAGTCGGCGCCGGGATCGTTGTTACTGATGATGCGGTCGTACAGTGCCAGTGCTTTAGGGAATTGGCGCAGCATGTAGTAGCAGTCGCCGCTACGGAGTGCCGCATCAGTGGCAATACGTTGTGCGTTGGGGCCGCTGGTTTTCTGTGCAGTTTCGAAGTGAGGCAATGCTTCCGCGTATTTGTTTTGTTTCAGGAGGCTGTAACCGAGGTTATAGCTGGCGGTTTGTGCATTGGCTTCGCCGGACACGGGGGCCGTCGTATTCAGGTAGGCGTTCAGGTTAGTGATGGCCTGGTCTGTTTTATTTTGGCGGAGGGCAATTTCTGCTTTCCAGAAATGCGCCAGTTGTTTGATTTGTGGATCGTATGGGTTGCTGATAGCGATATCCAGCAGGCGGTCGGCTTCGGCCAGTTGCTGGTCATTGATCAGCTGGGTGGCGCGTCCATAGGCTACTTTCTGGTAAGCTTTCAGTACGGTAGGGTTTTTATCGGGAATCATTTCAATGGTAGCTAAACCATCTTTGTAGTTGTTGCTGTTCATGAAGAGATTCACCAGTATTTCCCGGGCCTCTTTGTTATAGGTAGACTTTGGGTAAGTTTTTACAAACTGTGTCAGTTCATTGAGTGCTGCATCCGGGTAGCCCAGCTCATAGGATAATTTGCCGTAGTTGAAGCGGGAAATTTCCTGTTGTTGTGCATTGGAACTGTTGTTGGCGCAAAAAGCAAAGGCGTTACGGGCATTTGACTTCTGGCCGGTGCGGAGGTAGCAGTCGCCCAACAGGTACATCGAGTTCTGGCCCAGTGAATCTTTTGAGCTGCTTAATTGTTTAAAGCCGCTGATCGCCTTATTCAGGTTGTTGGTCTGATAGTAGGCGTACGACAGCTGGTAGATATCTTCATTTCTTACCTCTTCTGCATTGTTTTGGAAGTCTTGCAGGTAGGGTAATGCTTTCTGGTAGTTTTTCTTTTCAAAATAAGCTTTACCGAGGAGTTGTTTCAGTTCTGCTTCGTAGTACTGGCCACCTTTATCGAGGAGGGGTTCTGTGTAGGCGATGAGCTGATCTGTTTTACCCTGGAAGTAATAAATTTCGGCGATGTAGTAAGGTACTACATTGCTGTATTTAGGTTCATTGACTACCTTCTGGAAGCTGTTGAGTGCTTCTCCGTACTGGTGGTTATAGTAGGCGATGAAACCGTAGTAGTAATTGGCTGGCAGACTGTATTTGCCGGGAACTTCTTTGATGGAGGAGAAGAGCGGCTGTGCTTTTTTAAAGTCTTTCAGGTTGAAGTAGCAATAGGCCAGTTCGAATTTGGCTTCTGCGATTTCCGCATTGGACAGGTTTTCGATATTGGCTTTCTCATAGAGGGGGATGGCCTCTTTGAGTTTGTTTTGGCGGAAATAGTATTTGGCCAGCTGGTAGCTCACGAGTTCTTCGCGGGCGTTGTTGTTGGCCATTTTCAGGAACCGGAGTGCTTCTTTCTCTGCATTGTCCTGTTGCAGTTTGAGGGCACAAATGGTATAATAGTAGAACGCATCTGTTTTAACCAGGTCGCGGTTCGTTTCGTGGAAATAATCGATGTTATCAATTGTTTGCTTGAAAAGCTGCATGGATACTGCATATTTCTCGTGTTGGAAATATTGCTGTGCGTCCTTGAATACTTTTTCCGGATCTGTATATACACGGGTTTGTTGTGCTTGTGCGGCAGGCATTCCTGCCAGCCCTGCGCCGGCGAAAGCCACGAGCGAGAAGTACAGATGTCCGGGTACTAAAACTTTTCTTATGAAGTGCATGCTATAGCTGTTATTTCTTGAATATGCGTTTAAAACGAATCTTCCGGCAAAATATTTCCTGCATTTCCCGCAAAGATGTTGAGCGGCAAAGGAATCCCCTTGTTTTTGCGGGCACCCGCAAATATAAAAGTTATATCTCTTCTTTTCAGATTGCGTTTCCAACAATGTGGATAACTCCGGGAGCAAGGCAAAGTCTATTCATTTATCTTGCGAAAAATAATTTTAAGTACAAAAACCTTACCTACTATGAGAAAACTGTTCTCAACCGGTTACACTAATGGCGCCGTAAGTTTTTCTATGCTGGTACTCCGGGTAGTATTCGGAGGAATGATATTAATGCACGGCTGGCCCAAGCTGATCAATTTTACTGCCAAAATGAATTCTTTTCCTGATCCTTTAGGTGTAGGCCATAAAATTTCTTTGGGTATGACCGTTTTTGCAGAAGTGTTTTGTGCGGTGTTGCTTATCATGGGACTGTTGACCAGACTGGCTTCCATTCCTTTGGTGATTTGTATGAGTGTTATTATTTTTATGATTTCCGCGTCTAAGCCGATCCCGGAAAAAGAATTACCGATTCTTTTTCTGGCCGCATTTGTGACGTTGTTATTTACAGGTCCCGGTAAGTTCTCCATTGACGGAGCACTGGGCAAATAAAGTTTTCAAGTATTTTTTTCAGGTATAAAAGAGGACGGAACCATGTTTATCAGTACAACAACGATTCGGGTGCGCTATGGTGAAACAGATCAGATGGGATATCTTTATTACGGTAATTACGGACTGTATTATGAAGTAGGAAGGGCAGAAGCTATCAGGGAGCTGGGTTTTACCTATAAGGAACTGGAAGATCAGGGTGTGATAATGCCGGTAGCCGAATTGAATGTGAAGTACCTGCGACCGGCGTATTATGACGACCTTATAACGGTAAAGACTACACTCCGGGAGTTGCCTAAGAGCTCTAAGATACAGTTTCACAGCGAGTTGTATAACGAGAAGAATGAATTGCTAAACGTAGGCGTTACTACATTGGTATTCATTGATGTGAAAACGAAAGGGAAAGCTGGTTTACCGGAAGAGTTGAAGAAGCGGCTGTTGCCATTCTTTCCTGAAAATAACCTTTAGTATCATGGATAAGATCACAACCAGTATTATTACTATCGGGGATGAGTTGCTGATAGGACAAACAATAGATACCAATTCCGCCTGGATGGCGCAGCAGTTGAATGCGATGGGTATCTGGGTGCATCGCCGTGTAGCCATTGGCGATATAAAGGAAGATATACTGGAAGCGCTGGAGAAAGAAGCGGCGGCTTCCGATATTGTGTTGATAACCGGGGGATTAGGGCCTACGGCAGATGATATTACCAAGCCCACGCTTTGCACTTACTTTAATACGAGATTGGTGCAAAATCAGGCAGCCCTCGCCAATGTATTGCACATTTTCGAAAGCCGGGGATTACCTGTTCTGCAGCGTAACCTGGATCAGGCCATGGTGCCGGAATTCTGTACGGTGATTGACAATAAAAGAGGAACCGCGCCAGGGATGTGGTTTGAGAAAAATGGGAAGATCTATGTATCGATGCCCGGTGTACCACATGAAATGCAGGGTATGATGGAAAGCTATGTGTTGCCGCAACTGAAGCAGCATTTCCATACACCTGCGGTGATACATCAAACATTGATTACTTCCGGTATGGGAGAGTCTTTTGTAGCGGAGCGACTGGTGAACTTTGAGGCGAAGTTGCCGCCACATGTAAAGCTGGCGTATCTGCCTAGCTATAGCCTGCTGAAACTGCGTTTAACCGCCTTTGGTAAAGACAAAGTATCAGTTGCGGCGGAAGTGAGTATATTGTTTCATGAAATGAAGGACTTGTTATCAGATATTGTGGTAACAGATCAGGATATTACCATGGGAGAGGTGTTGGGACAGTTGTTGAAAGAAAGAAACAAAACGGTAGCTACGGCGGAAAGCTGTACCGGCGGGTTGATTGCCAGCTGGATCACGGCAGTTCCGGGTAGTTCGGTTTATTTCAAAGGCAGCGTAGTGGCGTATGCATATCAGACCAAAGAAGAAGTATTAGGTGTGAAGAAGGCCACCCTGACAGCAGAAGGGGCAGTGAGTGAAGCGGTGGTAAGGGAAATGGTAGCGGGTGCCTTGCAGCTGCTGGATACAGATTATGCCATTGCGGTATCGGGCATTATGGGACCTGACGGTGGCACGCCGGAAAAGCCAGTGGGCACAGTATGGGTGGCTGTAGGCAGCAGGGACAAGGTGAATGCGGTAAAATTTCAGCTGCGGTATGACCGGGAACGGAATACACAGATGACGGCTGTATATGCTATGAATGAGCTGCGCAAACTCATTCTGGAATAGGGATATTGGGACCTTTTGAATTGGTACAATTCCCTTAAATTTGTCGCGCACTAAAGCAAAAATCAATCTTATGGCCATTGTAGAATTGGTAATGCCAAAAATGGGGGAAAGCATCATGGAAGCCACCATTTTGCGTTGGCATAAAAAGGCGGGCGATCACGTAAAAGTGGATGAAACCGTACTTGAAATTGCCACTGACAAAGTGGATAGCGAAGTCCCTTCTATCGCAGAAGGAGAGATCACGGAAGTGCTCTTTAACGAAAATGATGTGGTGGCAGTAGGTACTGTCATTGCCCGTATTAATACCAATGCCGATGCAGCGGCGGCAACTGCACCTGTAGTACCTGCAGCGCCTGCAGTGGCTACTGAACCAAAATTTACCACAGCGCCTGCCCATACCCCGGCTGTTGAAACTGCGGTATCCGCTGGTGGCGCTAAATTTTACTCTCCGCTGGTGCTGACCATCGCACAGCAGGAAGGTGTCAGCTTTGCTGACCTGGAAAAGATTCCAGGCTCCGGCAATGATGGCCGTGTTACCAAAAAAGACATCCTGCAGTATGTGGCCGACCGTAAGGAAGGAAAGATTATCCCTGATGTAACGCCGGAACCGGTAACTGCAGCAGTGGCTACTTCCCGTCAGCCAGTGGTAACCACTCCTACTACCGTGGCATCGCCTACTTATAGCGGTAACGTGGAAATTGTAGAAATGGACCGTATGCGTAAGCTGATCGCCAACCACATGGTGATGAGTAAACAAACCAGCCCGCATGTGACCAGCTTCGCAGAAGCCGATGTAACCAACCTGGTGAAATGGCGCGATCGTGTAAAAGGAGAATTTGAAAAACGCGAAGGAGAGAAGCTTACTTTTACCCCGCTGTTTATTGAAGCGATTGTGAAGTGCATCAAGCGTTTCCCGCTGATCAACTGCTCCCTGGACGGTGATAAAATTATTATTAAGAAAGATATCAATATCGGCATGGCGGCAGCTTTGCCAACCGGTAACCTCATTGTACCAGTGATTAAGAGTGCTGATCAGCTCAACCTGGTGGGTATTACCAAACAGGTGAATCACCTGGCCAATGCTGCCCGTACCAATAAGCTGAAACCGGAAGATACCCAGAGCGGTACCTTTACCCTGACCAACGTTGGTACTTTTGGTAGCCTGATGGGGACGCCTATCATTAACCAGCCACAAGTAGCTATCCTGGCGGTAGGTGCTATCAAGAAACGTCCGATGGTGATTGAAACACCGGAAGGAGATACCATTGGTATCCGTCACATGATGTACCTGTCGATGTCATATGATCACCGTATTGTAGACGGTTCCCTGGGTGCTACTTTCCTCACTGCCGTAGCGCAGGAGCTGGAAAACTTCGATCCTAAAAGAGGAATATAATAAAGAGCCAAAAGCAAAAAGCCGAAAGCATAAAGCTATTAAAGCGAATGACCAATGCGTATATTAACTCGCAAAGTTCATTCGCTTTAATAGCTTTATGCTTTCGGCTTTATGCTTTCTGCTAAAAAAAGGGACACTTCTTACGAAGCGTCCCTCTCAGTTCCTTTGTGCCGAATAAAGGGGATGATTATTAATAACGACGGTCGCGGGAACCATATCCTCCGCCGCCACGGTTGTTGCCACCGCCACCTTTGAAATTATTATTCGGTTGTTTAGGTCTTGCTTCGTTTACCATCAATTGCTTACCTTCGATTTCGCTGCCGTTCAAACTATCCATAGCCTTCGCGCCTTCTTCTTGATTAGGCATTTCCACAAAGCCGAAACCACGTGAGCGGCCAGTTTCGTGGTCCTTGATAACCTTCGCGGAGGTAACCTCTCCAAAATCGCTGAAAATCTGATGGAGATCCTCATCGTTCAACCTATAGTGCAGGTTGGCTACGTAAATGTTCATGATAACTGAAATTAAAAAAATGAAAAATAATATACTGAAGTTATGAAAATTACGCTAATAAAAAAGTCGCGTTTAAAATATTTTTGTTATTACCCTCTTTTTTACTACTATAATCTTAGTTAGATCCTTTGTAGGATGAAGTTTCACAGTGATATAAATATTATTTAAAATCCCCTTTCCCGCCCTGTAAACCCTCCGTTTTGCGGTTTTTTTTTCGTAAATTCAGTATAAGATCCATTAAATTAATTTGATATGGGAGCGTTAAGTGAAACCTGGTTTGCTGATGGTTATATTGATTTTGAGCTAAAGAAGTATACCCTATTAGCCTACTTACAGGACATCAACCGTTACTTCAACGAAAGCAAGCTCTACCCGCAGCTGGCTGACATCATTTTCCATTACAACAACCTCGTTGCCTTCCGGGACAACAAGCAATTTTTACAGCAGCAGTTCCCAAAACGACTCACTGCCGTTAATCTGCAGAAGCTGGAGTTACTGTATGAACAGCTGATTGCAGACGATGAGTTGATGGAAGAGCTGGAGTCTATTATTCAATACTCCCTGCCGCAGCTGAACAACACGATAAAGGAAGGGGCGGAGATTTATGAGTATGTAGCCGGGAACCTGAGCATTTTTCCGGTGGGATTAATTCCATTGGAAACAAGAGAAGGGTATTTCTTACTCTGCGATGGGCGGGCCAGCTATACCCGCGTATATGCTTACCGGCTCACGATCTTTGAGCGGCATGACGAAAAGTTCCGCGGTATTCATACCGAGTATGTGCAGGAATATAAGAAGGATTTTGTGCATACCATCGGGCATATCAAAACGATGCTGATACGCGAGCGAAACAATTTGCCCAATCCTGCTGTGTATTGCGTGGAAACGCCATTGGTCCTGCCGGTAGATGAAACGCTGCTGCCAGTGGCCAAAAGAAGCCTCGTGAAATATATTGCAGAACAGGCCGCATAAGCGCTCACTTAAAGCGGAGAAGTAATGCAGCCGGGATAATTGCTATCCCGGTAATGGCTATACGTGGCACTGGTTATTGTAGTGCAGGTGCTTTGCTTTCGCCTTCATACTGTATTTCCAGCGTATGGTCTTTCAGGAAAGGAGCATAGTATTGCTCCATCACCTTCCTGATTTTATCCTTTGACTGCTGAATATAAAGGGCATTATTTTCCAGCTGGGCGCGGGAGGTTTGATATAATTTTTTCTGTACGTCTGTATAGGTTTCGTCGTCCTGGAACAGCAGCCATCCTTTACGGTTAGCGGTTTCCATTTTGTCGATTTTCAGCTCATAGCTCAGCAGGCGCGGGGTTGGGAGATGCAGAATGATCTTTTTATCCGTCGTTGCCACCTTGAACTGTTTTTCGTCAATATTGACCCCAAACTTTGCTTCGTAAGGAATGGTGACCCAGATGGTATTCTCCAGGAATGTTTTCTTGAAGTTGTCGGTCCACTCGCCGTTATTCTCCACATTACTTCTTTTGATACTGGAAGATCCCTGTACGTCGAGGCTTGCCAGTTCTGCAATTTCTTTGACGATGAGGCTATTGGAAATAACCTGTTCGCTAACGTTGGTGGTCCCGAATCGTTTGCCCAGCCAAAATATCAGCACGCCCAATAAAACCAGTATTACGACGAAGAGGATTTTTTTCATGCCTGTAAATTAATGAAAAGTTGGGAGTGGGTAGTCGTATCCGTTAACGGGTAAGACTATCGATCAGCGCTGCATGTTCCGGGTAGGCGGCCTGCAGGGCTGCTTTTCCGGCCAGTTCAAAATCAGCGAAGTCGAATCCTGGCGCCACGGTGCAGCCGGTGAGAGCATAGCTACCGGGTACTTCCACGCGGGAAGCAAACCAGTTGCCGGCGGTGATGATCACCTGCAGATTTTCGCCGTTAGCGATATCACGTCCCAGTTTGTGCGTCAGGAGTTTGCCTCCCGGGCCTATTTCGTATATGGTGAGGGTATGTCCATCATAGAAATGCCAGATCTCATCTGCCGCAATGCGGTGAAAAGCGGAAAATTCGTTCGATTCCAGCAGGAAATAAATGCAGGTAGAGGCATTGCGGTTGCCGCTCATACCTGCTGGCAGCGTCGTCATATCCAATACCCAATCGGAACGATAGGTTTCGCGGAAGGCACCGCCTTCTACATGCGACTGTAATTGCAGTTGTTCACGCCAGTGAGCGGCAGAATATTCCATAGCGGCTAGTTATAGTCGTAAATTAAGGAAAAAACGGAAATATTATGCGTTTTTCGTGTATACGTCAGGGTTATGGCGATGCATGAATTTGTCCGGGTTGCTGATGTCGGTGAAACCAAACTGCCGGTATAGTCCGTGTGCATCAGACGTAACGAGTAAGAAACGTCTTAATCCCTGCAGATCGGGATGGGCCAAAATGGTACGCATCAGGAATTTAGAGAGGCCTTTACCGCGATAGGCTTCCAGTATGTATACATCGCCGAGGTAAGCGAATATGGCGCCATCTGTCACTACCCTGGCAAAACCTATCTGTTTATCATCTTCATATACGCCGAAGCACAGTGAACCTGCAATTGATTTTTCAACGATGTCGAAAGGAATGTTTTGCGACCAGTAAGATTCTTTAGACAGATAGTCATAGATAGCGTTCAGGTCGAGCAGGGCTTTGTCGGTACTGATATGGTATGCCCCTTCTTTTACTGCAATGGTTTCCATATTTAGTTAGCATTAGCTCACTAAATTAAGGTAATATTTTTATTTCGTGTTGACTAGCTAGCTACTGCCACATGGTGTCCGGCAGCCGGCATATGTGCAATAGTAGCCGCAGCAGCGGGTGCAAAGTAAGAAGGTGTTTCGTGATTAAACATCAGGTAGTCCTGTATAAACATGGCCTGGTTGTAATAGGCCGTAGCGGTAATAGGTGTTTGCCACTCCGGCAGATTCAGTTGGCGTAAAGAGCTGAGTGCCGCTTTATACCGGATCATCCGGGCAAAGAGCTGTGGCGGAATCCCTACGATGGTACTGAAAAGACGCTCCAGCGTAGGACGGGACATACCGTAACGGCTGGAGAGCGCGGTTACTTCCACATTGCCTTGCATGATCAGGAGGTAGTCTACCATGTCGTCTACCGTTTTCAGGTTATCAGACTGGCTGTTGAGCGCTTGCAGGCAAGCATCATCCAGCAGGACTTCTACCTGTTTAGGTTCCGTTACCTGAGATAAGTTATTGAGTAGTTCGCACCAAAGCGGGTGCTCTGTGCAAGCCAGGTTGCGGTAGTAATTGGTGAAGCTGGCGGCATCGAGGCCCAGCAGCCGGTGACAGCCATACGCATTTAATTGTACGACGGCTACTTTCACAGGTCCCTGTACCTGTAGCTGACACGCGCAGGTGAGGTGCCCCAGTACGGAGCTGGTTGGTAACGTAAATGCCCGGTGATGTAAAGGTTTGATTTCTGCCGTTCCTTCCAGGATGAAAACCAGGTACTGATCGCCCAGGGCAAACAGGTTTTGTGGTAGCTGAATAGTGCCTCTGGTATTGTCTTCCCAGAAATAATATTGCTTTACAAAAGGACGTAATGCATCCGCTGGATAGTAGATATGGAAGTTCATAGGTACAATAATGTGGTGTTAAGGGATATCGCTATCGCTGCAATTCACACCATATACTAAAGTGGCGACATTATTGTAAATATATGTTAAATGTTTTATATTATCAAAAATATATTTGTGGGCGGAGGGACTATTTCATGGTGCGCAGGTAATCTTTAGCTGGAACATCAAGCATGTTACCTTTTCCATCACTGATAACCAGGCTTTCATTATTGGCGGCTTTGGCTTCCACCATTTTGCGCATTGCTATTTTGAGGCCGTGCATTATTTTGTCGGATAGAAATTTAAATTCTTTTAGCCCGGCTTTGCTCCCCAGCGCCACTTCACGGGAAGCAGGAGTGGTACTGTTGATAATCATCCAGTTTGTACAAATGGGAATATATAAATTCTGCAGGTTTTCAATACCTCTGTAATATCGTCTTTCAATGACTTCTGGTGGAATATTGTGGCCGCCTTCCTGTACTCTTTTTAACACTCTTCTTTTTGCAAGGTCTGGTGAATCAAGCCAGAAGTAAAGTAGCGTAACTGTATAGCCTTCTTTTTTTACATTTTTTATGAGAGATGTATAACTCTTAGTCGCTAATGTTGTTTCAAAGGCGAAGTCCACTTTTTCTTTCACGAGTAGTTGAATGTTGTTCAACATTTCTCTGCCCGCTTCTAATGCTACGCTCTCCGGATGACCAGGGGAAATTTCTGCCGCAATGATATCGGCATTTACAAACGTATGGCAGGCTAGTATATCAGGCAGTATTGTGTAGCTGGCCGTGGTTTTTCCTGCGCCGTTACAACCAGCAATAATGTATAACTGAGGCATGCCGCAAAGATGCCCTAACGATTACCCATACCCGTTATTTACCCCTTAAATTTTACGTATTAACAGCAATATGATCATTCCTTTATCATAACAACTCTCCAGGTCAAGTCGCTATTGGTTTTATCTCGTATAATCAGCCACCACTTCTTTATTCCCATCTCCCGATAACAACAAAAAACGCTACAAGCACCAAAGCACTTGTAGCGTTCAATTATTCAAAGTGATTTTTACTGTTGTAAATCCCAGCCCCAGTTAATGCCTTTTTCGGTAGCAGGAACGCCACTTTCCAGCCATTGTGGTGCTGGTGCACCTTTCAGGAAGTGATCAAAGAATTGTTGTTCCCGGCGCTGAATATCTTTGCGGTTCTGGCGTTGCATCAGGTTATGCGCTTCGTTGTTATAGTTCAGCAACCAAACGGGCTTGCCTAAACGACGTAAACCGGTAAACATTTCAATGCCCTGGTACCAGGGTACTGCTCCATCTGCATCGTTAGACATGATGGCTACCGGCGTAGTTACACGTGGCAGGTTAAAGAGCGGAGAGTTCTCGATGTAGAGTTCCGGCTTATCCCATAAGGTGGCGCCGATACGACTTTGAGAATGTTCATACTGGAACTGCCTGTTCATACCGCTTTCCCAACGGATACCTCCGTAGGCGCTGGTCATGTTAGCTACGGGAGCGCCTGCCCACGCGGCTTTGAACAGGTTGGTCTGCGTGATCAGGTAGGCTACCTGGTAGCCGCCCCAGCTCTGACCTTGTATTCCCATATTTTTGCCATCTACCCATGGTTTTTTCGCGAGGTCTTCTGCGGCACTTACAATGTAGTCGTACGCGCTTTTGCCAGGGTAGCCATTTTCATAGCTGATGTCTGGTGCAAATACGATGTAACCGCGACTTACAAAGAAGGAGATGTTCAGTCGGGATGGCGTAGGCGACGGCGCCTGATAGCTGTACAGACCATCTGTTAACTTCTCATAAAAATAGAAGAGAACAGGATATTGTTTGGTGGAGTCGAAGTCTTCCGGTTTATAGAGAATACCTTCGGATGGTTTGCCACTGAAGGTTGTCCATTTATAGAGGGAAGCCGTGCCCCAGTTATAGTTTTGCTGTTGTGGATTCGTATGACTGATCTGCGTAGCCTGCGCGATGTTGTCGCCGGTAAATATGTTGGGCGATTGCTCGTAATTGTTGCGCGTAAACGTATAGGCGTGTACGTTTTTAGCTTCCAGTAAATCAGCATAGGTGTGAGGGCCTAACACGATTTGTTTGACAGGTTTTACTTTACCGTTTTTACCGGCCAGTTCCAGTTGATAGAAGCCGTTGTATTTGGTGCTTTCCTGAAATGCAGTGAGCATCAGTGTTTGCCCGGGCGTGAAAAATCTTTCTTCCGGATTCAGGCGCTGATAACGGTAGCGGATTTTTTCTTTTCGTCCGTTTTGGGTGATGTTTACCGGTGCTTTTTTACCGGTGGGATCTGCTTCCCAGATATCGTAACGATCGTAGATATACACGGCAACATCGTTGTTCATCCATCCTGCGATGCCATAGGCTTCAGGTACATCCGGATGATCATCTTCTTCATCAAATACTTTGGTGGGAATATCTTTGCTGATATTTATCGTAGTACCGTTGGCGTTATCATAGCTAAACCATTGTCTGTTTACGAGGTCGTACCAGTAAGTATATTTACCATTGGGAGATAGATAAAAGTTACCATCCAGCTTTTCTTTGATCTGTTTTCTCGTGCCATCATTTGTGTTGATGAGGAAAGCCGTTTTTTTGGTGCGACCGATCCATTGCAGGGCAATGCGTTCGCCCTTATCCGTGTAGCCGAGTGCGTTAGTGCTGTTGCCTTCTGCTGCGGTGAGCACGGTTTCCAGGTTGTCATCGCCCAGTTGTACGAGACGGTTGCCGGCAGGGTAGTATACAGCAGCGTAGCTTCTCTTTAGTTCTTTATCTGCATTTTTCAATTGCATGGGTTGCAGATAGTCATCTTTATAATTCCAGATATCTACTTTAGCTACTTCGAAATCTACGATGTTCGTGTCTTTCACCGGGAGGAGGGGAGCGGTGCCGAAGAACAGGCGTTGTCCGTCTTTGCTGAAAGACAGGGAGCCGTTGGCGCTCACGCTCCAGTTGGCCGGGATACCGGTACTGTTTTTAGCGGCTGCTTCGCGGGCGCTGTCCTGGCCGGGTTTGAAGTAGTAGAGTTTATACAGTGGTTGCAATACTTTTTCGCCGTCGGCGGTAGCTACCCAGGCGGCTTGTTCTCCTTTTTCATCGAAAGCAAATTGTTTGTAGTCAGCGGCGTTGCGGCTGAGGGTATCTGCTTTGCGGGTAGCGGTATGCCAGAGGAGTACGCTATTGCGGGAAAGGGAGTCTTTCTTGTCGGTACCGGTTTCTATCAGCAGTTGGTTACCGGGTTTGCTGAAGGCGTATTCCTTTACATTTTTAACGGTATCCTGTTGACCGGACAGCAGTTGCCGGATGATGAGGGTCCCGTTTTCAGCAGCTTTGTCGCCGGCTTTATCATCGTCTGCGCGATCAATATCTGCGTAGTCTTTCGGTGCTTTATTACCTTTCCCTTTGGCAGTATCGGCTGCTGGTTTCTCAACCAGGTAAGCCATCAGGCCACTGCCTTTTTCGGGTGCTTTGAACGATTTTACGGCGGGGAATTTCAGGATATCCGGCTGGCCCAGTGTGATGATGGCCAGGGAATCTTTCGGCATTTCTGCCGCCTTTTTCTTTTTGATTTTCGCCTCGCGGGTATCTTTATAAAATGGTTTGATGTGGCAGACCAGGAAACGGGAATCTTCTGTGATGAGCGGATTGCTACCACGGGGAATGTTCGTGGTTTGACCTGTTTTGCGGTCATAGATCACGAGGTTGGCATCTCCCTCCTGAACAGCTACGGTATACACGATCCATTGTCCGTTATTGCTAATCAGTTTACTGCCAATGCCTTGCCAGCTGTCATACACACTGTGATCCAACGGCTTTTTAGCTGCTTGTTGCGCATAGGTAAAAAGGGAACATCCCAGAAAGGATATTCCTAAAAAAACTCTTCTCATAAGTGCTAAAATAATAATACAGCAGGTAAAATACTGATTTGCCGCTAATCGGGCGGATTAGTTTGATGTACGGCCTTTGGCTACCCGCAGCATCTGTAATCCTACGGAAAGCATGATACAGCTTAAGCCAGCATAGAAGGCATTGTTCAGGAGTTTGTTTTCCTGGAACAGTACAAAGGCCATCAGGATGCTGTACACCGGCTCCAGGTTGAAGCACAGATTGACGGTAAACGGCGAAATTTTCTTCAGCGCATTCATGCTGAGTAAGTACATGAGTACCGTACAAAACCAGGCCAGTATGAGGAGGTAGAGCAGGTCCATGCCGGAAGGCAGGATGGTGGCCACGGGAAAGCGATGAAGATAGAACGGGAGAAATAGTGATAATACCACAAATCCTACTGATAGTTCGTAGAAGGTAATGGTGGAGGTATCAAAGCGTTTGATGAGTCGTTTGTTGAAAACGGTGAACAGGGCGGCAAACATGGCAGAGATAATGCCCAGTATGATACCGGTCCGGTATTGCGTATCGAAGTGGAAGATGAGCAGGATACCCGCCAGGGTGAGCAGGCTAAGCAGCATTTCAGCCACATCGAAGCGGCGCCGGTTAATCAGCGGATCGAAAATGGCGGTGAAGAGGCTGGTCATGGAAAAGCAGATCACGCCAATGGATACGTTGGAATATTTAATGCTACCATAAAAGAAAAGCCAGTGGGCGGCTACTACCACACCGGTGGCGCCGATGGGCAGAATATCTTTCCAGGGAAGCTTTTTAAAGGTACCCTGGAGCCTGAACAATACAAATAAAGTAACGGAGGTAATCAGTAACCGGTACCACACTAACAGCCCTTCATTGAGGGTAATCAACTTTCCCAAAATACCGGTGAAGCCAGCCAGAAATACGGAGATATGCAGCTGGATGAATGCCTTTTTCATGAACCCACTTAATGTATTTAGGGATTTGTTCATCTGATAAAATGAACAAATCCCTAAACACCTATTTATGTATATTAATTAATTCTTTACTCTTCTCGCATAATTCCTGAAAAGGCTCTGCCATTGTATTTTAAGTACCCCGAGGATACCTTCTTTTACAATGCCTTTGCTCATTTTGGAATAGCCTTCTTTCCTGTCTTTGAACGTGATGGATACTTCTTTGATTTTGAAGCCCAGTTTCCACGCGGTGAATTTCATTTCAATCTGGAAGGCGTAGCCCACAAACTGTATCTGGTCCAGGTTAATGGCTTCCAGCACGGTGTTGCGGTAGCAAACGAATCCGGCTGTTGGGTCCCTAACGGGCATCCAGGTAATCATGCCTACGTAGATGGAGGCGCCGTAAGACAATACAGCGCGGTCCCATGGCCAGTTTTCCGTTTTGCCGCCTTTTACATAGCGGGAACCTACGGCCAGGTCTGCACCGCCTTTGGCGCAGGCATCATACAGGCGAATGAGGTCTTTAGGATTGTGGGAGAAGTCGGCATCCATTTCAAAAATGTACTGATAACCTCTGGCCAGTGCCCATTTAAAGCCATGGATATAAGCTGTACCCAGACCTTGTTTGCCGGATCTTTCTTCCAGGAATAATTCGTTTGGATGTTGCTGTTGTAATTCTTTTACAATAGCACCGGTACCGTCAGGTGATCCGTCATCCACAATGAGGACATGAAAATTCTCCTGTAAGGAAAATACAGCGTCAATGATGTTCCGGATGTTATCCTTTTCATTGTACGTAGGAATGATGACAAGCTTTTCCAATTCAGCAGATGATATTTTTGGACTGCGAAAATAATTCAATTCCGGCGCAAGATATGACGTTCCGGGTTAACATTACATTTTTTTTAACATCATATTATGGAAGATTTCCGTCAGTTTCTGTTTGGTATTGAGTGGGAAGTCAGCCTTCATCATCCAGTCGTAGTACTGTGGCTCTGCTTTCAGTACTTCTCTTACGGGGCGGCCTTTGTATTTCCCGAAGTTAAACACTTCGTTTCCACCTTGCATAACGAGGCGGCGGGCAAAGTCGATATAATCTTCTTCCTTGGTAAAATCAGCCAGGGAGTCGATATCCTCTTGTAGTTGTTCGTAGCGGCCCAGCTGTGCTTCCAGAATTTCGTAGGTAGCGAGTGCATCTGCTTCGGCGCTGTGGGCGTTTTCGAGTTGTTTATCGCAGTAGAATTTGTAGGCGGCGCCGAGGGTACGTTTTTCCATCAGGTGGAAAATCCGTTGTACGTCTACGAATTTGCGTTTAGATACATCGAATTCTATGTCGGCCCGGAGGAATTCTTCCACGAGCAGGGGGATATCGAAGCGATTGGAGTTGTACCCGGCCAGGTCGCAGTTATCCATGAACTGTTTGAGTTCGTGGGCGGCCTGTTTGAAGGTAGGAGCATCTTTTACATCTTCGTCCTTGATACCATGAATTGCTGTTGATCCGGCGGGGATCGGCATTCCGGGGTTAATGCGTTTCACTTTGGACTGGGTTGTTTTGTCCGGAAACACTTTGATGATAGCAATTTCAATGATACGATCAGCAGCCACGTTGGTACCGGTGGTTTCGAGATCGATGACGGCCAGCGGCCTTTTGAGGAGCAAAGAAGGCATTATTTAGTATTTAGTAATTGTTTAGTAAGTTGATTAGTTGTTCGGCAGTAATTCCTTTAGTTTGCTGAAATCAAGGCCATCATATGTACCGGAGCTCATTAACAGCAGGTTTGTGTCCTGATAATTTTGAGCGGATAAAAATGCTTCCAGTTTTTCGCGGTTATTGAATACGTGCAGATCGTTTCTTCCGAAGCGCTGTGCAATTAATTCAGGCGCAAGATCGGGCATTCTCTTGATTTCCAGGGCATGTTTGCTGTAAAATACTACGGCAATATCGGCGGTATCCAGCGCATGATGGTATTGTTCCAGGAAATCAGCATTTAAACTGCTATAGGTATGTAATTCCAGTACAGCGATCAGTTTCCGTTGGGGGAACTGGTGTTTAGTGGCTTCCATGGTGGCTTTCACCTTGGAAGGCGCATGTGCGAAATCGCGGTAAATGACGCAATGTTCATTTTTAGCGACGAGTTCCAGGCGCTTGGCCGCGCCGGTAAAGGAGGCGATGGCTGCCAGGAAATCAGCGTCAGATACGCCGAGCTGGTTACACACCAGTTTGGCGGCGTGAAGGTTCAGGAGGTTATGGTCGCCGAATACTTCGAGTGCGGTGCTGTTATCGCCGAAATACACCCGGGTAACGCCCTGTTCGATGGTATGTTTGGGCAGGCCATAGGGCAGGAGCTGCAGATGGCTGCCCGTAGCGGCCACGAGCGCAACAAGTTCTTCATCTCCCGCATTATAAATCAATACCTGACCGGGTTCCATTTGCCGGATAAAAATGGCAAACTGTTCTTTATAGATATCGTAAGTGGGAAATACGTTGATATGATCCCAGGCGATACCGGTTAATACGGCAATCTGGGGATGGAGGAAATGAAATTTGGGCCGTTTTTCGATGACGGAGGCAGGGTATTCATCTGCTTCGCAAACGATGACAGGGGCATCGGTGATGTTTACCGATTGGGCAAAGCCGGTTAGTTTAGCGCCTACCAGGTAATCGAATGCCTGGTGGTTGTATTGTAACGCGTGCATAACCATGGCAGTGGTGGTAGTTTTACCATGACTGCCACCGATGGCTACCCGTGTTTTATTTTTACTTTCCTGGAAGATGTATTCTGGGAAAGAGTAAATTTTCAGGTGCATTTCCCGGGCTTTTATCAGCTCGGGATTGTCTTCCCTGGCGTGCATACCGAGGATGACAGCGTCTAAGTCCGGCGTTATCCGGGTGGCGTCCCAACCAGTGGTGGCGGGTAAAATACCTGCCTGTTGCAGGTTCGATAGTGCCGGTTCAAAAATTTCATCGTCACTACCGGTTACCTGGTAACCTTTATTTTTGAGCGCAATGGCTAATTGATGCATTACGCTGCCGCCTATGGCAATAAAATGTACTTTTGTCATAACGCTGGAGATTTTCGGGAAATCCGAAAATTACATTGTTGTTTTTTTTAATGTATTTTCTATATTTGCAAAATAACGTTACAAAGAACGATTAAAAAAGTAGTCGTATCATATTTCCTGTGAAATTTCGTTTTAGTTATAAATTATAAATCTCCCAGTATGCAATCTTATGTAAGAATTTTGGGCTACACGGCTATGGTTTGTATCTTTGCTGTTTTCTTAACGTCCTGCGCAAGCCATCAGAAATTAGGGTGTCCAATGAGGGGAATGGCCAAAACGCCTGCGATAGAACATAACAAAGCATGTTAAAATGAATTGGAAAACGTTAACCAGCGAGGAACAGCTATCTGAAATCAACACGGTGTCAGCAAATCAGCCGATAGCTATTTTTAAACACAGTACACGGTGCTCAATTAGCTCGATGGCTAAAGCCAGATTGGAGCGGGCAGCGGAACCGGAGGGGTTAACGTTTTATTACCTGGACCTTATCTCCTATCGTCCTGTATCCAATAAAATTGCGGAAATGTATTGTGTAGAGCATGAATCTCCCCAGGTACTCCTGATCCGTAATGGCGAATGTGTTTACAATGAAAGTCACAGTGGCATCCTGATGGATGAAATTGTAGCCCAGGCCGGGTTATAATCTTTCCCTTTTTATACCTGCCGGGTCTGTTGCATTGCCCGGTAATAAAGAAGTGCTGTCAATACCCGCAAATAGGCTAGCTTTGCAATATCAATAGCATAGCCAATGAAACATCGTATAGTAGTAGCAGTTACAGGAGCCAGTGGCTCTATTTATGCACGCCAGTTGCTGCAAAAGCTGCAGGCAGCACATGCGCAGTTGGATCAGGTAGCCGTAGTGATGACCGAAAATGCCAAAACGGTTTGGGAAACGGAACTGAGAGATGAAGATTATAAACAATTACCCTTTCGCTTTTATACCCAACAAGACTTCCACGCTCCATTTGCTTCCGGTTCCGGACGTTTTAATACCATGATCATCTGCCCCTGTTCAATGGGTACTTTAGGACGCATTGCCACCGGCATCTCCAATGACCTTATTACCCGTGCTGCAGATGTAGTGCTGAAAGAACGCAGAAAACTGATCTGTGTAGTAAGGGAAACGCCATACAACCTGATACATATTAAAAACATGGAAGCCGTGACCATGGCGGGCGGTATCATTTGCCCGGCTACGCCTTCTTTCTACAGCTTACCCAACAGCCTGGAAGAAATGGCAGCTACGGTGGTAGACCGTATTATTGACCTGGCAGGTATTGACCAGCAAACCTACCGCTGGGGAAGTGATAGCAATCATCAACAGGATTAATTACCTTCATACATCTTTCATTTTATATCCATCATCATGCAAATAGCTATCATCAACGGGCCTAACCTAAACCTGCTCGGTAAGCGTGAAACAGGCATTTATGGCAGCGAGTCGTTCGAACATTATTTTAAACATCTGCAAAAACAATTCCCGGCAGTTAACTTTACTTACTTCCAGAGTAATGTAGAAGGAGAGCTGGTGAACTATCTGCATGAAGTGGGCTTTTCTTACGATGGTATTCTGCTGAATGCAGGCGCTTATACACATACTTCTATCGCCATCCGCGATGCTATTGCCGGCATTAAAACGCCAGTAATGGAAATACATATCAGCAACGTATATGCCCGTGAAGAATTCAGGCATACTTCACTGATCGCACCTAAATGTATTGGCTGTATCTGTGGTCTTGGACTGAAGGGATACCAGCTGGGCGTGGAATATTTCAGCATGGCCGATTTGTAAAGCAGAAGGCATAAGGCATAAAGCAAAAAGCTATTGTAGCGATTGATTATTGCGAATATTATATACGCTTTGATCAATCGCTACAATAGCTTTTTGCTTTTTGCTTTATGCTCAAGATAATTTTTGTCTATTTCCTTGAAATACATTTAATTGCAGCACTCGATTTAAATAACCAGTATCCAGAAAACCACTTCTATGAAACAATTCTTTTCCCGCAGTTTACTGCCTGCTGCTTTTTTGATGGCAGCTGTAGCTTTTACAGGATGTAATAAAAATGATGATACACCTGTAACCCCAACTCCTTCCATGGATCAGTTGTATGCACAGGCCATACAAAATGCAATGGTGGCTGATAGCAGCCAGATATCTACTGCGTTATGGCCTATCACTGCAGACAATACGGATCTGCAATGGAAAACAATTAACGGTCAGCAGTATGTGTTAATGGGCACGTTTATGAAGTATCCGGACAGCTATCCGGCAGGTGATTCTATCACGAATGTATGGGGCGAATCCTGGCTGTTTATACCTAAACAGATGAAGACCAAGATAGGGCCTTCTTTCACGGCCAGCTCCGACACGATTGCGCGGATATGTCAGTTGTTAGGACTGCCGCCTGCTAATGCCAAAAGCAATACACATATTGCCACGATGTGGGTGAAAGCAGCGCGCTTGTATCGCCCGGCAGGTAATCCGGACATTACCACCAAAACCGCCGGCGCCGTGTTAATTCCAGGTTTACCAGCGAATTATACTACCTGGTTTAACAACTACATTGTTTACGCGTACTATCGTCCGTTGACTTCTGCAACAGATGCGCATTATCCATGGACCCGGATGGGATATACCTATGACTGGGCGCCAGGAGTAAACAGGGTAGGATTGAGTGAGTATGTATTGCAGGCGTCTTCAGGAGCGTGGGTAGAGAAAACTACCAGAGCGGCAGACTTCTTTAAATAGCAGAAAGCTGAAAGCATAAAGCAAAAAGCTATTGTAGCGATTGATCAAAKCGTATATAATATTCGCCATCATCAATCGCTACAATAGCTTTTTGCTTTATGCTTTATGCTTTCTGCTATTACTACAAGTATTGAAAATTCGTCTTCGGTGTAATATTCAGCAGGGTCTGATAAATCAGCTGAATGGTATTTTCAATATCATCTTTCTTCACCATTTCCACGGTGGTGTGCATATAGCGTAAGGGTAAGCTGATCAGCGCAGAGGGGGTGCCATCATTGCTGTACGCAAAAGCATCGGTATCAGTACCGGTGCTGCGGCTAACGGCATGCAGCTGATGCGGGATCTCATTTTTCTTTGCTGTTTTGATAATGAGGTCACGTAAGATGTTGTGTACCGCCGGACCATAAGTGATGCTGGGACCGCCGCCACATTTGATTTCCCCTTCAATGTTTTTATTGATCATCGGGGTAGTGGTATCATGTGTAACGTCGGTGATGATAGCTACGTTAGGTTTAATACGTTTGGCGATCATTTCCGCACCGCGTAATCCTACTTCCTCCTGTACGGCATTTACAATGTATAAGCCGAAAGGCAGCTGTTGTTTCTTTTCTTTCAGCAGGCGGGCTACTTCTGCAATCATAAAACCGCCAATGCGGTTATCGATGGCGCGGCAGATGTAGTAGTCGTAGTTCAGTTCTTCAAAACCATCTTCAAACGTACATACACAGCCAACGTGTATACCCAGGTCTTCTACTTCTTTACGGGAACGGGCGCCGCAATCCAGGAAGATGTTTTCTACTTTCGGTTGTGGTTCTTTACCGTCGCCGCTGCGGATACGGGTATGAATAGCCGGCCAGCCGAAGACAGCTTTCACGGTACCTTTTTCTGTATGGATATTCACCCGTTTGGAAGGTGCGATCTGTTGATCGGAGCCGCCATTACGGATTACATAGATCAATCCTTCCGGGGAAATATAGTTGACAAACCAGGAAATTTCATCGGCGTGCGCTTCGATGACCACTTTGAATTCGGCTTTCGGATTAATCACTCCTACGGCGGAACCATACGGATCTACAAAATGTTCATCAATGTAAGGCGTCAGGTATTTCAGCCAAAGCTTTTGTCCTTCTTTCTCAAAACCGGTAGGAGATGGGTTATTCAGGTAACTTTCCAGGAATGCCAATGATTCCTTGTTGAATATTGATTTTTGCTTTTTGGACATGTTCTGTGGAAATTTTGATCGCACAAAGGTAGCGATTTAGCGATTAGCTTTTAGCAGTTAGCTATTAGCCAATGCAGCGAATAATTATATTATGTGATCTTCGTAGCATGGCTAATAGCTAACTGCTAAAAGCTAATCGCTATCCAGTATATGGCCGCGGATAGTGCCATACAGCCGTCCAGTACAAAGTAAAAGAGATAGTCTGATGCATTCAGGTGTGCTTTGTTGGTCAGCAGGGCAGTTACTACTACAGGAATCATCAGGGAAATAATGGCCAATAGGGTGGTGAATGGGCCCATAAGTCCAGCGCACACCGCTGCCATTAATAGCGTGAAGAAGTAAAGCCGGTTCAGGTTTTTGAGATCCAGCATGGTAATCAGGCTGCGGATACCTTCCTGCTTATCAGATTCCAGGTCGCGGTAATCAAACAAAATGCAGATGCCGTAGATGAGACAGAAGCGGTGCAGGGTGAGTAGTACCAGTGGCGTGATAGCAAAGTTTCCGGCTATCAGTGCGGGAAGCAGGGTAGTCACATAGGTCCATACAAAGGTGAGAAACAGTGTTTTGCCGATGGCTATTTTGCTCAGCCAGCGAAAGGCCGGATGGGGTACTTTGGGGGCTGAATATAAAAAGGTGAGGATGGCGCTACCGGAAAGTACCAGCCAGTGTTCGCGCAGTTGCCAGAAGAACCATAAGGAGCCAATGACGCCAATACCACAAAGCACCAGCATCAGTGTACGGTGACGATCGCCCCAGCGTATTCTTTCGGAGGCAGAATAGGTGCCCGGTGTCAGGTACCAATGGAAATTATAGCTACAGATAGTAGAGAAGAAAACAAAGCAGTAGAAGGTATTTTCGGGATAATGTAGCGCCAGCAGTTGATTGGTTTGCCAGATCATCAACAGCGCGCACAACGAAATATAGATCGAAGTGAAAAGTATGAAATTGAAAATACCTCGAAACATGGAGTTAGCTTTTAGCCATTAGCTTTTAGCTGTTAGCAAATGCAGCGGAGAGCATGTTGTATGGTCTGCTGCATTTGCCAGCAGCTACAAAGGTATATCGCCGTTTAGCTATTAGCAAGTGCTGGCGGAAAATATCAGACGATCTCCGTTACATTTGCTAACAGCTAAAGGCTAATAGCTAAACGCTAGAGCGGTATATTGCCGTGTTTTTTTCTTGGCATATTCACCACTTTATTTTCCAGCATTTTGAAGGCTTTGATGAGTTTGATGCGGGTTTGGTCCGGTTGAATGACTTCATCGATATATCCTTTTTCTGCTGCCAGGTAGGGATTGGCGAATCTTTCCTGGTAGTCGGCTACCAGTTCATTCATGCGGGTTTCAGGGTCTGGGGCGGCATCAATTTCTTTTTTAAAGATAATTTCTACGGCTCCTTTTGCGCCCATTACGGCGATTTCTGCCTGTGGGAACGCGAAGTTCATATCGGCCCCGATATGTTTGGAATTCATTACGCAGTATGCGCCGCCGTAAGCTTTTCGTGTAGTCACGGTCAGTTTGGGAACGGTGGCTTCGCTGAGTGCATATAATAGTTTAGCGCCGTTGGTGATGATACCATTCCATTCCTGGTCGGTGCCGGGCAGGAAGCCGGGTACGTCTACCAGCACCAGCAGGGGAATATTGAAGGCATCGCAGAAACGGGTGAAGCGGGCGCCTTTTACAGAAGCGTGGATGTCCAATACTCMCGCCAGATGGGCGGGTTGATTGGCAACAATGCCGATGCTTCTGCCGGCGATGCGGGCAAAGCCCACGATCATGTTTTCCGCAAAATTTTTATGTACTTCAAAGAAGCTGTCGGTATCCGTAATTTGCGCGATGGCGTCCTTCATATCATACGGCTGATTGGGATTGGCCGGTATCAGCGTGTTGAGGACTTCCCTGATTTCGTTGCCGGGCTCGTAAGGGTATACGGGCGCAGTTTCTTCACAGTTTTGCGGAACGTAGCTCAGCAGCTGTTTAAGATATTGGATGCATTCTATTTCATTGGCGCAGGCAAAGTGTGTTACGCCGCTTTTAGCAGCATGGGTTTGCGCGCCGCCCAGTTCTTCAGAAGTTACTTCTTCATGTGTAACGGTTTTTACTACGTTAGGCCCGGTTACGAACATGTAGGAGGTTTGTTCTACCATCAGGATAAAGTCGGTGATGGCAGGGGAGTATACGGCGCCGCCGGCGCAGGGGCCCATGATGGCAGATAACTGCGGGATCACACCGGAAGCCCGGGTATTGCGGTAGAAGATGTCGGCATAGCCACCGAGGCTCACCACTCCTTCCTGGATACGTGCGCCGCCACTATCGTTTAATCCAATAATAGGCGCGCCATTTTGCATGGCCAGGTCCATGACCTTACAGATTTTACGGGCATGTGGCTCAGAGAGGCTACCACCATATACGGTAAAGTCCTGCGAGAAAACGTAGGTCAGTCTGCCGTTGATGGTACCGTAGCCGGTTACAACGCCATCGCCCAGGAATTGTTCCTGATCGGCGGTGAGTCCGCGGTTACGGTTAGTGACCAGCATATCCAGTTCTTCGAAAGATCCTTCATCCATGAGGAGTTGCAGTCTTTCCCGGGCGGTTAGCTTACCTTTCTTATGTTGGGACGCAATTCGTACTTCACCGCCGCCCAACATCGCTTCGGCCATTTTTGCCTGTAATTCTGTTATTTTATCCATATGCCTAAAATCAAAAGAACGCTAAAAATAAAAGGATTCCTTTACTAAAGGAATCCCTGGTATGTTGTAAATGTAAGTTATTTAACTAATTATTGGGCCCGATACGGCATTTTAGGTGTAGCGACGGTATCACTGATATGTCCTGCATTGTCCCGTATGAATACAATGAAGTGGATACTATCCTTGGGCATTGCCGGATCGCTGGAAACTCTGAATTCGATACTTTTCAGCTGAATCTGTATCTCTCCTTTTATTCTGTTACCATTGTTACCCCCGATACCAGGCATTCTTCTTCCTACCCACAGGGTGTCTGATCCCTGGTGGCTCTTGATTAGGGGGGCAATCGCCAGGGTATCCTCAATGTCTCCATCTCCGTCTTCCACATTCATGGTTACCACCAGGTCGTTGGTAAATGGTGTAATGCTATCCACTGAATAACTTTTGAAGGATATAATAGGGCGGGTGCCAATTTTATCCTTATTACAGGCATAAATGAAGCCCACCACCAGGAGTAGAAACAGAATTTTCTTCATAAAACAAACCTACATTAATTTAGGAAATATACAAATATTCAGTTAGCACCATAGCTTATCTTCAAAACGTTTTTTTATTACAATTGTTACTTCCTGCGGCTAGATTTATTCTTCTCCCTAACTTTGTACGATTTTAAAGAAAGATTTACATGACCGCGGTATCTCCGGAATATATTTTTTCATTGCAGGAAAGTGGGCTGGAAGCAGCTGCCCTTGAGGTTTTCCGGTATCAATACCAGGAAAATGACCTGTACAGGGCGTATGTGAACGCGCTGCATAAGTCGCCCGCTTCGGTGAAAAGCATCTACGAAATTCCCTATCTGCCTATACAATTTTTTAAATCCCACACGGTAGTAGCCGGTCATTTTGAGCCGGAATTGCTATTTGAGAGCAGTGGTACCACCCAAACGGTGAACAGCCGTCATCTGGTAAAGGACGCCGCTATCTATACCCGGAGCTTTATGACGGCTTTTGAGCAGTTTTATGGACCGGTGAGTGATTATGTGATCCTGGGGCTGTTGCCTTCCTACCTGGAGCGGCAGCATTCCTCTTTGGTGCGCATGGTGCAGGAAATGGTGGAACGTAGTGGCCACGCCGAAAGTGGCTTTTACCTGTATGAGCATGATAAGTTATCTCAGCATTTGCAGGCATTGGAAGCCCGTGGGCAGAAGGTGTTGCTGATAGGGGTGACCTTTGGTTTGCTCGATTTTGCCGAGCAATATACGCTGCAATTGCGCAACACCATTGTCATGGAAACCGGTGGTATGAAGGGGCGCCGGGAAGAATGGACCCGGCAGGAAGTACATCAGTTCCTGAAAGAACGATTAGGCGCTGCCGTTATTCATGCCGAATATGGTATGACGGAGTTGTTGTCGCAGGCTTATTCCAAAGGTGACGGGTTGTTTGAAACACCCCCATGGATGAAGGTATTGCTGCGCGATGAAAACGATCCGTTCCAGATCTCGGCCAGCAAGGGCGCAGGTGTGATCAATGTAATTGACCTTGCCAATATCTATTCCTGTGCGTTCATTGCCACAGAAGATATCGGACGAATGCATGCGGATGGCCGTTTTGAAATATTGGGCCGGCTGGATAACTCTGCATTGCGGGGTTGTAGTCTGATGGTGAGTTAGTTTAAAAGAAGCAGAAAGCAGAAAGCAGAAAGCAAAAAGCAAAAAGCAAAAAGCAAAAAGCTATTGTAGCGAGTGACGAGAGCGGATATTCGCAATAATCACTCGCTACAATAGCTTTTGCTTTCTGCTTTTTTGATATATTGAAATTATTTAATGTATATTGGAGGGATAAATCTATTCCTATGAATAAGCGGGTGTTCCTGCTCGGGTGGCTGATCCTATGCTCCACTGTTATACATGCGCAGTTCCTCAGAAAAATGACGGACAAAGTCCGGCATCTCACTACTTCCAAAACGGATACGCTTTTAGCCGAAGGGCCTTATGAGGCCAGCTATGTGAAGCCCGCCAGCGAGCATCCTTCGCTGATTATAGGCGGAGACGAGCAGGTAATGATAGATTCCCTATTTGAATTTGATGTGGCGGTATACCAGGAAATGGAAGCCTGGCAGGGAAATCAGCTGGTGATGAACAGGGGAGAGCAGGCCGTGATTTATTATAGCAGTGCAGCGCCGCGCATGGCCATTCATTTATTGAGTAAAGAGAACGGCGCGCGTTACCAGTTTTACGCCGATTTTGCGAAAGGGTCGCAGCTGAGTGTGACCGCTATTCATCAAACCGGCAGCGGCACCAAAGAAAAGCTGGACCTGACCACCATAGCGCCGGTTTATCCCGGTGAAACGGATTATTTGAATCAGCTGGTGAAAACAGGCGAGCAGAAAGTGATTGCTGGTGTGGCTTGCGAAGCATATGTGGCTAATAATACCGTTACTGACTCCGGCAGGGTGCATGTTAGCAGTCGTACTTTGGTGAGTGCACAGGTGTGGGTGCCTTTGCAGCCCCAAACCCTTTTCCCCGGTTATGCTTTTATGCCGGAGTATTATAAAGATCAGATAGCCTCGATGTTGGTAGCTGGTAGTTATCCACCGGTGGCCATGCCGCTGGAAATGGAGCTGGCGTATAGTAACGGCGACAAGATCATTACCTATACCACTGATATTGTGAGTGGAGAGAACCGTGTGGTGCGGGTAGCGGATATTATCCGATAGTATTTATTCGTCCATAGCGGCCATATGCAGTAATGCAGGCAGTTTACCCGGTTCGTGCATGATAGTGGACAGGGATGACATATACGGGAATGAATGATGGTCCATGCCGAATTTATGGAGCAGGTATACGTCCAGTTGTTCCGGAGAAGTATGTCCCTGGATGTAATCGCCCAGATAAAAGAGGAATCGTTGTCTTTCTTTTTCTGACAGGAGCACCAGCGCTACTTTATCTTTCAGGCTGTTATGCGTACCTGACTGGAAAATTTTCAGGGCCTGTTTATATTGCATGAGTGTTAATTCTTCAAAAGAAGCAGGCAGCAGTTGTGTACAGAAGTAGTCTACAGCAATGTCGTTGAAGAAGCTGACACCGTCTTCCGTATCCGGTTCATTGTGCCAGGTGGCCCATTGAAGCAGTTGCTGGGATGTGATATAACCTGTCAGCATGGCTTCCAGCTGATGAATCACTCCTTCCCGGCTGGGCGTAGTATCGCCAGCGTTAGAAATAGCAGCTACGATGTCCTGGTAATAGTTTTCGTTTAATTCGCCGGCAGTTCTTAACAACAGCCTGCTCACTTCGGTGTTTGTATCTTCTTCCTTATCCTGCATCGGGGTAACACCCTGTAGCTCGGCTATTACCTCTTGTCTTGTTTTAGTCCCACGTAAATATGCCTTTAATAAAGTAACAAAGTATACGGATGTTACAGGCGACATTTCATTTTTCATTGGCCGAATTTATTTCATATCTCATTGGGTACGGGCCAAAAATAGTACAAAATGGCGAATACTAGCCAACTCGCTGCGCCATTTACCATTCCTTAACCCCGGTTATCCGTCTTTAACATTTTTTTGGGGCAGAGAGAAAACTAAAACAACTAAATTTCCGTAAGCTTTCTACAGCAGATACGCAAAATAGGTATATGATGAAAGCAGCGTTAAACTTAAGAGTACTATCAATGACAACCTGTAATCCCGCTGAATGGGTAAAGTTATATGCAGATGACCTGTATAAATTTGCAGTGATCAGGGTATCAGATAGCGGACTGGCACAAGACCTTGTACAAGATACTTTTCTCAGCGCATTACAGGCAGTAGCGCAGTTCCGGGGCGAAAGCAGCGAGAAAACCTGGTTGATGACTATCCTGAAGCATAAGATTATAGACCACTTCCGGGCCTCCGGCAAAACAGCTGTCACGATCAGCATCAATGAAGAGAAAACCGGCGATAGTGATCCGCATCATTTATTTTTTAATGAAAAGGGACATTGGCGCAAAGAAATGGCCCCCAAAGCCTGGATAGCAGACATTAATAGCAAACAGGAGCAAACCGATTTTTACAGCATTCTGCGCGCCTGCATGAACAAGTTGAACGAAATCGGTAAAAAAGTGTTTAATCTGAAGTATCTCGAAGAAAAAGAATCTACCGACATCTGTAAGGAATTATCAATTACTGCGTCTAACTACTGGGTGATTATTCACCGCGCAAAACTGCAACTGAGAAGTTGTCTCGAAAAAAACTGGTTTAGTAATTGATAATGGCAACACAAAAACATAGCTGGATGCCCTGCTGTAAAGAGGTGACACTCATGGTAGAAAAAGAGCTGCAGCATTCGGCGCTTTCTTTCTGGCAAAGGATGGGCATGAAAATACATCTGCTGCTTTGTGTTTACTGCAGGCGGTATGCCCAACAAAGCAAGATCATAGATACACACCTGGATGGATTTGTAGCGCAAACAGACTTATTACCTGACCCATCTCTCAAAGAAAAATGGGAAAAGCTGATTGCGGAAAACAAGAAAAAATAAGGAAGTACCTGTAAGGATTTTTTAATCACCACGTCTATACAATCAAACATATCAATTTTTCACTTCGTTTTTAAATCGTCAAAAAATGAAAAACAACAATTCAATCAGCAAAAAAGTATTGTTTTCCGGATCTCTCGTAGCTAGTGCTATACTGGGTTTAGCTTCCCTTCAGGTATCTGCAAAACCAGTTAGTTATACTAACCTTGGTTCAGGTGCTGCAGTAAGAAATGCGTTGACTGGCACTGCCAGCACAGCTGCTAATACTATGGAACTGGCTTGTGGCGCGAAAAAAGACAGCGCTTCTGCCGGTAAATCCAAAGAAGGTAAATGTGGTCAGGGTAAATGTGGAGAAGGTAAATGTGGTAATAAAAAAGGCGGAAAGAAAGGCGCCAAGAAAGGCACTGACTCTACCAAATCTGGTCAATAAAGATGTAAATAGTTGCAAGGGCCGGTATGGTACGCAACGGCCGGCCTTTCACTATTTTTATTTCCTTGCCAATTAAATATTACGATCATGGTAGGTGTAGGTTTTCGCAGAGAATTTGCCGAAGAACTGATCAGCGGCGAACATATCAGGCCTGATTTTATTGAGTTTGCGCCTGAAAACTGGATGAACATTGGCGGTTACTGGAAGAAGGTATTACACCGGGTGGTAGAAAAATATCCGGTCCTGTGCCACGGTCTTTCATTGTCGATCGGCAGCCCCGAAGCACTGAACAAGGAATTTTTGCAGTACGTCAAAGCCTTCCTGAATGAATATAAAGTACAGTTATATTCAGAACACCTCAGTTATTCCAAATGTGATAATGCACATATGTATGATCTGCTGCCCATTCCTTTCCGGATGGATGCGGTAAAACATATTGCTTCCCGGATACAGCAGGTACAGGATTATCTGCAACGACCACTGGTGATGGAGATTGTGTCTTACTACACACCTGTGGCGGCGGAAATGAGCGAAGTAGATTTTATTAAAGAAGTAGTGAAACAGTCTGGCTGCCAGTTGTTGCTGGATGTAAATAATATTTATGTCAATGCTTTCAATCATCAGTATGATGCAAAAGCATTTATTACCCAGCTGCCGCTGGAGAAAGTGGCTTATATCCATATGGCCGGTCATGAACAGGTAGCACCGGACCTGATCATAGATACACATGGAGAGCCTATTATAGACCCGGTGTATGACCTGTTTGAGTGGACGCTGCAGCACTTGCAGCCGGTGCCGGTATTGCTGGAGCGGGACTTTAACATACCGGAGATGGCGGAATTGCAGGGAGAATTATCGAGATTGAAAAGTATTTGTCACAAACAATGGAAATTGAAAAATGAACTTGTTGCCTGACACCTATCATATACAACAAACTTTTTCCGCTTATTGCAGAACAGGGGAAAAAGTGAAGTTGCCCGGCGTAGCGCCGGACCGGCTGAAACATTATCGCCGCCTGGTATTCAATATGATCAACGATACCATGGAAAACGCCTTTCCTATTGCGTTTAATAATATTCCTGCGCGGAAATGGAAGGGGATGGTGAAAGATTTCTTTGCGCATCATGCCTGCCAGTCGTACCAGGTGTGGAAGCTGCCGCTGGAATTTTATACCTACGCCGTGGAGCATAACTGGGAAGAGGCCTATGAGCTGCCATACCTCAATGATCTGCTGGCCTTTGAATGGGCGGAAATGGAGGTATACAACATGGAAGATGTCCCTGCAGAATCGTATACCCTTGCGGGTGATTGGCTGGAAACACCGCTGGTACTCAATCCGGAGCACCGGTTGTTGTCGTTTAGCTATCCGGTTCATCTGATGGCAACGCCGAAGGCGTTGTTGGCGAACAAGGGCATTTACTTTGTGCTGTTGTACCGGCATCCGGATACAGGGAATGTGGAGTTTACGGACTTGTCGCCATGGCTGGCATTTTTAACGGAGCAGCTGGTATTGGGGATAACGGTAAAGGATATACTGGAATATGCGCCACAGCTTCATATAACAGATACGGATACACTGGAACAGGATACGTTGAATTTTTTGAGACAGATGCAACAGCAACATTTTGTATTAGGATTTCAACTATAACATATGCGCACCTACGCTGTTTTTGCCCGCCGCTTGTCGGCCCTGAAAGACCTGCCACTGCTGTTGATGCGGTTGGTATTGGCATATGGTTTTTATTTGCCGGCAAAAATGAAATGGAGTGATATTCATGGTATTGGCGATTGGTTTGCGCAGTTGCATATTCCCTTTCCATATGTCAGTGCATACCTGGTGGGGATTACGGAGGTAGCCGGCGTGATATTGTTAACCCTTGGATTGTTTGTTCGTTATATTACCCCGCCGCTTATTTTCAGTATGGGCGTTGCCATTGCCACCGTACACTGGCAGAATGGCTTTGCCGCCGGAGACAATGGTTTCGAAATTCCGCTTTATTATATCGTGATGTTGTTTACCCTGTTCATATTTGGTGGCGGTCGTATAGGCGTTGATTTTTTCCTGGAAAGGAAAATAAAATCGAACAGGAGACCATTTTAGAGAGCCCCCAACGTTTAATTGTTCCCTGTGAGCGCCACTGTAGCTCTTTTGTTATCTTTTCATGATAATCCCCCGGTAGGTAATATATGGTGCTGAAGAAGACAAGAGCGGCGTTTACAGCAGTTTTGATGTAGATATAAAATAGCATCCAAGGGATTTTCATACAGATGTAGTAATTTCGGCCCCATTCATAGTGATCATTTACGATGCAGTTAGCCAGGGAAACGATAGGTAGCGAATTACAGCAGTTTGAGGAAATTTTCAATCAAGCCATGCAAAGCGATGTAGCATTGCTGAACAGGATCATGGCCGATATTGTTGCCCATAAGGGCAAACAGATGCGGCCCATGTTTGTGTTGCTGTGCGCGCGGTTATGTGGCAGCATCAATGATGGCAGTTATCGGGCTGCCCTGCTGGTGGAAATATTGCATACCGCTTCCCTGGTGCATGACGACATGGTAGATGATGCCATGAAGCGTCGTGGCGCCTTTTCGGTGAATGCCCTGTGGAAAAATCGTGTATCCGTGATGGTGGGTGACCAGCTATTTACCAAAGGGGTATTACTGGCGCTGGATAACAACGACCCAGGCCTGCTGAAAATTTATTCCGATGCTATCCAGCAAATGATAGAAGGAGAATTATTGCAGATGACCAAAGCGAATAAACTAAGCTTTGAGGAATCGGATTATTTTGACCTCATCAATGCTAAAACCGCTTCGTTCCTGGCTGCCGCCTGTGCAGCGGGGGCATCTTCCACCACTACCGATCCGGCAGTAGTGCAAAYGCTTTACAACTTCGGCCAAAAGGTAGGCATGGCTTTTCAGCTAAAAGATGACCTGTTTGACTATGGTACAGCCGATATTGGCAAACCTACCGGGAATGATATCAAGGAAAAGAAGGTAACCCTGCCGCTGATTTACACGGTAAAACACGCCGACCCTGTACTGAAGAAAAAGATACTCCATATTGTCAGGCATCAGCATACAGATAAAGACCAGGTAAACTTTGTAGTCAACATAGTTAACCAATCAGGCGGCTTACAATACGCCGCTGAAAAAATGATGGCTTACCGGGATGAAGCATTCGCTTTGTTATATACATTCCCTGCTTCTCCTGTTCGTGCGGCATTGGAAGAATTAGTACGGTATACTACCGATCGTGCATATTGATCCGTCGCTCCCTCGTTTATTTTTTTGCGAATTTATTTTTTGAAAAATTTTTTGCAAAAAACTATGAAAAATCCATTTAGCTAATTACATTTGGCGTGTAGCGTTAAATAAACAACCAGAATTTAAAGAGCATTGATAGTACTAATAAACAGTGTGAACCCGTGTTTCTTGTAGCTTCCCCGCTGTTTGTCGGTATTGGCAATTATTGAAAACCAAAGAAGTTCCAGATCGTTTAAAAATTTCACGTTAATCTTTTGTTCCATGACTCATCGTTCATTGCAACCCGTGAGGGAAGCGCGCTGCCCCTAAAAGCCGCTGATACGTTACGTTTTCGCAGTTTACAAGTTAATAATGTTATGCGCATGTGGTATACCACCATGGGCCTGATAATATATTGTGCTGCTTTAACCCTAACTATCTCTGTCTAACTGTAAATGACATACTCCCTGACGGGAGCAGGGCATGCTATGCCTGTATATGTCGAAAACAACACTACTGCTGGTGTAAAGCTGCTTTACGMCATGGGATTTTCATGCCTAAATATTGCATGTATGAAACACATTTACCTGATCCTGCATCGCGGGATGTATCTTTTTGCAGCGGTGTGCCTGGTCGCGGCCAATACACAGGCACAGAGTACGCTGTATAAAAAAGAAAAAGATACCGTCGCCGTAAACGCCGACTCACTGGCCTTTTCCAAAGTATCTTCTTCCAAAAGAGACACGATGGGATATATTCCCAACAATGAACTCTTTTTTAAAACCAGCCCCAATGGCGCGGTGTCTTCCGTAAACATGATGGAAGTAAAGAAAATGCCCTACACCAGCATTGACCAGATGCTGATAGGCAGGGTAACGGGAGTGGATGTACGAACCCCTTCCGCTGAACCGGGGAAGCGAAACAGCGTATTTATTCGCGGTACTTCTTCTCTGTTATTAAGTAACCGCGACATTTTCTATGCACAACCAACCTATGTAGTAGATGGGGTGCCGCTGATCCTGGATCATGCTTTCGCCTACGATATTCAACGTTTTGATTTTAACCGGATGGGAACAGAAACCAATTTATTATCGTTTCTGGATGTCAATGATATTGAAAGCATAGAAGTATTAAAAGATTTCGCGGCCAGCGCCAAATATGGTCCCAATGCGGCGAACGGCGTTATCAACATTGTTACCAAAGCACCCCGTGTGGGTCCTATGAAGGTATCTGTCAATGCTTATGCAGGACTATCACTACGCCCCCCGGTGGATGCGGTGAATGGAAAATATGAAAGCGATTTCCGTTTACCATTTTATCAAAAGTATGCAGATGAAACGCAATGGCGCAACTTTCCCCGTTACCTCGCAGATTCTTCACAGGCGCGGTATTTCGGGCCCGCCAACTGGGATGATTTGTACGTAAGGAATGGCTTCACAGATGGTATACAAGCGGCCGTAAGTGGTGGTACTCCTTATGCCAATTTCCGGTTTAGCATAGGGCAAATGTCTCAACAGGGCGTATACGACAAAACCGGTATCCGGCGCTATGATGTTAATTTTGGGATTAATATTCAACCCGTGCGGAATCTGGTATTCAGCACTTACGTGGCGATCGCCAACCTGAACCGCAAGCGCAATGAGTTTATCCGCGACCGCGCAGGTGATGAAGATTACTTGTTTAGCTATGACGCGCCTCCATCTCCCAATAAATCCTATCTCCAGCAATATTACGCAGACCTGGATAATACCATTAACCGCAACAAAAATAATTCTGCCCGCATCATTGCGAATGTGAAGTATAGCTTTTTGTCGCACTTCTCCTGGAACACCCGTTTTGCCATTGACTATGGGCAAAATTTCCGCGACTTTTTTGTGCCGACTGCATTGGGCGAGGGGAATAGTTATGTCTCCAATTTTGATGGGTTGAATAAACGACTGGTCCTCGATAACTCGCTGCATTATGAAAATACTTTTTCCGGCAAGCATCACCTGGACATCAGCCTGGGGCAATATAGCCAGTGGGATAAATGGCGTTATGATTATGGTCGTGCCTACAAAGGCTCCAGTGATTTTGTGAAGATATACCAGCCGGGAGATGATAACAATAAGCCTGGTCGCTTCGGCAACTTCCGGCTGATGTTTAACACGAAAGATTTCACGCAATCGCGGCTGGCTTCTTTTTATACGAATGTAGGCTACAACTATGACGGGAAATATTTTGTCACGCTATATGTAAGAAGAGATGGTACTTCTTATCTCGGCGCCGAGAATCGCTGGCTGGTATCGCCTACGGTATCTGCTTCGTGGAAGGTGACCAATGAAAAATTTGCCAGCGGCATCGACTGGCTGAGCAACCTGAACGTACGTGCCAGTTGGGGCCGCGTTGGACGCCTGATGATGGATGAATTGTATAAATCCGGCGCCATTTATAATGTAGATGCGGGTTGGAATGGGGTGCCTAATATGTCCACCTACAACGCTTTTCCGGCTATTAACGCGGCCTATACTACCGGTTACATTACACCCGGTATTTCCTGGCCGGTAGTGGAGCAGTTAAACGGAGGTATTGACATTGGTTTATTTCACGACCGGGTGCGGGCTTCGCTGGATGTGTATTCTAAAACAGATAAAAACCTGGTGCTGAAAATCCCTACCATAGAAGAAGAAGGCTTTAATGGTATTGTAAAGAACGGCATGGATATCCGCAACTATGGCTATGAATTATCCATTGAGGCAGATGTGATCAGAAATAAGAAGTTCCAATGGAGTACTGGTATCAATGTATACACGAATCAGAATAAACTGATAGCGTTACCAGATGGCCTGACCGACCTGGTGATCAGTAACCGCCGCTTCCTGGTGGGTAAGCCGGTAGATCGTTACTGGTTGCTGATCAATGAAGGTATTTATAATTCCGATGCAGAAGTACCTGTGAATCCTGCTACCGGTAAAAAGTTATCCTACCTGGGCGTGCCGCTGCAAAAAGGTGATCCTAAATGGAAAGACATGGACGGCAACTTTGATATCAACGACAAAGACCGGGTGATGAAAGGACGCATGGTAGCGGCGGCGCAAGGTGGATTCACCAATACCTTTCATTATGACGAGTGGGAGTTGAACATATTGCTGAACTATGCCTTTGGCCGTAAGGTGATCAATCAGGTATTGGCAGACCGTTTTGATTTTGCCAACAGGGAGGGGATAGATGATCCGAAAGCTATCAAAGAAATCAGCTGGTGGTCTAAAGTACCAGGTGATTATAGTAAAATTCCTGCCTACAATCCCTGGAGCGCCGTATACGCTTATCAGCCCAATCAAACCTTGTTCCTGGAGGATGGCTCTTACGTGAAGCTGCGTGCTGTAACGCTGGCCTACAACCTGCATACGCCATGGATGAAAAGATCCGGTGTAGATCATTTGCGGATATATGCCACAGGTAACAACCTGCTCACCTGGACCAGGTACAAGGGAGGTGATCCGGAAGCCGTTAACTACTTCGGCTATGACGAAGGTTACTACAACTGGGCAGCTCCGCGCACTTTCACATTGGGCTTCAATTTTCAATTCTGATGTTAAAAAACTTGAGTATGAAAAATATGACGGTTGCCAGGATATTACTATGCCTGGCGGTAGGTATGCTGTCCTGCAAAAAGATGTTGGATGTGCCAGCCCATAGGGCACTATCAGAAGAAAATATGTGGCAGACAAAGAGCGATGCCCGTGCAGGATTATCGGCCTGTTATGCCTTGATGCGGGCTGCTATGTGTAATGAAAATGCCCACTGGGTATATGGCGAATTGCGGGCGGGCGATTTTCAGTCTTCCAAAAGAGGCGACCTGAAAGCAGTGGTGGAAAGTAACCTGAACGCCACTTTCTCCACCATGGCGCAATGGCGCGACTGGCGTAGATTTTATGCAGCTATTGCCCAATGCAATCTTACCATCGCCAAATTACCACAGGTTACTAAAACAGATTACCGGTATTCGCAAAACGACCTGAAACTGGATATCTCACAAGCGATCTATATCCGTGCTTTTCTCTATTACTATATCGTAAGGATCTGGGGAGATGTGCCACTGGTCACCAAAGCAGCTGATGGTACGCCCAAAACAATTGCAAGAGAAAAATGGGAAAAAGTATTGGACTTTGCCGCTGCCGAAGCCAAAACCTGTATTGATGGATTACCCTGGAGATATGATGGGAAATCGCCTGAACAACAGGGAGAATACCGTGGTCAGGGAGAATCGCATCATAAGTCGATCACCATCACCAAGGGAATGGTATATACGCTGCTGGCGCATATTTACACCTGGCAGGGCAACTACAGCAAAGCGCTGGAGTACGCAGACATGGTGGTAAATACCACTTCCAACAGTGGCTATAACTTTGTGAGTGTAAACGACCTGAGTAGGTTGGACGGCGCTTTCCGTGGCCGTTACGACTGTAATATTTTTCAGGTAGATATGAACTTTGACCATGCGGAAATTTCATCTACTGGTCAGCTGGAAGACTGGACCCTGCGTGATCCGTATATCCCTAAGCGTGAGTCTGAGATATACGTTCCGCGGGATACTATCCTGAAAATTTATAACGAACCCCATGAGCAGCGGCCCACTTATTTCTTCACCAAACTGGATGATACTTATCCCATGTTTTTTAAAGTGAAGCAAATCAATACCAGTGTCACGAATCCGGTATTGAAAATGTATTCCTCCTGCATTATTGTGTTCCGCTATGAAGAATTATACCTGCTGCGGGCAGAAGCCAAAGCCCGTTTGGGCATGACCGCCGAAGCGCAGAAAGATCTGAACCGTATCCGTGGCACCAGGTCCCTCAAAAATGTAAATGCCACCTTGAGTGGAGAAGCCCTGCTGGACGCCATTTTGCTGGAACGTCGCCGGGAACTGATGGGAGAAGGATGGTATTGGTATGATCTGATGCATTTCAAACGTATTCCTCAATACACCCCACTAACATCCGCGGATGTAGATAAAGGCGCTGCTTACTGGCCCTTGTCGCAGGACGCGTTATCTAATAATCCGGCGCTTACACAAAATAATTTCTGGAAATAATCTTCACTGCCATGAAAAAGATTTTATTACTGCTGACCATCACCGCCTGTTTTGCCTGCAAAAAAGGGATGCAGGAGTATCGCCATGCGAAGCCGGTATCTGATGTGGGCGTAAGCACTTACGACTTCCTCAAACAACAGGGTACCTTATATGATTCATTGATATGGATCATTGATAAAGTACATCTCACAGACCTCTTAAAAAATGAAAAAGTCACTTTTTTTATACCGCAGGACAATAGTATAGCCACCGCGATGCGGAATGTCAATATTGCGCGGATTCGTTTAGGCGATCCCGGTAACTGGACGATGGACAGCATTCCATTGGTGGTATGGGATAGCTTGTTGCGCCGGTATATTTTACCTGGTATTGTAGATGCTGACTCGCTGCGGTATGCAGATGGCGTTGACCTCGTGTCTTTGTACGAACATGGCATGAATGGGAAAATGAGTGGTACCAATGCTTCCGGCGCCGTAGGCGGTGGTACGGAAGTAGTGAAGTTCAGTGATAGAAACGGCTCCCGGTTTATCAAAGACTGGTCTACGGCCCTCACACAGAATGTGGATATCAAAACCAAAAATGGCCTGATGCATATTCTCGAAACCCGGCACATATTCGGTTTTACTTCTTTTGTGGGCAAGGCTTATCCTAAGTCGCTGGAACCTATTCAGGGCCCTTATCTCGGCTATCCACTGGAGATACCCGGTATCATTAATGCCGCCGACTACGACGAAGGTCCTGCCAACGTAGCCTTTCATTACAACAATGGTGGTGGTAACCATGCTTACCGGCCGGATGCTCCCGGTACTGAAAACTGCTCAGACGGCGATACACAAACGAGTCCGGGTGGCGCCTACAATATCGGGTGGACCAGCGATGGTGATTGGGTAAGGTATACCGTGAATATTAAAGAAGCCGGACAATATAAGGTGGAGCTGCGGATTGCCGGCAATGGCGGTGGTATTATTTACCTGATGATAGATGACGTGAAGGTATCTGATGAAATTGCTATCCCCGGCACCGGTGGCTGGCAAAGCTGGAAAAGCGCCATTGGCACTGCCACCTTGCCCGCAGGTAAACACCTGATGAAAGTGATGATCAAGAAGGCCAACCTGAATTTGCATCGTGTTATTCTCACTAAAATAAATTAAACAGCCATGTATCCGCAAATATATAAATATGCTTTAATGGCCCTGCTCACCTTACTAGTCAGCAGTTGTTATAAAAGTCTGGTGCCGAAGGAGAAGGAACACTTCAGCAATAATGCCAGTTTCGATGGTGATTTCTATGCCGCTAATTTCGGCCGCACCAACGTGTTCTACGGCAAATTTAATCCTGATTATTCCACCCAGCCACTCACGTTTGAACTCCAGAATATCGCAGATAAAAATGGGATGCCGGTGCCAGGGCTAAGAGAAGAAGTGAATACGTGGCAATGGAAGGAATACTACAGTGGTAAAGAGAAAAGCGTGGAAGAGATTAACGCGAAGCGCTTCCAGACAAAAAGGCCGCTGTTGGATATCCGCCCCAATTCCGGGGACCTGATTTTCTGGACAACAGATACTTCGAAAATAAAACCAGGGACTTACACCTTCGACATTTTTGTGAAGAACAACGGCGGACAAAAAACTTTTCAGAAAAGGAAGCTGCAGCTTGCCCGTCCGCGGCCATATGAGCCTTATGAATTCGATGATTTCACCGGGTTACGGAAACCGCTGGATAAGGGCGGTATCCTGCATCCTACGGTAATGATCGGCGTAAAGGATAAACTGAATAATAGCATCCCGGTAGAAAATGTAACCGTGTATTTCCGGAAAACAGGTACCGACAAGAATACGCTTTCTATGAAATTTTTTGATGCAGATTCAGTCCCAATCCGCTTGCCCGTCTTCAATATCACCAAATGGGATAGTTTGACTTACTGGAGTAATACGATACAGGAAATGGTGCCATTTGCCTTTAACCGCAAAATGACGAACGATAGCACTGTAGTAACCTGGGATATTACCAATCCTTTCCCGGTGCTGGCGGATGTAGGGATCAGTGAAAATGCCAGTATTGGATTTCTTTACGAGCGGGTATCATATGGGGAGCGTACACAGGCCGCATTAGGGCTACAACTCGCCATTTTCGAGCCAGGCAGCTGGGAAGTGATCTTCAAGTTTAAAGTGAGTCCCAAGTTTGCCAACGACTAACCCGATTCTGAAAACATTAAAAATTTTGTGCCATGAATAAACGGTACTTCCTGTTACTGGTCCTGTTCCTGCTATTGACAGGCGCCAGTTATACGGTATACGCCCAGGAGGCTATTACCATTAAAGGTCGCGTAACAGACGCTGCTTCCAAAGAAGGCATTCCTGGTGTTACCATCATTGATGTCAAGAATAATAAAGGATTGGGGGTAACAGATCCTACCGGCCAATTCACTATCAAAGTGGCGCCGGATGTAGCCATTCAGTTTCGTTATATCGGCTATCGGTTTGAAACCGTGAAAACGACGAAAGCTGCGGTGTTAAATGTTACCCTTTCTGCAGAAAATAAATCGTTGAAAGAAACGGTGGTAGTGGGTTATCAAAAGCGTACCAAAGAAACGGTGTCCGGTTCCGTGGCGGTGATCTCCGGAAAAGATTTGCAAGATGTGCCGGTATCCAATATCCAGGAATTATTACAAGGTAAGGTAGCGGGGTTGAATATCCAGAATAACTCCGGTGCACCGGGTTTTCGTGGTACCATGTCCGTTAGAGGGGTGTCTCAGCTGAATGTAAGCGGTAGTGGTGATCAGGCTTACCTGGCCAGCAATAACCCTTTGCTGGTAATAGACAACGTGCCGGTAGATTTTGATGGTGGTATTTCCCAGTCGATGTTACAGCCGGGTGCTGCCACCGGGCCACTGGCGCTGATTCCACCGGAAGATGTACAATCGATAGAAGTAATGAAAGACGCGCAGGCCACGGCGTTATATGGCTCCCGCGGCGCCAACGGCGTAATAGTGGTCACTACCAAACGAGGTAATTCTCCTACGCCCATCATCGATGTGAACAGCAGTGTTTTTATGAACTTCCCGCCCAGGCTGCGACCTACCATTGGTGGGAATGCAGAACGGCAATATCGCATTAATTCTATCCTCGCGAATTCCCGTGATATCCAGGATGCGAGAAACCGGCTAGCTGACCTCGATGCGCTGTTCCTGACAGACAGCCTGAATAGTTTCTATAATAACTCCACCGACTGGCAGGGTTTATTTTATCAGACCACTGTTAATACCAACAACAACGTACAGGTAAGTGGGGGTAATATCAAGATGAACTATAAAGCCAACTTCGCTTATCAGATGAACCAGGGGGTATTGAAAAATACCGGGTTCAATAAGTATAGTTTGAATATGCAGTTGAATATGCAGCCCAGTAAAAAGCTGCGTATCGGCGCGCAGTTATTCAGCGCCCTGGGACAAAAGCAACGTGGTAATGGTGGCGGCCTTACCAACAACGGCGCCGGCGATGCTTTTACTACATCCTTATTGCCAGGTCCTTCCAAATTTATAGGCAATCCGCAACTGGATGGATATGAGAATAACGTGGATGATAATAACACCATCAACTTCCGCGGATTTGTGGACGTAGACTATGAAATTATCAACAACCTGCGGATTAACTCCACCACTTCCTATGATTACTACACCGATACCAGGGATCAATTTAAAATGTCGTTTTCCAATAATAACGCTACCCAGTTGTATGGTTTTGTAGGAAGACATGATGAGCTGAACACCCGTAATGGTGTGAACTACAGCTATAGTTCCAATAAAACGGATCTGGAAAAAGGAAACAATGTTTACGCGAGTGTTTTCAGTGAAATAAATATCAAATCAGATGATCAGCACGTGAGAGATGTGCGCAACGGTCCGAATGATTATTATTGGGGACCGCGCGGTTATTCGCCCCGCTTTTATCCAGGTAACGTATGGAACAATGCCAGTGAAGTAAATGTCAATGGTACGCCGGTATCTTTCGTTTATCATGCGGCGTCATGGGCGGGTTTTCTGTCGTATAACTATCATACCAAGTATAGTGTAGATCTGGCTTACCGGTTGGATGGAAGTTCTGCTGCAGGTATCAATAACCCCTATACGAAAAATCCTTCGGTAGGTTTCCGCTGGAACTTCAATAAAGAAAATCTGATGCGCCGTTTGAACTGGCTGGACTATGGGTCTGTTCGTGTAACCTATGGGGTGAACAGTCGCCCTACGGCTACTATTTTGAATTCGCTGGGAGTATATAAAAGCATCGCGGGATATAACAACAGCGTAGCTACGGTGCCTGATTTTAACGTGTTGGCCAATCCTTCCATGGAGCCGGAGAAGTCGTCCCAATTCAATTTCGGGGTGGACCTGGGCTTATTCAAAGGACGTATAGAAGTCATCTATGACACGTATTACAAGAACAACTATAACCTGGTAAGAGATGCGTATTTACCTAACTCAACAGGGTATAGTAAGATGCAGGTAAATGGCGGCGCCATTGTGAACTATGGACATGAGTTATCTATCACGGCCCGGCCGGTGGTGCATTTGAACCCTTTGGGTTTCCAATGGACCGTGACGGTAAACGGCGCCTATAACCAAGGTATACTCACGGCATTACCAGGTGGTTCACAGTTTTTCCTGAGTTCAACAGATGATAAAAATAAACAGTTCATTGCGCTGAAGGTGGGTAGAAATCCACAGAGCAACTATTTATTCCAGACCGATGGGGTGTATAAAAATACAGCAGACGTGCCTATTGATCCTGTCAGAGGCGTGCGTTACAAAGCAGGATCAGGGCCTGGTGCGCAATTTTTTCAGGCAGGAGATCCTATCTGGAGAGACCTGAACGGCGATTATGCCCTGAGCGATGCGGACTATATGATCATGGGAAATCCAGAGCCGTTGGTGACCGGTGGTTTTAACAACACATTCAGCTACCGGAACTTATCATTGAGTGTTTTCTGCACGTATCTGCTCAACCGCAGCATTATGAATAACGCCATTGCGGCGAGGATCTATCGTTTGCAGGCACCGGGGGATCAGAAAGTGACAGGAGTAGCAGAGGGGCCGGTAAACCTGTATGATATCAATCTGCTGGATTACTGGAAACGTCCGGGACAAGTGGCTTCCCGCCCGGCACTGGTAGGATCGTTTTATCACGATATGCTGGTGCAGCCTAACCGGATGAGTCAAAGCCTGGTGATGGAAGACGGATCTTACTTTAAAATCAACCAGGTAACGCTGGCTTATCAGTTCCGCAATTTTGATTTTATGAAACGGCTGAAGCTGCGGGTATTGCGGGCATATTTCACCGCTTATAATGTGGCGGTGCTCTCTAAGTATACCGGTCCTAATCCGGAAACGGTTACTTCACTGGGAAGGGATGATATCAACGGATATCCTGCTGCCAGCAGTTTCACTTTTGGTATAGGCGCTCAATTTTAATCACGTTTAAATTATTTTCAGATGAATAAATGGTATAAAATAGGACTCCTGATTTGCCTGCTGGCAATCGTAGGCGCCTGTAAGAAATTCCTGGAAGTAAAGCCGCTGGATACCCTTTCCGGAAAGGATTTCTGGAAAACACAGCGGGATGCGGAAAGTGCCATCAATGGTGCGTATGGTATTTTACTCACGAAGTTTACGCGCGGTATTTTATATAACGCCGGTGATTTCAGGGCGGGCAACTGGAATTGGTTCGGTAAAAATAACCTGCGCATGCTGGGACTAAACCAGATGCTGGCTACCGGTGGCGGCGATGGCGCAGATAATGCACAGGACTGGGGCGAATTCTATCAGGCCATTGCCTTATCCAATCTTTGCATAGACCGTATTTCCGGTGTACAGGACCCCAACTTCAGCGGCCGGGATAAAAAAGCGCTTACCGCGGAAGCTCACTTTATCCGTGCGTTTACCTACTTCTACATGGTACGGTTATACGGAGATGTGCCTTTGCAAACAAATGCCTATGACACCAAGTTGCAGCCACGGGAAAAGATGCTGACGGTATTGGATTTTTGTTTGAAAGATTTGGAAGCGATCAAAGAGGATCTGCCGCTTTCCTACGATGATCCTACCAATCGTGCTGTAAGAGGTACTAAGGGCGGCGCATTGGCGCTGATGGCACATATCAATATGTGGGCTGCCGGTTTTGATAAACCCAATGAAAAAAAGTACTGGACACAAACCGCTGCGCTGGTGAAGGAGTTGATGGACCTTAATGTTTACAAGCTGCTGCCGTATACCAAAGAAACCTTCCAGGCTATTTTTAAAGGCCGTTCTGAAGAAGGCATTTTTGAATTATCGCTGGATGCCAACTATGGTGGTAAGTTTCACTCGCTGATTTGTCAGTGGACGTTGCATGAACCTTATATCCATGATAAAATTGGTGGCAAGAGTGAGATCACGCCAATGATCCGGCACCTGGACCGCATCTATCCGCGGGGAGAGTACGACAAGCGCCTGGAGCTCTGGTTCTACAACCCTTATAGTACCGATCAAACACCGATGTTCCTGAAATACTCTGCCATCACTGATCCGGAGACGAGAGACTATGATGCGAACCTGATCTTTTTCCGCTATGCAGATGTGATTCTGCTGAGGGCAGAGGCATTGGCTTATCTCAATGAAACGGGAGAATCTATTAAGATGCTGAACCTGGTAAGAGACCGGGCCAGTGCAAAGTTATATAACGGAGGTGGCGGGAAAGCTTTGCAGGATGCGGTATTCCTGGAAAGAGAGAAGGAGTTGATGGGAGAAGGGCATTTGTGGTATGACCTCGTTCGCACCGGCAGGATCACGGATAAAAATGTAACGGAGAACTCCCTGACCCAGCAACAATTAGATATGGGAGCGTGGACCTGGCCTATTTCAAACTCGGCGGTGACGAACAACCCGTTGATAACGAGGAATCAATATTGGATACAGTAACTATTAAAATATTTACTATGCGCAAGTTATTGTCTTGGGCTGGCATCCTGCTGTTAGTAGCATTGTGTATGTCTGCCTGCAAAAAAGATTATTATGTAGATGGAGGTCTTGCTAATCCTCATTACAACGGTACTATTTATGACTACCTGGTAAAGAACCCTTACCTGTTTGACACGGTCGCTTACATTGTAGAGAAAGCGGGATTGAAAGATATGCTGGAACATGATTCGGTTACTTTCTTTGCATTTACGGATCAGAGCGTAGGAGATGCGCTGGAAGACCTGAATGAGATCCGTTACCGGTCGGTGGAGGATAGCGCTCACCTGGCGGATATTCCGGGTGAAGTATGGCGGGAATTTCTGCTACGCTACATCATGAAAGGAAAGCATACCGCTAATCAGTTTGCCCGGGTAGATCCTAATAACATATACGCCTATCCGGGAATTAACTACGTGATGGCGGGTGACTATATCCTGAACATCGGGCTGGTGTACCAGAACTACAATAATGTAGAAGCCGTAGGAGCGCGTATCCTGTTGCTGACCGACATCACAACTGATCCGGTGACCTTCCGGAATAATAACAACGTCAATGTAGCTTCCTCTGATATTCAGCCTACCAATGGTGTGATACATGCCCTGAATATTCGCCATGTGCTTGGCTTCCGGGGCGACTTTTCGAGAATAGCGGAGCAGGCATTACAGAACAAATAACCTCTTAACGTAGTCACTATGAAAAAATATATTTGTTTAATAGCGCTGGTGGCCATTTTGGGCGCATGTAAGAAAGAAGCCATCAGCACCAAAGGGAATAATCCCTACCAGGAAACGGTGTTGCCGGCCATTTATATTAACAAGGATGGCATCAATCCCGGTAAAGGACGTGCGGGAGATGAAGTGGTGATCATGGGGAAGGGATTTGAGAAGAATAAGGATAAATTATCCATCTTGTTTAATGGGGTGAAGGCTGCGGTTATTTCACTAACGGATACGACTGTACGGGTAAAAATACCTGCGCAGGCGGCTACGGGGAATGTGGCGGCACAGGTGGATCAGCAATATTTCTTTGGTCCTTTTTTCCGGGTATTGGGATCTTTTGAAATGGACACGCTGTATCCCTCGCAGGTAGGCGCCGATGATGGTATCAATGACATCATTCCCGTAGAAAATGGAAAGTACCTGATTGTGGGAAATTTCACGAACTATGGTAACAGCAGCAAAGAAGGGAAGTTGAGCCGGGTAGCGAGGATTAACCATGATGGTACCGTAGACAATAGTTTTGGGCCGGATAAAAAGAATGGAACCAATACAACAGTACGTAGTGCGGTGGCGTTGCCAACCTCCGGTAAATACCTGGTGGCAGGCTCTTTCAACAACTATGAAGGAGTGGGCTATGTGAATAGTATTGCGTTGCTGAATAACAATGGCTCGCTGGCGGCAGAGAAAATATTTCTGCCTTCTGGCAAGGATTTATCGGTATCCGTATTGAAAGGGGGTATTTCAGGGTCGGTTGGCAATATGCATCTGCAAAACGACGGAAAGATTTTGTTGACGGGTGCCTTTCGCTTTTTTGTGCAGCCCAATTTTCAGCTGACCAGTTCGTTGGGGTTGGATTCGGTACATCTGGATTCCGTGCAGATAAACGGGTTGGTGCGTTTAATGCCTGATGGTGGGCTCGACAGCACTTACAACTACAACCTGGCGCAGCATATGGGCAATGAGGGGGCCAATGGCACTATTGTCCGTTCCATTCTGCTACCTGACGGGAAGTTGCTCATAGCGGGTACATTCACCAAATATAACGGACAGGCCGTGAATCGGGTGGCCAGACTGAATACAGATGGTTCGCTGGACCCTTCCTTTACACCGGGTGCTGGCGCGGACCAGATCATTTACAATATGGAACGGCAGGCCGATGGAAAGATTCTGCTGGTAGGTGGTTTTAATAACTTTGGTGGCATACCGGTGCCGCATATTGCCCGTATCAACGATAATGGCGTGATAGACCCCACTTTCAATGCAGGCAAGGGTAGTAATGGGTATCTTTTTAATATTGGTTTCATGCCAGGCGGGGAAATTATTCTCAGTGGTGCATTTACCAAATTTGGGGACCTGCAAAGGAATAATATCATTGTACTGAATGCAGATGGTTCTATTCATCCCACTTATAACAGCAATGGGGGTATTACGCTCAACTCCGCCGTGGGTCAGGGTAGTATCAACAAGATTGTGCAACAGGCCGGTGAAAAGTCGATGCTGGTAGTAGGAACTTTCACCCGGTTCGATTATCGGGTAGCTAACAGGATAGCGCGGGTTACTTATCCGTAGGAGCAGAAAGCACAAAGCGGAAAGCATAAAGCTATTGTAGCGATTAACCAGTGCGTATATTGTTACGCGTTAATCATTCGCTACAATAGCTTTATGCTTTCCGCTTTGTGCTTTCTGCTTACCTTAGCAGCATGGGATACGAGCCGGAATATCAGCAAAAGGTGATTACTCAAACACAAAACTGGATCAGGGAACTGGTGATTGGTTGTAATTTTTGTCCGTTTGCCAGCAGAGAGGTAAAGCGTGATAGTGTGCGTTATCGGGTGAGTGAAGCCACTACGTTGTTGACGGTAAAGGAGCACTTTCTGGAAGAGTGCCGGTTGCTGGATAAAGATCGGACCATTGCTACCACTTTGCTTATTTTGCCGGCTGCTTTTCCTGTATTTAAGGATTATCTCGAGATGGTAACCGCCGCGGAGCAACTGCTTCAACGGAAGAAGTACGAAGGTATCTACCAGGTAGCGGAGTTTCATCCGCTGTATCAGTTTGCCGGTACACCTGTTGAAGATGCTGCCAATTATACCAATCGCTCTATTTACCCTATGCTGCATATTTTGAGGGAGGCAGATATCGAAAAGGCATTAAAGTTTTATCCTCATCCCCCGGAACAGATTCCGGAAAACAATATAAATTTTGCCCGCGAAAAGGGAACTGCTTACATGAAAATGCTTCGGGATAGTTGTTTTTAGATATATGTTTTTATATCTTAATGGCCCTTATCCCGTACCATGTATTTTTTTAGTATTGTCACGTGTATTGTTAGTAAAGTAATTTGCTTTTTTTACGCAAAACCCAGGGAAGTCAGATGGGCCCGCCAAAGAGTCAGAGCATTGGGGTCTGCATTGGGCGGACGTTTGGACGATGCCACCTTTTACAAGGTCGTAAATAGTTACGCGATTTATAATCCGGTTATATGTGAAGCGTTTACGGCATTAAGAAACCGGCGCTCCCGCGATGCAGAGAAAGAACGTCTGCTGCAGTACTTTATCTGCAGTTCCTTATTTGATAATTTCTGCGATAGAAATGAGTTAACCCAGGAAGCCCTTTACCAGATCTCATTTTCACCGGAAACCTATACACCTGGTTCTTTTGATGAGCAATTATTTCTGCAGGCGCACCTGTTCTTATGTGGGGAAGTTGCTGATAAAGCGGGCTACCTACAGGCGAAGAAGGGGGTGTTTCAGTCGCAGATAGACTCCCTGAAGCAATTCAATCCCGCCATCAGTAACGAAGACATTCGGCAAATTACGCTTAGAAAGGGTGGATATGCAGTGTTGCTTTGCCACTTTTATCTGGATGACCGGGCATCGGAACCAGAGCAGCAGTGCTGGTATCAGATGGGTGGTATGATTCAGTTGATCAATGACTTATTCGATATCTACAAGGATTATCAGGACGGCATTGCCACTTTGCCGAACCGGATGAATGATGCTTATGCGTTTCAGTTGCATTATATGGAGTTGGTGGAACAGCTCAAAAGAGAAATCGCCCATTTACCTTTTCCGGTGGCAGCTAAACGGCACCTGACTGTTTCCATCATTGGCATTTGTGCAGTAGGGGCCATGGCGATTCGGCAATTGCAGGAAATACAAGGTATGGCTCCGGAATTGCCGGATTTGCGCAGTTTACCACGTAACGCATTGATTGTAGATATGGAGAAGCCCCGGAATATGTGGTATTGTATCCGCTGGATATACCAGCATGCGCGGCCACAGGCAACGGTGATTCAAATGTCTGAAAGTCGCGGGGCGGTAGCAGAGGTCAGGTAGCGGTGGTGGATTTCCTTACAATCAGTGTGGAAGGAATCACCTGTTGCTGCTCAGACAGGGCAAAGCTATTATTCTTCAGCGCCTTGAATAGCAGGGTGGCGGCGGCTTTCCCCATATCAAAAGCCGGTTGGGAGATGGTGGTGAGGGAAGGGTTTAAAAAACGGGCGGTAGATAGATTGGAGAATCCAATCACCTGCAGGTCTTGTGGAATACGCAGGTCTACTTCTTCACACACTTCATATACGGCGGTAGCCAGTTTTTCTGTGGTGGCAATGACGCCATCATATTGTTGTTCCCGGAAAATTTTTTTCAGCAGCTGTTTCGTGGCGGCGTGGTCGTTAGAGCAGTAAGTGATAGCAGCTTTGTTTTGCGGCAGTCCATGCGCGGCCAGTGCCTGCAGGAATCCTTCTGCGCGGCGGTTGCTGATGGACAGGTGCGGAGACGCAGCAAGCAAGCCTATATGCCGGCATCCACCGGCTACCAGGTGACTGGTGGCTTTGTAAGCGGCGGTCGCATCATCAGTGGTGATTTTGGCGGCGGTTACATCTTCACATACCCGGTCAAAAAAAACAATCGGTATTTCCTTTACCAGTTGATCCAGTCCATGCGGGGCGGAAGCGGTTTCTGTGGTGACAGAAATAAGGACCCCATCTACCCGGCCGCTTTGAAAGTCTTTCAGAATACCCCGTTCTTTCCCGGAATTTTCATGGGTAAGATAAATCAGTACATGATAGCCTTTTTCCTGGGCAACGGATTCTATGCCGTTAATGGCTTCTGCAAAGAAGCTGTCGGCTACTTCCGGAATCACTACGGCAATGGTATGGCTGGCCTTCTTTCTCAGGCTGCTGGCATACGGATTAGGCACATAATTGAGCTCTTTCGCCAGTGCCAGCACCCGCTGTTTCGTTTCTTCGCTGATTTCGTGGCTGTTACTCAACGCTTTGGAAATAGTAGCAGTTGATAACTGCAGTTTTTCCGCAAGCATCCTTATCGTGACATTTTCCATATAATAGCCTATGTTACTTAATCGGTTAAGTAAATAAAGTTATTCTATTATGCGGAAGATTTTTAAAAAGATCGCATATTTAGAGCAGGATAATTTCCTTCTTTTCCACGAACTTCTAAAATCTTGTATTATGGATAACGTCAATGGACAGCCCAACCCTGCACCACTCCAATCGCTCGATCAATGGGAAGATGATTTGCTGGAGCGCTATCCCGATCCTGCCAACATCAATAAAGATAAAACGAAGGATGAGTTTCGTAATTATGCGGAACCGCCCAGAGATACCGTACGTGAGTTTTATCGCCTGAATCATACCCATCAGTCGTATGCTTTCGTAAAGCAGAAAGAACAGGAATTCCTTGCTTTCAATAAAAAAGAAATGTCGGTATGGGATGCTTTTAATTTCCTGAACCAGCTGGTAGATGACTCTGATCCGGATACAGATCTGGACCAGTTCCAGCATCTGTTGCAAACTTCTGAAGCAATCCGTGCAGATGGTCATCCTGACTGGATGGTATTAACTGGGTTGTTTCATGATATGGGAAAAGTATTATGCCTGTTTGGAGAACCGCAATGGGCAGTAGTAGGAGATACCTTCCCGGTAGGATGCGCATTTTCTGACAAAATCGTTTTCCACGAATTCTTCAAAAATAATCCGGATATCAACAATCCTGATTACAATACCAAATACGGGGTATATGAGCCTAACTGTGGCTTGAGCAATGTACACCTGAGCTGGGGGCACGATGAATATGTTTATCAGATGATGAAGAATTACTTGCCGGAACCAGCACTGTATATGTTGCGTTATCACTCTTTTTATCCGCAGCAMAAAGAGCATGCCTACGGCCATCTGATGAATGCACATGATGTGGAAATGTTTAAATGGGTAGACCTGTTTAATCCATATGACCTGTATTCAAAGAGTCCGGTGCCGCCCAATTGGAAGGAGCTGAAACCTTATTATGAAGATTTGGTTGCCAAATATTTGCCTGCTACTTTAAAATTCTGATGTAGCGAAGGCCAACAAAGGATTATCGGGGATGGGTGCACGCAGTAATACAACATGACATCCAACCAGATAATCCTTTTTTATTTTTTCCACGGGGGAAAGTCTTATATTCCATCCAGGTATTTATATCCACGTCATTCAACTGCTGATCAACCACGAACCACTCATGAGTAATCAACTTGTCTTAAAAGACTACCTGGTATTTGCATTATATTTTCTTATTGTTGCTTCCTATGGTTATTGGATTTATAAAAAGAAGAAGAAAGGCGCGGTAAGTGCGTCCAAAAATTTTTTCCTCGCAGAAGGTTCTCTCACCTGGTGGGCCATTGGCGCCTCTATTATTGCATCTAACATTTCAGCAGAGCAGTTCATTGGTATGAGCGGCGATGGTTTTTTTGTGGGAATTGCGGTATCCGTGTATGAATGGGTAGGTGCGGCGGCATTGATTATTGTGGCGGTATTTCTGATGCCAGTGTATATCAAAAACAAGATATATACCATGCCGCAGTTTTTGAAAACCCGGTACAATGAAACGGTGGCATTGATCATGTCTATTTTCTGGTTGTTCTTATATGTATTTGTTAACCTGACTTCCATTCTTTATCTGGGGGCATTGGCCATTAACGGGCTATTGGGTGGCGCTTACTTTCATGAAGTGATGGTGGCATTGGCCATCTTCTCCGTGATCATTACCCTGGGAGGCATGAAAGTAATTGGTTATACCGATGTAATACAGGTAGGTGTGTTGATTGTAGGCGGGTTGGCTACTACGTATATGGCCTTAACGGTAGTGAGTGAAAAATTTGGTTTTGGGAAAGATGTACTCGCCGGGTTCAATGTGTTGATACGGGAAGCGCCCGATCACTTTCATATGATGTTAAAGAAACCTGCCGCTACAGCGCCGCAGGAGTATGTTAATAAATACCTGATTCTGCCTGGGTTTGGGATGTATATCGCGGGGCAGTGGATCAGTAATCTGAACTACTGGGGTTGTAACCAGTATATTACGCAACGTGCGCTGGGGGCAGATTTGCAAACCGCCCGCACAGGTATTTTATTTGCCGGTTTACTGAAAATACTGATGCCGGTGATTGTAATGTTGCCGGGTATCGTAGCGTATGTGTTGTATCAGCATGGACATCTTCCTCAATTGGAAGGCGGACATAAAGATGGCGCCTATGCAGCCATTCTTACCTTGCTGCCTTCAGGCCTGAAAGGCTTGGCTATTGCGGCGTTAACGGCTGCTATTGTGGCTTCGCTGGCCGGGAAATCAAATAGTATTTCTACTATTTTTACGCTGGATGTGTACAAGAAATATATCAATACCGGCGCTGATGAAAAGCAGTTGGTATGGATTGGAAGAATGACGATTATAGTTGCCATTATTGTTGGGGTAATATTTACCTGGAATGATGCGCTGGGCATTGGTGGTGCGGGCGGATATACTTTTGTGCAGAAGTATTCCAGTTTTATTAGTCCGGGTGTATTTGCCACGTTTATTTTAGGGATGTTCTGGAAACGTACCAGTGGCACTGCCGCTATTGCAGGGATCATTACCGGCTTTGTGGCGTCGTTGTTTTTCAATCAGCTGGCGGTGCGGATTTTTGGTCCCGAAACGATGTTGTACAGTGCGTTCCGCAATGCGGCCGGCGACTACGAGATTCCTTTCTTTATCAGCCTGGGATGGTCTTTCCTGACAACGGTGCTGGTGATGGTGGGTATCAGTCTGGCTGGTCCGAAAGTGAGCGACAAAGCCTTTGTGCTGGATTATGAGATGTTTAAACTGAAGCCATCTTCCGTCATACTAATCGTCACCATTTTATTGTTGTTGTCGGTTATTTATATCAGGTTCTGGTAATGTTCGTATATATACACTCGCTGTCTACTTGTTACAAAGCTGTTGCGCCTGCAACAGCTTTTTTTTGAGTGCAGGTAAAAGATTTTAACCCACCTGTAGACAGGTAGGTTAAATCTTTTTATAACCCTGTACTTATACTCTTACCACAATTTTTCCCTGCGTTTTACCGGAAGCCACTTGCGTATGTGCTTTGCCCATTTCTTCAAAAGAATAGGTGTGAGAAACGTCAGAGTGAAGGGCGCCTTCAGCCAGCAGTGCGGCGATGGAGCGGGTGCCGGTGGTGTCGGACTTCACGGTGAGGCGGTCGATATATACATTTTTGGCGGCGGCCTTAGCTTTTAGGGCATCGTCGAAATGTATGAGGAGGCTTACCAGGCGGCCATTAGGTTTCACGGTGTTGAGGGAGCGTTCCAGGTGGCCGGGGGCGCCCACCGCATCGATCACCACGTCTACGTCTTTGGCAACGGTTTCAAAATCCTGTTGGGTGTAGTCGATGTATTCATCTGCACCGAGGCGTTGTACGGCGTCTTTTTTGGCGGTAGAAGCGGTGGCGATCACGTGGGCGCCAAAGTGTTTGGCGATTTGTACGGCATAGTGCCCTACACCACCGGCTGCCGCGTGAATCAGTACTCTTTCTCCTTTCTGTATTTTGGCGGAGTCCACCAGTGCCTGCCAGGCGGTGAGGGCAGCGAGTGAGGCGGCGGCGGCTTCTTCATAAGAGGTGTGGGCTGGCTTTAGTGCAATGTGACCGGCCGGAGCGGCAACATATTCTGCATATGCCTTGCCAGGACCCGCGAAGTTCACCATACCGAATACATCATCTCCCACTTTGAAATCCTTGACATCTTTACCTACTGCTACCACCTCGCCGGCGATATCCCAACCCAGGATAATGTCTTCGCCGGGAACAGGCTGTACGTAGGCGTTCAGGGCTGCTTCAACGGCTCTTACGAAGTTGTCTACCGGATTGATGCCAATAGCTTTGTTATGTACCAGTACTTCATTGTCTTTTATAGCAGGAACAGGAACATCTTTGATAACCAGGTTTTCTACACCACCTACGGCTTGTAATACGATTGCTTTCATATCGAATAAATTTGTTTTTGTGATTTGATGAATCAAAATTCCAATAAATTTGTGGGTGGTCCCTTGTACGAACAGGGGTTCATTTTGTATAAAATCAGGTTATGAGAGTATTGAACCTATTTAAGCCATTTGACATCATCATGATAGAAGAAGGTAGCTGCCCGATGGGACAGCACCGGAACACCTTCTTTGAGCTGTTGTATATCATCAAGGGAACGGGGACCCTGCATAATAACCAGCATACCTTTGAGTATGGGCCGGAGCAGCTGTTCCTGTTTATGCCCCAGGATACGCATTATACCCGGATAAAAGAGCGAACGACCTTCCTCTTTATCCGCTTTAACGGCATTTACCTGGAAGCACAACGTACCGGTGCTTCCCATAGTAACCTGGGCGACTGGGCCCGCAAGCTGGAATATGTTTTTCTGAATAACCACCATTTTCCGGGTTGTATCCTGCGCAATGAAGCGGATAAACCGGTGATCAAGGCGCTGATAGATGCCCTGATCCTGGAGTATCCGAGGGAGCAATCTCTCCGCAACGAGGTGGTACAGCAACTGGTGAATACTATTCTCACCATTGTGGCGCGGAATGTAGCGATAATGGAGCCGGAAAAGCCCATGGTGAGTAATGAGCAGTCCAACGACTTAATGAGCTACATACACCAGAACATCTATTATCCTGACATGTTACGGTCCGATAAACTGGCGGCGCGGTTTAACATCTCACAAAATTATGTAAGTGAATATGTGAAGAAGGTAACCGGCGAAAGCATACAGCGGTACGTGACACGCTATAAGCTGAAACTGGTGGAAACACGTTTACAGTACAGCGATATGCGCATGAGTGAAATAGTAGCCGAACTGGGCTTTACAGACGAAAGCCATTTAAACAGAACCTTTAAGAAACATACTGGCATTAATCCCACCGACTTCCGGAAAAAGATGTGGGCGGAAAAGAACTATCAGCCGGGTTTGAGCGGCTGATGATTTACATCGCCAGTAATACCGCCACATAGTGACAAATAGCCGCTGCCAGTACCAGGAAATGCCAGATGGCATGGGTATAGGTATATTTATCCCAGATATAGAAAATAACCCCAATGGTGTATAATCCTCCACCAATGGCCAGCATAATCATCACTGGTAACGGCAGGGTATCGAAAAACCGCCGTCCGCCTACAATCATGATCCAGCCCATAGCAAGGTAAATAATGGTAGAAACAATATCGTATTTACCGGTAAACCATGTTTTAAAAAATACGCCTACCAGCGTTAATCCCCATAACACCGACAGCAACGTAATACCGAAGGCATTATTCATATACACCAGCAAAAACGGCGTATAGGTGCCGGCAATTAAAAAGTAAATGCTGATATGGTCAAATACGAGGAATAGCTTTTTAATGGCCACTTCCTGCGATAAATGATAGATGGTGGAGTTGGTGAAGAGTAATATAAAACAGAAGGTGTATATACAGGCGCCTACAATGCCTGGTGTATTATTATGGGTAGCGGCAATACCTGCCAGCATTGGCAGCGCACTCACGCCAAATATTATGCCCAGTCCATGTATCAGACCATTCACTATTTCCTGTTTGCGGGTATATCCTGTCTCATTCTTACTAACTGGCATGTCTCAAGTTTTCTTCTGATTTATAGGTGCTGTCAATGCAAAAGTAGGACAATAATCACCAACAGAAAGATCGAGTTTGTCGATACGGCTATTCATAAAAATGCCGCGGAGAATATAAGGGCTCCGCGGCATTTTTATGAATAACTCATCTTTTAATACACGGCCTTCCAGCCTTTTTCTTTCCAGTAGCTGATAATAGGCTGATAGGGGCCGTATTTATGTTGCGCTACAGAGAAGGTGTCTGCAAAAGGGCCATGGTCGTAGTCGATAGCTTTTTCTGCGATATGTGGATAATCGAAACTTTTTGGATTGGGTCTGGGGTGAATGGCATCGTTGTTAACGAAAGCCGCGATGTCCATCGCTTCCTGATCGGTGAGGAAAGGTTTGCCTGGCATGGCTTTATCATAGGGCATATTGTTTTTGAGCCATTCTGCCTGCTTGATCACCCGGTGCATGCTGGAGCCAGGCTGATAGGCTGTAGCCCCCCAGAGTGGCGGATATACATAAGTGCTTTTATCTGCATTCCATTGTCCTTCGCCGTTGGGACCATGACAGCGGGAACAGTTTTCCTGGTACAACAACTGCCCGTGTTGCGGGTTAGCGGCGATATCAGGAAAAGTGACAGTCAGGTTTTTAGCACCTTTGAAGGGTTGATTTTTGGGAACAAAAGTACTCAACCACTTAAAATACGAGAGGAACGCCACCATTTCTTTACTATCCAGTGGCAGTGGTTTGCCGTTATGTGGGCGGGTTACGCAGTTGTTCACTCTTTCTGCCAGTGTTAATACTTTTCCTTCCCGGCCCCGGTATTGCGGGTAGTGGTCGTGAGACGCCATGAGGTTAAAGGAAAAGGCTTTGGTACCGGCATCCTGATGGCAGTTGGTACAGTTCATTTTATTGCCCAGGTATTTTCCTGCGCTGCCATCGGGGCCTATTAAAACGGCGGTATTCATCATCAGTTCCCGGCCATAACGTACCGATTCCCCGAATTGATCATGTGGAATAAGCGCGGTATCGGCGGTAATCACTTGTTCAACGGGTGTTGTGGCAGCTTTGGCTGACTTGCCTTCCACCGCGGAGCCACAGGAGGAAATAATGGCAAACCCACTGATGCTGGCTATACCTATCACTATTAAGTTTCTCATGTGTTACTTTTTTTTGGTTGACATTAGTGTACATAACCTGGTTGTGAAACGTAAGGGGCCAGTCTTTCTGCCGGAATAAAAGAAGCCCGGTAAGATGACATGCCCGTTCTCATTGCCCAGAGAAATGTGCCTTGTAAGTTGGTCAGGATAACCGTATTGCGTTTAGTTGCACAAGATAATAAAGTGGTATCACCTACCAGATAGCTGCTGCCCATTCTTTCATTAAAGTTTTCCGGTGGCAGTTTGGTGTCCATGACGAGTTGTGCTTTCTTCGCGGCTTCATCGATTTTAAAGGAGAGGGTACGGGATGTTTTTTTGCTTACGCCATTGTCGAAAAACATCAATTCTCCATGTTCGTTGATATGCACGGCATGCGCCTGATCAAACAGGGCAGCTGCTGGTATATCGAAATCGCCGCCTTTGCCGAACGTCCATATGCGCTGGCCGGTGCGGGCATCTATCTTCCAAATTTGCCCATTGTTATAGAAAGAGATGAGGTAATTCCCCTCTTTATCCATAGCAATGCAATTGGCGTGCATCCAGTCTTTTTTCTCTTGTAAGATATTTTTATCATCGAGGGGATTGAGCGCATCAAATACTGTCCACTTCCAGATGGTTTTGCCGTGTTTATCCATGACGAGGATGCCGTCGCCGCGCACGGTATCTGTTTTGCTGCCGCCTTTGCTGCTCAGGTCTGTGACACGGTCTTCCACACAAAGTGTCACAAATTCATTTTTCGGCGTCAATAAAATTTCGTGGTGGATGGTAGGTGCAAAATCCCGTCCTTTTTTAAGATCGGCCAGCGTATCGCCGGTGAGTGAAACTTCGAGTATTTCATCGCCGTAGCTGGTTTCATAGCCGGGGCCACCGAGGAGTGAAAGGAAGGTATTGTTGTCCGTAAAGCGAGCCACTTTGAACCCGGTGCCGCTGACCTGGTGGTACCATACAATACGGCCTTTGGCATTTAACAGGAACAATACGCCAGGATCATCGCGACGGGATACCATCACATAGCCTGTCCGGAAGTTGGCGGGTAATACGGTGCTATCCGGACAAACCACGATGAATATATCTTTCATCCACATGGGATAATCGGTGGTCGTAAAAGTATATATTTTACTATCCTGAAGATCTTTATCATGGCCGGTACGCACACGGTACTCATAATTTTTTGCCGGCAGCAGGTTGGTGAGTACGATGGTGTGGTGCAGCTGGTGCAAAGATAGTGGCGTAGTAGTGCGTAGTGTTGGTTGTCCTTTGGGCCAGTATTCCACCGCAGCATCTACGGTGTCCGTACATTGAATATCTACTTTTACCTTGAGGGCATTTTGTCCTTTGGGTGTAAGTATGATTTCCGAGATGTTACCGGCGGTGTTACTTCCGCAGCTTTGCAGGAACAACGCTGCTGCCATTGTTAGCAATGGCAGCAGGCGTTGTATGTTATTCCATTTTTTCATCAATGTGCAATGATTTACTGGCGACGGCCACTATTACTGAGGCTTTTGTTCAGATCTGTTTGTGTTTGCGGATAAGGGAAATACTTATCGGTAGCGATTTTGATACTTGGAACTTTGCCTACTTCAGTAAGATACGCATTTACTATGCTTTCGTATTTATTCATACGAATCAGGTCTTGTCTGCGTTTGCATTCGAAGAACAGTTCCCAGCCACGTTCCTGCAGGATGGCGTTGCGAAGGGTTTCTTTGCTGAAAGTGCCTGCATTGCCTAATCCGGTGGCATGAGAGCGGCCTTTCACCTGATTGATCAGACCAATAGCTTCCGTGGTGGGGCCACTCAGCTCATTCAGCGCTTCTGCTCTGCATAGCAGGATGTCTGCGTAGCGCAGAATAGGGAATACGTGTCCATCGTAGTAGGTGGTGGAACCTTTAGGATCTGCGAATTTGGTGGTAGCTACATCCGGCATATAGTAGAAGCCCGTAGGTGGCTGGGTTTGCCCGGTTGGCGCCTGCATGTAGTGCAGTTTATCGGTACCAATATAGTCGTAGTAGAACATTTGTTTACGGTCGTCGTTGTCGGCAAAGGAATTCCAGAAATGCCAGGTCACCGCGAAATATTGCCATCTGTCTGTTACCACGGGATTGTTGATAGGTCCGAAGTGGTTCATGATTTCTACGGCATCATTGAGAGGATCGGCCAATGCACTGAAGATATTTTCCTGACACCATTTATTTTTCTCCGCAAATAACCCGGCATAAGAAGGATATAATCCATAGCCCAGTTTCATGATTTCAGTGGTGAGGTCCAGGGCTTTCTGCCATTGCAGTTCGCGCATATATAGTTTGCAGAGTAATGACATGGCAGCGCCTTTGGTAGCACGACCAATATCATTTGTACTGTAAATGGGGCTGTTCAGGTAATCGGCTGGTAAGTGCTGAGCAGCAAATTCCAGATCACTGATGATCAGTTTGTTGATCTCTGCTACAGGGGTAGGAGGCACAGCTGCTTCATAATCCGGTTGGGTGATGTTTTTTGCTACTGTTTCTTCCGTCACCAGGGGGACCGGACCAAAAGCATCCGTGAGATCCACGTAGCCCAGAGCGCGCAGAAACCGGAGTTCACCGGTGAACTGATTTTTCTGTTCAGCAGTAATGCTGGTCATTTTAGGAATATAGTATAGTGCAATGTTGGCATCTGTTACCAGTTTATATTGGTGCTGCCAGGCAAAAGCTAAGTAGGTGTTGGCGGGGGCCCACTGGCAATCAGACATCAGCCCTACATCTCCACCGGAGCTGGCGTGACCTATGTCGGTGGTGAGATCTGAAATAGTCACCTGGAAACCTGCGTAGTACATCCAGGCATCAGATCTGCCGCTGGGTTGTTTTAGTCTTGAGTATACACCGTTTACGGCTGCTTTGGCATCGCTCAGGGTGAGAAATGCATTGTCGTCTGTCAGGTAACTATATACTTTGGGTTCCACCAGTTTCTTACACGAAGTCGCGCCAAGCAGTAAGGTGGTAAGTGCGATATATGCGTATTTCATTTGTTCCGGAATTTACAGGTTTAGAAATTTAATTTAAGCCCCACAGTAACGGTGCGATAAGCAGGGAAGGCGGTGTAATCCAATCCGGAAGAAAGGTTTGCATTGCTGCCGCTGCTGTTCAGGTTAGTGTTTACTTCCGGGTCTGATCCTGTATATTTAGTAATTGTAAATAAGTTTTGTACGGAGCCATATACTTTGATACCTGCGAGGCTCTTCAAAAAGGTTTTAGCTAGGGGGATATTATAACCGAGTGTAATCATTTTGCAACGGAGATAGGAAGCATTTTCTACGAAGCGGGAGTTCATCAATCCACCATAGGAAATAGCATATCCATCTCTGGGAATATCCGTGTTTTCGTTGGTGGTGGTCCATCTGTTCAGCGCTGCTTTACCAGGACCTGATTCCAGTACCAACGCGGTACCATTGTACAAGCTATAATCTAAAGCTCCCTGCAGGAAGATGTTTAATTCAAAACCTTTGTAGGCAAAGTTGTTGTTGATACCATAGATGTAATGCGGGTTGGCATGACCGAGGTAGGTGCGGTCGCTGGCATTGATGATGCCATCTGGTTTGCCATCAGGGCCACTGATATCTTTGAATTTAGGATCACCTGGTTTTGAGTTAGGCTGTGCAGGATGTGCTTCACCGGTTTTTATTACGCCATCGTACACATAGCCATAAAAAGTACTCAGTTCCTGTCCTGGCTCCAGTTTGGTAAAGTCCATACCGCGACCGCCATACAGGTTAGCCGTTTGCGTGATCACATAAGGGCGGCCACCCAGGTCTATTGCTTTCTGTTTGTTATAAGCAATGTTTAAAGTAGTATTCCAGGTAAAAGCGTGGTGGATAATATTTTCTGTGGTGATGGCTAATTCCAGTCCTTTATTTTCAACGGTGCCGGCATTGAGGGTTTGAGAGGGAAAGCCATTCCAGTCGCCGATAGGTATATCGAACAACAACCTATTGGTTCTCTTCCGGTAGAAGTCGAGCGTAGCAGAAATGCGGTTGTTTAAGAAACCCATATCCACGCCGACGTCCCACTGTGCCGTGTTTTCCCAGCCCAGGTTCTCATTGGACAGGCGGGTCATCACCGTGCCGCCGTAGCTGTCACTACCTGCGCCCAATGATACATTGGTAGGTCCAAAGAGGGCCATGTAGATATAGTTGACGTTTTCGCCTAATCGGTCGTTACCGGTTTCACCGTATCCTGCTCTTACTTTCAGGTTGGAGAATACATTCAGGTTTTTGATGAAGTCTTCTTCACCGGCTCTCCATGCAATAGATCCGGAGGGGAAATTTCCGAAGCGCGTGTTACCACCAAATTTGGAGGAGCCATCCCGGCGGAAAGTAAAGGTGGCCAGGTATTTATCTTTCAGCGAGTAATTTAAGCGGCCATAGGCGGAGGCGAGGGGAACAGGTACATCCAGGCTGATGCTGGACAGGCGTTCTGAACCAGCCTCCAGGTTATGATACAGGAATGCATCTGTACTGAATTTCTGTACTTGTGAATAGTGTCTGGAATATCTGTCTGTCTGATAAGAGACACCCGCTACGAGGTTGAAGGAATGTACCTGATTAAATACTTTTTTATAGGTAAAGTAAGCTTCTATCAGGTTACGGGTAAGTGCCAGGTCGTTCAGGCTGGCTTTACCACCTACTTTTTCACCGTCTACCAGGTCGCGGGGCAGGTAAGTACCTTCTTTTGTGGTGGTATATTCCGTACCGCCATTTACACGGAAGTTAAATCCGTCGAGGATCTGGTAGTCGGCATATGCGTTGATGTTTACTTTATTTTCATACCGGTCGTTGGTAGGTGCCAGTAACCAGGCCAGTGGATTGTCTCTTCCTTTGAACCTGGCATAGGAACCATCCGGATTGTATACAGGAATAGCAGGGGACGCGGTTAATACACCATACATCACGTTAGACGGTACGATGTTACCATCATAGGTTTTGAAGTTGGTGTAGGCGCGTGATCCGTATACGTTGGCGCCTATTTTAAAACGTTTGGAAAATTGCCGGTCGTAGTTAAGACGTATGGAGTATCTTTCGAAAGAAGTGTTTTTCAAGGCACCGTCCTGTTTAAAGTAGCTGCCGGAGAGGGAAACGCGATCTTCCGGTGTACCACCACTTACGCTGATGTTGTGACTTTGTACCATACCGGGGCGGGTAGCCAGTTTGAACCAGTCGTTGTTCCGGCCACTGGTCAGGTCTTCCGCTGTATAGAAAGCAGGTTGTCCTTTTTCGATGGCTTTGGCATTGGTGACCTGCATGTTCTCCAGGCCGTTCATTTTATCGTATTCCTTTACGATACGTTGCGTACCGTAGTAGCCATCATACTGGATGTTTGCTCTGCCGGATTTACCCCTTTTCGTGGTGATCATTACTACGCCATTAGCGCCACGGGCGCCGTAGATGGCGGTAGAAGAGGCATCTTTTAAAATCTGTATATCATCGATATCATTCGGGTTGATATCTTTACCGGTTTCAGAAGGAAAACCATCTACTACGTAGAGGGGTTCGTTGGTAGATTTGATGGAGTTACCACCGCGGATACGCACAATGGTTTGTCCGCCGGGCGCCGCATTCGACTGACTCACCTGTACACCTGCAGCACGGCCCTGGATGGCTTGTGCGGCATTGGAGGTGACACCGCCGTTGTTCATCTGATCGCTGCTGATAGAGCTGATAGAGCCGGTGAGGTCTTTCTTTTTGGTGGTACCATAACCTACTACCACTACGTCGGTCAGGTTGGACACATCTTCTTCCAGTACTACTTTAAAAGCGGTGGTGCTGCCATCGAATTTTACGGACCAGGGTTTGAAGCCTACCATGGAGAATTCCAGTGTTTCACCGGGATTAGCGGAAATGCTGAAGCTACCATCCGATTTAGTCACCGCACCATGTTTGGTACCTTTTACGGTAACAGTAGCGCCGGGGAGTGGTTGTCCTTTGGCGGTGGTAACGGTGCCATGAATTTCTACCGGTGGCGGTGGTGTGCTGGCTGGTTGTGTGGCTGTTTTGTTTTTGACGATGATAGCGCCGTTTTCAATGCTGTAGGAGAGTGGTTGGTTGCGCATGAAAATATTCAGGGCATCATTGACCGTCATGTTTTTCACCTCAATATTGCTTCTGCCGCTTTTCTCCAGTAGCGCTTCATCCGCCAGGATATTAAGTCCGGTTTGTTTGTTGATTTCCCGGAAGACATCTTTGGCAGTGGCGTTTTTAAGCGACAGGTTCACCACCTGGTTTTGTGATTTAGCCGCCTGCACCTGCATACCAGTGGCGAGGCAGAACAAGGCCAGCAGCTTACTGGCTTTCAGACGTTTGGTGGAGCGCCGGTAGTTATCATACCGGGTACAGGCATCAGTACTTAATCGCATACTTGTGCTGATTTTGATTTAGATAATTGGTTGTTAAGTTTTCTATCGTTTTTCTTCAACTGTACTCTGGCTTTAGTGCCGCTCATCGGTTGTTGTCACTGTTCATTTGCTAATCAGTAGTTGGTTATTCTTCTCCTTTGACAATCAGTTTTTTTCCGTTTATGCTATATGTTACATTATTGGCATCCAATAGTTTTAATACATTCAGCAGCGGGCTGCGGCGGCTGATCATACCAAAGAATTTCCTTGGTTTTACCGGGCCTTCGTATACTACTTCGAGATCGTACCAATGCGCAAATTGTTTGAGCACGGTGGTGAGGTCTGCGTTTTCGAAGCGGAAGTAGCCTTCTTTCCAGGCAATAATTTCATCGGTGTTGATACCGGTTATTCTTTTTTGGTTGCCATTGCTGTTGGTCTGCGACTGTTCTCCGGGCGCCAGTTGGAGGCTGCCTTTATCGCTGTTTACTTTTACGGCGCCTTCCAGCAGGGTGGTATTCACCGTGGCTTCGTCTGTGTAGGCGTTGATGTTAAAGTGTGTACCCAGTACGTCGACTGTAATTTGTTTTGTTTGTACGCGGAAAGGCCGGTGTGCATCGTGTGCAATTTCGAAATAGGCTTCTCCGGTGAGTGTTACTTTGCGTTCATCGCCGGCAAAGGTGGCGGGGAAACGGATGGATGAGGAGGCGTTGAGCCATATTTTGCTACCGTCAGCCAGTACCAGCGGGAAGCTTTCGCCGGCGGCGGTGGTGAGTGTATTGTATTGTGGAGTGGCGGTTTCGCCGGTTGTTTTTTCGTATATCAGTTGTCCGTTGTTTGTCCGGATATTGCCTTGTTGGGCCAGTTGCTGCATGCCTTTTTCGTCCAGTACAATTGTTTCTCCGTTGGCCAGGGTCAGTACCGCTTTGTTGGGTGTTGTACCGTTGACTACGAATACCGGTCTATCGGCTGCCGGGGCTGCCGGGTGATGAGGATGCCAGAACCGGTAGGTAACCGGGCCGGCTATCGCCAGCAAAACGGCTGCTGCTGCGGCCAGTTTAAGCATCCGGTATTTGCCTCCAGGCTGCACTGGCACCACCGGGGTGGCCTGTATATGCTTTAAAAGCGCCTTCCTGACCCTGTCGCCCGCATGAGTTGCCGGTGGTGCCGCCTCGGGCGTTACCTGCCGGAAAGCGGCTTGTAATTCGTTTAACAGGGTACGGTTCGACATGTCCTGCCGCAGGTAGTCCATTAGTTCAATGGCTTCCGTAGGCGTACACGTCCGCTGTTGCCAGCGGAGGAGTAATTCCTCATTATACGCGTCGTTTTTTTCGGTGGACATATCTATACTATCCGAAAAACGACTAATAGGGTGGGTGGGGATGAAAATATTTTTTTGCTATGGTTGGGTGATGACAAAACCCGATAGCAGGAAGAGGGGAAGCAACCCATCTGCGTTAGTATAAAAATAAAAGCGGATACTTTTCATGGCCATGACCATATGTTCCTTCACCGTATTCCGGGAGATACCCAGTTCTATGGCTACTTCTTCGTAGCTTTTGCTTTCCTCCCGGCATAACCTGAATACCTTTTGTCGCTGTGGGGGCAACTGACGGATGGCTTCCAGCAATAATGCTTCATACTCCTTCCATATCAGACTGGTGTCTGCATCATTTGTTTGCCGTTGTAATTCCTGCATCACCTGCAGGCGCAGCGTTTCATCGGCAGTAATCTTTTTTAACGATTTAAATACCTGGTTACGGGTAATACGATACAGGTATCCACTGAAGGACAATTCCGGATTGATACGCTCCCTGATCTCCCATATCTTTATAAATACTTCCTGTAGTGCATCTTCTGCAAAAGCAGGAATATTAACAAAGTGGAGTATGTAGGTGTAAAGTGAGGGGTAGTATTGGTTGTATAATGTGATATATGCTGCTGCATCCCCTTGCTGCAGTTTCTTCAACAGAACCGCTTCTTCATTACCCACTGGCATTGTTATTTAAAGCTAAAATAAGCAATTGGCGATAAATTTTCCGGAATTTTCTGGGGAAGACAACATCCGCTGGATTTACTATCTTCGCCACGGTTCTTTACGTATTACCATCGAAGCAAGTATTGGTTTCCGCCGAAAGGCGGGATTAAAAGGGAACTGTGTGTAAATCACAGGCTGTCCCGCAACTGTAAGTTTTGCGCAGCTCATTATACTGCAACCGGTAAATAAGATGCCACTGTTCCGCTCCGGGAATGGGAAGGTATTTGCCGGCAAAACGAGCCAGGAGACCTGCCTTTACTTCACTTTGACATTGCTTTCGCGGATTGAGGCAGGTCAGGTTTTGATAGTAGTCTTTTTTAAAACAGCTAGCTGGCTAACTGCCTGCCTGTGAATAATAATAGCCTGCTGCCTTTTCCTTTCTCCTTCCTTCCGTTAAAGTATTGTGATATATGTATAAGAGCGTGGATACTCTTTTATCACTATTAAAAACAATACCAAAATGACGATGCAGGAAAAAATGCTGAAAGCAGAGACCCGTATATTCAAAGCCGTATTTCCCAGCACAACCAACCATTACGACACCCTCTTTGGTGGCACTGCCATGTCGCTCATGGATGAAGTGGCGTTCATTACAGCCACCCGTTTTTCCCGTAAAAAAATGGTGACGGTATCCTCCGGACAAATAGATTTTACGCGGCCCATTCCTGCCGGTACGATTGTGGAATTAATTGGTAAAGTAACGGAAGTAGGCAATACCAGCTTAAAGGTGCTGGTGGAATTGTATATAGAAGAGATGTATTCTGATAGCCGGGAGAAGGCTATATCAGGCACTTTCAGCCTGGTGGCGATTGGGGATGATAAACATCCGGTGCCCATCAATAGTTAAACGGAACAAATGAGGAGGCGGGATCATGTTGTGATCCCGCCTTTTTTGGGTATTTGAGGTGTTAGTTCATAGAAATGGTCATCATTTATTTTAGATTGAGATCTTTTACACCTGTTACTTCTGTAGAAATTTCTCCCAACCAACCGGCTTCTGCACGTTGACCAGTCTGTACTTTAATAAAGTCGATACCGGTGAGTTTTACAGGGTTACCGTCTTTATCTACTGCCCAGTCGATTTTAATTCTCGCATCAGGATCGTCATTAGGCATGTTATCTGAATAGCCCCAGGAAAAAGGAAGAGATACATAGTAAGGTGAACCTGGATCGCTGGAGGTATTTTTAACATTGGCAGCAGAAAGTTTAGTGCCGGTAAACGTGATGCTGTCGCCTTTCCACTGTGGATAGTAGGATTGGTCGTGGAAGATATTTTTCGCTAGATACCCGCTACCGCCCTGGTTATCTTTCCATTTGATGTAATTCTTATCGCTGGTATAATTATCATCCGGATCTGGAGTAGGAGCCTTGGTAGTATCTGGTTTATAGTAAGTGATCTGGTAGTTTTTAATTGTTTTGGAGCTGTTGTACTCAGATCCGGCAATTTCAAACCATTCGTCGTCTGGTAATCCGTTTTTGTTTTTGTCAACGGAAACGGAGATGACGCCCGGTTCTCCGAAATTGGCAAAAGCATTGCCCAATACAACGAAAGAGTATTGACCAGGTACATTTTTGATGGTATGGTCGAAGCCCATGACTACGTAGCCACCGAAGCCACCGAGTGAAATCATACCGTTTGCCTGCGACAGCGCATCCAGTGCGTGGGCTGCCATTTTTTTATCGTCGTCGCCTTTATTCCAGGTGGGCAGGTCATTGATAAATTGTCCGGGTGCAGGGAAGTATTCAAAAACTTTAGTGACTTTGTTTAAAAAGGGGCCGGTTGGTTCCGGATCTACCKGTGTTACTGCCTGATCTTTGCTTTTGGAGCAACTGGCGGCTATCATAGCCGTAATCATACCTGCGAGTAGAAATCTTCTTTTCATAATAGTTGATTAGTGTGATTATTTATTTGCTTTCACGAAAACCATATGACCGGGGATATCTCCGGTAACGGCTGACCATTTCTTTTTCCCTGTTTTATCGAAGCAGTATAGGGTGCCGAAAGACACATAATCTTTGGCATCTGTTACAAAAAAGTCTCTGGTGGCAGGATTCACAATAATGCCATAAGGCATTCTGATGGATTTTTCTGTGCCATCTGTAATGAAGTTGGTATTGAGCAACGTTTCTGTTTTTACGTTGATCATGTTGTAGGAAACGGTCCATTTGCCGGTATTATAGCTGAACTGAGAGCCATATACAAAAGCGGTATCACCGGCGATGCAGAGGTTACTGGCGCCGATATCAAACGTTTTTTTGACCGCATCTGTTTTGGTATCAATCACAAACAGCTTCGATGGAATACTGCGATAATCGCCGCGGGAAGTCACGTATAAGTCGCCCTCACTATCCGCTTTCAGCCGATCGAGGTTGATGGCCACATCAATTTTTTTTGTTTCGGTGAAGGTGAGCAGGTCAATGACAGAAACGGTGCGATCATAATTAGGCACGCGGTAGCCACCGGAATTAGCCACATATAATTTATTATTTACCACTGCCATTTCCTCCGGTTGGTAGCCTACAATTACTTTCCGTGTTACCTGCAGGGTGGCGGTATCTACTTCTGCTACAAAGCCAATGGGAGCGGCACCATCTATTTTTACCGGCCCTGCGTAAGAGCTCACATAGGCTTTACCGTTAGCAAAGGTGATATAGCGGCAGTTGAGGATATCGATTTTTCCGAGGCGTTTGGTATCGGCTACGTTCATCACTTCTACCTTGTTGGATACGTTGATAACGGCGTATAGTTTGCTGCCATAGATCTGGATGTCGTTACCCACATCTCCTAATTCTTTTACTACCGTTGGATTTCTTTCGGCATATATATTTTTTGTATAAATGCCGGTGGTATAATCGAAATAATCGAGGGAGGCTTTATTGCTGCCCATATTGCCTTCATTCAGCAGGTACATGCCTACATAAGGTGCATTGGGTTCCGGTGTGGTTACCGGTGTGATCACCGGTTGCACAATGGTGTTTTCCTTTCTGCAGCTGATGGCGGCGCCAACAACAACAGCCAGGAGTAAGATATGTTTTGCTTGTTTCATCATGATGAATGCCATTAAATGTTAACAGCTACAATGAAGCGGTAGTTTCTACCCGGCATGGGATAGCTTTGTACTACTTCATAGAACTGGTTTGCGAGGTTATTTACCTGTGCAGTAACGTGAACGTGTATACGTTTATATTGAAATTGTTTGCCAAAAGAAACATCGCTGGTGTACCAGGCAGGTACGTAGTTTTCTGCGGCGTTGTCTTTGCCGTTAAATCTTTCCCCAGTGTAGATGAAGCTGTAATTGGCTTCCCATGATTTATAGTCGGCCGCGAGGAGTAGCGTACCGCTATGTCGGGGAATATAAGCAATCTGTTGCCCATAAAAGCCATCCATCGGATTGGTATAATCCAATGCCTGCTGGAAGGTATAAGTGGCTTTGGTGTTGAGTTGCAGTTGTTGTGTGATAGGCCAGCTGCCGCTGATTTTAGCATCGAGGCCTTTAATTTTTACTTTGCCCAGGTTCATCATGGTCCATACAAACTGGTTTTGTCCGGGGATGGCTACAATTTTATCGGTTACTTCGTTGTAATAGGCGTCTACTTCTACGTTTGCTATTGACAGCCATTTACCGGTAAATGTTTTATTCCAGGTGATGCCTGCATCGTATTGTGTGGCAAACTCCGGTTTTAGCAGGTGGTTGCCGATTGCCGTATAGTAGAGGTCATTGAAAGTAGGCATGCGGAAGATACGTTTATAAAATCCACGCACTTTCAGGTCTGGTGTTGGTAAAGGCTGCCACGAAATAAAAATGGCCGGCGTGAATTTTTGTTGATACGGTGCTGCGGTGTTGACTTTCACCGTTTCCTTCACGAGGGTGGTGAGCAGGCTGGTCTGTGCGCTGAACCGTTTGAAATTCATTGCAGATGCCGCGGCAATGAGGGTGGTGTACCTGACGGGATAGCTGAAGCTGTCCAGGCTGGCGTTTAATTTATTCCATTGAAAATCGCCGGACAGGGAGATGGTCCACCAGTTGGTGAGGGCATACTGCTGCGCCAGCGAGAAATACATTTCGTATTGGTAGTAGTGATTATTTACCGGAAACTGTGCGGTATCCTGCGTTTTGTAATGCGTATAGTCGTAGGCGTATTTCCCGTTGAGCAGGATGCTATAACGTGGTGTCACTTCTTTCCTGAAAGAGGATTGAGCGAAAAAGCTTTTGTCCCACAAACGATCTATGTGGCCAAATACACCATTTACAATAAAGCCGGGAAGTCCTCTGGCGGATTCATAATAGTACACTTTTGTATTCCATTCACCGCCTTTGATAGTGCCGTTGAGTCCGGCTTCCACCCGCACGGCATTTACATCGCTATTCCTGCGGTAGTCGCTGGTATCGTATAGGAGGACGTGTTGGTCGTTGAATTTTTTATAAGTATACTTATATCTGCCGGTGGCATTAATCCATTCACTGCTGAAGGAAAGGGCGGTATGTTTGCTGATTTTTTGTTGCCAGAGAATAGAAGGGTTGAACAGCCCAAAGGAGCCTGTTTTTATGGTTGCTTTTGCATGGCTTTTTTCACCGGGTGCAAATTTGGGTTTGAGAGATGTTAAATAAATGGAGCCTGCGGAGCCAAAGTCTTTGGCCGGTTGGAAGATGTTACTTTTTTGTCCGTTATACAGGGCAATTTCTTCCATGTTATCCAATGAAAATTTGCCCAGGTCTACCTGTCCGTTTTGGGCGTTGCCCAGCTCTATGCCATCGTAGAATACGCCGGTGTGGTTAGATCCCATGCTGCGGATATCCACCGTTTTGAGGCCTCCTATACCACCATAATCTTTGATTTGCACGCCGGAGAAGAAGCGGATGGCATCGGCAACAGAATGAGTACCCAGCCTGCTGAGTTCTTTTTCCTGCATTTTTTGTCCGGGGCTTATTTCCTTGCCTGACCGGGGCGCAGTAACGGATACCTCCTTCAGATGAGTGGTAGTGGTATCTGTTTGTTGCGCTGTAATGAAGGTGAATGGCCAGATGATGAATCCCATCAGACATAAGCATCCCCTTATCAGTGAACGTATTTGTTCAGTGAATTGCATAAATTTTTTTCTCTGTTAATGTTTCATCAACAGCCTTCGACCGAAGAAAAAATAATTAGGAAAGCATATGGTACAGGCATTGCCTGTAGCTTGCATGTATCCCTAAGCTTCATTCCACGAAAGCTCAAAAATGAATGGTATGGCAGGTATTCTGACTTGTCTCTGCTTCTGGCGACCTTCCCATTGAATGAACAACAGTGGTCAAGAGTGATGCCTTTGCATTAGTTGAGACTTACAGCAGCGGGACTGTTCAGGATTTACGCCTGATTCCCTTTTAATTATTACTGGCCGGAGTGGACAGGAATAAACCATAATGGGGCAAAAGTAGGTTATTATTCTGTTGATGCAAAACAGAAAAGCAAATAGGGGAGAATGGTTGGTTTTTTCGGGAAGCGTTATTTAGCCGCACTTTCTGCGCCGCAGTCGTCCATGCGTCTGGTATCCAGGATATACTGGATTTTCCATTTACCATCCAGTTGTACCATTTGGAAGGAGTTGGCGCCGCAATGGTGGAATTGTTGTTTAAAATAAAAGCGATACGGTGTCCATACAGATGCCATGGTACCATCAATAGAGATGTTGCCAAATTCGATGCGTTCATCGGCGGCATTGGCAGGCAGTTTTCCAATGATGGAGGCGAACTCGTCGACGCTGGTAGTTTGTACATCTTTGCTTTTGGTGGTCACGGACTGAAGCCGGGCATCCGGGGCAAAGCAGGCTTTGAGAGCGGTGCTGTCGGCGTTGCGCATGGCGGTAAACAATTGGGTAACCGCTGCTTTCACAGCATCTGTAGGTGTTTGTGCAGATACAGTGAGGGAGGGGATGAGTAGCCCGATGAAGAGGTAAAACAGACGATGCATTTTTTTATACTAAGATAATGAATTTGTGCTGCATGAATATGGCAGTTGTGATAGATTAATGATCCGTTATAACTACTGGTGCTGCTGATTTTTGCCTGGATGAAGCCATGAAAAGCAGGGGGAGTGTTACCAGGAATATAATGCCTACCAGGAGGAAGGTGTCGCTGAAGCTGAGTAGGGTACTTTGACGGGTAACGGTATGGTCCAGGAGTTTCAGGGCTTTGCCGTGGGCGTCTGTGAGTGCCGCACCTTTGCTTAGGAAGAATTGGGTGTATCCATTGAGGCGGGCTACTACGGCGGGGTTGTCAGTATGTAAGTGACTCACCAGGTCATAACGGTGTTGGGCGTTGCGGTTGGCGAGATAGGTATTTACCATGGCGATGCCGAAGGAGCCACCGAGTTGTCGCATCATGTTATTGAGTGCCGCGCCTTGTGGGATGTCCGTTATAGGCAGTGACGATACGGCCAGTGTGGTGAGTGGTACGGTGACGAGCGCCAATCCTACGCCGCGCCAGATAAGCGACACGGTAATATCTGCGGCAGTGGCGTTCTGATTTAATTGCGACATCTGCCAGCTGAAGAGTATAAACAGCCCCATGCCGGCTACTATCAGAAAGAGAGGAGACACACCACGTTGCAACAGGCGGGCGGAGATGATGAGGCCACCAATGGCGAGGCAGGCGCCGGGTAGCAATAGCATGCCCGTTTGCAGTGGGGTAAAATTCAGGAGTCGTTGGGCAAATACCGGGGTAAGAAATACGGAGCTGAATATACCCATTCCTGATACAAAGGTGAGCACGGCTGCAATACTGAGGTTGCGGCTTTTAAGCACCCGCAGGTTCACTACCGGATGCTGGATACGAAGTTCCCACCAGATAAACAGGGTAATACATAAAGTAGCAATGGCGGTGAGCCAGGTGATATAGGGCGCTTCAAACCAGTCGTCAGTTTCACCGCGTTCCAGTACGGTTTGCAAAGCGCTTACACCCAGTGCCAGTAGTGCGATACCTGTCCAGTCGATTTTACTATCCGCTGTTTTTTCATGGGGTTCCTGTAGCAGCACATAACAAATGGCAGCTACTGCTATACCGATAGGTATATTAATGTAGAAGATCCAGGGCCAGGAATAAAATTCGGTGATATAGCCGCCGAGTGTAGGGCCTATCGTGGGACCAATAAACACGCCGACGCCAAACAGGGCGCTGGCAACATTACGTTTCTCTTTGGGAAACAGTTCAAAGATGATGACCTGTGATACGGAGAGGAGGGCGCCGCCACCAATGCCTTGCAGGAAACGGAATGCCACCAGTACCCAAATGTTGGTGGCTTGTCCGCACATCATGGAAAAGAAGGTGAAGGCAATGATAGATCCGATGTAATAGTTGCGTCTGCCCAGTTTGCCTGCCAGGAAGCCGGTGATGGGAATAATAATTACGTTGGCAATAGCGTAGGCTGTGATAACCCAGGAAGTGTCTTCCAGGGTGGCGCCCAGGTTGCCACTCATATGCGACAAAGCTACGTTTACAATGGAGGTGTCTATCAGCTCCATGATAGCTGCGGTGATGACCGCTATGATCAATATGGTCCGTTTCATTGGTGTGAGTTAATATACCGATCGGTATATTTATAGAGAAAAAATATGGGTTATAATTCGTCGATCACTTTTTCAACGGACTGCATAATTGCTTTCCGGTAATTCATTTTACMGGTTAATTTGGCAATCATAATACATCCTTCAATCAGGGCGATCATGGTCAGTGCGGTTTGTTCTGCAGGGGCGTTTTTGTTGAATTCTCCCTGTTGTATACCTTTTTCAATGATACCTATGATCGTATTTTTCCATCGTTGTATCGCGTCTGCGGCCTTTTGTTTTAACAGGGGGTGTGTATCATCTGCCTCTGTTGCGGTGTTAAGAATAGGGCAGCCGCCTGGTGGAAAGGGATGTTTGAGAAAGTTTTCGTACACATGTACATATACCATCAGTTGATCCCGCGCGCTGGTTTTTTTATCCATTTCCTGCCGGATGATCGCGCCTACTTTTTGCAGGTTATGATCAAATGCGGCCAGGGCTACTTCGTCTTTATTAGCGAAGTTGCCGTAAATACTTCCTTTTGTTAACCCGGTAGCATTGGTCATATCATTCAGAGACGTGCCGGTATAGCCCTTTTCATTGAATACCGGCGCGGTCATTTCCACAATAAACTGTTTTGTTTTCTCTGCTTTGTTCATATGATACGCTTTGGCTGGTACAAAAATATACCATTTGGTATTAAAAATAATATTTTTTTAGGAAGATGGAAAAAAGGATGCTTATGGTTTGTCGGCCGCCATCATCAGGAAAATGGGACGGCGGGTCTCATCCTGCATTTCGGGGTATTGTGCCAGTATTTCCGGAGTGGGTGTTGGTTCTGAAAGATACCGGAGGCGGAAGCCGGCTTCCAGCAGGCTATTCACCCAGGTAGCCGCAGTGCGGTGGTATTTTACTACATCTGTATCCAGGAACCGCGTTTGCCGTTGTCCTTCCGCCTGGTAATGATCTACCGGCCAGTGGAGGCGGTTGCCGGCGGCATCGTAGTACCAGTCCTGCGCCGCATTGCAGGTAAACACCGGGTGTTCCACAGATAATACAAAGGTGCCACCGGAACGCAGGCTGTTAAATACCTTGCGGCATACCACATCGTAAGCGGCTACATAGTGCAATGCCAGGGAGCTGATGACTACATCAAAGGAGCCGGGGACAAAGTCAATATCTTCCATGGCTTGTTGCAGGTAGGTGATGGCGGGATCGGGTGTTGTTTGCCGGGCCCGTTCCAGCATCTTCTCTGAAATATCTACGCCTACTACAATGGCGGCCTGTTGTTCCCGTGCATACCGGCAATGCCAGCCGAAACCGCAGCCCAGATCCAGCACGCTGGTATCGCGTAATGCAGGTAACATAGCACGGAAAGTTTGCCATTCTCCCGCTGCATTCAATCCATCTACGGAACGGGCCATCTGGCTGTAGCGGTCGAAGAAAGACGGATCATCGTATTTATTCTCTTTCATATTACGCCGGGTTGATGTGTTTGCTGGAAAGTTAAAAATAAGAAAACATTAAAATTAAGAAAAAGCGGCAAGTATAATGTAATATGCGCCCGCATGGCTTCCGGGAGGGGCGAATAAAATATTGTAAAAAGTTGGCGGAGCATGCTTATATTGTGTAGACCAGAATTTTTATAAATCGCTATGGATGATTTGTTGCGTCGTATTCAGTACGAGGGTGACCAGTTGGCTTTCCGGGAATTTTACCTGGCACATGCGCCACAGCTGCTCGACTTCGCATTTGTATACATAAAAAGCAAATTTATTGCGGAAGAAGTGGTGAACGATGTATTCATGAACCTGTGGCGTTCGCGGCAGCGCATTCATGAAATAGCGAATCTCCGCGTATACCTGTATGTAGGCGTGCGCAATGGTATCTCCAGTTATTTTAGTCGCAATAAGGATTGGCAGCATGTGGACATAGACACGGTGTCGGAAGTATCGCTGGAATTTACCACCGATCCTGAACAACAGCTCATCACCGCCGAATTGCGCAAACGCATTGAAGGCGCCGTTGCCAGTCTCCCGCCCAAATGCCAGGTGATTTTTAAAATGATTAAGGAAGATGGACTTAAATACCGGGAGGTAGCGGAAATCCTGCATCTATCTGTTAAAACGGTAGAGAACCAGCTCACCATTGCCATTCGGAAAATCAGCGCGGAAATATATCTTTGCACCGGTGAACAGCGAAAAGCGGGGCATTTATCCAAATTATAAACGCTTTTTTGGGGGTTTTTGCCGAAAACGGTGTCCTTGATACAGTAATTACATTAATGGAAGAAAGAATCGATTTACTATTAGCCAGGAAAATTTCAGGGGAGGCCACGGAAGCTGAGCTGCAGGAACTGCAGCAATGGCTGAAAGACCATCCTGAAGACGGTTTTGTGATGGAGGTGGTTAATGCAACACAATCAGTACCTCCCGCTAACAGCCAGGAGTGGGCCGGCAACAGCTGGGCCGCACTGGAAGCTGCCATGAATGCACCGGCAACAGCACCGGAAGCAACGCCTGCTGACACCCTGCCACCAACCGGTAAAGTGATTCGCTTTTTCCCCCGCTGGGTAATTGCTGCCGCCGTTTTAGCCGCGGTAGTCATTGCCGCCACTTTTATATTCCGTCCATCTCCCATAAAACATACCACTACCCATCCCGAAAGTAATACCATCGTGATGCGCAAGGGGGCACGCTCCAGTGTACAACTACCCGATGGGACTACGGTTTGGCTCAACAGCAGTAGCCGTTTGAGTTATAGCGACGGATTCGCACATGGCAAACGGGAAGTATTTCTCCAGGGAGAAGCTTTCTTCACCGTGAGCCAGCAGGAACAACAACCTTTTATTGTACATGCCGGCAATATGACGGTACAGGTATTGGGCACCACCTTTAACGTGAAAGCCTATACGGAAGATCAGCAACTGGAACTGGTACTGTTGTCCGGTAAAGTAGCCGTGGCTACCACCCGGCAACCACAGCCACTGCAACTGGTACCCGGACAAAAAGTAACGGTCTGGTCGGCCGCTGCTCCGGACAGCCTCCAACAACAACCAATGACGGTAGCCGCTTTCCCGCTGGATGCCAACAGCAACTCCTGCGATGAAACGGCCTGGATACACAACCAACTTATATTTAAGAATAAAACATTTGCCGCCTTATCAAAAGAAATGGAACGCTGGTATAATGTGAATATTCATATACAGGACGCTTCCCTTGAAAAAGAGTTATTCAACGGCGTCTTTCAGAAAGAGAATGTAACAGAGGCATTGAAAGCCCTGCAAATTGCAACACCATTTACGTTTTATCAATCAGGATCAGAAATATATATTAAGAAAGCAGGGTGATAATTATCCCAACCGCGTTCAGATATGAAGTCGCTTATAGTGATTTGCATGCTTATCGCTATGCTGGTAACCAACTATGCCACAGCACAGCAGAAATTCAGCTTTTCTTTCAGGCAGGTCCGTATGGAAAAAATACTGACCACCATCGAAGAAAAGAGTGGATACCGCTTTCTGTATAACAGCCGCTTGCTGCCCACTGCGCCGGTAAGCCTGAAAGTACGGCATGTTACGCTGGCCACCGCCCTCAGCCGGTTGCTGGGAGATTCACTCACGTATCGTATCCTCGATAATAAACTGGTCGTAATTTCTGCGGTGGTACGTCATGCTGCAGCAATAGACACTTCCCTGCAAAATGCACCGCCGGAGCGTATTAAAGACCTGCATGAAGTGATGGTAACGGCCATGGGTATACGAAAAGAATCCCGCGCCGTAGGGTATGCCCTTCAGGAAATAAAAATTGAAGGCACCGAAATGGTGAAGGCCCGCGAAGCCAACGCCTACAGCTCCCTTTTTGGAAAAGTGGCCGGCCTGGCTGTCAGTAATTCCCGCTACCTGTACAATGATCCACAACTGTATCTCCGCGGCAAACAACCGCTGATCGTAGTAGATGGCGTACCCGTCAACTCCGACTCCTGGGATATTAATATTGAAGATATTGCCTCCATGGTGGTGCTGAAAAGCGCCGCTGCCGCCGCATTATACGGACAGGAAGGTGCACGCGGTGTGATTCAGGTCACCACAAAAAAAGGAAGCAGCGGCAGACGCGGATTTGAAGTGTCCATTAACTCCACTACAGAGTTGCAGGGCAGCGCGGTAGCCATGCCCCATGCGCAACATAGCTACGGTCCCGGCGACTATTTTAAATACGCCTTCGTAGATGGAAAGGGCGGTGGCACTTACGACTACGACTATAACCTCTGGGGCCCCCGGTTCGAAGGCCAGCTCATCACCCAGTGGGATAGCCCCCGCGATGCCAACGGACAACTGATCCCGCTGCCATGGGTATCTAAGAATCCACGTAACCTGGAAGACTTTCTCCGTACAGGTATCCTGGCTACTAATAATATTGCGGTCACGGGCAACAACGGCCCCGGCGATTTCCGCCTCTCGGTCACCCAACTGAATCAGCGGGGCAGCATTCCCAACACCCATCTTGGTATCACCACCGCCATGTTGTCCGGCGGGTATAAGCTGGGTAAAAAAGCCCGGGTAGAGGCGCAGTTGTCGTACAACAAACAATACGCACCCAACTATCCGCAAATTTCATACGGACCGGAAAGTCCGATCTATGAACTATTAATCTGGGGCGGCAGCAATTTTGATATCCGTGATCCCAATCTCCGGCAATACTGGTATCCGGGGAAAGAAGGGGTGCAACAACGATGGGTAGAGTATACCCGCTACAATAATCCCTGGTTCAATGCGTATGAATACGAAAAGGCCTTTTATAAGGATGTATTAACCGGTTACGCTGCTTTGTCCTATCGCTTGAACGATCACCTGGATATGCAGCTAAAAACGGCCATTAATGGCTACTTTACCAATACGCATACCAACTACCCTGTTTCAGGGTTATACTATGGCGCCGATTTTAACCAGGTAGGCGCCTATGCCGAATCCGGTAACCGGTATAGTCAGGCGAATAACTCCCTGTTGCTGAATCATAGTACCAAACTGGATAGCAACTTTGCCTGGAAAACAACGCTGGGCGCCAATATACAGAACATCCGTTATGAGAGTAACAGCGCGCATACTTCCGGAGGGCTGGTACTTCCGGGCGTTTATAATCTCCAGAATTCTGTTAAGTCGATTGATAACGCTACCAATTACCGTGCGGCCCGGCAAATGCTCAGCGCCTTTTTTATGACGGATCTGAGCTATAAAAATTTCCTGTTCCTGGATATCTCCGGTCGGGTAGACCGTAACTCCAGTATGCCCGTGGAACGGGATACCTATTTTTATCCACAGGCCAGTTTGAGTGCGGTATTGTCGGATGTGATTCCGCTGCCGAAAGCGGTTTCTTTTCTGAAATTATCGGCGTCGATAGCGAAGCTGGGAGAGGGACTTACTTCCATCTCTCAAAATTATTCCCTGGAGCAAACCTACGATAAAGGCACTACCTGGCAGGGCTTCCCTTCCGTAAATTATGCGGCCGACAATGTGTTGTATAGTAAAGATATCCGCCCGGAATTTCATACAGTATATGAACTGGGCATGGAAGTACGATTGCTGCAAAATCGCTTGTCGCTCAAAACGCAGGCCTATAAAACCATTGACGGGCCACAGATTTTTGATGTGTCTATCTCCAATGCTTCCGGCTATGGTTATCGGAAAGTAAACGGGCTGGTAACAGAAAGAAGAGGGCTGGAATTTACGCTGGAAGCAGTACCTGTGGAAACCCGGTATTTCAGGTGGAATATGGGAGTGAACTGGAGCAGCAATATCAGCTATCTCCGGAAAGTATATGATTCGCTGCTCAACTATATCCGCATAAAACCGGGAGAACGGGTAGATCAGTTATTTATTAATCCCTTTGAAAGAAATCCTGCTACCGGCGCTATCCTTTATCACAACGACGGTACGCCGATTATCAATGACCAGGTGTATAAATTTGGCGGCTATGCCAACCCCGACTGGATAATGGGAACCACCCAAACCCTGAACTGGAAAAATATAGCGCTGACGCTGGAGTTTGATGGCAGCTTTGGTGGGAAAATTTTCAACCTGCTGGATTATAAAATGTGGCAGTCGGGCGCACATCCACAATCAGATAATGAATACCGCTATCAGGACTGGCTGCATCGCAATGATCCCAATTACAAAGGAACGCGTATAGGCGTTGGCGATAAGGTAGTGAGTGGAGAGGTGAAGTATGATGCAAACGGCAAGGTGATTTCCGATACCCGCACTTTTGCGCCGAATACTACGCCGGTACTGGAGCAAAACTGGGCCAATAGCTATGAAACAGCCGATGAGCGCAGGTACCAGAGCAAAACATATTTTAAGTTGCGGGGTATGACTTTCACCTATCGTTTAGCCCCTGCCGTTGTTAAGAAAATAAAAGGGCTGAGTGCCGCCAGCGTATCGGTAGTGATGCGTAACCTGATGTATTTTGCCCCTTTGAAACAAATAGACATGGATCACTGGTCGTATAGTTCACAAAGTGAATTGGAAGAGCCATCCATGAGGAGTATTGGCTTTAATCTCAACGTTAAATTCTGACTTATGCAGCGCTTCGCATGGTTGTTACTGTTGTTGTTGGCAGGTTGTGGGAAGATGGATGACCTCCGTAAGAATCCCAATAAAGCAACCATTGCCCAGCCGGGAGTGATATTCTCCGGTATTGCGCAATCGATGTTTGTACAACCCTGGGGCGACGCGCAGCGTAGCGCTCAATATCATTGCATTACTTATAGTTACTACGGCGACCAGAGTTATAGCTTTGGCGCCGCCGGTTTTAATTATGATGTGCTCCGGAATGTAGATCAGCTGGTAAAGGAAGCGCGGCGCAATGGAACTGATGCGATGCGGCCCTACTATGCGCTGGCTGATTTTATGCGGGCCTGGTTTTATATCAACATGACGGTACGAACCGGCGATATTCCGATGAGTCAGGCGATGAAAGCGGAACAGGGAATAGATCGTCCCGCGTATGATGCGCAACGCGATGTGTACCTGCAGTGTTTGCAACTGTTGCAGCAATCGCAGGATACTTTGGCAAAGCTGAACAGCAGTGGGAACTACCGGATTGAGGGCGACTTTTTCTTCAAAGGAAACCTGAAGCAGTGGCAGAAAGTAGTGAACGCTTTCCGCTTGCGGGTATTGATGAGCCTGAGCAATAAAACCAATGATGCCGCACTGAAAGTAAAGGAGAATTTTAATGCGATACTGCAAMTGCCGTTACCCGAAAGTAATGCAGACAACCTGGAAATTGTATACAGCACAGCGGAATTGAGTAACTATTATCCCGCTTATTCGCTAACGCCGGAAGCCAGTGCCAAACGTAATCCGCTAGGGGCCACCTATGTAAACCTGTTAAAGCAATTCCGTGATCCGCGGTTACTGGTAGTAGGTATGCCTGCTGCTATCAATGGTAGCGACAGTGCCACGGTGCATAACTTCGACGCCTATAGGGGCGCGTCTACCGGCACCTTACAGGGAGCGCTGAATGACTCTGCCAGCAAAGGATATTTTTCGTTGCCTGATTACCGTTACTGGTTTTCTTCTCCGGTGGGGCATCCTACGGTGTTACTGGGATTTCCGGAAGTTAGTTTTACGATAGCAGAAGCGATTAACCGTGGCTGGATCACGGGGAAAGATGCTGCCGTATATTATCGGGATGGCATTCGTGCCAATATGCAATATTATGAAATACCAGCAGTGGGGATTGAGCAATACCTTGCGCAGCCGTTGTTGCAATATGCCGGTAATAATGCGGATGGGTTCGCACAAATTCTGCAACAGAAGTATCTGGCCTTTTTTCAGCAGTCGGGCTGGGAGGCATTTTATAATCAACGTAGAACAGGTATCCCTGCTTTTGCTGTGGGCCCTGCCAATCAAAATCATGGCCTTATCCCCAAGCGCTGGATTTATCCCGCTTCCGAATCGATCGATAACCTGTATCACCTCACAGCCGCTTTACAAAGACAATATAACGGCGCCGATAATATCAATGGCGTAATGTGGTTATTGCAATAAAAGAATAACCAGTATAATTTTTCACCGGCGATACCCGCTGGCGATTTCCCTTGCCCTGAATGACCCCTTTTTTTCTGCGTCATCGAAAAATATTTTAATTCTCTTTAGGGGTATTTGCAAAATTCTGTCTCCCTTATATATCAACCTGTATTTTTTAGCCAGGAGTTTATCAATCAAGTGGACAGTGAACAATATTTAAACAGTTAAAATTTTACATAACGCGATAGTGACTGACTCCGCCCTGGCGGGGCCTTCCTGGCATGTTATTGCATTTACATTTTTTTATACCGGATAAAATTTTATGTAGCCTGATGATTTCACCTTTACCTTTTAACCGGCTCAGTATCTTACTACTACTGGCAGGAATGCTCCGGACGCAGGCCGTTACCGCCCGGCAAACACCCGCTGATTCTTTGTATAAGCGTACGGTTTGGAAGAATACGGCCTTCTTTACACCTGCAAAAGATACATTGTCGTATCGCACCGTTAGGGCACTACCGTATATGTATACCGGACAACTGCTGGAAGGCAGAGTTGCCGGGGTGAGTGTGATGCGTAATTCCGGTGAACCGGGTGTAGCACCATTACCTATTATCCGCGGCCTCGCTACGCCAATAGGCCAGTACAAAGACGTGTACAGCAACCGCCCTATTTATGTAGTAAACGGTGTGCCTTTAATCAGTAACAATAATCCCTATGCTTTGCGGATTAAAGCGGCTGATTTTACGGATATCGGCAGCGGCATTGAAGTAGATGCGTTGCCGGATATGAACAATATCCAGGAAGTGCACGTACTCAAAGGCCCGGAAGCCGTGGCGATTTACGGCAGCAAAGCGGCCAATGGCGCTATTGTTATCACCACTACCGATCCGGAAACAGGTAAGTATCATATTGGTGTGAATATCTACGGCGGTGTAGCAGTGAAACCCACCATCAATACTGCCAATGGCGCCTATCAACGCGATTTGATACTACCTTTTTATAACCAGTATGCCACACCGGCCCAGTGGAAAAACTTTCCGGCTTACCTCGCCGACTCCACGCGGCCGCTTTATTATGGTCCTGCTAACTGGGATGATATATATTATCGTAATGCCTTTCAACATGGCGTAGGACTGAGCATTGCCGGTGGTAGTGACCGTGCCAGCTTTCGCTTTGGGGTAGGCGAACGTACGGAGAATGGCGTTGCCGATCACAGCGCACTTCACCGGTATAATGTGTTTTATGATATGAGCATTATACCCATTGAACAACTCACCATCAATACTTATGTACAGGCGCTTACGGCAAAGCGTAATCGTAATAATAATATACTGGATCGCCTCGCGGAAGAGGAATATTACACCAATCAACAGTATCCATTATCACCAAATAAAACGTATCTCCAACAGTACTATCAGTTACTGGATGGCGGTGTAGACCGGAATCTGGCCAATGCAGCCCAGGCAGCAATCGACGTAAAATACCAGCTGTGGCGCACGTTGAGTATACACACACAGGGATCTATTGATTACAACGATAATAACCGCGACTTGTTTGTGCCGGCATCTGTGAATGACGGGAATAGTTATAACTCGCTGTTCACGGGTGTAAACCAGCGTTTGCGTTGGAATAACTTCCTCGCGTACGATAGAAAGGAACTACACATACAGGTTGGACAAACACTGGAAGAAGACCAGCTGAAGTATGATTATATGCGTGCTTACCGTGGCCCTTCCGACTTTATTAAAATCCCGGAAGTAAATACGGATAGCTCTTTCTGGCTCACGCATGGGAGAGAGTTAACGTATCCGTATAAAGATTATCAGCGTCAGCGTACCTTATCTTTTTACGGCAATGTATCTTATAAGTGGCGGGACAAATACAGCGCTACCGCCTCTTTGCGCAGCGATGGTTCTTCCTTCTTCGGTAATGGTTACTGGTGGAGCATTTCACCGGTGGTGTCACTGGGTTGGGATATGAAGAAAGAGAACTGGTTGAATGCCGCTACGGCGATCAATGCGCTACAACTCAACGTCAGCGCAGGACGTACGGCCAGGATGCTCGCGGAAGATATGTACGGCTACGGTCCTTATTATACCGTTGGCATCGGCTGGACCGGCGCCGGGAAAGTGTCTACCTATGCCTCTATGCCTACTTTAGGCAGGCCTTACGGTGACGGCTACACGGGTGGTGGCATTAAATCGCCTTATGATGAACATCTCAGTGTAGGCGTGACCGCTACCGCCTTTAAACATTTCAATGCTACGCTAACGGCTTACTCCCGTACCAGCAAAGGTCTGCTGATAGCGGTGCCGGTGGACGCCACCTATGGCTTTTCCAATAAAATTGTGAATGGAATGAGCGTACGCAACAGCGGTATCGAGCTGGGGCTACAGGGGAATTTCAAGTTGTCGCCGGAGCTGTATTGGTCTACCGGCATTGTGATGTCCTACAACCGGAATAAACTGCTGGCGCTCCCGKAAGGCCTTACCAGCATCAACTATGGACAACGCCACCTTGAAGTGGGAAAACCGATAGATCAGTTCTGGTTGTTACAAAATGAAGGCATCTACAAAAATAACAATGAAATTCCGGTATCCGATAAAGGTAAGCCGCTTACCTATAATGGTCTGACGCTGCATGCCGGTGATCCGCGCTGGAAAGATGTAAACGGCGATTACGTGATAGATGATAAAGACCGTGTGATGCAAGGGCATATTACGCCGCCGCTGCGTGGTGGTTGGAATAATACCCTTCGTTATAAAAAATGGACCCTGGATGCATCGTTTTCTTATGCACTGGGCAATCAACTGCTGAACAGTGCGGTAGCAAATCGTTTCGACTTTGCCAACCGTGAAGGAGCGAATGGTCTGGCTGGTGTAAAAGAAGTTACGTTCTGGCAGCAGATTCCGAATGCAGAGAAGTATCCGCGTTACAATCCCTGGAGCCTGGTGAAACCTTATCAGACAGAACAAACACTGTTTTATGAAAAGGCTTCCTGGCTGAAGTTACAGGCCCTTACGCTGAAGCATGATCTGGCAGGATATGCTTTTATAAAAGGTACTGCCTTGCGCAAGCTGCAGGCCTATGTAACTGCGTCTAATGTATTTACATGGTCGCCCTATTCCGGTGGTGATCCATCGCTGGTGGATTACTTTGGTTACGGCAGCGGATATGCGCAACCGTTACCCCGCACTTTCACCATTGGTATCACTGCTGATTTCTAAAAGTATTGTACATGACAACATTTCGTTTACCTATAAAAGTATTACTGGTGGCGGCCATGCTGACTGCTTCCTGTAAAAATACGCTGGACGTGAGTCCTACTCACCTGGTGCCGGAAAAAAATATGTGGACAACAAAGAACGATGCCCGTTCTGCGGTATTTGCCACCTATGGTTTATTTCGTGCCGCACTGGCAGATAACAACGCCTGGCTTGTGTATGGAGAGCTGCGTGCGGGCGACTTCAAAAGCGCTATGCGTACAGATCTGAGCGCAGTTACTACCAACCAGCTCAATGCGTCATCGGCTACGCTGGAAGGATGGAAAAGCTGGCGTCGTTTTTATGCCGCCATCGCGCAAGCCAATTTATGTCTGGAGAAATTAGCGCTGGTACATGAACATGATTTCCGTTATACACCGGAAGAAATGAAACTGGATATTGCGCAGGTGCGTTTCCTGCGTGCCATCACTTATTTCTACCTGGTGCGTATCTGGGGAGATGTACCACTCATCACGAATACGGGTGATGGTAATTTTACGTCCATAAAAAGAGAGCGCCAGGATAAAGTATTGGAGCAGGCCATGCAGGATGCGCAAAGTGCCTTAACCGATTTACCCTGGAGTTATTCCGGTACCTCACCGGAGCTGCTGTCTAATTACTGGGGGCTACCCGGTAACGTCTGGCAGGGGCTTATTGGTAGCAAGGGCGCCGCTTACGCTTTGCTGGCGCATATTTCCGCCTGGAAGGGCGATTACTTGTCCGCCGAAAAGTATGCACATACTGCCATGGATAATAAAGCACGTGGTGGCTATAATATGGTGGATGTGAGTACACTCACCGGTGCCACAGATGCCAGTACTTTCAGCGGACAAGGAGCAAACGTGATCTTTGCCATGCCGTTTAAAAACATTTACCAGGAGTCGTCCGGCAGTGGACATATTGAAGACTGGACCCTGGCAGATCCTTACATATCGCGGACTGCGCCGGACATCTACGTTTCCAGCGACAGCATATTGAAAATATTCAATGAACCCAATGATAATCGCTATTACATAGGCAATAATGGTTTTGCCTATGGTAATTATTTCTCCGGGTTTGGTAACCCCATACCCATATTTACAAAAGTCAAAATGCCGGGTATTGCAGGCGTTGATCCATTGCGCCTGTTTCAATCCGCCATCGTTGTTTTTCGCTATGAAGAACTGGTATTGCTGCGTGCGGAAGCCCTGCTGTTTCTCGGTAAGAACGAGGATGCCATTTTTCAGCTGAATGCGGTAAGGGCACAACGCAATCTACCCGACTTTAAAACCGGTAATCTGGCGAACGCTATTCTGGCGGAAAGAAGAAGGGAGTTGTTGGGAGAAGGATGGCGCTGGTACGACCTGGTGCGATTTGAAAAACTCACCACCTATACCGGGTTTAAACCAGCAGACATTGCCCAGGGGGCGCAGTGGTGGCCGGTATCCAAAGAGGTGCTGTCGTCTGGTAAAGAAATTACACAAACTAAATTCTGGCAACAATAATCATACATTATGCAGGGAAAAATCAGCGTTGTTTTATTGCTGCTCTGTTGTGTAGTGCTAACGTCCTGTAAAAAAGACAATACCTACCGGCAGGCATTACCACCACAAAATTATTCCGGTACMGTATATGAATACCTGCGGTCAAAACCCGGCAATTTCAAAGATGTATTACAGGTATTGGATCGGTGCGGACTTGGTCAGTTATTGAAAACTGATACGATAACCATTTTTGCGCCAACAGATCAGAGCCTGAATGCTGCTTTGGATAATTACAATTCCTATCGTCAGGCCGCGAATCAGCCGCCTGTTACACTGAATGATATAGACTCCTCTTCCTGGCGCGTGATCATGGGGAACTATCTGTTCTCTGGAAGTTGGCGTAGCAGCGACTTTGCCGGGCAAGATGGGAAATCATTAGTCAGCAAAGCGCTCCGGGTAATGGACCTGCGTCTCGTAAACCGCCGGGCCGCCGGTGTGGAGGGACAAGGACCGGAAGTGGTGCGCCTGTCTTATATGAACGGGTCCCGCTTTGTGAAGTACTGGATATCTACTTACGCAACAACAGCGGAAATTAAAGCGAAGAATGGAATGGTGTATGTGCTGGAATCAAGTCACCTGGTGGGTTTTGGCGCTTTCTTCGGTAAAGCCGGCAGCTACCAGAACCTCTATTCCGAATCGGTTCTTTTTGCAGATGGTTCCGCCACGTTGCCCAACGGCAACATTGAATTATGGAACTTCTATCCCAAAGAGTTGGCGGCCATTGATGCCAATACCGTTCAAACAGAAATGGCTAACCGGTTGAGCAAGAACTATGAGATGCGCCTTACCATTAACGCAGATAACACCGTGACCATTGCTGCAGCACCCGATTCCCCTGCACAGGAGATTCATAACAACGGCGCCTGCTATTTTGATCCGGCTGCCAGTTTGTTTAACCTGAATTATACCTATACAGATACGGACGGTAAAACATATCAGGTGGCGGAAGTGATTCGATACAATGCTATCAGGGAGCAATAAATAATATAAACGACAAATGTTTTTCAGATGAAATGGCAAGATTATTTAAAATGCGCACTGGTAGTGACCATCACCGCTACTGCCTGTAAAAAACTACCTGAGAAAAAAGATTATCTCAGTAACAACGCCAACTTTAACAAGAAGGATGTGTATGAGCCGGTGCTGGGTCGTACCATGCTGGAGCTCACCCAATTCAGCCCGGATGGCTCTACTTATCCGATGGTATTTTCTATTGAAAATGCCCGGGATCTGAGTAGTGGCAAACCTGCGGCCGACCTCTTTACGCCATTGAAAGTAAAAGAGTGGCAGCGGGACTATACCGGCCTGGAAAAATCGCTCGATGAAATTGAGGCCAAACGGGTATGGGTAAACGCTCCTTTCCTGGAGATACGCAAAGGCTCAGGTGATTTTATCTTCCGTAATGCCTCTTCGGCTATGATCAAAACTTACCCGGATACCGGCTATGCTTTTGACGTGAAAATTATGAATAAGGGCAACGTGCGCATCATCAAGGATTTCCGGTTGCGTCCATTGAAAGAAGTCCCTTATGAGCCTTATGAATATGATAAATATACCCGTCGGCGTATGCTGGAAGCCCGGCAGCAGCCCAATGGCCCGTCTTACATGGTACCCTATACCATTCATCCCAATTTCATGCAGAACTTAATATATGCAAAGGATAGCCTGATGAAGGATACCGTGGTATCTGTTTATTTTAATAAAACCAGTGAATCCGGACATTCACTCACTTTTAAGTTCCTCGATGAAAACCTGAAACCCATGAATCCGGCGCTGTTTAATAACACCAAATGGGATCAGCTGGTGCATGGTTTTAACCGGAAACAAACAGATAGCAGCGTAGTATATGATGTGGCGTATCCTATACCACTCACCGGGTTGACCACGCTATATGCATCCAATGGGAAAGCTAATTGCCAGTTTGGATATAGCCGTAAGGGTTATGGCGGTAATCGGGTGGATGCTTATTTCGGTTTGAGTTTCGCCATCTATGAGCCCGGCGACTGGTCCATCACTTTCTACTTCCGCCGGAATCCCATTTTCAATGATGATTAAACAACGCCTTTTATGAAATTATATATACAAGTACTATTACTACTCTTTTGTATTGGAACGGCGGTAGTGGCGCAGGACAAAACGATAGCGGTGAAAGGCCGGGTATTGTCGTCCGTGGATCGCAACGCATTGCCGGGCGTATCTGTATTATTACATGCACCGGGCGCCAAACCTAAAGCTATTGGCGTAACAGACGCCAACGGGGAATTTAATGTAAGAGTAGCACCTGATGCCAAACTGGAATTGCGCTTCATTTCATTTGAATCGTTGCTGATATCGGTGAATAACCGCGCTGTTATTAATATTTCGTTGAAGCCTTCTTCTACGTCGCTTAAGGAATCAGTAGTAGTAGGTTATCAGAAACGTACCAAAGAAACGGTAACGGGATCGGTTACACGTATTACCGCCAAAGAAATACAGGATGTGCCGGTATCTAATATAGAGCAGCTGATGCAGGGCCGTGTGGCTGGTTTGAATATCCAGCAAACAACCGGTGCGCCTGGGTTCCGGGGTTCTGCCTCTATCCGTGGGTTGTCGCAGTTAATGGTGAAAGGCGGCGGCAGCGATGCTTACCTGACCCCACAGTCGCCGTTGTACGTGATTGATGGGGTACCGGTAGATGCCAATGCCGGCTATGAATATGGCTTCCAGTCCAATGGCCCGGGCACCAGCCCCTTGTCGCTCATCCCACCGGAAGATATAGAAACCATTGACGTGATGAAAGATGCGGAAGCCACCTCCTTGTACGGTTCCCGGGGTGCAAACGGCGTAATTGTGATCACTACCCGTCGCGGACAATCTGCCGTACCTATTATCCGCTATGCCGGTAATATGTTCATCAACTTCCCGCCTTCCCTGCGTAATACCATTGGGGGTATGTCTGAACGCGATTACCGTATTGGCATGATCATGAATACCCTGAATGAAGATGAGATCAACCGCATCTCCAAAACGCCTTTACTGGCCGATAGTCTCAATCCCTTCTTCAATAATTCTACCAACTGGCAGGATATTTATTACCAGGTAACCTACAACCAAACGCATAACGTATCTGTGAGCGGTGGCGACCAGAAGCTGAACTATAAAACCAATGTGAACTTCTACAATGAACGCGGGGTAATTAAAAACACCGGATTTGACCGTTATTCCCTTAACCAGAATATCAACTTCAATCCTAATCCCCGCCTGCAGGTATCTGGTTACCTGGCAGCTGGTTTGGGTAAGAAGTTAAAAGGAAGTGGTAATGGTTTGACGGATGTAGGCGCCGGAAAGAATTACACCTCTTCGCTGTTGCCGGGTCCTTCCTACTTCAACAACGTAGGTCATTTCACCGGCGCCATGATGAGCAAGAATGATACACGTACTTATAACATCCGTACTTACCTGAACATCATGTACGAGCTGTTCCCGCATATTCAGTTGTCGTCCAATACCAGTTACGACTATACGGCGGATCAGGAAGATACGTTTACACCGGCATTGGCTAACTCTGAAATGCCTAAGGTGTACGGATTTACCGGGCGTACCAACAACCTGTATAACCGTACAGCGGTTAACTACAATCGTGTTTTCAATGGTAAGCATACCATCCTGGGCGCTGTTTTTTCTGAGGCCACCATTGCGCAGGGACAAACAAAAGTGCTGAATTTGCTGAATGCGCCCAACGATTACTATCGTGGACCATTGGGCTTCAATACGTACTATTCCGGTGTAAGCGGTATCCCGGCGGCAGGCGGATTTTCTGAAATTCATACAGTAGCATTGGCGGGTACCTTCAGCTACGACTACGATAAAAAATATGTGATTAACCTGAACTACCGCATGGATGGTAACTCTTATTCCGGTGTCAACGAACGTTGGGCAAAGAATCCTTCTATTGGAGTACGTTATAATTTCAATAAAGAGAAGATATTGGAGAAGCTGGAATGGCTGGACTTCGGCGACGTGCGTTTCAGTTATGGTATCAACCTGCGTCCCAGTACCAATATCTACGCCTCGCTGGGATGGTACGATGTAGTGGGCAACTATAACGGTGTAACCCGTATTTCTCCACACTTAGGACAGATGCCGAATCCATCCCTGAAACCGGAAAAAGTAGAGCAATATAACTATGGATTTGATATGAGTGTTTTCAAAGGAAGAGTGGGGATTACCTTCGATGCCTATACGAAAACAGTGTACAACATGTTGTATACCCGTGATCTGCCTACTTCTACCGGTTTTGCTACCACTACTACCAATGATGCTTCTTTGTATAACTATGGGTATGAAGGTAGTATTACTTTCCGGCCGTTTAAAACGCGGGAGGACTTTAGCTGGAGTATCAGTTTGAATGCGGCGATTAACCGTGATGTGCTGTTGTCGTTGCCGGGCGGCGCTACGCAGATGTTATCAGAGGATGGCTCTATGATCAATCGCGTGGGTTACGGTGCTTTGTCTAATTACCTGTATGTAACGCAGGGCGTGTACCGTACTGACGCAGATGTGCCGGTAGATCCTATCACGGGGTACCGCTACAGCAATGGCAAGAATGGTTATTATAAAGCGGGTGATGTGAAGTTCCAGGATGTGGATGGCAACTATGTTACCGATGGTACCGACCGTCAGGTGTCCGGTTCGCCTGTATCCCGAATCACGGGTGGTTTTAACTCTTTCCTCACTTACAAAGGCTTCAGCCTGAACTTCAATGGTACCATTCTGTTCCAACGGAAAGTGATCAACAGCGCATTGTATGAGCGGATGTTGAATCTGCAGTCTCCATATGATAATGGTACGATGGTAAACCTGGGCGACCTGAACTATTGGCGGCAGCCGGGAGATGTATCGCGGTATCCCAATCCGTATGATTATAAATCAAAAGCAGATGCTTACCGGGAATTGCAAACGCTGTTCCAGGAAGATGGTAGTTATATCAAGATCAACGCCATCACGTTTGGTTATTCTGCGAAGCGGAAATGGATCTCCAAATATCATATGAACGCACTGCGTTTCTACACCACCGTTACCAATCCATTTATGTTCACCGGCTATACCGGGCCTAACCCGGAAGCCGTAACAGAACTGGGTCGCGACAGGTTGGATAGTTATCCGATTGCGAGAACCTTATCATTTGGTTTAAATGTGGAATTTTAAAAATCAGGGTATGAAGCGTACTATTTATATAAGTCTGATCATGATGGTGTTGCTGACCACCGGCAGCTGTAAGAAATTCCTGGAAGTGTCACCACCGGATCGTATGAGTGATGCCGCTTTCTGGAAAACAAAAGGAGATGTGGAATCTTCCATCGCTAATGCGTATGGTTTTATATTCGATATCCTCACTAACGGGCCGTATGTGCCGTGTAATGGAGATATCCGGGCAGGGGAGTTTAATCCCAATGGGTTTGATGTATTTGCCGCAGTGGCAGCACAGGATTTGACGAATAACAGTCGCCTCATCCGGTATAACATGAATAAGCTGAGCGACTGGTATCCATTTTACCAGTCTATTGCCGCCTGTAATATTAACCTGGTAAGGGTACCGGGGGTGAAGGCGCTATCGGCAACGGAGATCAAACAGTACGAGGCGGAACTTCGTTTTGTCAGGGCGTTTACCTATTTCTATATTTCGCGGATTTATGGAGATGTACCACTATATGTGGAAGCGTATGATCAGCGCCCTTTGCCACGCACTCCGATGATTGACGTGCTGAAGTTTTGTCTGGCGGAGATGGACGCTGTGAAAGATGATTTACCCTGGCAATATGAAGAACCCTCCAAGTGGGGCGTACGTGCGGCCAGAGGCGCCGTGTACGCGTTGATCGCTAATGTAAATATGTGGGCCGCCGGTTTTGATAAAGCTAATCAGCAGCAGTATTGGAAAAATGCCGCAGCAGCCATTAAATCCATTTATGATTCCAATGCTTTTGAATTATTAGCGGTAGAAGATTTCCGGAAAATTTTTAAGGGTCGTACCAAAGAAAGTTTGTTTGAGTTTTCGGTAAACGCTAACTACGGTACCACCACCCGTTATGTGAGCATTGGCCAGTGGACATTGCATTCGCCGCTGGTACTTAACTATGCCAACAGTGACTGCTATTTCGACGCCGACTATCTCAAAAGGATTTTCCCGATAGACGCTACTGACAAGCGTCGGGACCTCTGGTTCTTTTCTCCCTATGCCAATAATACCAGCGCCATGTTTGTAAAGTACAGCAACGTGGTGAACAAGGTAAGTGAGACTGCCTGGTTGCTGGATGATGACCTGATTATTTTCCGTTACGGCGGAGAGCTGCTGTTAGGCGCGGAAGCACTGGCTAATCTGGGACAGGATGCAGAAGCCATTAAGCTGTTAAATGTAGTGAGAAAACGTGCCGGCGCTCCCAACTACAGTGGTGGTGGTGATGCGCTGAAGGATTTTATTTTCCTGGAACGCCAACGGGAACTGATAGGAGAGGGCGTACGCTGGTACGACCTGGTGCGTACCGGCAGGGTGACAGATCCTACGCAATGCAAAAGCTGGCTTACACCGGAACAGTTTACCCGTGGTGGCTGGACCTGGCCTATTGATGGTAAAGCGCGCAATAACAATCCTAACATCACCTTAAACACTTACTGGATAAAATGATGACGGCTACACAATCACTTAAAAGAACGGGCTGGCTGATGGGATTGCTCCTGCTGTTGGCAGCCGGTTTCAGCGCCTGTAAAAAGGATTACTATAAAGATTCCGGTTTACAGCAGGGGAAATTTGCCGGCTCCAGTTTTGAGTACCTGCAAACGAAACCTTATTACTTTGATACGTTAGTGACGATAGTACAGCTGGCCGGCCTGGAGTCGGTGTTGCGAGATTCGTCCGTGACTTTCTTTGCGCCAACTGATTACTCCGTGAAAGTGGCGATGAATATTATTAACGCGGAGCGTTACAATCAGTTCCAGGACTCGCTGAAGTTACAGGAAGTGCCGGGAGAAGTGTGGCGTAAGTTTTTGTCGCGCTACATATTCCGGGATAAATATATGTTGAAAGATGTACCCCGCTATGATCCTGATCAGCGGGAATTATATCCCGGTATGAATATGGAATCCTGGCAGGGCTATGTGATGAACCTGGGCGTTATGTTTTCCGACTACAACGGTACACATGATGTAGGGCCGCGTAGTTTGCTGCTGAGAGATATTGGTGACCTGGGCAATCCACAGAACGTTAGCGCCCAAATAGCCAGCTCTGATATGCAAACCCGCAACGGTATTGTGCATGTGCTGAACTCGGATCATATACTTGGATTTAACCCCTTTGCTTTCGCCTCGCTGGTGAAGGAATATTTAAAGTAACGCATTTATCATGAGGAACATACAAAAACTTTCGCTGTGGGGTGCATGCCTGTTGCTGTTATACTCTGCCTGCAAAAAAGATAATTATACCGGGAAAGATCCCTATGCCAACGCCAAAGAACCGTTGAAAATAAAGATCGATAAATCGGCCGCAGCGCCCGTATCCGGCGGTATTGGCGCTACTGTTACCATTAATGGCAGTGGTTTCCTGAAGTATAAAGATAGCGGCATGGTCATCAAGTTTAACGATGTGCCAGGTCAGATCACGGCAGTGACCGAATCCAGCATCACCGCCACGGTTCCTGACAACGCCAGTACCGGTATTATTTCATTAACGGTACAGCGGCAATTATTTGCAGGGCCTAATTTTCGTGTAATCGGTCCCGTTAGCATCGATCAAAATTTTCATGCGGTACCGGGAGCGGCTGATAATATGATCAATACCATTTGTTTTATTCCGGGAGGCAAATACCTGATTGGAGGTAGTTTTTCTGACTATGATAATTCCGGCGCCAGAAACGGCTACCGTGGCCTGGCGCGTGTCAATTCAGATGGTACCGTGGATCGCGATTTTAAAGTAGGAAAGGGGATATCTGGTACTGTGAATAGTATAGTGGTGCAGGCATCGGGCAAATATATTGTTGCCGGTGATTTCAATAACTACAACGAACGCTTTAAAGGTGGCTATGTTAATAACATCCTGCGGTTGAATCCCAACGGCATGTATGATAGTACGGTGATTGTAACGCCGCTGGGGCACCATGATACCATACCGGCATTGAATGTATATCTGGATGCGCCTATTACCAGGGTGCTGCAAACACCGGACAGTGGTAAGCTGGTGCTGGTAGGCGGATTTAAATATTTTATGCGGAGAAACTATGCGGGTATTACCGCCGATGGTAAGCGGGATTCTATCCTGGTAGACAGTATTCGTATGGATGGCATCATGCGGTTGAATGAAGACGGCAGCTTTGACTCCACTTTTAACTTTGATGCGGCGCGTCGCCGTAGCTACGAGGGACCCAACGGCTATATCGGCTCCGCGTTGATACAGGCAGATGGTAAAATTATGTTGGCAGGCAGCTTTACCCGCTTTCATGGCCAGCTGACCGGCAGTGTGGTCAGATTAAATCCAAATGGTGAAATAGATCCCAGCTTCAACACCGGTGCCGGTCCGGATGATAGGGTGGCGATGATTAGTCCATTGAAAGATGGCCGTTACCTGATTGGTGGCATGTTCTCAAAGGTGAATGGAAAAGAAGCGCACCGGGTGGCCGTATTAAATCCCAATGGGTCACTGTATGATGGCTTCAGCGTAGGTACTGGTCCGGAAGCAGGACCTAACGGCGTTCCTACTTCCGCTATACAATTGAAAAATGGAAAGATATTCCTGGCAGGATACTTTGAAACGTTTTCCGGTGTGAAGCGTGGAAATACTGTGATCCTGGATGAAGATGGAAAGATGAGTAAAGGATATAACTCTATGGGCGCGCTCAACGGTCAAATCGGGGATATGGTGAATATACCAAATGGCAATGGCGCTATCATGGTAGGCGCCTTTACTCAGTATGATATGCTGCAACAGAACCGTATTATGTTACTGCGATATTAATAGCTATGATAAAAAGATTATTTCCCCTGGCAGGCTTACTGCTGTTACTGGCAGCCTGTTTTAAAGAAAAAATGGCCGTAGTGGATTCGCCGGTGGATATCAATCCGAAAGATACCACCAGTGCCCCGGTTACCACTGCCGTGAAACGGAAGGTATTGTTCATCGGTATTTCCGGCGTCCGTGGAGATGCCATGCGTACCGCGCAGGCGCCTCATATGTTGGGACTATTGCCTAATGCCATCTATAGTTTTGATGCGTTAACGAAGGCGCCTACCAACAGTGGCGCTACCTGGTCCACTTTGCTGACCGGCGTATGGAGCAATAAACACGGTGTTACCAGCAATGCCTTTTCGGGTAATAATTTTACCCGTTATCCTATTGGGCTCAAATACCTGAAAACACTGGCGCCTCAGCTGCGTACGGTATCTGTGCAATCCTGGTCTGTGTTGAACAGCCAGTTGTTTGGCCAGGCAGATGTAACGGTAAACCTGCCGGATAACGATGCTGCGGTACGTGACACCACGGTGAACCGTATTACAACAGACAATGCTGATGTTGTTGTTGCAGGTTTCAGCGGCGTGCAAACGGCTGCCCATCAATATGGCTACGGCCCGGGCATACCGGAATACATGACGGCTATTACTACTGTAGATGCTTACATAGGCGATTTGCTGGCGGCGGTTAACAGCCGGCCCAATAAAGACAAGGAAGACTGGTTGGTGATCATCACCTCCGATCATGGTGGTACCGGCAAAGGAGAGGGAAGCAGCTCTTTTGAAGAGCGTAACATTTTTACGCTTTTTACTAACGCGAAATTTGCCAAACATGAAGTAGTGCCGCCGCTGAATTCCTTAAAGGCTGTTCGTTATGCATCTATTGGCGACTACAGCTATTCCAAAGATCCTTTTTATGATTTTGACCGAATAAAAAAGTTCACGGTAGCCATATCGGTGAGGTCTTCCACATTTGCGGGCGGCGATCCTCCTTTTATCGGCAACAAGAGCTGGGCCAGTGGAAACAATGCCGGTTGGCTGTTATGTCCGAAAGGCAATGATAAATGGAAGTTTCAGGCAGGTGACGGCGCTGGTGGTGCCCGTGTGGATATCACCTCCAGCGGACCCGTTATTACGGATAATAAATGGCATACCGTGGCGGTAACCATTGATCGCAGTAGTGCGCCTGGCACGGTAGTGCTTTACCAGGATGGCGTGCAGGTGGGCACCAGCTCACTGAACAACTTATCGCGCTTTGCCCCTACGAGTGACCTGAAACTAGTAGTAGGAGATGACATCTCCGGCACTTATCGGGATACTGATGGCAACTGCGATTTTTCGCTGGCTAATATTCGTATATGGGATACCGTTTGGACAAAGGCAGACATGGCCAAGTATGCTCATTGTGATACAGTTCAAACCGGCAATCCATATTATTCCCGTATGATAGGCTGGTGGAAAGGAATCGAAAACACCGGTGGTACTTTGAATGATGCAGGTCCGCTTAAAAAAGACCTGACGTTTAACAATGCGCCACAGTGGGTAGCGCAGGAAATTGATTTCTGTAATACGGCGATACCGGCGCCGGTACCGCAAAGTGTGGATATCATGCCTACCTTATTATCCTGGCTGCGCATCACCGTAGATCCGGGTTGGAATTTAGATGGTATTTCCTGGCTGCCTTAATTTATCAGTGACCTTAAAGATTTATCATGAACAGATATATATTATTGCCCGTTTTAGCTTGTGTGCTGTACTTTATGGGCAGTTGTAACAAGCCGGAGTTATTTGACCATCAGGTTACCCCTGATTCGTTGCCGCCTGCTGTTAAAAAGAAAGTGCTGGTGATAGCCATAGAAGGTGCACGGGGACAGGTGGTTCGGGATGCTGCAGCGCCTAACATCAAAGCGTTGCTACCCAACAGTGTATACAGCTGGGATGCCGTAACGGATACGTCTACACGCGATGCGGCTGCCTGGGCCAGTTTATTCACCGGGGCCGTGAACTACAAGAACGGGGTAACGGGTGCTGCTTATGCAGGTAATAACCTGGCAGCCTACCCTTCTTTCGTGCAGCGGCTGGCCGACAGATCGCTCAAGATTACCAGCATTAGCAGCAGTGCTTCGTTCAATGATACACTGGCAGGAGTGACTACCCTGGTGAAAACGACCGGTAATGACGTAGCAACAAAGGATTCCGCCATAGGCCGCCTGCAGCATAGCAATCCTGATGTGTTGGTAGTAGCTTTCAGTGGTGTAAATGCAGCTGGTGTTCAGCATGGTTTTACTGCTAACGCGACCGCCTATACGGACGCTATTCACCAGGTAGATGCTTACATCGGCGAAATACTGAGCGCACTCAAAAGCAGGAGTAATTATAATCTGGAAGACTGGTTGATTATAATTGGTTCTAACCATGGCGGCACGGACGACGGCAGCTATGGTGGCAGCACTTTCCCGGAGCGCAATAACTTTCTTTTATATTACAACCAGCGCCTTACCGGGCAGGTATTGGAACTGCCGCCGGTGAATGTACCTTACGAAGGTAGTTTTCCATTTTTTTATCGTAAAGATGGAAAAGACCATGCGGCCTATTCCAATGATCCGCTCTTCCACTTCGGTGCTACACAGGACTTTACTATTGAATTTAATATACAAACCACCTATGACGGCGATGATGACCACGGTGTGATTGCCAATAAAAACTGGGGTAGTGGCGGAAACACCGGCTGGGTGATTTATAAAACCAATGGGAACCTTCGCCTGAACTATAAAGGCGCCAGTGGCTCCCGGGTGGATGTGCGCAACGGCCCACCGGTGGCAGACGGTAAATGGCATCATATCTCCGTTACTTTTGACAGGAAGGGTGTAGTGAGTTTTTATAAAGATGGGAAGTTCTTTGTGTCTGGTCCAAGTATCAAAGACATGGGCACAGTAGATGCCGGCTTACCTTTTGTAATAGGTACCGATGGAACGCTGAACTACGGCTACAATGGAGCCGATGGTTCCGGTGATAACTACATTGCCGATATCCGGGTTTGGAATAGCGTACTAACTGAGTCGGTGATTTATGACTGGTCGTTCAGAACGGTTACCAAAGGACATCCCAACTATGCCTCGCTGATCGGTTACTGGAAAGCCAATGAAGTACCCACTGGTAATTTTATTAAAGACGATAGTCCCAGTGGTGCAGACCTCACCATTTCTAACGGCCTGCGTTGGGATGCCAAAAAAGATATCCTGAATCCTTCTGATGTAGATGCCACTTTATTAGTGCCTCATTCCATGGACCTCGCAGTAAACGTGCTGGCGTGGATGGGGGTGAAAATGAAATCGGATTGGATGCTGGATGGCAAAACCGCGATTGTACAGTAATAGCCGCCATTCAATACTCAGTGCCCTGCGCCATAGCGCGGGGCTTTTTTTGTTCCACGAATTTATCTATCTCCCGAAATACAAAAATTAAAATAAATTTTACGTTACATTTAAATGTTCGTACATAGTAGCAGTAGTACTTGAAAAGTTGGATGTGGTGGCGCTCCTATGCCTGAGTGGAGGATTAAAGCCATAAATTTCCCCATCACAATGCAAATAAAGAAAACTGTCCTGTTATCCTGGTTGACCTTTTGTTGGCTGTCATGTTCTGCACAGATAATTCCTGAAAAGTTATTTATTGATCCCGGGAACGCTTTCGGAGGAAGCGCCAGCAGTATGTTTTCTGCGGTTCGTTATATTCCCCTGGAAACAAAGAAGGAAAGCTTTTTCGGTGAAATTGACCAATTAGTGGTGACACCGGAATATTTTATTGTACTGGATTATGCCACTGATGCCATTTTATTTTTTAATAAAGATGGCAGCTATCATCATAAGCTGAAGAAACTACGTTTTGATAAAAATTTTTCTCATGCTCCCGGGACAATGGATCGCAGCATCGCGTCTTTCCAGGTAAGCAGGGGGAAGCAAGAATTGCAGGTGGTTTCCGTGTATGAAAATAACGTGGTCTACCTGTTCAACTTTGAAGGACAACGTATAGGCAAGCAGGTGATGCCGACAGAAACGGTCGGCCATTTCCAGTTACCGGATTCCACTATGATATATTGGCAACGGCGTCCTTTTGATTACGATAAGCTAAAAGGATTTATCCCATACGATATTTCATTTGGCCGGCATTTAGATAGCCTGCAGTACCTGCTCCCATTTAATTTTAAGCATACGGCACTTTATGGGGAGATGGGTGTTAACCTGGTGCCATTTTCCCCTGGCAGTCGGGAAGATCGTTGCTTTTTTATACCTGAGATGGACTTCAATGTATATGAGCTGGATCGTAAGGGCATTGCGAAACAGTATCGTCTGATATTTCCCATGTCCTTATCACTGCCAGCTGATTTTATCAATGATAGTACCTATGTGGGTAAACGGAAAGCATTTATAAAAGACCAGGATTATATTACACAAATCATGTGCTTTAACCAGGTGGGTAACTACCTGATTTTTGATCTGCGAAGTCTGACTGGTAAGTCAGGAGCATCCTACCCACTGTTATATAGTCTGAAAACCAAACGCTGCTTCCGGCTGGATCATATTGCGGCTGATACCTCGTCGTCTTATTTGCCTGTGAATGTAGACTATCCAAGTTATCTTCTCCGGATATTAACAACTGATGCAGATAGCTATTACAGTGGTTTTTCCTCCCTGAGATTTTTTGCCGAAAAAGAGAGCGGTCCCAGTCATGGTGTGCAATACAACGATACGATAACAAAATATTTTAAGACCCAGAACTGGAAAAGTAACCCTGTTATTATACAGTTAACACCTAAAGACAATCTATAGCTGCATGAAGCCATTATTCTTTCTGAGCATTTTTGTATTGATCACTACCATTGCTTTTTCGCAAAAAAAAGATAGTACCTGGACAGGCGCCGCCAAAGGCATTGTACGGGATTCTATACACGATTATAATTTACCGGCGGCTACATTGGCAGTTTACCTGGTCAAAGATTCCAGTTTGATCAGCTACCAGTTGTCGAATGGCTTCGGTGAGTTTCATTTCACCACACTGCCGGTAAAACAGCCGTTGCGGATAGTGGTCAGCTATATGGGCTACCGTAGTTTCGCGAAGAAATTTATCATCGCCGATGATGAGGTCGATTTAAAAATGCTGAACCTGGAGCGGGGTGAAAATAGTTTGAAAGAAGTGGAAGTAATTGCCGTGCCGCCAGTACAAATGAATGGCGATACACTCGAATTTAATGCCGATGCTTTTAGGCTGGACCCCAATGCCCAAACTGAAGACCTGCTGCGGGTATTACCAGGTGTAACACTTTGGGGAGATGGCACTATTACCATTAACGGACGGGAAGTGAAAAGTGTTTTGGTAGATGGGAAGCCCTTCTTTGGCGGAGATAAAAGAGTGGCCACGCAAAATATTCCGAAAGACGCCGTAGATAAGATACAGGTATATCAAAAAAGCAAAGACCCGAAACATGCATTGGATTCTACTACCGAAATAAATATAAAACTCAAAGCCAATAAGCGCATGGGGCATTTCGGAAAAGTTGCTGCCGGCTATGGCTCCGACGAGCGCTTTGAAGCAGATGCGAGTTTGAACTTTTTTTCGCCGGGCATGCAGCTGGGGATCGTGGGCGCCGCCAATAATATTAACAAGGAAGCCAGTAGCACAGACGAGTTGTTGCGCAATAGTACCTTTAAAGGGGTAGGAGCAGGAACGGAATACCAGTCGAGGTTTAACGCGTCGGGCATCAATCAGCCCAGGTCCGGTGGGGTAGTGTTTCAGCGGGATTTTATCCCCAATCCTGATTACAGTCATGAGAACCGGCTGAACATGAGTTATTTTTTAAAGAATAATTTAAACGACGTAGCAAGTAATCTCAAAACAATTACCTCCCTGGGAAAAGATAGCTCCCTGGTGCAGGAGGATCAGTCGGGCAGCCAGTCCACCAACACCAGTCACCGCTTTTCATCGAGATATGATATACTGAAAGATTATAACCGCTTCTACGCTGGCGCTGCTTTAAATGCGGATATCACAAATAATAATAGCAACAGTGAAAGCAGTGTGTATAATAGCGGGAACGTGTTACAAAGCACCAATCATGAGCGGAATCAAAGTAATAGCGACGCCAAAAGTCTGATACTGGAAATCGGTACTAAACATATCACCTCCAAAGAGCAGCGGAACCGGCGTCCCCGGCAGTACGACATTGCCTATTCCTTTGTTGCCGCCGGTAATAACAATGATAAACTACAACAGAGCCAGTTTACCATGATGGCAGATCCTACACAAAACAAGTTGTTTGATCGCCGGTATAACACGCGTGCTAACGACACCAAACAGCATTTGGTATTGGGAGTAGGAGATCTGGCGCCCTGGATATTTGGCCGTTGGCTGCAGTCGATACGAATGGAGTTATACAATGGCCTGGATGTAAATACGCATCACGAAACGAACGAGGTAGCGGATAAAGACGGTGCAAAAGATACGTATATACTCAACCGTTATCTAACCAACGACAGCAGGTATACCACGGTGGATGAAAAACCGGCCCTGAATCTAAGCAGGAGTTTTTCGAAGTGGCTGCCTAACCGTTATTCAAAAAACCTGACTATCCAAATGTCGGCGCAGGCACAATTCTATCAGTTACAAAATCATTCCGACCGGGATTTTCAAAATATCAACCGTAGTTATCAACGCTTCATACCAACTGCCGATATCAGCTATAATAATTACCAGATGGGTGCATTTGCAGATAATTATTCTGTGAAATTCGCGGCCAGCAGTCAGTATCCCATTTCTTCGCAGCTGGTACCCCTGGTAGATAGTGCCAATCAGTATTATATCCAGTATGGTAATGTTGATGTAAAGCCTGCTGATAAGAAGGAGTTATCCTTTAATTTCAGTCATTATACTATTGACAGGCACAATGATTTCAATTACAACATCGGGGTAGACATTGGTATGATCAATAATAGTTTTGCTGATAGTAGTATTACGGATCAGCAGGGACGTAGCCGTCATTACCTGGTAAATGCAGACGGCAACCGGTACCTGAACGGACGTGCTAATGTGAGTAAGTCATTTAAATTAAAAAATCACCAGCTGCAAATCAGCGTCAATGCTTTCCTTCAGATGAACCGTACCCCTAATAGTATTGGTGGCATTTGGAATACTTCCAACAACAGGATAAGCAATAGTCAGCTTCAGCTGTATTACTCATTTAAAGATATTTTTAGCGCCATCCTGGTGCAGCGGTTTGCCTGGTACCATTCAAAGCAGGATGGTATTAATGCCAATGAATTGCATAATCGCACTAATGAAACCAGTTTTAGCGCCAGTGCAAATTGTACGAAACGCCTTTCCCTGAGCAGCAATATTAATTTTAATCAGAACAAGGCTTCGCAGTCGGCCGCCATCAATTTTACCATCTGGAATGCTTACGCCTCTTACCGTTTCATGAAAGGAAATAACCTGGAGTTAAAGCTGTCTGCCATGGACTTGCTGCACCAGAATACCAGCATTGTTAATTATGGGAGTGTCAATGTGATCCGGTATGGTACCACGAGTGTATTACAGCAGTATTTTATGACTACTGTAGTCTGGTATCCCCGGAAGTTTGGAAAGAAGAATACGGCAGTGGAATAACGACAATGGTTATACGTAATGATTAAGTTGTAAATTGGCGCCGATTAATGATGATACCTATGTTCCGTCGCACCCTATTATTGTCTTGTGTGTTTTTTTCTCTGTGCCTGCAGGGATTTTCCCAAAAAAGTAAAACATTTTTCGCGCATTCGGCGGGTATATCCGCTTTTGTGGGAAATGAAAATTATGGAAAGGGCGGCCTTTCCTACGCGCCCCGGATTAACTTTCTGTGTTTATCCAATGATGCTACTTTTTCGATAGGTAGTCATTTGGCGGCGGGCGGGAGTTTTGGAGAACATGGTTATAACTCCAAAGATACCGGGATTCAGATAGGTGGAAATAATGCCTACGATTTACCGGTATTATTAGCTTATAATTTCGGGAATGGGGCCACTCGTATTGCAACAAAAAGGTTGGGAGGATATGTGGGGATGGGCTATGGCTGGCATACTCACCGGCAAAGCTATTTTGAGCGGGACCGCGGGCATTTCCAGGTGAATAGTACCATAGGTGGGCCTATGATGGAAGCGGGGTTTCGGTTTGCACCGGGACGTGCTTCTTTTGGCTTACATGTTTCGCATATGATGAATGTAAACGGCAGTAACCCAAGAGGGTTGACTGGTATGACGGTGATATCGTTCCAGTATAACCTGGCCACCTGGATGCCCCGGAAAGTACCGAAAGCGATCCCACGTGGCTCTTTTCCGGGAAGGCCGATAAAAAAAAATCCTTCCCGTTCAAAGAAGGAGAAGGATTTTTATAACATGGATCACTACCAGAAGTAACCAGGGTTTTGTGTTAATGCCGGATCATTTTTTATTTCATCCGGAGGGATAAACAGTAGCAACTGATGATCTGACCAGGGTTGCTTTTGTGATAACGCGCCCAGTACCTGTGCAGCTTTGCCGGTACGTTTCAGGTCAAACCAGCGATGTCCCCATTCACCGAATAATTCTATCTGCCGTTCATGTGCAATGGCATCCAGCAAAGCTTCTTTTGTGGCGGCTTTGGTGTTGGGCAGCGCTGCTCTGGAGCGAAGGATATTAATATCTGCGGCTGCGCCGGAGAGGTCCTGTTGTTGGGCGCGGGCTTCTGCGCGGATCAGGTATTGTTCTGCCATCCGCAGCACAGTATAGTAGGGATGAGGGAATTCCGCAGTTGCCGTGATTCGCTCATACTTGCGTACAAAGCGGTACTGGGTACCATTCCAGGGTGCAGCATTGGGGGCCGTCAGACTGTCGGTCCATTTGTCTTTCCGGAGGTCACCGGATTCGAAGGCATTGACCAGTTGATCAGTCATAAAATAGTTGGGGAGGAGTGCGATAACGAAACTTTCAAAGTTTACCGGATCGAGAAAGAACTCCCGGTCGGCTGGAGGAATCATAGAAAGGCTAAACTGCGGCATTAAATACATTGTTTCAGGCATTATATCCACCCCTGCACTGACGGAGGAGAACTTCAGGCACCAGATGGTTTCACGACTGGTGGCACTAAAGGCCTGATCGATAGCAGGCATACTAAATTGTCCGCTATTAATCAGTATAGAGGCTTGTTCTTCCGCTTCTTTCCATTGTTTGTTATACAGGTAATGTCTGGCCAGTAATGCAATAGCAGCATATTTGTTAGGACGTACTTTGCTGCCTTGTGTGATGGCAAAGTTATCGGGTAACAGCTGGATGGCAGCTGTCAGGTCTGCAAGGATTTGCTGGTTTACCTGTTCTATTGGATGGCGCTTTTGGAGAGATTCCGTCAGTGGATCGGCTGTTAGTGGCAGCGGAATTTCGCCGAAAAGATTCGATAAATAGAAGAAGCAATAAGCTCTGGCGAAGTGGCATTCTCCATTTAACTGGCGCTTTATGCTATCTGTCATGGTAGGCGACGTAGCAGCTGCCACACCTGCCAACACAGCATTGGCAGTATACACCGCTTTGTAAGCGGTACCCCAAAAAGGGGCCATTACCATTAGGTTGTCCAGCTTGAGTTTATTGCTATAGAATTGATAGTCGATAGGATTAGAGGCGCCTGCAAAAGGGACCAGTTCATCAGCCATCATTCCGCCGTAGACAGTCATAGTGCCACTACTGAAAGAAGGTTGTTTGCTGTTGGTCATCAAGGTATAGTAGATACCGGACAATGCAGCCGTGGCTTTGTCTGGATCGTTGAAAACAGTTGATGTATTAATGGAATTGATGGGTGGATCAATTTCTATCAGTTTCTTACAGGCACTGGTGGAGAGCAGCAAGCCAAGTGATAATATAGCTGCCCTTTTTTTATTGCGATATATCATGAGTACGGTGATTGGTAATTAAAAAGAAACATTACAACCTAAAGTAACGGTACGGATTGATGGAGCACCCCCTAGCAGATCCGGATCTATAGCAGATTTATAGTTGGTCAGCAGCCATAAGTTATCAGCGCTCAGGTGAAATGACAGTCCCTGCATATGTGCTTTCATCACCCGGGAAGTTGGCATTGACCAGGATAATTGCATACTGGATAGCCGTAGTATATTGGTCATAGTGTAGTTTTTGTCAGAAGACAAAAACCGGGTTGCTGCTGTTGCATCTGCTGCATTTAATGGTGGAAGTAAGGCCTGGTTGTTTTCCGGTGTCCAGCGGTTGTTATATTGCCAGATGGATACATTGACATCTTTAATCATACCTGATTGGTTATATCCAATGGTTTTATATCCGCGTTTGAAATTAAAGGTTGGGCTGATGCTCCAGTTTTTGTAACGGAGTAAGCCGGAGAAGCCTGCACTGAATACAGGGTTCAGATCCAGGAAGCGGATTCTGTCATCGTTACCGGTGCCAGGGGGAATACTATTATTGCTATTGATTTGTCCGTCGTTATTTGCATCTGTATAGTAGCCCAGGCCGGTTTTTGCATCTACGCCCAGGTAATGATATAATGCGATGTTGTTCAATGATTCACCTATTTTATAGGTAGTGGCATAAGGCGACAATTCCAGGTTGGGGTAGGACAGTAATTTATTTCGTTGGATATTGAAGTTCAGGTTTAGGTTAAGGGAGATGTTTTTATTTCGGATAACCGAGGTGTTGGCCATAAAATCCACACCGGAGTTTTGTACATTGGCGATTGAGTTAGCGGTGATAGTGTTAAAACCGGTGAAATTAGGTAATGGATAGCCGATTAACTGGTTATTGCAGCGGTTGCGATACCAGTCGGTGGAAAAATTCCATTTATCCCGGAAGCTGAACTCCAGGCCGAGTTCCAGTTGTTTATTGGATTGCCAGTGAAAATTTTGGTTAGCAGCCAGCGTTTCCATTAAGGGAGTGATATTGTTGTATTCGGAAATAACATTAGTGGCCACATTGGTACTTATCAGGTATTCCCATTGAGAGAGGTATTGATAATCTCCAACACCATCGCTGCCGGTCAGGCCATAGCTGGCGCGCACTTTCAGGAAGCTGAGTATTTTAGGTAATATTTTTTTGGCCCAGGGTTCTTCACTGATAATCCATCCTGCGCCCGCCGACCAGAAATTACCAAACTGTTTACCCGCACCAAAACGGCTGCTGCCATCCCTTCTACCACTTAGGTTCAGCAGGTATTTATCTGCTAAGTTATAATTGATGCCAGTGAAGGCGCCTATATATTTATATTGGCCACTTTGATTTTTTACAGTAACAGTGGGAGCCGCGGCAAGGGTGTTAATCATATCGTCGGATAAATAGCCAAGACCCAGAATGTAGTTAGTTTGAGTGGTGTTAGCCTGGTAAGTTCCTCCCACTAATACATTTAATATGCCGTTGCCCAGCGATTTACTCCAGTTCAACTGTGGTTCCACGCTCAGATTATTTACCTGGGTGCTGCCATTAGTATGATTACCGCGGGCAAGCACACCACTTACGGATTGTGGTGAAGCAGCTGCTACCGGGGTTATATTGTCGCCGGTATTATGAGACATATTGTAGCCGATTTGTGTGGAGATGTCCAGCCCTTGTGCCAATGTATAGCCCACGTTAAACCCGGCATTGAGGCGGGAAGTTTTGGATGTTGTGGTTTCTTTTAACCCGGCAAAAGGGAAGGCCATTCCTGCTTTTTTATACGCAGCATAATTCAGGTTGCCCAGATTGTCAAACGCATCAGGTGCATTTGGCGCCATGATAGCAGACTGCGCTACATGGCCCAGCGAAGTATTGTTGGAGCTGAGATAGAAAGCGCTGATACTGGTTTTTAGTTTGTTATTGTTGCTGTGGTTATCCAGTTTGAATAACACACTGGCAGAATTTGTATTGGCATTGGAAGGCGTAATATCTGTTTGTTTGGTATAGTTGGCAGATACCAGGTAAGCACTGTTGGCGGTGCCACCGGTAAGTTGCGGATTTACACTGGTATAAAGGCCGGTACCTCCGTACATGTATTTTTGCCAGTTGGTATACCGGGTTGTATCGGCGATCATGATTTCGGGTGCATATCCCGGGGTACCCGGCACTTTGGAAGGGGTTAAGCCAGCATTGGCATAAGATTCTCTGCGCATGGCTATAAATTGTTTGGTATCCAGCATGGGTTGGTAACGGATCACGCTTTTTACCCCCTGGTTCAATGCCATGGAAAATTTAGTGTTACCTGGTTTTACTTTTTTAGTAGTGATCAGGATCACGCCATTCGCACCACGACTGCCATAAATAGCGGTGGCGCCGGCATCTTTCAATACTTCTATAGATTCAATATCGGCAGGGCTCAGACCAAATATGGGGCTTTGTCCTGCGCCTATTGCCTGATCCAGTCCAAATGAGATAATGCTGGCATTAGGATTATCGCCATCGTTTGGCCCCCCTGTGTTAAGATCCATCACTGTTTGCGGTACCCCATCTATGATATATAATGGTTCTGAAGAAACAAATTTGTTGATGGAATTCCTGCCTCGTACTTCTATTTTTATGGGAGATGTTGGAGATGCATTGGCCCTGGTAATCTGCAATCCAGGTACCCTGCCCTCCAACGCCAGTAAAGGGTTTTGTATCGGTAGATCTGCCAGCTCTTTACCACTTACAGTTACAATATTACTGGTATTGAAACGTTTGCTCGTAGTTCCATAGGCTTTTACTACCACCTGGTCCAGCAGGTTGTTGGAAGGAGTCAGGAAGATAGCCATTTCCGGCTCCACAATGACTTTTCGATATTTTTCATATCCTACATAACTCACCATGATTTCTTCTCCCAGCATCACACCTTTGAGTATAAATTCACCTTTTTCATTAGTGAGTGTAGTTCTTTTGGTAAAGGAAGAAGAAACAGACGCATTTTCCAGCGGTACGTTATTTATCCCGGTATATAATTTGCCTTTCACGGTAATAGTAAAGCTATCTGCCACCGCAGCAGTGGCTTTGTCCAGGCGCGCCACTTTGGGCCTGGTATTCACAGAAATCACCTTATTCGTTACTTCATAACGAAAGGGGGTGTTTTCAAATATCTGTTGTAAAGCAGTCGTTACTTCTACGTTTTTCAACGCCACGCTGACTTTCTGATCGGTGTCGCGCAGATTTTTGGAATAGACGAAGTAATAGCCGGTTTGTTTTTCTACTTCTTTACATATTTTCTCCAGCGGTGCATTGTTCACCGATAAAGTAACCTTTTGTGCCAGCAAGGTGCCCGGTATCATGGTGGCAAGGAATAAGCAAGGCATATGCAATAGTCGCTGCATAGCCGCTCTCTTTACAAAGAGAGGTAAAACATTCATTTTTCGCATGTAACTAAACCTTGTTTAGATTATTGGTTGTTAGTGTCAGGAGTTTTACCTGAGCTACAGTCATTGACGCATCCGTTGCAGTATGGCTGATATGGATGTTGGCAATTCTAACTGTCCCCTTTTATATCCGTTAGCATGGTAGTTGTTCACTGCCGTGCAAATTACTGATTAAAACACGCTGATGAAAGCATTGAACTAGTCATTTTTCAAAGAAAAATATTTGTCATATGAACACTCATAAGGAAACCCGGTGGGCATATACCCGCCGGGTTTTACATTCATAGGTAATTTTCTCTGGATAGTTATTGCTTATGAAAACTCGTTACATTTTTTTCGCCAGTAATTGGATTTTCTCCTCCATAGCCGTCAGGTGCGCTATGGTAGCGGCATCTGCGGCGCGTGGAATCGCTTTCCGAATAGCAGCGGCTACGTATTTAATGTCAGCTGCCGCAATGGAAGATGCTTCTGATTCACTTATTTCCGGCTTTGCATCGCGGGTAATTTTGTACAACGCACCCAGGTAGGTTTGCTGCATGTGGCGATGGAAGGCATCTATTTTCACGGTACCGTTGTTCAGATCAGACCAGATCCCTTTATGTAGTAAGGACATATATTCCGTGATCCCCAATGTTTTTTCTGCACCAAAGCGGCGTTCCAGCATCATCACATAGTTGAGTCTTTTTACATCCAGCAGGCTGTTCACCGTATTGGTTTGCATGACATCCACCGGTGATATTTCAGCAGGATTGGCCACCAGGTCGCGAATAGCGGGATCTATCAGCCACATGGGTGTATTAAAAAGTTCTTCATTGAAGAACTGCAGCGCTGCTACCTGTTTGGCTTTAGGTACGGCAACATAGGCTGGTTGGTCATCGTGATCGCCACGTACGGTGTATTGTACCGCCGCAATATTTTTAGCTACATGTACCAGGTAGCGGTGATATTGCTGGTTTACATTTTCATACATGCTTTTTAACGCTTCGCGGTGACCATCTTCCACATAGGTCCATGTTTTCAGGTTGGCCATTACACGTTTCAGGTTTTTGATACCGTAGACGCTTGCTTTGGCCGCATCGTCGCCCAGGTCTTCGGTCTGGCAGCGGGGATCAATTTTGCGGCTTTCTCCATCACCAAACCAGAGGCGGTTGTTGGCAGCCAGGCGTTGTGTCACCAGTTTACGCATGATTTTCTGGTCTTCTTCCGCATTGGGTGCATTATTGAGCTTGTATCCAAATTCAATCGCCCATTTATCATATTCACCAATGCGTGGGAATAACAGCTCCTGTGGGATGCGGTCTTCCGGTTGTGCTACGTAGTTAAAGCGGGCATAATCCATGATGCTGGCGGTATGACCGTGTTTGCGCAGGTAGTTGATATTGCGTAAACTGTCTACCGGTGTTTGGCTGCTGCTGCCGAAGTTATGACGTAAGCCCAGTGTATGGCCTACTTCATGGCTGGATACAAAGCGGATCAGTTGTCCCATGGTTTCCTCATCAAAGGTAGCGGTGCGGGCTTTCGGATCATTCGGCCCTGCCTGCACCATGTACCAGTCGTGTACCAGTTGCATCACATTGTGATACCAGCCAATATGTGTTTGAATGATTTCACCGCTCCGTGGATCATGGGTATTAGGTCCGTAAGCATTGGATATTTCTGAAGCGAAATAATTGATAAACGAATAACGTACATCTTCCATATGCATGGAAGTATCATTTTCCGGCCATTCTTTTGCGATGATGGCGTTTTTAAATCCGGCTTGTTCAAAAGCGGCCTGCCAGTCGTTGACGCCCATGATCAGGTATTTGCGCCATTGTTTCGGCGTAGCCGGATCAATGTACAATACAATAGGTTTAGCGGGTGCTACTATTTCGCCATTCAGATAGCGTTGCAGGTCTGCTGGTTTAGGTTCCAGTCTCCAGCGGTTAATAAATTCCCGCTTTTCTACTTTTTGTTGTGCATCCCCATATTGCGTATAGTAGTCGGCAAAATAGCCTACGCGGTCGTCCACAAATCTCCGCTGCATGGGCTTTTCAGGCAATGCAATGAAAGAAGTATTGGTTTCCAGTGTAGCTGGTCGTGGAGGAATAGGAGCGGAGAAAAAGCCGGTAGATATTGGTTTGGTAGTACCATTCTTGGTAATCGCAATTTCCACATTTTCCGGTAAAGCGAGCACTGAAGATACTTCCAGGTCTTTCATGGTTTTTACATCCAGCGATGCTTTCAGTGCCTCATGTCCATCACCGGAATTAACGAATGAATTTACATCCCGGAGAAATTTGCTCATGTCAATCACATAACTGGCAGAATCTTTCCCATAGGCTTTGATAGGGAAGGTGGCGATCACCGGATTGAGATTGGAGGCCGTTACTGCCCGGTAAATAGCATTGGAAGAATCGGCATCGCTGATCACCAGGTTTAAACGTACGCGGATACTTTCATTGGGTCCTTTCTCAAAAATAACGGTGTTGTTATCCAGTTCTTCACCGGGATAAGCGCTGGTTCCACCTGGCGCTTTTTTAATGCGGTTTACAACGAGAATATCTCTGCCCAGCAGTTGATMGCTGATTTCAAAGAAGATGCTGTCCATCTCTTTAGTACTATGTACTGTAAAGAGCCCTTTCTGTGTGATCATGTTGGCAGTGATGACACTGTTATAGGGCTTGATGCCGTTCTTTCCTGGTGCAGGAACGGGCTTGGCCGCTGCTGTAGGTGTTGCTGCTGCAGCAGCTTTCTTTGTCTTTTTGTTGCCACCCTTGAATACGGCACAGGAAGCCATAACGGAGACAAGCGGAATATAAACGTAATAGTAGCGTTTCATTGTATGAGAACGAAATGATTTTTGGTAAGTAATAATCTGGGAATTGTACGTTGGATGTGCGTGAAATAATGCGTATCTGTCTTATAACACTTACTGTAAATGATTGAACTAGTGATCCGTGATATTTTTACAAAACCAGCGTGGATAAGCGTGTAATACGATCCTTCAGATCCCCGAGGTGCAATTTGGTAATAGGGTCAGCCGCCAGAGGTAATGCTTTCGCGATCATGTTGTTGACAATTTTTATTTCCGTGCTGGCAATACTGGCAACTTCCGACATACTGATTTCACTTTCCTTCGATGTGGTTAGTGTGAACAAGGCACCGATATAGGCTTTCTGCATATTGCGGTGATAGGCATCTATAGTGATAGTACCCTTGTCCATGTCCGGCCATATAGCCCGGCGTAGCAGCGGTATCAATTCTTCTACGGTGACGGTTTTTTCCGGTCCAAAGCGTCGGGTGAGGTCAAGTAATGGAATGATCTTCGCGGGACTAAACGCCATGCTGACAGCTCTGATCTGCATGTCTTCAATATAATTCCGGGTATAGGGCAACTGGAATTTATTCAGTAATGCGGAATCCACTAACCATGTGGGTGTTGTGAATAAATGATTGCACACAAAAGTAATGGCGGCAAGTTGTTTTTCTTTTGCCACGGGTTCGTAAGAAGGTTTATTGCCGGCATCCAGTCCCACCGTATAATTAACACCACCTACCACGCTGACGGTTTGGCGCATATAGTTCATATACTGACTGATGATACCTTCATACAAACGATTCATGTTTTTGCGGGTATGTCCTTCTTCCTCCGACCATTTTTCGAGGTTGGCAGCAACCCGTTCCAGGTTTTTCATACCCAGTTCGTTGGCTTTGGCATTGTCATCTCCGAGGTCTTCGGTCTGACAGCGGGGATCACCCTGGCGACTTTCACCATCTCCAAACCACAAACGGTTGTTGGCGGCAAGGCGTTGTGTAATCAGGTCGCTCATTATTTTGTTGTCAGCTTCGGGAGTGGTGGCTTTGGTGCGTTTGTATCCCCATTCAATCGCCCATTTATCATATTCATTGATACGTGGGAACAGCAGTTCTTCCGGAATATGATCCTCCGGTTGCGCTACATAGTTGAAACGTGCATAGTCCATGATACTGGCGGTGTGGCCATGTTCGCGCAGGTAGGTAATGCTACGCAGACTATCCACGGGTGTTTGACTGCTGCTGCCAAAGTTATGGCGTAATCCAAGCGTATGGCCTACTTCATGGCTGGATACAAAGCGGATCAGTTGCCCCATCAATGCCTCATCAAATACCGCCTGCTGTGCGCGGGGCACATTAGGACCGGCCTGGATCATGTACCAGTCGTGCAGCAGGTCTACAATGTTGTGATACCAACAGATATTGGTTTGTATGATTTCACCGCTGCGCGGATCGTGTACATTAGGTCCGTAAGCATTGGAGATATCTGACGGCAGATATCTAAGTACGGAATAACGCACATCTTCCATATTCATGGCGCTATCATTTTCCGGCCATTCTTTGGCGGAGATGGCATTTTTGAATCCTGCCTGTTCAAAGGCTACCTGCCAGTCGTTGATGCCCATGATCAGGTATTTACGCCATTGTTTGGGTGTAGCAGGGTCAATGTAAATGAGAATAGGTTTGGTGGGTTCAACCAGCTCGCCGTTATAGTAGCGTTCTCTGTCTTCGGGTTTGGGCTCCAGTCGCCAGCGGGTAATTATTTCCCTTTTTTTTACTTCCTGTTGCTGATCATTGAACGCTATATAGCTATCTGAAAAAAATCCTACGCGTTCATCACCAAACCGTATTTGCATAGGCGTATCCGGCAGTGCTATGAAGGAGGTGTTGGTTTCCAGGGATACAGGCATCGGTTCTTTGCTGTACAGTGTTTTGGTGGCGGTACCATTTTTGCTGATGGCAATTTCCACGTTAGAGGGATAGGTGCGGATGGCGGTTACTTCGTGCTCTTTCATGCTGCTTACCACCAGGAACTTCTCTATTTCCGTATTCTCTGCTTTATTCACAAAGCTGTTGGGATCTTTTAGTACAGCGGTCATATCTACCACATAACTGGTGCTATCCTTTCCATATGCGCGGATGGGGAGCTTAGCTATTACAGCGTTTGTGTTGGCGCTTTTAACAGCGCGGGCTATGATGTTGCCGGAGTCTGACCGGGAAGGCTGATAGTAGTATTTCAGCAGGAGGGTCTCATTTGGACCTTTTTCGAAGTAGATGGTGGTATTGGCCAACTCTTCTCCGGCATATACTTTCATACCGGCGCCTACTTTACGAATGCGATTGATGGTTAGTATATCTTTGCCCAGGAGGGATTGTCCGATTTCAAAGTACACCGTATCCCGCTCCCGGGTGCTGTGTACGGTGAATAGCCCCGGCTGCGATACCACGTCTTTTGTAATCACGTCAATATATGGCCGGATGCCGTTTTTTCCGGGCGTAAATGCAGGCGTGGCAGCTACCGTCTTTTTTTTATTCTTTTTGTTTCCACCATGTAGTACAGCGCAGGACGACAGTACCACTACCAGTGGAATATAAGCATAGCGATTCATCAGGGAATAAAAATTGATGTTGGTAATAAATATTCGGGGAAACGAAGTCAGGATAAGCATTTTACCGGAAGCAGCTGCCCACAGGGGCTGCGGTGAGTTGTTGTCTGACGGGAGTGCTCACGAACGGTAATAATGATAGTGTGCTATCGTTTACCAGGGATGATGTAGCAGGTTGCATGCCTGGTACTGTTTCCATAATCCGGAAGTAGCCGGTTACCCGTGTAGCCGCAGCTTCATCCCATAGTAGTACTACCGGGAATGTAGCGTGGGTGTTGCGGGTGAGGAAGCTGGCATTTCGAACATGTTCGCCGGTGCTGCGTAAATCGAGCAGGATACCGGTTTTTTGGCCGGCCCATTGATCCACCAGCGAGTTGGCGAGGAAATGGTAGCGATTTATCAGGGCGGCTACTTTTGCGTCACTGGCGGAATCCGGCAACGATATAAAAACGAAAGGCTGCCGGCTGCCCGATACAGGAAGTGAGCCGTATTGGGTGGCAAATGGTAAAGCAGGTGGTATTAATTCCAGGGAACCTTCTTCCGTGCCTTCTCCGATATTGGGAACGTGGTTGTCCGGCAACATCGTTCTTTCAGGCATCTCAATGCCACCAGGCGCGCCGTTCCGGGCGTTGCTGCAACTGTATAACGTGGTTGCGGTGAATAACAGCAGGACTCCCGTCTGCAGACAATTTAATTTTCTAAGCAGCATCATAATTTTGGCTATGAAATAATCTATAGCAGCTAAAACACGCKGGAAGAGGAAATGAACTAGTGAGGAAGAAAAAAAATAAGTACATCGCATTAGATTAATTGCTTATTCATCAAAACTTTTCTGCAGACTACTTGTTTAGAGATGAAAAATGATGTTCACATGAAACACTTCTTTTTAACATTTGCAGCATTGGGGATATTGTTGGGAATGTCCCGGCAGGAGCGGGTGGCGGCATGTACAAGAGCGGTATATAAAGGGCTGGATGGCCTGATTTTAACAGCCCGGTCGATGGACTGGAAAGAAGACATTAAAACCAACCTCTGGATTTTTCCGCGAGGAATGGCCCGTAACGGGGAAACCGGTACCAATACCGTGAAATGGACTTCCAAATATGGCAGCGTCATCGCATCTGCTTATGAGGTGTCCAGCACGGATGGGATGAATGAAAAAGGTCTGGTAGCCAATTTACTCTGGCTGGCAGAATCTAAATACCCCGAATGGGATCACCGTAAACCAGGGCTCACTATCGCCGCCTGGGTACAATATGTATTGGATAATTATGCAACAGTAAGTGAAGTAGTTACCGCGATGAGAAGCGAACCTTTTACTATCGTAACAGACAATGTACCGGGTATGGAAAGAACAGCTACCCTGCATTTATCTATTTCTGATGCCACCGGCGATAATGCTGTTTTTGAATATATAGATGGAAAACTGATGATCCATGAAGATAAAAAATATACCGTGATGACCAATTCACCCATTTTCGAAAAGCAGCTGGCATTGGAAGAATACTGGCGGGAAATTGGGGGGACGGTAATGTTGCCCGGCACCAACCGGGCCGCCGACCGTTTTGTAAGAGCAGCCTTTTATATTGATGCCATTCCTAAAACAGCAGATATGCGACTGGCAGCGGCCAGCGTTTTTAGTGTGATCAGGAATTGTTCTGTTCCATTGGGCATTTCAACGCCGGATCAACCCAATATCTCTTCCACCCGGTGGAGAACCGTAGCGGATCAAAAGAACCTGGTATACTATTTTGAATCTACGATTACACCTAATACGTTCTGGGTAAATTTTAAAGACGTGAATTTTTCGGCGAATGCACCGGTGCGGAAGCTGGTGCTGATTAACGGGGAAACCTATGCCGGCAATGCCACAAAGGCATTTGTGGATAGCAAGCCGTTTAAGTTCCAGGGGCTATAACGGTATAGTATATACGCAATTTATTATAATCAAGAAATAGAAAAGAGGTATCTCAAAAGTATTTTTTAAAGTACCTCTTTTCTATAATGCCTGTTATTTTATCGCATAGATGCGGTAATTCAATTGGCCTGGTCCGGTAAAACTGCCTACGCCAACGGCTACGGTATGATTCAGCCACGCATATTTAGGTGCGCTGGTTTCAAACACAGGTACTGATCTGAAGTAGTAGTCGTTCGGCGAAAGTTCATAGCCTTTTCCTTCCCGCATTAAAGCTGCATTTTTCCCGCTGGCGTAGCTATAGCCGGTATAACTAATGTAGATCAGGGCGCCGTCATCCGTTTGAATAGTGGCGCGAACATCCATTTTAAAAGTATTGGAATCTACGCTGAGTCCCCATTCTCCCCCACAGTCAATTATTTTACCAGTGATGTTGTCGCCCTTTATGGTACCGGATTTGAAGGGGAATATCAATCGGGTGCCTTTCAGTACGGGACCTATCACCTGTGGTGGGTTCAGGCTGAGTCCCAGGTCAAATAAAAAGGCGGATTTAAGTTCCTGCGCCTGCGTCCGGATGCCAAACCAGATAGAAAAAAAGAGAATCAGAAAGCATACTTTTTTCATGTGTGCGGGTTTTATTTTGTAAGACGAAATGACGATTTAGGGTATTTTAGCAACGGGTGTATCAAAGAAGTCGCTGACATCACCAATAGCTGTTCGGGTACATCGCATAATAATATCCTGCAGGTCGGTACCGGAGCTGTGTAAGGGATCAATGGCTTTTACCAGTAAGGTTCTCAGGTGAAAGAGTTCCGACCGGTTGAATTTTTTAGAGGCTTTCACCAACTCCAGTTTCATGCGTTCTTCCTGCTGATTTTGTTTGGGATTGAATATGCCATTCAGCTGGCTGCACTGGTCGCAAACACCATTTTTGTTGACCAGCGCACACCTGTTTTCAAAGATGCCGGTCAGGGTATTGCGGGCGTCATTCAGTAGATGTTTCACCACCCCTTCCGTTTTATCCAGGATCAGGCACATTTCTTTGACCGGAAAATCATAGATGTCTTTTAAGATCAGCGCCACCTGGTTTTCTATGGGTAGGGTTTTTGAGATGCAGGTAAAACAAAAATCGATGTGTTCTTTCATCTCATAAGTGCCGGTAGGGCTGTTCTGATGTACCAGCATAAATGCCTGTTGGATATCTCCGGAACCTATTGCCAGTGTGGCTCCCTGGTCTTGCGCGTCGACAGTCCATCGCCTGATTTTTTTCAGGTGATCATATGCGAGATGGGTCGCTATTTTAAATACCCAGGTTTTGAGCGATGACTCCTGTTGAAAGGTGGCTATTTTATCGAATGCCCTGATGAAGGTATCGTGCATCAGGTCTTCCACATCATTGCGATCTGTGAGTAAACGATACAGATATGATTTCAGCGGGTGTTGGAATTCGGCAAACAGGGTTTGAAAAGCATTGATATCTCCGGTCAAGGCTTGTTGAAGGATGTCTTCTTTGTCCATTTGATCCATTTTGTACTGCACAGTAATATGGGCAGCAGGTTTCCTGCGCCCTGTAAACATATTATAATAAATTCATTTTCCCACCATCAAAGTCAGCGATATGACTATTAAAGGGGCTATCATTTTCAGAAATCAGGAAGGCGGCGGTTTCGCGGTGCCGGCCACTTCTCCGGATGCCGCAAATACAACGGCTACTTTGTCTTTTAAGTTGTTCATTTTGTTTTGCTTTGTCTTTTTGACGATTGAGCGAAGCAAAACGATCGGGTTTTTAGAAAATAGTTTTGGGAGATGGCTTTCATGCTGGTGTACTATAACAAAAAAGGTTGGAGCATCGCTCCAACCTTTTCCTGCCAGCCGGCCAGTTTACCATAAGCCATAGGGCCAGGCGGTAAATCCATCTGTCTCATAAATAATACAATTGCCGGCTTTGTGCATTTTTAAAATCTGCCTACGTTCGCCATTGGGATAAACAGGTTGCTGTGGCGAATCGTTCATGGTGCCGGTGGCATATACCAGCCCATTTTCCCGGATAAAGCTCATATATCCGTGCAGGTTAGGGTTACCACCACCATATGGGTTATACACATAGTTGGTACACTCGATCTTAAATAATATAGGTTGCATCTGGCTTTCTGTGATTAACCCGATATGTACAGCATTGAGGAAAATTTCATACCCAGCCCCCACTTTGGCGCCATCGGCAGGCGTATAAACGCCGGCCTTATTCAGTGAGGCGTTATTGGGCAGAAACATGGTGCAGGCGATATCTCCCTTGACATATTTTCTCAGGGTATCACTCAGGTGGCTGTAGGTATCTGCATCGATGGCGTTTTGTAAGAAGGTACCTACCAGGTCCATACCAGGATCATTCATCAGATATTCCAGGATGTTGTTACCGGTAATGTCATCCCGTCTTACGGATAATTTAAACGGTGCATTTTGATAGATGGGACCTTTCAGCGTTTGCCAGCTCACCACTGCTTTGGTGCTAACGCCTGCCGGTACGATGAAGTGCGCCGTGTCAGCTTTTGCATCAACGACTTTAGCCGGTTTTCCATCCAGCCATATGTGCAGGTCGTTAGCGCCGTTGCCGAGGTCGCGGCCTGTTAATGCCACAGTATCACCGGCATATACGTAGAGCGGAGCGGCGGTTAAGATAGTGGGCGTGCCGAGGAGTCCGACAGACGGACCAATAGCTGTTTGGCGTCCTACGTGAATAATGAGTGTGCCGGTTTGGGTTTTCTCCGGTACCACCAGTGTTAAATGATTCTCTTCTACTGATACCAGTTTTACGGGTCTGCCGGAGAGAAACACGCTGGTTTCAAATCCGGTTTGACGGAAATATTTTCCGGATACCGTCAGCGTATCGCCTGCCTGTACTAAAGTGGGAGTCACTTGCGCGATCTCCGGGGTTTGAGCCTCCGGAGCGGTTGCATCCTGTTGGTTACGGCGACAACCACCTGCTAAGATACCTGTAGCAAACAGTAAAAGGAGTTGATGTGATAAGCGCATAAGTACAGTTTAGAAATTAATGATGGCAGAAAGATTGAATGTGGTATTCGGGTTGTCTGCCTGAGGGGCTTTATACCCACGGAAAATGAACGTATATGACCTGCCTGCGTAAACGGTAAATGCTTTCCGGACAATTGCCGGCGCTGTTTCTTCGGCACCTGTTCCCCTGATACGAAAAGAAGGATTATCTGTTGGCGGAATTTCGACAAAGGGCGTGATGGTCTTATACGACATGTTCTTTAAACCGGCTACAGGAGCCTGATTGATAAAGAAATCAACCGGGCCGCTGTCGGGCGACAAATGCACAAATCTGATGCGGGCTGTCTTTTCCGGGCGGTCGGCCATATTTTCTTCCGACATCAATACCGTGTAGAAGCCCAAACTGTCGGCCAGGTAAAAGGTGTACCAGGTGTCGGATTTCAGGGAGGCAAAATGTTCTGATACTTCCGCTTTTCCGCTGGTATCGGAGAAGCCTATACGATGTGGGCCGGGGGCTACCCAGCTGTAATTGGCATTGTTTAAAACGCCGGTGCCAGGTCCCATATCGTTGTATCCGCGGCTGGTGAGCCACGCGGTATCAATGAATATCAGGCTGGCTTTATCAATGAAAGCTGCACTGCCATTATAGATCATCACATGGCTCACCGGAATGGGCGCTGGTGCTACCGTATCCTTGTTACAGGCGCAAATAAGGAGTGTAAATAAAACGATCAGGTAATATACTGGTTTCATCTGTTGATTATTTTCTGTCGAGTGTAATGGTAGTAATGAAGACAGGAGCTGGATTATCGCGGCTATAGCCAACAAATAGTTTCCCGAACTGATCAAATACAATGCGGCTTACTTTTCCAAGGTTGGCGGAATCGCCGGGCAATGGCCGGGTATTATCAATGGTTAACTGATAGCCGGCTATCTTGTAAATCATCTCTTTATTCACATCCATCTTGTAAATCATTCTTGTAGCGCCATATCCTTCATCACAGCTGAACAGGAGGTTGCCGTCGAAGTCGGCATCAAAGGAGGTTACCGCGCGGATGTCTACTTCCTTGAAGGTGCCGGTGTAGGCGAACCGGTTGGGGGCGTTGGCAGGCCGGCCCACAATAGTGCTGACTTCTTTGGTGAGTGGATTGAATTCCCGGACACATTCCTGCATTTCAGGTGTAGGGCCCTGGGCAATATAGAATTTGCCATTCCCCGCGAGGGCCATGCCTCTTGGCCAACCGATGTTTACTTCTGCACCGAAACCATCATTCGAGTTATTATTGAGATCACCACCGGTTTTAATAATTTGCGGATGGGTGCCGTCCAGGTTGTAAAAAGTATGCTCGCCATAATCATTAGGCAGGGCAGAAAATGTGGAAACGGTATTGTCTGCAATAGATAGCTTGCGGAGCGCAACGCCGCCTGATCCGGTTCCCTGGTCCAGGAAATAGATATTACCAGCTTTATCCAGTTCTATGCTGACAATATTACCAATCATCGCTTCATTAGCAGGGCCATCTTTAATCGCTCTAAAGAAGGGATAGAGGTCCATGCAAAACTTATCATAAGGAGCGCTGAGTAATTGTTTTACTTCACCACTAATAGGATTGATCTTCAGTAAGCGGGGAATCGTTACATCCATGTCAATGATTCTGCCATCGTCTGGTATGGTAATGCTTACTCTTCTGGGAGAAAGTACGCCCATATAAATAGCGCCATCCGGACCTACTTTCATACAGTTGATCTGTTTCAGTTTCAGGTCTTTCAGCTGGGTAGCAAATTCATTTTCTCCATTCCCACCAATCGTGGTAATTTTCCCGCCTTCAATTTTCCGGAGGCCCTGCGTGACAACGTTAGTGGCGTGATGTTCCTCATCTTGCCAGGAAAGGTTCCCATAGTCGATGAAGTAGAGCGTACCGTTCTTGTCGAGTCCCATGTCGAGTATACCACCAATAGTAGCCGTGCCCAGTGCTCCGTCAATAGGTGATATTTTCCGTCCCCAGTCCGCAAATGGCGCGTTGATAAGAGGGCTGACGGTGACCTTGCCGGGAAACAGGATATCCGGTTTCTTCACAATAAAAGGATACGGCGGATATTTTACGTCAGCCAGTTTTATGTAAATATTTGTGCTGCCAATGAGCGCGTCTTCTGATATTCTCAGTTGAAAAGTATCTACCACCACCGTGCGTGTTTCCGTGGAAAGATAACTGACAGGATAGGTCACCTGTTTTTGTCCGTGTGATACAATTTCAGCCAGCGCGTTGCCAATGTATATCTGAGGCGTTACGGCGCGGTTGCCGATTTTAGCATAAAGGGGAATGATCTCACCCCGCATGCCCGACTGACGGCTTCTATCGTCACCGATGCCGATCACACCGGTGTCTCCCTCTCTTATCTGTACTTCGTCTTCAAAGGCTTTGTTGCAACTCAGTGCGGTGACAAGCAGCAATAACGGGTAGTAATATCTTATTAATTTCATATCCGGTAGTTAGCGCATTAGAAAATAAAATTCAGACCAAGTGAATAGTAAGGTCTCGAAGAGAACGACTGGTAAGGCTTATCTTTCTTACCAGTACCATCAAATTTGTCAACACCATCATATTTGTAGTTGTGGTTGTCGTCCAGAAATAGTTCCCTTTTCTGATCCAGTAAATTTTGTACACCCAGTTTGGTATGCAGATACTTGTTGATACGCTGGCTCCAGGTGAAGTCCAGCAGGTGTTGGCCCCGCTGCATTACATCGGCAATCGTCTGGTTGTTGTTGCCGAGGTAGGTAATCATAGAGCCCGTAATATTATAGCTCAACGACAACTTTGTGCCGATGGAAGGGTCTTCATAATTCAGGGCGGCATTCACGATAAAAGGTACCTGTCCCTGTAAGGGTCTTTTGCGTCCCTTCGTGTTGCCGGACATACTGGTGGGCTCCTGTACTACCTGACTGTAAATCCACGCGCCATTCAAAATAACCGACAGGTTCCGGAACAGGTTGCCGGGAATAAACTGCAGGCTTTTTCTGATCTCGGATTCTAACCCATATACTTTCGTAGGACCAGAGTTAACAAAACTGAGTTCATTGATGAATGATTCGTAAAAAGGTTCTCTGTTCAATATCTGTTCTATAGGCGCATCCATGGTTTTATAGAAGAAACCGACATTGAACATCTCGTTATTGGCCATGCTTTTGGGGTACCACTCCAACCGGATATCGTAGTTATTGATATTAACTGTTTTCAGGCTGGCGTTACCTGTATAGGACAGATAGTTTTGAATATCCTGGTATACAAACGGCGCTATTTCCCTGAACTCGGGACGGTTAACCGTTTTGCCAAATCCTGCCCTTAATATCAGGGTTTCATTTGGTTTCCACGATAGGTTAACAGAAGGTAATACGCTGGTCACCGGCGATTCCACAATCAGGGGATAATTGGCATAGCCTGCACTTAAGGCGCCTACAATGCGCAGGCGGTTATCTTCCACTCTTACTCCTCCAAATATAGAGAGATGCGCTTTCGGGATGTTGATACCAGTAGCCAGGAACGCTGCGGTCAGCTGGTTATCGGCAAAATAGCTATCGTTGGGAATGGTTTTTTCCTGCCATACAAACCCGGTGTTATCCGCCCGGAAATGCGATGGCGCCAGGTATTCGTCGAGCATGTCTTCTGTTAGCTTATAGCCGGGTTGACCCGGAAAGCTCAGATTGGGATCGTAGAAATTACTCCCTGTTTCCAGTGAAAACTGGCGCAAAGCTACTTTTCTGTTCTTGCGCTGGTAGTAAACGCCGGCTTTAAGAGACCAATTGGGCAGCAGGTTATGTTCGGCTTCCAGTGTAGCCTGCGCCGTGTTTTCTCTAACGCGGGTGTATACACGCCGGAGGCTCCCGTATTTTGAAGCGGAGGTGCCCAGTGTAAAAGGATTACCACTTATCTGCTCCGGGAAAGTGCTATCCATTCCCCGACGTTCATACCAGGCTTCCCGCATATCGGGATCATTCCGCAATAACGTAGCGTAGCCGGCATTCACGAACAGCTTTGTATTTCCTTTGTTTTTAAGATGGGTGTAAGCGCTGAGCTGACCATTGTAAAGAAAGGTACTCTGAAAAATCAGCTGGGTATTTTTGTTGGTACTTCCGCCGTTGTTATCGGAGAAAAAGATATTGTTGGTGACTTGTTTGGTGCCCAGTTGATTGATAAACTGTTTCAACTCCAGCCGGGTGCTATCGCCAATAGGAATGGTGTTTTGCTGGATCAGTGTTAAACGGGCATTTTGCACGCCACTGTTGATGATGCCGTCTGTGCGGTTAGCTTCTCTGGCATCGTAGTAAGGAATCTCGTTGTCCTGCGTAGTGAAGGTATAGGCCAGGGAGGTAAGATTGCTGACCCTTTTGCGCCCTATTTTCCACGCATCATAGTAGTTGCCTACTAACCGCTTGTCGAGGTCATTGTGGGTCTTAAACGTCCTGAAATTGTTGGGAAATGCCTGCCAGTATTTTGAACTTTCTTTCGGGTCTCCCAGGTTTAGTTTGATGCCGTCGGGGATACCGGCGGGTAATGCGCGTTTACCATTGTCGAAACCCAGCGCATCATAGGGACCGCCTGCATAAGAAGGCATATCCTGAAAGCTGGACCCGGGGCGGTATTGCGTGGAAATCTGCAGATCAAATTGCCTGCTGAGCTGACTGCTTTTCGTGTAAATCTTAACTACGCCACCGGCGAAGTCACCGGGTAAATCCGGTGATGGCGATTTATAGATCATAATACGATCTATCATGCTGCTGGTAATCAGGTCATAGGAAAAGGCTTTGCTGTCCAGTTCTGTAGCGGGTGCAATGTTGTCGTCGAGATAGGTTACGTTATACCGGCGGTTCAATCCACGTACGACAATGAACCGGTCGTTGGTAACATTTACGCCGGATATACGGCGTACTATTTCTGCGGCGTCGCGATCCATGCTGCGGGTGATCTGTTCATTGGATACGCCGGAAACAATGCCGCGTGCACTCCGGATTTCGTTGATCATCTGCACGTCGGTGGTGTGGATTACTTTTTTCCGGGGCAGGCCTTTTATCACTACTTCCGCCAGGTTTTTCCTGGGCTGTAGTTTGTAGCTGACCGGCGTTAGTTTTTTAGTGTCCACTTTCACGCCATTCAGTACACCGGTTTCGTAACCGATATAGCTGAATTGAATGCTCACGCGTCCGGCCGGAACTTTTTCCAGTTTGTAATAACCTTTTTCATCGGTTACTGTAGCGATGTTGGTATTGATAATGCGCACCGTAGCACCGATCAGCGGATCTCCGCTTTCAAAGTCAACCACTCTTCCGCTGATGCTGCCAGGGGCCTCCTGTGGCGGTTTAGGAGAAATAATAATATTGTTGCCATTTACGCTGAACAACAGGGCCGTACTGGCCGATAAACTTTCGAGATATTTATAAATATTAGCCCGCGCAATCACACCGGTATGCAGGGATACGGTTTTATTACGAACCAGTGCGGGGTCGTAAATAAATTTAAAACCGGTACCGTCGCTGATCCTGCGGAGAGCACTCTCCAGCGATTCCTGCTGTCGCTCTTCTGCCAGGTGCGCTGCTGCCATACTCCGGCTACCATAACCGGGTACGCATAGCAGGCAAAGCAAAGATGCGGTATGAAAGAAGGGTAGAATTTTCAAGTACATATAGGTGATATATTTTTATTAAAGACAATAGAATGCCTGCCGCAGGCGCGCGCTGCAGCAATACATGCCGTATCTGGACTTAATTATTAGCCGGCTTCGTTTACCCAAACGGTATTACCGTCATGTTTGAAATGAAGGCGCCGGTTATAGCTCAACAGCTCCAACACCTTATCCAGACTAACATTCCTGTCGAACGATGCGGTATAGAGATATTGCCGGGGGGCGTTGTCATTGAACAGGAAACGAATATTATAATGTGCCTGCAATATCAGGGCAATGTCCTGTAGCGACTGATTATAGAAATACAATTCACCGTTTAGCCATCTCCGGTAGTCATCGGCTTTTACAGCAAGTACGGTGCTTTTTTCGGGAGATATAATCAGTTGCTGGTCCGGCAACAGCTGCCGGACATCGCCGTGGTTGTTGACGGCAATACGGCCGGTGGCCAGTGTGATTTTTATTTGCCGGATGCCAGCATAAGCCTGGATCATGAAGGAAGTACCCAATACTTTTGTTTCCACATCCCGGCAGCTGACGCTGAACGGATGCGCGGCATCTGTGGCCACCTCAAAAAAAGCTTCTCCCGAAAAATATAATTTCCGGTTAACGGTATAATTGGAAGGCACCAGCAAAGTGGCATCACCATTCAGTATTACCTGCGAGTTATCGGGCAGCCGTACACTGCGCTGTTGGCCCGGAAGGGTACGGATGGTATCAAAGGTTACCGCCGCTATGATGGCCGCTGCAGGGCGCCGTTGCAGCAGGTAAATACCCGTGGCAACGATACCGGTGAGCACGGCGGCCCATGTCAGGATTTGTTTGTAACGGCCTGTTTTTTTCTGCAGTACCGGTTGGGTATACAATGCTTCCCGGAATAGCGCAAAAGCCGCTTGTTGACCGGTATCATGGCCGGATACCAGCTGGAACAGGGCAGTAGCTTCTTCAAACAACATTCTTTTTTCCGGATGTTCTTTTAACCAGTTTGTCCAGTAATGTTGTGCAGTGCCTGATTTATCCCTGCAATAATCACAGAAAGTTTCATCCAGCAGAAAATCTTCTGCCTGTTGATATTGATGCGAATGGCTTGCTTCCAAGTTAAGCGGATTGTGTACACTAGCAGGAGAGAGCGATGGCCGTTTTTTCCATGGTGAAAACGGGGAGTTAACAATTTGGTAATATCAGACGGTGGTTTTGGTCACTGCCAGTAGTTTCCTTAAGGTGGTAAGGGCTTCGTGGATATAGGTATACGTTGTTTTCATGCTTTGCCCGGTGAGCGAAGCTATTTCCTCGTAACTCTTCTGCTGGAAAAATTTCATTTCAATCACCTGGCGATATCGGGGAGCTAATTGGGCGAGGGCCAATTGTACGCGGGTGCTGCGTTCCTGCTCCACTGCTCTGTTGATCAGGATTTCTTCATAAGATATTTCTGCCAGAAAGGCTTCGGGTATGGTGTCGGGGGCCAGGGAAATGGTTTTGTCGCTTTCTTTGATGGCGGCATGTAGCTGGTGGCGAAGCGCCACAATCAGGTAGTTCTTCATATGAAGAATGGCCGGTAACTTTTCTTTGGATTGCCAGAGCCGGAGAAACAGCTGGTGGATAGCATCGCGAATGAGTTCCTTATCCGTTGTAATATAGCAACCGGAGGTAAATAATACCTGGTAGTAGGATTGATAAAGTTTCAGAAACTCCTCACGATCGCCGATCCTGATGAGTTCCCAGTTAATGGAAGGATTCATGAACGCTAGATAATATGATCCCGGGCACCTGTTTTCACAAAGTTTCAAAGGTATTGGTTTGGTGGGGACTTGTTTTTTAAGAAATTGTTAAGCGCGCTGGCAGGAGGGGTAAAAAAAATTTAGCCACCCCTTCACCCGTTTTTTACACTTGCGTTGTCTTCTTAAGAGAGAAAAACAGGTTTTAGGGGTAAAAGTGGATCATTTGGAAGGCTGCTGGCCATCATCGATGGGAATAGTTCGGGATTTTTCAATACTTTGTTCGCGAAAAAATGAAGATACAAAGTGTACTATGCATCAACCGGGATTGGAAGAAGCTGTTTCTTTTGAGGAACAATTCAGGCTTCATTGTAAATATTTGTGCGCGGTAGCATATCATATGGTGAAAGATGAAGATATCRCCATGGATATTGTACAGGATTTCTTTCTGAATTATTGGAGGAAGCGCGATGTGTTGCAGGTAAGGTATGACTTTAAGAGTTATGCGGTGTATGCTATTCGTAATACGGCGCTCAATTATCTGAAAAAGAACGGCAAAATAAAGTTAATGGAGGTACATCAGATGGAAGAGCTGATAGCATATACGCCGGAAGCAGATGGCACCGAAGAAGAGCGGCGTAAAGCCGCTTTATGGGGAGCCATTAATCGCTTACCCGAGCAGCGCCGCCGGATATTTCTGCTCAGCAACCGTGATGGATTGAAGTATAAGGAGATAGCAACGGCATTGGACATTTCCATTAACACGGTAAAAACACAGATAAAACTGGCTTTACAGTTTATGCGGAAGGAGTGTGGTTGGATGGTGAATGCCACTTTCCTGGGTTTATTTCTCAAAATGATGACGACTTTCACCCTTTTTGAAAAATTGTTTGTCCTAATTACAAGTTATGATGCATACAAATGACCACGATGATAAGCAGATAGACTGGGACAAGCTGCTGGAAGTGCTGGATGGCAACGGCGCTGCGGAGTCGCTGAATAGGCAGGAGCGGGAGATGCTGGCAGCAACGGTGGATATGCAGGTGAGATTACATGAAGACAAGTTCTCTGAAGAGGTGATGTGGAGCCGGTTTGTGGCAGCAAAAGAAAAAGGACGCATCCATCGTCTGGTCATCATCAGGCGATTGGTAGCAGCTTTGCTGGTACTCACCGTGGGCGCAGGGATATGGATGCTGGCGCCCTGGCGCAAACATCGCCCCATTGAACTGGCCAATGCTGCCCCTTCCGGAGATATCATATTAAAACGTGCCGGTGGCGTGGTGACACTTGGTAACCGTGTACAATCCATCCCACAAGGGGCTGGTGCACAGATTCAGTCTGATTCCGCCGTGATCACCTATACCAAAGGTAATGGGCAGGAAGTGTCTCCATTACAGGATACACTGGTAGTACCGCTGGGCCGTCAATATGGTCTTGAACTATCTGATGGTACCCGGGTGTTTCTGAATGCCGCTACCACATTGGTTTATGCGGAATCATTCCATGGCAGCACACGCGATGTATATGTAAACGGAGAAGCATTTTTTGAAGTAGCGCCCAACTCACATCAACCATTTATAGTGCATGTGGGAGAATTATCTATGAAAGTGTTGGGGACTGCTTTCAATGTGAATACGTATGAAGGAAATATAGTCACTACCCTTTCCAGTGGTAAACTCCTGGTAGCGGCAAACAGCAACCAGGTTACCTTACAGCCCGGAGAACAATCCGTTTACAGCAAAGGCGCGCTGAGCAAGCATACCGTTGACGCCGGGGTGTTCACTGCATGGAAAGATGGAGAGCTCTTCTTCGATGATGCACCGATGTCAGATATCGCTAAAGTATTATCCCGTAGCTACGAATACAATTTTATATTCGATGATCCGGCGGCTGCCAAAATGCAATTTACACTAGCTATGCACAGGCCTTCTTATTTACAGGAAGTGCTTACCCAGATTAACCGGAGTAGCAGCGACCTTTTATTTAAGGTGGAAGACAGAACAGTACATGTAACAATGAAAAGTAAAAAGCCATAACATCATTTAAAATCAGTCATCAGACAGCATGCAGGCAACAGTCCGTTGCCCTGACTAAACCGTAATATCAACCACGAATGAGAAAACTAACCGCGCTATCCTTCTTCCGGAAGGATGTGAAGAGCTTTGTCTTGTATGGTCCGTTCCTCCTCCTGTTGTTGTTCCTGAATACAGCAACGGCACAGGATAATTCCGGACAGGAAATTTTGTCGAGACGGATAACGTACGAAGCCAGTCATGTGTCCCTTAGTAAGGTATTGAAAGACCTCCGGGAAAAAATGAAGGTACGATTCACCTATAATACAGAGGTGATAGGCCGGCAGCCAGAGGTGACCGTGAAAGTGAATAACGTGACGCTGGAAACGTTGCTGAAGCAGATATTGAGTAATACTACGCTTGGCTTCACTGGTGTGATGGATGGGGTAGTGATTTACGAAACCGACAGGAGTAAGGTGCCTGGCAAAGAAGCCAGGATTATACAGGGCCGGGTGACCGATAAAATTGGTAACCCTTTGTCTGGTGTAAGTATCAAAGGGCTTACATCAAAAGAGATGACCATTACCCAGGGGGATGGTACTTTTCTGCTCCTGCCCTGGGCGGATGAACAGATCAGCCTGTCCCGCGTAGGGATGAAAACGCTTACCTATAAAGTAGACAAAGAAGTAGGAGGAGCAATGGTGTTTAAGATGGACTCGGTAGTACAGGAAATAAAAGAGGTCATCGTGAACGGTTATCAGAAGATAGATCCACGTTTATTTACCGGTGCGGTGACGAAATTAAGTGCTGCAGAAATCATGCAACCAGGGATGCCTACCATCGATAAAATGTTGCAGGGAAAGGTACCCGGTCTGATGGTAATGAATACTTCCGGTGGCGTGAATGCCAAAGCCACCCTGCGTATCAGAGGAACATCCACTTTGTTGGGTAACGCATCACCGTTATGGGTGGTGGATGGCGTGATCCGCCCGGAGCCGGTAGACGTGTCCAATGCTTTACTTAATAACCTGATCGATCCGGCTGCTGCATCCAATTTTGAACTAATGGGGAATGCTATCAGCGGGGTGAGTCCTTTTGATGTGGAAAGTATCACTTTTCTGAAAGATGCGGCTGCCACTTCTATCTATGGTACAAGGGCCGCCAATGGGGTGATTGTAGTGACCACCAAAATAGGCAAGGCGGGTCCCATGCAGGTGAGTTATAATACCAATCTTTCTTTCCAGCAGCGTCCTGATTATAGTCATCTCAACCTCATGAACTCGAAACAGCGTGTGGAATTGTCTAAGCAGCTGCAGGACGACGGGGTTATTTTTTCGGGGTTTCAGAGCGGTTTCCCGGAAACAGTTTCTTACGAAGGACAGTTGCGTGCTTTGTATATGAGACAGATTACAGAAGATCAGTTCAATAGTAACGTGGCGCAGATGGAAGCGCGTAATACAGACTGGTTCAAGGTATTATTCCGGAATCAGTTCAATATGCAGCATAACTTAAGTATCAGTGGTGGTGCAGGCAAAACTACCTACCGTGCTTCCATGGGATATGCTAATAATAGATCCAGTGCCATTGGTGATGGCAATAAAAAATATAATGCATTATTCAACTTACAGAGTCAGGTGGGAAAGAAACTGAACGTTTACCTTTCTATGAGTGGAGATTATATGGATGCCAACAGCTTTTATCCTACAGTGGCGCCAATGACCTATGCAATACAAACTAACCGGGGTTTTAATCCCAACGACTTCTACCCCTTGTCCCGTATAGTGCTGGGTAGTGAGTGGGTTGCAGGGGCACATGATGTAAAGCCAATTACAAATCCTCCGATTGTATTCAATATGTTGAATGATATGCAACATACGTTTAACACCAGCAAAACACAGAGCACGGTATTGTCGGTTCAGTTGGATTATAAGTTGATGCAGGGACTCACCCTGCGTAATAAATCCAGCGTGGTGATCAACAGTACAGCAGGGCGGGTAGGGTATGACCAGCAGTCATACGCAGCAGCCATGACTCGTGGATGGAACCTGGATGTTACGCCTACGGACCAGCAGGTGGCCCTTTCGTACCTGCCTGTTGGCGGCGTGGTAACGTTTAACAATCAGCGGATGGTGACGGTAGCCACCACTAATACTATTGATTATAGTCTTGATTTGTTCAAAGGCCGTGACCTGTTCAATGTTAGCCTGAACCAGGAGCTGATCTCCACTAAGATCGATGGGACTATCAGCAGGGAGGCCGGATATTTTCCGGATCGGGGAAAAACGTTCTACGCTTCCCCGGTTGGCAGAGAAAAGATCAACAGCCAGGTAGAAGTAGACCAACGTAATAACAGTATGGGTGTTTTTGCTACTGCAGGTTATAACATGGCGGGGCGCTATACCTTGTATGGTACTATCAGAGCTGATGCCACCAATCGTTTCGGCCAATACACGAAATCAAAATTTTTGCCCAACTGGGATATCTCCGGACAGTGGAATGTATCTGCAGAGAAATGGTTCCCTACCAAAGGCATCAGCGCATTACAGATCAAATCGTCTTACGGAACACAAGGCAATGCGGTAACAGCGGTAGGCCCTAACCTGGTAGCAGGTTATATGACCGATAATGATAAAAACAGTCGTACGCTGTTGCCGTATTTGCAGATTAAATCGTTGCCCTATCCCGATCTTCGTTGGGAAAAAACGTATCAATGGAATATCGGAGCGCAGATCGGCTTTTTTGATAACCGCCTGACGGCAGCATTTGATTACTTCACCAAACATTCCGTGGATTTACTCGACAATGTGATTATTCCATATGAGTATGGCAGGAGTTCAATGTACAGAAACATAGGTGTAATTGACGGCAAGGGTTGGGAGCTGTCTGCCACCGTGATGGCCATCAGAAGAAAAAACACAACGGTTTCCCTTACTGCATCGGCCTCCAAAGTGATGAGTACACTGGCAAGTACGGTAAGTCAACCTGCTTACCCAACCTTGTTTGATGGTTCAGGACATTTGCCAGGCCGCCCGGTGAGTGGTTTTTATTCTTACCAGTTTACAGGTTTGAGCCATACTAATGGTATGCCTTTGTTCGGTAAGATGGATCGGAAAGAGGCCACTACGAACCCCGACGATATCCTGGTTTATTCCGGACAAAGCCTGCCTAAAATTTATATGAACCTATCGCCCACGATCCGTTATAAATCGTTCTCATTCACCAGTGCATTTTATATTAGCCTGGGGAGCACTAAACGTTTGAACAGTCCGTTTGTGCTGGGAAGTGATTATAACTCTGTTCCTTCTCCATATGCGAATGTACCTGTTTCCTACTTCGACCGCTGGCGTAAACCGGGAGATGAATTGACAACAAATATCCCGGGTATCATCAGTAATATTCCCACTAACATGTGGGTAGTGGTGCCTTACTTTAAGCAAGGCGCCTTAAGCAACACAGCAGGGGAGCGCATCAACATCAATCCCTATGCGGCTTACAATCTTTCAGATATCAGAACCATTCGTAACAATTATCTCCGTTGCAATATGATGGCGGTAAGCTACACGGTTCCAACGAAGTATCTGGTTGGTAAAGGCGTAAAGAATTTATCCGTTGGGTTTAACGTGAACAATGTTTTCACGATTGCCAATCGTAAACTGAATGGACAAGATCCGGAAGTAGGCGATGTAAATTCCGGCTATGGTGCTTTGCCGTTGTCCAGAACTTATGCGTTCTCTCTCAGTGCTGCTTTATAATGTAACTATTCAAATTGCTGACATGAAAAAGATATTGCTCGTTATAACAGGTGCCTTGTGCATGATGTCCTGCAAGAAATTCCTGGCCGAATACTCTCAAACCGATCTGATGCCTAAAACGGTGAGTGACTATGGCGAAATATTATATTCAGATGGGTATCCCTTGACGAATGCTGCTATTCAAACATGGAGACTTTTTTTGGATGATGATATACAATGTTATGTGAGTCCTGTAAATGCCGGCACCGCCTCAGATATTATGGTACCAAGTGCCATCTATCAATGGCAGCCCGATTTTGTGGCAAAGAGCACCGGAGCCGGGTATCAGGAAGCGGAGCTGAACACCTGGGAAAAGTATTATCATTATATACTGGGGCCCAATGTGGTACTGGAGTATATTGACAATGCCCCAGGCTCACAGGCAGAAAGGGATCGGTATAAAGGAGAGGCATATGCCTTGCGTGCATTTTATCATTTTATGCTGGTGAACCTTTATGCAAAACCATATAACGATTCTACTACCACGCCGGATAAAAGTCCGGGAATTCCCATCAGAACGAGCAGCAATCTCACCGAAGCTCCGCTGCCCAGAAATTCGGTAAAAGAAGTATATGATCAGATCTCCAGAGATATTGATAGTGCTACTTATTTGCTGGATAAAGTGAAGGCCAATGCATCACCGTATCGCATTTCTTTTGTTGCTGCACATTTACTGGCCAGCAGAATTTATCTCTATATGGAGAAATGGGACAAAGTGACTGAGCATGCAGCAGTGGTGATGGCATACCATCCGCAGCTCATGAATCTCAATACCTGGGGTGATATAGATCCTGTTAGTAAGCCGTATTTCGGCGCCAAAAATGTGGAGAGTGTATTTACCTATAGCGGGCCGGCTGAATTTAGTTCAACAGGCCTMGGCATTGTCTATGATGTGTCTGCAGATCTGGCGGGATGTTTCGCAGAAGATGATCTCCGGGCGCAGGTGGCTTTTTCAGCGACACCTCCTTTCATGAAACCATTTATTGCCACGGATTATTCATCTAACAAAGCGCAGCCTTATAGCGGCGCAAAAGAAATGGGTGTTTCCTGGCGTAGTGCAGAAGCATACCTCAACAGTGCGGAAGCATTTATTCAGCAATATAAAGCTACCGGCGATGCCGGCGCCGCTAACAAAGCATTGGCCAACCTCAACGCACTTCGCATCACCAGGATCGATCCGGCTTCTTACCAGCCCTGGACCATACGCCCGGCCGATACGCTGCTCCAGATGTGCCGTACCGAACGCAGAAGAGAACTGTTTATGGAAGAAAATCATCGCTGGATGGATTTGCGCCGTTACGGAATGCCATCCGTTAAGCACATCTTTATGCCTGATCCGGCTACCACACAGGTATTCCGACTGAGGGCGCATGATCCTTCCTATGTATTGCCTATCCCGGATGCAGTAATTTCCCGCAATACTTCATTGGTGCAAAATCCTTTGTTTAGCGGTACCAGGATGCCTGAATAAAATTGTTAATTGTAAAACATCCCTGATGAGAATATATTTTCTGATAGCCACACTCATAATATTTGCGGCCTGCCATAAAGAGGCGAGTATCACACCAGATCCTACGCCTCCGCCGATGTATAAATTGCCGCAGGGTAATAGCAGCTATGATGATACCATCGTTGCGTTCCATAAAAAATATGGTAGCTATATACTGTATAAATTTACACAACACGATTTCAATTACAACTATAGCGACAAAAGAACAGATACGGCCTACATGGGAGATCCCGCTTACATTTCGCCGGCATTGATATTTCTTCAGCAACAACTATTCAATGGTTATTCGGATGCGTTTTTACAAAAAACAATGCCGTTGAAAATATTGTTGGCCAGCCGTATAGTTGATACCCTCGGAGGACTGAAGGACGCTGCATCTACCAGTAGTATGATGGCTTTTGGTTGGGCCAATAGTACGCTGCAGAAGAAAACAGCCGCAGAATTAAGACAAATGCGTGCAAAGATTCACCGGACTTATATGGAAAGGGCTTATCGCGCGGGCGCCCTGGCGATCCCCGACGATTTTATGACTACCGCTCCAACGAGTTATGGTGCTGTCACTGATGTAAATAAATATGCCCTCGGGGTAGTTGAAATCGTTGGGCAAAGACCACAGTTGAATATTGCTACCGACTACCTGGGATATATTGAAATGATTACAGGGAATTCCTATACAGCGCTCACGTCGCCAGGACAGCCACTGCATCCGGCCGTTGATGTGAAAGGATTGGTGAGGAAACGGTATACGATCATCCTGAATGATTTCGCCAATAACTATGGTGTCGATTTGCAGGCGATTGGTAATCTTCCTTAAAGCGTTTTTGCCATTCTATTATACATGCATGGATACCTCCTGAAAAGGAGGTATCTTTTTTTACACTATTTTTTCTTCCACCGCATCACCCTTTTTGAGGACCACCATTGTCTTTTATATGGAAATGTCTTCTTTAATTATCAGCCTTAATTAACAAGCGTATGAAAGTTTGCCAGGGAACAAAAATCCTGCTGTTGGCCGCAGCTACAGCCTTCACGGGATCTTGTGTGATAGCGCAGTCGCGTGCATCCATACCATTACCCATGAATATGCCGGAACAGCCATCTGCACCGGTGATACCACCTATGATGGAAGTGAGCCAGCCCGGTTATCGTGGCGCCGCCATTGCGTCTGCATTTAAAAAAATAAAGAAAGACCATTTCAACTATCCCGGCGTAACCGATGCGTATAGTCAGCAGGTATGGGAGAAATTTATTCATCTGCTGGACCCCAGTAATGATATTTTTTTACAGGAAGATATCCACCTGTTAGCCGCTTATAAAAATCAGATTGATGACGAAGTAAACGCTGGCTCCAGTGCTTTCTTTGATGCGGTGTATGCCATTTACAGCAAGCGTGTGAGGGAAGCAGAAAGTATCTGCCAGCGCATATTGCAGCAACCATTCAATATGCAGCAAAAGGAATCAGTAGCCGTAGCCTGGAATAAAGACTGGCCATTCCCGGCGAATGAACAAGCGCGTGAAGACCTGTGGCGCCGTAACCTGAAGTACTACACCCTGCGCCGTTACGTGGATGCGGATACTATTGCTACGCAAAAAAATAAAGTATTCAACCCAGCCGTGGAAGCTAAATCACGGGAATCTGTTCGCAAATGGTATGCAGAATATTTCCGTCAATGCACGTCAAAAGACGCCATGAAAGAGAAGTTCGCGCAATACATGTCTATTATGGTAGGGGAAATAGACCCGCATTCCTCATTTGCTGCACCCGATGATCGCAGCTACCAGGAACGGCTCACCAAGCGTTATTATGGTCTTGGCATAGAGCTGGGCACGCAGGAAGCTGACTTCATTGTGAAAAGAATGATGCCCGGTGGTACCGCGTATAAAAGCGGGGAAGTGAAAGAGAACGATATCGTAGTGGCTATCATGGATAGTCATGGCGAAATGGTGCCCGTGAATGGGATGGATGCTGTTCATGTTACCGCTATGATCCGCGGTGATAAAGGCTCTTCTATTACCCTGAAATTACAGCAGCCCGGTGAACAGGTGAGAACCGTTACCCTGAAAAGAGATGAAGTGCTCGATACGGAGAACAGGGCCAAGAGCGCACTGATTGAAAGGAACGGTAAAAAATATGGCTACATTTATCTACCTAATTTTTACGTTGATCCGACCGGAACAGGCCTCCGAGGTTGTGCCGGCGATGTATGGACAGAAATAGAAAAACTGAAAGAAAACGAAATAGATGGTATCATCATGGACCTTCGTGGTAACCCTGGTGGCGCCCTTCATGAAGTGGTGCGGATGTGTGCCGGATTTGTGCCTGCCAGCCCCGTTTCCTGGTTACGTTCCAGGGATAGTCTGCAGCGATATACTTCTCCCGCCATGACACCACTGTATGATGGCCCGCTTACCGTAATGGTAGATGAAAGCAGCGCCTCTGCTTCAGAAATATTCTCCGCAGCCATGCAGGATCTGGGCCGTGGCATTATCATTGGTACCAGTTCTACTTTTGGTAAAGGCACCGCACAATCCGGCTTCGCCCTGGGTAAATTAGGCGATGCTGCTAAAAATGTACCGGATACCGCTTATGGTACATTGAACCTCACCCTGCAAAAATTCTATCGTATCAGCGGTACTGCTACACAATTGAATGGCGTTACACCGGATATTATCCTGCAAAAGAGAATGTCGCTGGAATCCATTATGGAAAAGGATTACAGCTCCGCATTGCCTAATGATACCATGCGGTTACTGCCTTTTGATAAAGTAAAAAGCAACTACAATTTTGGGAAAGTAATTCAGCTGGCAAATGCACGCATTAAAGCCACGCCGGCGCTAACGGATATCGATAATAACATGGCGCAGCTGAAAGCACTCCGTAGTAAAGTAATGCCACTGCAATTAGGAGACTTCAGAAATGAATATAGCGCATTACAGGGTTGCGAAAAGCGTATCCAGCAAGATAAATTATTACCTGCCGGTCGTACGTTGCAGGTGCTGCCCGCGCTGCCACGCAGTGTGAATCCTGCTACCCTTCAAACCACACCCGGCGAAGAATTACGCAGCAAAGCCTGGTTGGAAAAACTCAGCAAGGATATTTATTTAGATCAAACAGTATCCGTACTGGAAGATATGTTGACCAATCAGTTATAGACACTTAAAATCACTTAAAGCATAGGATTATGATTAGAAAATTGCTTGTGTTTCTCTTTTGTGCCGGCAGTTTGCAGGCACTGGCGCAGGAACAAACCATCACGCTCAAAAATGACAATAAAAAAGTAGCCAGGATCACAGCAAAAATTGACAAGCTGCCGAATGATACTACGGTATACCTGTATGAGCCTTACTCCGGCGATATAGACAGCGCACGTGTCAAAAACCATGGCTTCAACATCAATATGCCGATGTCTAAAGGTGGTAGTATGTATCTGCTGATCATCGGCACTTCTTATACTCCCAACCGTGCCAGCGTAATGTATGTAGAAGAAGGAGATATGAAGATTACCGGTAAAGGAGATGGTCTCACCGGAGCTAAATTCACTGGTTCTTCCTGGGTAAAAGAAAATGAAGAGGTGATGGATATGCTGGACGATGGGAAAGGATTAGGTAAGGAGCTGGGCGACCTGCAACAAGCTTATGCTGCCGCAGTAAAGCTGGGAGATGAAGATATGGCGGATTCTCTTGGGCGGAAAGCGATGGTATTGGATAGCGCGTTGCATCAGCGACTGGTAAAGTGGATCAAAGCCAATCCTAACTCTGGTCTTACCGGTTATCTGCTGACCTGCTATATCAAAAGCGAAAAGGAAAGAGAAGCCCTATACGAAGGTCTCGGTGAACATGCAAAGGCATCCCGTATTCTGATGCGTTATAAGCACCCGGGCAAAATAGATGCTGCTCCGGTAAGCCTCGGCCTGGGTGAAGGTACTCCGGCTAACGCCTCGAAACGTCCTAAGGTAGGCGCCGATGCTCCCGTATTTGCCCTCGCAGATGTGAATGGTAAGGAAGTGTCTCTGGCTGACTTTAAAGGTAAATATGTACTGATCGACTTCTGGGCCAGCTGGTGCGGTCCCTGCAAAAGCCAGATACCTTTTCTGAAAGCGGCCAATGAAAAGTATAAAAACAAAAACTTTGTACTCCTCGGTGTTTCCCTGGATTCCAAAAAAGAAGCATGGGTGAAAGCGATCGATAAAGAGCAATTGAACTGGCTCCATGTATCTGGTCTGAAAGGTTGGGGAGACCCTGCCGCTGCACTGTATGGCGTTACAGCTATTCCATGCAACATCCTGATTGATCCAAACGGCAAAGTGATAGCCATGGATCTCATGGATGATAAACTTGAGCAAAAATTGTCCACTACTATATTATAAGATTCCTATTCCTGTCAAAACTACACAACGGCCCTGCGCATGATGCGTAGGGCCGTTGTATAACAACAAGACTGTTATGAAAAAGCAATGGTTAAACATAGCGCTGCTGTTACTCTTGCCCTTACTCAGCATTGCTGAAGAAGGTTTTGTGATCAAAGGAAAGGTAACCGGGGTTATCAGCGGTGCAGTGGAGATCACAGAATTTATTCATCTTACGGCAGATGAAAAGAATCCCGAAGTACCACCGAAAGTGCGCATCATCAATGGGGAATTCATTTACGCAGGTAAGCTGGAACATCCGGCGCTGGTGCAGATAAAAGTAAGCACCAGATCGATGCAGGTGTACCTGGAAAATACTAATTACACACTGGATTGTAGCCTTGACTCGTTGTCTGGTGCACAACTGAAAGGTGGTAAATTGAATAACGACTGGCAACAGTTCCTGTCAATGCACCTTCCTTCACTGGAGTATATCAAGCTGCACCCCAACAGCGAAATAGCCGCTTATCTGGCACTGCGGGATCATACCAGTACATTGGAAGGAGCCACTGCAGCCCGTGCCCTGTTAAGCAAGGAAGCATTGAATACCTGGTCCGGCCAGCGATTGGAAGCTGTTTTTGCTAAATTGACGAAAGCCAGTGCCGGCAATGCTTTCCCGGACCTGACAATGATAAATGCCAAAGGACAACCTTTTTCTGTAAAGAGTCTGGCAGGCAAAGTAGTGGTATTCGATTTTTGGGCAAGCTGGTGTTCACCCTGCCGCGCCTATATTCCTACACTGCGCGAGCACTATAAAAAATACCAGGCAAAGGGCGTACAATTTGTGAGCATTTCGGTGGACGATAACAAAGAAAAGTGGCTTAAGGCCATGCAGGAGCTGAAAATGGAGTGGACACAAACGCTTGCAGCCGGTGGATTTCAGGATGGAAAAGGCGTGAAGGAAGCATTGCATATCTTCTATATTCCTCACGTGATTGTGATGGGCAAAGATGGAAAAATCGCTGCATCATTGGATTATTCCAGAAAAGATCAACTGGAAAAAATACTCGAAACACTATTGTAAACAAAGAGGCTGTATCTTCAAAAATACAGCCTCTTTTTATTGTTAAAAACTAACGGTTACATCATTCACCTGCAACTTGTTACCGTTCGTACTTACTTTACCACCCACTGGGGTAAATACCAGCACCGCTGGGCTATGCGCCGGTAATACCAGTTCATACGACTGCTTTACTTTTCGTGCAATGAACTGCCGGGTAATGGTGTTATAAATATCCACCGGTTGATCACCTGTATTTACCGTTACCTTTTTTTCTTCCGGATAAGGATTATAGTAGAGATAAGAAGGATAGGCCGTATCTCGGAAAAAATCTGTGGCCAGTAAATTCAGTTGTAAGATGCCCGGTACAGAAGTAGTACGGATAATACTTCCAAAGATACCCACATGGCCGCTGCCATATACACTGAATTGTGATACATCCGGATTACCTTTAGCCCACTGTGGCCCATCACCCTGTGCTACCGGCGCTTTCAGGTGTGCATACTCGGGATAGGAAGAAGTATGAATAATGCCTTCATAACCAATTACCCCTTTGGTAATGGCTGCTTTTTCCGGGATGGTTTCATGGTCATCCGGCATATACTGCGTATAAAAAAAACGGGCGGCATTGCTGGCGTTCAGCATCCATTTGCCAACCGCAGCAGCGTAGGAAGGATCATAGCGTACCATGGCAACAAGCGGCCAGGCCGCATCAAAGGTATTCATCAGGAATCCGTATCCACCCCGGTCTGTGGTGCTGCCCACAATACCTGAAATGTCAATACCATTCCAGTTACCCACGAGTACGCCCCAGCCAAGGCGACATTCAGGGTTGCCGTTAAATGTCCATTCCATGAATTTTTGCACATTAAATTGTTGGCCTTGTTCGGCATTCAATCTTGCTGCCATATAAGCGCCAAAAGGCATCAGCACTTCATAGTTGGTGTTGTGTGGTTGTTGCTCCAGTGTTTGCAGTGCTTTCACCGCATGCTGCAGGTAGCGCGGATCGCCAAACTTTTTGTAGGCGGCATATAATACGTACGCATGACCCGCCGCGGCATCGGGTTGTTTACAGATCCAGTTGTCTTTGGGCTGCAGTTGTGCATAGTCGAAGAAGGAGTGATCGTAGTTGCCATTCAATACAGAATCGGCCGCGCAGAATTTTTCCGCAATACGATGGGCTAATGTATCAAAGCCTGGTGTATGCGGATACTGATCATAGATGCCATAAAAAAGTACGTTGGGATATACATCATACCACCAGTCGCGTCCATAGCCGCCGCCCAGTTGCGCCACTTCCGGACAGGTATTATTCATCATAATATCCCATCCGGTTTCCCGGTTGAAATAATTTTTCAGCATAGCTACATAGTTAAGGCTGGCAGGACTGCTTTTGTCGATGCCCACCAACGTAGCGCCTAGGGTGGCGCCCATGGTGGCCAGCGCTTCATGGAAAATACCTTTGTTATGCTGAGGCCCCTGCCGCTGATCATCCATAGCGGTATAGAGGCCTACTACCGGCTGATCAAAATTATGCCGGCTGCTATCCCACCACACCAATGGCCAATGTGGACCCGTGGTATTAAAGTTATACGCGGTGCTGTCGAATTGCCGGGCCAGGGCATACCAGTCTATGATTTGCAGTGGTTGCGGCACATCGGCCATGGAGTCCAGTCGGGCCAGGTGCCGTTGTGCTACTGGCGTTGGCGGCGTAGCGGTTTTGCAAGCCATCCACATCAGACCGCACACCATACCTGTTGTTATTAATTTTACCATGCTATTTACAATTTATACCACTACGGTGATTTTTTCATCAATTTCTTTTATCAGCGTTTTCCCTTCTTTGATAATACGTTTGCCCACTACAATAGAAAGCAGTTGCAGGATGGCAATGATGATGATCGCATAACGAAGCGCTACTTCCGTGGAGAAATAGTACGCCAGAAATATAAAGGTGCCGGCGCCCAGGAAGCGACCTGCATAGAGGCCTATTTCATGATTGAGAATATAAGCGTATTCATTGCGTTTTTCTTTTTTAGAAAGAATGTCGATTACGCTAAATTGAATAGGGAAGTAGGCCATATCCAGTAACGGTTTAGCGAGCAACAGGAACAACATGAAAATCACTACACCAGTGGCATTGTAAAATGCCCCATTGAAAATGGCCGCCAGTGCAAAGCAGATCAAACCGCCTGCAAAAATGGTGATCCGGTGTTCAGGTTTCGCTGCCCTGCCAATAATGTACATCAATACGGCGGCAATGATAGCGCCCACTGATTGCGCGGTACCCAATGCACCTTCCTTTCCCAACAGCAGCATGATCAGCATCGCCGGCGCTGTCACCAGATACCCTTGTGCCAGTCCTTTCAGCGTGGCCAGCATCAACAGTTTGCGCCAATACGGATGGAAGCGCAGGTATAAGAATGTTTTTTGCGACGGGTTCTGAAAGTGCCCCCTGAAACACATCACGGAGGCGAGGATGGTGATCAAAAATACCAGTCCGGTAATGATGCGGTAGGCCTTGTTTACATTTATATCACCTCCTGATTCTATAAACCAGCCAATACAAATCGGTACTACTACCGCGATGATAGTATAGAAAAAGGTTTCCAGACCATAGTAATAATTGCGGTTTACATCATTGGTGATGGATAACGCCAGGTAGTCGCGGTTGGCCCAGTAAAAGCCGAACGACATGCCCATGATGATACCTGCTATCCCAATACCGGTGAGGTCCAGCGTTTTGAGCGACATCATCACAATCATGGAAACACCGCTCAGTAACATGCCAACGGAATACAGTGTTTTAATGTTGAAGCGGTTCAACAGAAAACCGTTTAACAAAAATGTCAGTGGAATACCGGTGTATATAGTCAGCTGATAGATCACTACTTTCGTAGGGTCGTTAGAGTTACGCATCACATATGCGGCCACAAAAATATCGATCACCGGCAGCACCAGGGCATAGATCATATTGGTGAGGACCAGTATACGGAAATCGTGCGGCTGCTGATTGAAATGTTTTATTTCTGCAGAAAGATTCCTGAGCATAAGCGATTAACTTTTTAAGGATGAAAGTATTGCTGCGATGGAAAGCCGCGCCGCACAAACTACTTCGTCGGCTGCGCCGTAATAGATAGTGAGTTCATCGCCTTTCACCACATGTCCGTTMGTAAAAACTACCTGGCCAAAAAATCCGGTGAGCTCGTAAGGAGCCTCCGGCATCATGATGGGATCTTCACTGCGTGCCAGTACTTTAGATGGGTCATTCAGATCCAGTAGGAGGGCGCCAAGTCCATACTGATGTTGGATATTGGCGCCATGATATATTTCCAGCCACCCGGCGGCTGTTTTGATAGGCGCCGCACCTGCGCCTATCCTGGCGCTGTCCCAGCGGGCTGCACGGGTCCGGGCCAGGCATTGATGCTTCCCCCAATGCTCGCCGTCGGGCGACTGTGCCAGCCATATGTAGTTGCCACCAAGATCTACGCTGCTGGGACGATGCAAGGCATAATACTTACCATTTATTTTCTCCGTAAATAGCGTGCAGTCCTTATTATGTGGCGGAATAATCATGCTGGGCGGAGAGAACGTTTTCCAGTCGCGCGTGGTGCGCATGCCTACTCCCACGCCGTTGGAGGATACGGCGGTGAACGTGAGATAATACACATCGTCTATTTTTGTTACGCGGCAATCTTCCAACCCGAATGCTTCCAACGGTCCTTCTCCATGTAGCTGCGGATAGCCTTCCGCCTCGCAGAAGTGAATGCCGTCCTCACTGCAAAATAATCGTAGGTGCGAGAGCGTAGTGAGATAGTCGTCGCCTTTATAACGCAATACCCTCGGGTCGGTAGCGTCGAGCTGTGGATCGTTTTTTAAGATGTCTATGATGGTGATACCACCTTCCTGCAGTACAGGGAAGGAAATGGCATCAGGCCGTTGTTGTGGCCTTTCTGCTACGCGGATGATCAGCCATATTTTGTTGTCGAATTCAAAAACGCCCGGGTTTAACAGGCAGGCCACTTCCAGGCCCGGCCTGCTGGGCTTTACGTCGGCAGGTGTAAGCAATGGATTTTCCGCAAAGCGGTGAACGGTAACTGGTTTCATGTGAATTGCTTAAAGGATTTGTATGTTGTCCGCGTGGTGCGGACAACATACAAATGTCCGTGTTCAATAAAGCGGGTTAATAGCCGGTGTTTTGTGTCAACTTCAGCAAGTCTGCTTCCCGTTGTGGGATGGGCAACAGTTTGTTAAAAGGTTGCCAGCCGTTACCATGATCCTTGTATCCTTTCAGGGGATCGGCATCAGGCGCTTTGGCCAGTATGGTCTGTGCCAGATTCCATCTTACCAGATCATAATACCGATGGCCTTCCATGGCCAGTTCTACACGCCTTTCATGTTGAATAGCGGAAAGGAGTGCGACTTTATCATTGCTGGTAACAGCGGGCAAATTGGTCGCAGGATTTGCTGCGTACTTGCGTGCCCGTGCCCGTATCCTTTCGAGGTCCGCGCGTGCATCTGGCAATGCGCTGAGGTTCGCATGACATTCAGCTTTCCACAGTATCACATCTCCCAAACGGATATATACAAAATCAACACCTCCATCATCGATAGGATTGACGTTGCTCATGAACTTGCGCACATTGAAGCCGGTCACCGGCGACCAGGCCGGGTCATAGTTGGTACCGTCGAGGTATTTATCGCCAGTCTGGAAAAGCGTGGCGGCCCTGCGCGGATCACCTGTTTCAAAGGCGTCTACCAGGTCTTTTGTGGGAATTTCAAAACCCCAGCCTTTGCCCTGTGGCGCAAATACCGCGTTCAGCACAGATCCCTGGGAAGGTACTTTGCCGGCATCATGACGGGCCGCAAAGATGATCTCTCCGGCCTTTTCTCCCACGCCGTTAAAATTATCTTCATAATGATCGAGCAATTGATAACTACCTTTTTCTACTTCCGCTATCTGGTTCAAACAATCCTGCCAACGCTGCCGATAGAGGTAGGTTTTGGCCAGCAAGGCATGTGCGGCACCGGTAGTAGCCCGTTGATAGTTATCGGCATCATAGCTGGGCGGCAACAGGCTCATGGCCTGGTTAAGATCACTTTCTATCTGTTCATATACCTGTGCGACGGGCGTACGTACTGTATTATCCGTCATCTTTTTCTCTGGTATCAGCAACGGGATATCGCCGAAGTTGAGTACCAGCCGGAAGTAGTAAAACGCGCGCAGAAAATAGGCTTCGCCTTTCATGCGTTTCAGTAACGCCGGATCAAGACCAGGCACATTGGCGCCATCCTGTGCCAGCAGTGTATTACAGGCGTCTACCCCTTTGTAGTTAAAACGCCAGATGCCCAACACATTATTATTTTCCGGGAAGATGCTGAAAGTTTGCATCCGGCGCATATCTTCCTGGTCACCCAGGCTACCGCCGCCTTTCACGGCATCATCACTCATCAGATCGCCTACTACCCAATCGCGGGGAATGCTGCTGCCATCATCCCAGCCCCAGTCGCCGCGGAAACGGTTGGTGAGCGGGAGATACGCGGCATCAGTGGCCATTACAAAATCATTGGCTTCCGTAAAAACATTGCCGCCGGTTAGTTTTCCCTGTGGATATTTTTCCAGCTGTTTTGTACAACTGACCATACTAACGGCAACGGATATAGTAAGAATTAATTTTTTCATGGTGTGTTGATTTTAAAATCCAAACTGTAAACCAAAAGTATAGGTGCGGGAAGGCGGGTACGTACCCATGTCAATACCCACGGCCATATCTGCATAGTTGGCGAGGTTTTCATTCGTGTACAATTCCGGGTCCATGCCGCCATATTTGGTGATGGTAAACAGGTTTTGTGCACTTACATAAATGCGGGCATTGCTAAAGCCGATACGTTTCAGGAGTGCTGGCGACAACGTATACCCCAACATGGTGTTTTTAAGGCGCAAATAGCTGCCGTTTTCCACATAGCGGTCAGACGTGCGGCGGTTGTTGTTCGGGTCAAGGAAGGTGGCCCTGGGCGTTTTATTGCTCGTGCCTTCGCCGTGCCAGCGTTCTTTGTAGAAATCTTCTTTGTTATTAAAGCCTCTTCCATCGAAGCTGTTGATGATATTATCTACTTCGTTATAAATCTGGTTGCCCTGTACACCATTGAAAAACAAGGTGAGGTCAAATTGTTTCCAGGTGACGCCTGCTGTCAGGCTGTAAAGCAGTTTTGGATTCGGATTACCGATAATGGTGCGGTCTGCATCATCTATTTTTCCATCGTTGTTGTAGTCTACAAAACGGATGTCGCCGGGTTGGGCATTGGGCTGATATACTTCGCCTTTGCTGTTTTTATAGTTGGCTACTTCCTGTGTATTCTGGAAGATGCCATTTGTTTTGTAGCCGTAGAAAGAGCTGATAGGCTGGCCTTCCCGCAGGATGACGCGGCCTGATCCGGCAGAGAAGATTTGCTCCCGGCCCTTATATAACGACACGACCTTGTTGCGCAGGGTGGTAACGTTGGCGGCTATATTAAAAGAGAGATCTTTCTGCACGGATTGTTTATAGGCAGCGGTAATTTCCAGTCCTTTATTACTCATTTTGGCGCCATTCACATACGGTGGCGCTGCGTCGCCGTTGGTATAGGAAGACGGCAGTTGTATGAGGATGCCGGAAGATTGTTTATTGAAGTAATCCACACTGAGCGTGAGGGCGCCTTTGAGGAAACCCGCATCAATACCGATGTTGGACTGGGTAGTAGTTTCCCACTTCACATCAGGATTACCCCGGCTGATTACCTGTAAGATGTTATTGGTAGTAGAGTAGACGGTGGCAAACGGATAGAGGCCAATATCCTGGTTGCCCAGTTGTCCCCATCCACCGCGGATTTTGAGGTCATTGAGCCAGGTCACATCTTTCATGAAATTTTCATGGGCAATGTTCCAACCGGCAGAGAAAGAGGGAAAGTAACCCCAACGGTGATCTGCACCAAAGCGGGAAGACGCATCCGCACGCATGTTGGCGTTGAGCATGTATTTGTTGTCATATGCATAGGTTACGCGACCAAAATAAGACATCAATCCCCACTCTTCCAGGTTGCCACCATTAAACTGCTGACCGGAGCCGTAATCGAGATATTGCAGGCTGGGAGAGCCATCCGCGCGGTTATCGTAGCCGTTGCGGGAGGCGGAGAGATAATCTACCTTAGACGAAATATATTCAGAACCCAGCGTCACGCCTACATTGTGCTTTTCGTTGAAGAGGTGATTATAACTGAGTACGTTGGTCCAGTTATAGGTGGTGTAGCGGTGGCGGTATTTATCCAGTCCTTTGTCTTTATCCTGCATCAGCGTGCGGTCTCCGGGTATTTGTCCGCTGTATTGCTGTTGCTCTGCGATATAGAAATCGGTGCCGAGATCGGTACGCAGTTTAAAATCTTTCAGGAAGTGTGCTTCGGCAAATACATTTCCCAGCAGGCGGTATCTGCTGGCGGTGCGGGTACGGTAGTCGGCGATGGCCAGTGGATTTTTTCCATCTCCATATAATAAAGCATTTTTATAGAGACCTGCCGGCGGTAAGTCGCTATAGAAACCGGTTTTATCATCGTAGAGCGGGATGGCATTAGGTCTGATTAAAGCATAGCGTACTACACCTGGCAGACTGCCTGGGCGGGCGCCGTCGCCGGAAGCACCTATTTCCTGGGTGCGGTCGTACGTGAGGTTGAAATTTTCTCCCACGCGCAGCCAGCTTTTCACTTCACTGCTCACATTAGAGCGAAGGCCGTATCGTTTGAAATTAGAGTTGACGATGGTACCGTCCTGATTGACCACATTCCCAGCCAGGTAGTAGCGGGTTTTATCGGAGCCGCCGGAGAACGCCAGGTTATAGCGCTGGGTGAGCGCCTGACGGAAGATGGCGTTCAGCCAGTTCGTATTAGGCAATTTGGAAGGATCATCCTGGTTGCGGGTACTGGAACCATCGCTGGCAAATGCTTCGTTCTGCAGTTCTATAAACTGGCTGGTACTTAGCATAGTTGGTAATCCGCTGGCTTTGGCAAGGCCATAGGCAATGTCCAGGTTGATTTCATTTTTGCCAGCCTGACCAGTTTTGGTGGTCACAAGGATAACGCCATTGGCTGCACGAGAACCGTAGATAGCTGCTGCAGCAGCATCTTTGAGTACTTCAATGGAGGCAATGTCGTTGGGTGAAATGGTATTGAGTCCACTGTTCATGGGCACACCATCAATAATATAAAGCGGGTTGCTGCTCTGGCTGAGGGAGCCGATGCCTCTGATGCGTACTACTGCTTCTGTACCGGGTGCACCGGTGGGTGAGGTAACAGAAACGCCGGCCGCTTGTCCCTGTAAGGCGGTGCTGAGATCTACGGCTTGTGTTTTAGCCAGATTTTTTCCGTCTATGGAGGAGATGGCGCCGGTGACCTGGCTTCTCCGCTGCGTACCATAACCGATGACTACCACATCTTTCAGCGCTACTTCATCTTTTTGGAGGATCACGTTCAGGGCGCCGCTGCCGGCATAAGCAACTGTTTTGGTTAAGAATCCCATAAAAGAGAACTGCAGCGTAACAGCGCCGCCGCCGCTGATGGTAATACTGTAGTTGCCGTCCACTCCCGAAACAGTACCATTTTTAGTGTTGGTCTGTATCACGGTAACGCCGGGGAGGGCGCCACCTTGTTCATCGCTGATATGACCGCTTACTTTCACCTKGGCATAGGTGGCCCCGCTAAGTAGCAGCAGTATCACAGCTGACATTAGTTGTGTCCAGTTTTTCATTCGTAAGAATTTAATGGCTCCGTCTTCTGGAGGAACCGGTTTTAAAAATGTTTTTAACGTTGGATTTGAATGGAATTTACAGGCCCTGCGTCCCCTGTTTTTTCATACGTTGAATGATTGCTTTTGATTGATTTGGATGAGCTAAAGGTAGGTGTAAGGAGCCCGAAACGACTGTACTATAGTTGCAAAGAACTGTACAGTTGCCAGATTTTGTAATTGATAATCAATAGGTTGGATTTGTGTTTATCTTGTGCTTACACTACACCATGGTTTGTTGTTCGCGGTATTCATTGGGCGAGCAGTGATACATCTTTTTAAACTCCCGGAAGAAATAAGACTGGTTATTAAAACCTGTTTTATAGAAAATTTCAGCTACGCTGAGCTGGGTTTTTATCAGCAGTTGAGCGGCTTGTTTTAACCGGATATAACGGATAAATTCTGCCGGCGTCATATTGGTGAGTGTTTTCAGTTTCCGGTATAACTGCATTTTGCTGAGGAGCAGGTGCTTTTCTAATGCCTCCGCGTTGAGTCCTTCTTCATCGATCCGTTCTTCGATGGCGTGTACCAGTTCCTGCAGGAATTGTTTGTCGGCATCCGGCATATCGGTTTCTTCGAGTTGTCCCAGCGGATGATCTCTCTTGAAAATTTCGTGCAGGCGTTGGCGGTATTCCATCAGTTTGCGTACTCTTACCTGTAAGTGGGTAGCATGAAAGGGTTTAGGAAGATAGGCATCTGCGCCGGCTTCATACCCTTCTGTTTGCTGGTCGATGGTACCGCGGGCCGACAAGATAATAAAAGGAATATGACAGGTGCTGGGGGCATTTTTTATTTTGTCGCACAGCTCCAGGCCGTTCATATCGGGCATCATGATATCACTGATGATGAGGTCGGGGAGGGTTTGCCGGATCAGTTCCAACGCTTCGTGGCCATTACCGGCTTCATAAATAATATAATGATCGGCCAGCAGCTCTTTTAATAGTTGCCGGATGGCGTATTCATCTTCCACTACCAAAATACTTTTTTTACCCGCTTCCTGTACACTCTGAATACGGGACAACTTATTGGGATCTATTACGGGCGGCATTTGGGGCGACAACTGCGCCGTAATAGATTGCAACAAGTATGACGGAACCGGATTGGCGGGAGCGGCCTCTTGTGCAGGGTAACCAGTGCCCGCCGGCGATAGCGGTAGCGCTACATAAAATGCCACCCCATTATTTTCATTCGCCACCCGGATGCTGCCATGCAGCAGATGCACCATTTGCAGGGTGAACGCCAGTCCGATGCCGGTACCAAACTTGCCATGTGTAGCCGTGGCTGTGCTGAAAAAACGGGTGAACAGGTTTTCCAGTTGTGCCTCGGGAATATGACTGCCGGAATTATATACATAGATGTTTAGACAGTGCTGGTTGGGTGCTGCACGGAACACAATGGTTTCATTGCGGCCGGTGTATTTACAGGCATTGCTCAGGAGGTTAAACAGGATTTTTTCCAGTTTGTCTTTATCCATGGGGGCTATCATGGCAGGCGTAATATTCGTTTCGAAGCGTAAGGCCTTTTGCTGGCACATGGGCTTGAATAAAGCAGCAATATTTTCCAGCAATGCAGATATATTCAACGGGGAGTAGTCGTTTTTCAGAAAGCCGGATTCCGCCTTACGGAACTCGAGTAATTGTTGCACGAGATAAGTTAGCCGCGAGGCATGCTGGTGTACCAGGGCCTGATGATAAGCATCACCGGGTTGCTCGCGGCTGCGCTCAGCGGCACCTACAATCAGCGTGAGCGGTGTTTGCAGTTCGTGGGCAATGTTGGTGAAAAAGCGAAGCTGTTCTTCGTGTACTTCTTCTTCTTTTTTGCGCAGGAGGTGTTCCATCTCCAGCTGGTGTTTCATTTCCAGCTTATTTTTCCGGTATAGCCAGAACGCAGTGCCGGCGCCGGCTACCAGCAGCAGGTATAATAAAAATGCCGGCCAGGTGAGCCAGAAGTATTGTTGTATGGTAAGCGTGAGCAGAACGCTGGGAGGCGTCCATACGCCTTCTCCGTTGCTCCATTTTACTTTTAGTGTATACTTGCCCGGGGGAACGTTACTATACGCGATTCTACCGTTACCACCCATGTATTGCCAGGTTTTATCGTAGCCTTCTAACAGCCACGCATACTCGCATTTTTCCGCATGGAGAAAGCTCACTGCTTTTGCCTGTAGTTCGAAGAAGTTGTCGCGCCTCGCCAGCGTATAGGCGGCATCGTTATATTGCCCTGGTTGAAGCACCTCCATGCCGTGTTCATTTGTTTTGCCGGCCAGTTGCAGCCCGGATACCAGCAGGTTTGGATACAGGCGGCGTTCCTGTATGTTGGCAGCCATGAAATAATTGAAGCCATAAATGCCTCCAAAATACAGGCGGCCAGTGGGATCTTTCCATACGGCCCCATCGCTGAATTCATTGCTTTGTAAGCCATCGGCTTCCTGGAAATGTGATATTTCTCTGGTGCCGGGATTGATGCGCGCCAATCCTTTGTTGGTGCTCACCCAAATGAGGCCGTCGTTATCCTGCGTGATAGCATGAATGGTATTATTGGGAAGGCCATTGCCGGTGTTGTATTTGGTAAATACCGGCCTTGCCTGGCTGATATCTGCTTCTGTGAGGCAGTTCAGCCCGTAGCTGGTGCCTATCCATAAGCGTTGCTTCGTATCACGATAGAGCGCCAGCACATCATTGTGCGATAGCGCGCCATCATAACTAAAAGCCTGAAACAACTGAAATTGCTGCCGGCTTTTGTGGAAGAGATTCAATCCACCGTAGCGACAGCCGATCCACAGCGAGTTTGCAGGACCAGGCGCCAGTGAATAAATGATGTCGTTGGCAGGACCGCTATCGCTGCCATTGAAAGTATATTGCCGGAAGGTAGTTACGGCGAGGGCTGCTCCCTGTCGTTGTATCCGGAGATGTATGAGGCCATATCCGCTGGTGCCCAGCCACAGGGAGCTGTCGGCGTCCGTTAGGATGGCATATACGGAGCCGAATACCGGCAGTTTATCACTACCATTTACCGCCTGCCAGCGAACGAAGCGTTTATGCAGCTGATCGTAGATAGCAAGACCTTTACCATCTGTGCCAATAAAGATCAGGCTGTCCATTCCGCGGCAAAGGGCAAAAACGGAATTATCGTCCAGTTCTGCCGAAAACAGCTGCTGATGTATAGTAGCGGGTTGCCGTGTAAAATCGGACAACGCAATAATACCATTGCCTTTGGTGCCGATCCAAAGATCGTTGCCATTGGCGCAGAAAGCTCGTATGGGCTTATTAAAAGCGGCGCCGCCGGTACTCCGGTTTACGGCGCCAAAATATTTTGTCTGCGGGTATATTTTAATGATGCCATTGCCATCAGTTCCGCACCACAACACCTGCTCATTGCCGGTAGCCCAGGAAATGATTTTCATATCCTGCAGCTGTTGTGTGGCTTCCGGAAAAAGATGCGAGGGCCGGAATTGTGCATCGTATTCTCCAAAGCCTTGTGTAGTCCAGGCCAACAGATAATGCTGGTTGTAGATGGTCATGGCGTTGACGGCATGCGGCAGCAGCGCCTGCAGTTGCGCCTGGTGTGTGCCTGGTGATACAGCCATCAGCTCATGCGCCGTAGTGGTGAAAAATATGCTGCCATTCACGGCAAACAAGGCCTGCACATTGGTATACCGTTGTAACAGCGGCCATTGTGCCTGCCAGTCGGCATATATTTCCAAAGTGCCATCGCCGCGGAGTACCCACAGGTGGTTAGCGCCGTCGAACACCGCTTTGCTGATGCGGCTATTGCCGGGCGGAAGCGGGCATACGGCGAAGGAGTCGGCGGCGGCGTTGTAACGCGTGAGTCCTTCGCGCAGGCTCAGGCAATATAGTTGTCCGGCGCTATCCGTCATCAGCCGGTATTCCTGCTCACTGATACGACTACGTTGTTGCCGGCTGTAGAAGTAATTATAGAACTTTCCGCTTCGCTTATCATATCTGGATACGCCTTCGATGGTACTGAGCCAGATGTGTCGCCGGCCATCTTCTAATACCTGTAGTACTACGTTGTTGCCAATGCTGTGCAGGGGATTGTCTTTGCTATAGTTAAACACATGAAAGGCGGTGCCATCGTACATATTCAGTCCGTCCCAGGTAGCTGCCCAGAGGAGTTTATCTGAATCGAGGAAGAGGGAATTAACGGCGCTGTTGGAAAGGCCATTGCGGTTATCCAGTTGTTGGGTATAATAAGCCGCAGTATCACCTGCAGCACAGGTGGACATATAGATCAGCAGGGTACAGATCAGGAACAATCGCTTCATAACGTGCTGGTTTACGGTGGCATGGCCGGTGTCATTTGTTAAGGTACTAAATTTTTGGGTGGGAGGGAGGAGGGAATACGTAAATGGTATCCCTGTAGTGGTGATCTGTTGACCATTCCTCACATTATGATTCTCTTAGCATTTTAGTAAAAAAAGGATGCTTATCTTTATCCATATGTTACGGATCATCTTTCTTGCTGCTGTTTTAATGTCCGGTTTGGCGGTAAATGCGCAAACGGATTCGTCTTTCGGGGCTATGAACCGCTGGGAGTCAGGCTTTAAGCGTCCCGCTAGTGACACCAATCATATTCAAAAAAAATGGTTTGTTACAAAGTATGCGGGTGTTTCGGCTGGCTTTGTCGCCTTTAATGGCGGGGGAGGTTCTTTCTTGTCGGTGCCTTTATCCCTGCAGCTGAATCGTCAATTGACCCATAATTTGTTTGCCTTTGGGGCGGTATCGGCTGCACCGATGGTTTTCCGTTCCAATAGCATGTTTTACCAGCCTGCTATGAACAAGGGTGCTACCAGCTGGATGCAGACCAACAACTTTTCGGCCTGGTCAGATGCCAGAATAGGTGTGATGTATATCAGCAATGATAAAACGTTCTCTATTTCCGGTAGTGTAGGCGTAGGCAGAGGTACTTATAACGGATATTCTCCTTTCTATTCACCGATGGGTTCTCCGGCATTTTCTCCGATAGGAGGACATGGAATGGGAGGAGGGCATGGAATGTGGTAAGCGATAACAACTAATAGGATGAGCTGCTAATCATGCGGCTTTATATAAAAATACGAGAAGGCAGACCGGAGTACATTCCGGTTTGCCTTTTTTATTGGCACCTACTTCCATTCCTGAAATTAAGACGCGACAAAAAAATATTGTTCCGCACACTCCCGCGTGTAAGACGTAAATAATCAATGATACTCCCGAAAAAAAGTATATTTTTTTATGAAGATGAAAAAAGCCAGGAGCAAAGGTTTGGTACGATCGTATTTTACGCAGGCATTGGGCAGCTAGTCATCTCCGGAAAAAGAAAACAAGGTATTTTAAATGCTCCTACATTTTATTTTATCTCCTTGATATTATTATATTGCGAACAGAACGAAGAGATCATTAAATAATGTGAACTAACGCTATCGGGGATAAGAACACTCAAATTTTTTAAATCAACTTTATTTGTCGGATATTTCTTCATACAACGAGAAGGAATTCCTGAATGCTATTGCGGGCGGCGATGAGCAAGCCTATGTGCAATTATACAGGCATTACTGGAATGAAGTATACTCGCTTGCGTTGTCGTTTTTAAAATCTCCTTCCCTGGCTGAGGATACCCTCCAGGAAGTATTTGTAAAGCTGTGGCTGAAAAGAGAAAGCATTCGGGAATGGAAGGATTTCCGTGCCTACTTTATGACGATGGTGCGTCATGAAATTATTAATACGATGCGACAGGGCAAGCGCCAGTTGCTGATCCGCGACCTTCCTCCTGACATCGATGCTGCCGGAACTTCCCCCCAGGAAGAATTACTCCACAGCAAAGAAACCGTTGCGCTCCTGCAAAGCGCAGTGAATACATTGTCTGCAAAGCAACGGGAAGTTTTTCTCCTGAGCCGCACCAACGGATTAACACATGATCAGATTGCGGAACAAATGCAGCTGTCTAAAAAAACAGTCGCCAACCTGATTACACTCGCGCTGAACCAGATACGTGAATACCTGAGTCAACAGGGTTATATCATGGAATTTATACTGGTAGCCATTTTCCTGTTTTTTTGAAAAATAATATTGTTTTTTTTCGGGAGTATCATTTCTGCTTTGCGTCTTATCTATACAAGCATATGCGTCCGATCCATAAAAGTATGTTCATGAACAAGCCATTTGTTGAGCTGATTGATGCTTATCTGACCGATTCACTGACGCCGGAAGAAGAGGCGGCTTTCCTTTATATGCTGGAGGATAAAACCAACAGCGATATACTGGATCGCGTGATGGCCGAAAAGGCAGCGGATCGGTCCCTGGTGGGAGAAGAAGACATCAACCGCCGCGAGAAAAACCTGCTGGTGCTACAGGAAAGATTACAGCATCTGCGGGAGGAAGACGTGGCAGTTGTTAAAATACGTCCGTTATATCGTTATCGGTGGGTGGCAGCGGCAGTAGTACTCCTCTTGCTGGTGGGCGGTATTTATGCGCTGCTGCCCGGCGGACAAAAGCAACCGGCCGACATCGTGCAACAGGTGGTTAGGCATCCGGAAGATATTGCACCCGGCCGGAATGGCGCTGTATTAACGCTTTCCGACGGATCAGCAGTAGTATTGGATAGTATGCATAATGGTGAAGTGGCTAACCAGAACGGTACAAAGGTGTTGTTGAAAAATAACGCGCTCACTTACACGCCTGGTGGACAATACGCGGGGACACCAGTAGCCAATGTACTGTCTACTCCCAAAGGACGGCAGTTCAATGTTGTACTGCCCGATGGTACCAAGGCCTGGTTAAACGCAGCCTCTTCTATTACCTATCCTACCACATTTAATGGCCGGGAAAGAAGAGTGGAAATTACGGGAGAAGTATACCTGGAAGTAGCCGCCGATGCACAACAACCATTTTACGTGAGCATCAACAAACAAACCACCATACAGGTATTGGGTACCAGTTTTAATATCAATGCTTACGCAGATGAACCGGTGACCAAAACCACCCTGTTGCAGGGAAGCGTGAAGATAGTGATGGGCAGGAAGGCGAACATCCTGCAACCAGGAGAAGAAGCCATCACGGCATCAGGCAGAGATATAGTGGTACAACAAGCTGATATCGCAAAAGTAATGGCCTGGAAAAAAGGCATGTTCGATGTGGAAGGAGAAGGGACTGCTGCTTTCTTACGGCAACTGGCCCGGTGGTACGACCTGGAAATAGTGTACCAGGGCCCCGTTCCGGAAAAGAAGTTCCATGGGAAATTAGGCAGGGATCTGCAATTGTCACAGGTCCTCGACGTACTTACGCAATTTAATATACACTACAAACTCGAAGGAAAAGTATTAACGATACAATAAACCACCAATAAAAATAATTTATTCACCATTAAAAAAATAACGATGCCCTGATGATTTGAAAACAGGGATAACAGCAGAAAAAAACCGGAAGTGTTTGCACCACTTCCGGTATAAAATACTGGCTGATCCCAAAAACAATTGTATTGCTCAATACAGGACTGCCTTATTATCAACCAATAAACTGATGCAAATGTATGCAATTAAGTACTTATTGTAACCACGAGCGTGTTGTTTTAACAAACCGCTGGTTTATCAACCAAATGCTGCGAGTAATGAAACTGAGCGCTATCATTATACTTGTCTGCTGCCTGCATATCTCTGCCAGGAGCTTCTCCCAGAAAGTAACTTTTACGGGGAACAAAATTAAGTTGGAAAAAGTATTGGAAGCAGTGGAAAAACAAACCGGCTTTGTTGCTTTATACGACGAAGACGTGTTGAAAAATGCCCATCCCGTTACCATTACTGCCAGCCAGCAACCATTGGAAACATTTCTGAAAGAAGTGTTTCAGGATCAGTCGCTGGGCTTTACTATTAAAAACACTTCTATCATTATCAGCCGGAAAACCGCGCTCCCGCTACCTATACTACCTCCTTTAATATCGGTGCCTCCGGTGAAAGGAATGGTGCGAAGCACCGATGGTAGCCCCCTGCCAGGAGTATCTGTCAGGGTGATGGGATCTAACAAAGGCACCGTTACTGATGCCAGCGGAAAGTTCACCATCGCCGTAAAGGAAAATGATTTATTGTATATCACCTACCTGGGATTTCGCCCGGTGACGGCAGCCGTGAACGCCGCAGGCGCATTAATGCTGGTGGTGTCCGGAGAAAGAGTTGCTTCAAAAACACTGCTCAACACCGCCGATGGCGCCATCATTCAGCTGGAAGCAGATCCTACACAACTGGATGCGGTGACTGTCAACACCGGCTATCAGCAAATCTCAAAAGAACGAAGCGCCGGCTCTTTTTCTAATCCCGATATGCAGGTGATAAAAGACCGTAGTACCAGCATGAATATCCTCCAACGGATAGAAGGACTGGTACCGGGATTGGTGATTAATAATTCTCCGAACGCAGTCACGGACGGAACCACTTTTCAGATCCGGGGCCTGAGCACTATCAATGCTGATAAAAATCCATTGTACGTAGTAGATGGGATGCCCGTTAACGATGTATCTTCTATTAACCCACAGGACGTAGAAACCATCAGTGTGTTAAAAGATGCAACCGCCGCTTCTATCTGGGGCGCCCGGGCTTCCAATGGCGTGATTGTGATCACCACAAAAAAAGGTGAGGTGAATGAGCGGCTTAGTGTGAACTACGACGGATTTATCAGTTTCCGGGGGAAGCCTGATTTCAGCTATTTTCCTGTGCTGAATAGTCAACAATATATCCAGGCCGCAAAGGAAACTTTTGATTCGGTAAACCGGCCATATGCCGCGGCCACTACCTATGATCCGGCAAACGGTAGCCCCACCGGGTTGTCGCCCGACCGGCAAATACTATACGATATGTACCGGGGCGTGCTCACCGCTTCACAAGGCAACGCCAAACTGGATAGCTTGTCGCATATCGATAACAGGAGTCAGATAAAAAATATCTGGTATCGTCCGGCAAGGCTCACCAATCATACACTGTCGGTATCCGGCGGCTCTGGTAAATATGCCTTTTACGGATCAGTGGCATACACCGGTACGACAGATAATACACCCGGTGATGTCAACAACGTATATAAAGTAAATACCAGACAGGATTTTAAATTTAATAAATACGGGAGAGTTTTTTTACTGGCAGATATCACCAACACCGTTACCGCTGCTAATCGTGCTGTTTCCCCTGATGCCCGCTTTCTGCCTTACCAGCTATTTAAAGATGCATCCGGTAAAAGTATCGATATGCCGTATATGGGCTATCTCAGTAACGAAGCCAGAGCAGCGATGGAAGCCAGCAGTAAAATCAACCTGAATTATAATCCCATCGATAACATCTCCACCGGAGAAACAAAAAGCAATGGATTACTCACCCGCATTAATACGGGTATGACCATCAACCTGCACAAAGATCTGCGGTTTGAAGGCATGTATGGATATGTAAAAGGTAACACCCGGGCTACCGTGTACGATGACAATACCAACTACGCGCAACGCGTGCAGGTGGTAAACTTTACGGAAGTACCTACGTCCAGTAACATCCCGGTATATAATCTGCCTGCCACCGGCGGACAATATCGCCTGATCAATTCAATTCAGGATAACTGGGTAGTCAGAAATCAACTCGTCTATGATCACAACTGGATGAAAGGCCTGCATCAGCTAACCGCCATGGCAGGACAGGAAGCACAGGAACAAAAAAGTATTTACAATAGTAATCAGCAATACGGCTACGATCAACGATTACAAACCTACTCACTGGTAAACTATCAGCTATTAACTTCTACCGGGGTACCAAGCCCGGTGATGCCGTCGTCTACCAATGGATCTTTCTTAAACGCGGATTCAATTTTTACACAAACAGAAATCATGTCCCGTTTTACTTCCTGGTACCTGAACGCGGCCTATACCTACAACCGTAAATATTCCCTTAATGCGTCCTGGCGTAAAGACCAGAGCAACCTGTTTGGCAAGAATAAAGCGGCACAGAGTAAACCGGTTTGGAGTGTAGGAGGTAAGTGGGATATCTGCAATGAACCATTTTTTGATGCTGTCAGAGGTGTGAATAACCTGGCGCTGAGAGCTACCTATGGTATCACCGGTATTTCACCTATACCCGGCAGCGCTGCTTCTTTTGATGTATTGACCGCCATCAATGCCCCCAATGCACCCAGTGGAAAATCCCTGTATGTTTCCGCACCAGCCAATCCCAATCTGACCTGGGAAAGCACTAAAACTATCAATATCGGTGTAGACTTCGCATTTCTTGGAGAGCGGCTCACAGGGTCTGTTGATATCTACCGGAAAAAAACTTCCAACCTGCTGGGTAGCGTACCAGTCAATCCACTCACCGGTTTTACCACGCTATTTGGTAACGCCGGAGATATTACCAATAAGGGCATTGAACTGACGTTGTCGACCGGTAACATCCTGACAAAGAAATTCAAGTGGATTACCATGTTGACAATGTCTTACAACCGGAACAAGATAGATAAACTGGCGCAACGGTTCCCGTATACCACCGGCGCGCAGATGATCAACAGCGCCAATTATATGGAGGGACATCCTGCCTTTGCGCTTTGGGCTTATAATTTTGCCGGCCTGGATCACCTGGGTGACCCGCAGGTGCGATTGAACGATAAAAGTATTACGAAAGATCCTGTTGGCGTAAAAGCAGGAGATGTAGTATACATGGGTGTTTATCAGCAACCATGGAGTGGGGGACTATCTAACCTCTTTGTTTATAAATCGTTTTCGCTGAACATTAATATTATTTACAACCTCGGTAACAAAATGTTCCGCGATGTGAACCGCACTTATACCGGTTACAGCTTTATTCAGGCGCAGAATTTCACCAGTGGTAATTTGCATACAGATTTTGCTAACCGCTGGAAGCAGCCGGGAGATGAAGCGCATACAGATATACCTTCTTTTGTAAGTACTCTGGAGAGTTATAGCAGACGCAATACCGACTACTACGTATATGGTAACAATAATGTAGTAGATGCTTCCTACGCCAAGATCCGCGATATCTCATTATCGTATGCGCTGCCCGTGGCTATGGTAAAAAAGGTCCACGCAGAGCAATTGACGTTTCGGCTGCAGGTATCTAATCTGATGTTGTGGAAAGCCAATCATGATGGTATTGATCCGGAGTTCCAGGATGCCAGGTTCGGTTCCCGGGCTGCTATGCCGGTAAACCAGGGAGCTATCACTTTTGGTGCTCATTTAACACTTTAAAAATTAATGAAATGGAGCTACTGAATCGAAAATATATTTATCCTTTTGTCGCATTGATGCTGATGTGTGCCTGTAAGAAGGATTTCCTGGAAGTCAATCCCAAAGGGGTATTGGTGGCAGAAAAAATAGCGGATTATGATCAACTGCTGAACGCGCTCACTACCGTCTCTACCCCCGCTTATCAGGTCTCCGGTGATGAGGTGGCGGGTATAGCACCTTATTTTACGGGTGAAATATTACTGGAGAATCAAAAATCTTTCCGCTGGGAAAATGATATTTATTTGCCGGATGTCACCTCTATGGAATGGACCATGATCATGCGGGTGATGTATCAATACAATAAAATCATCAATGAAGTGATGACCGCCAGCGGAGGCAGTGAAGCGCAAAAACAGTCGCTGAAAGCAGAAGCGCGTGCCTGCCGTGCCTGGGGATACTTTATGATGGTTAACTTTTATGGAGCGCCCTATAATGAAGCCACTGCCGCTACAGACCTGGCCGTACCAAAAGTATTGACCGCTGATGTATCTCAAACAAAATTTACCCGGGCAACGGTAAAAGAAATCTATGATCTCATGGTGGATGATCTGACAGGCGCCATACCTTATCTGCCTACGGCGCTGACCAACCGTATCAGGATGTCGAAGCCGGCTGCAGAAGGTTTGCTGGGGAAGGTATATGCTTTCATGGGGCAATACGATAAAGGGCTGCCACAATTGAATGCCGCTATCAACGACCTTGCCGGTGCCAGCCTACCCGTTGGGCTATACGATTTTCAGAAAGAGCTGGCTCCCGGAGGTGCGTTTACGCCTATAAGTCCGATTACAGGGCCTGCCAGAGGTAACCTGAATATTGACAGGGAAGTACTCTTTCTCAGGCAAAGCCTTAACTATTTTAGCTACGTATTTTCCGGTGTTGTGCTGAATCCTCAAACGGTGGGTCTCTACCTGCCCGGTGATTATCGTCGTGCATTTTTGACAGCGAATCCGTTTGCAGATTTTGCAAACGTATATCCCAATGGTATGCTCAGAACCTGGGGAAGTGGCGCCGCAAATAATGCTGGCATCAGTATCCCCGACATCTACCTGCTGAGGGCAGAATGTAAGTCGCGCGGAAATGACCTGGCCGGTGCGGTGGCCGACATGGAAGCATTCCGGCGAATGCGGATGCCTGCCGGAGAAGCCACTATACCCACGGCAATTGCAGCGGATAAGGTAGCGTTAACCACATTTATTCTCCATGAAAGAATCCGGGAGTTTCCCATACAGGGATACCGCTGGTTTGATATGCGCCGCCTTTCGGTAGATCCGGTGTATAAATCTACCGTTGGGACCACGCACCTGGTGTATGATATGAATGGTGCCGTGAAAAACACGTATACACTGCGTCCGGAACGACTAACATTCCGTATCCCATTGTATATCGCAAATGCTAATCCGGATATGCCACAAAATCCGTAGCCGCATTTCTTAAGTAACAGATCTGGTTGTTAGCTGATTGTCTGCGCTGAGCGGCAGTACGGGCAACGTTTTGCCTGAACGTAAGCTATGTTAAGTATAAAATATAATATCTATAAAAATAAAAATAAACAAAATGATGAAGAAAAGTATCATACTGGTGATATGCTGTTTATATGCTGCTATCATCTTTGGACAAAAGAAGGAAGCGACCATCGTAATAGATGTTGCCCCCCTGAAGGTGGACTCTGTGTGGTTAACCGACGGTGATAATATAATCATGGTCGGCCCCAATAAAGCAGGGAAATTTACGCATCGCTTTGCAGGAACTTTTCCGAAGACAATCAGGCTGGGTATAGATACACCTAAGAAAGGGCAGATGCATTTGTTCCTGGAATCCGGCGATCAACTGAATATCAAAACTGATTTTGAGGCGAATACTAATTTCTCTGGCCCTGGCGCTGCAAATGCAAAAGTATTTTGGGAATACTTTTATGCATATGTACTGGATAATACGAACATCGATGCCACTAAGATGACAGTGAAGGAATACCATGAGATGGTGAATCGGGTAGAGCAGAAATCCATTGATATACTGGAGGCGAATAAACAAAAGGTAACACCGGCTTTTTACAAAGATCAGTCGGTAGACCTTAAGTACAGAAAATTGGCCTCTCTTGTACTGTCGCCATATTTTTATCATCTTGGTTTTAAGAAGCCCATGTCGGAAGTGCTGCCGGATGATTTCTGGAAGATTGCAGATAACGTAGAGATGAGAGATGATTTATTGGGCAATGAGTCTTATAATAGTTTTATGAGAGGCGCCTATCCTGCTTTTATGGGCTGGCGTGAATTACTCGAACAAGGAAAACTGGACAGCTCCTTCGCATATCCCCAGGTCTTAAAGCAGCGGTTAAAACTGATTGAACAGCGGTACACAGGAAAGGTGCGTAGCATGGCCATGCGAGCTACGCTGAATAGCCTGATAGAAATGGAGAAAAATGTTACCTCCCTGAAACCGGCAATTGACAATTATGTCGCTAAATACGCTACCCGCGAAGATGCTAAAATAATACAGGAGTCCTATAAAAAAACGCTTGCCCTGGCGGCCGGAAAAGTACCTCCGTTCTTTACACTGAAGGATATTAATGGCAAAGATGTAACGTTGAAGGATTTCTCCGGTAAAGTAATCTACATGGACTTCTGGGCCAGCTGGTGCGCTCCCTGCCGCTATGAAATGAAAAATGGTAGTCCTAAGCTGCATGAGAAGTTCAAAGAAAATAAAGACGTGGTTTTCCTTTACATCAGTGTAGACGACAAAGAAGCCAACTGGAAGAAAGCGATTGCAGATGATAAAATCGAAGGCATTCACTTATTATCTGCTGGTGGCATGAAAAGCGCTGTTGCCAATGCTTTTAATATTCACGGTGTTCCCCGCTATATCATCATTGGAAAAGATGGGAAAATATTTGACGCCGATGCTTCCAGACCAAGCGAAGAGAAAACTCCGGCAAGAATTGAAGAGGCACTAAACGCACAATAAAAGAGAAAGAATTGTTCTATGTACCCCCATGAACAGTTCTATAGGGAGAATGACCGATGCCGGATAACGGCGTCGGTCATTTTTTTGTGGGAGGTGGAAGGCCGGAGAGATAGATTCATCGCCMATCAAACATACTTTTTTCAGAAAAACATAATACCTTTAAGCCTCACTGTGTCATCATTTTAATTATTCCCCCTGCATACAGTCACCTGTAGCGGAGGATCTTTATATCAATTTGGCAACCAATCATCAGGATCATCGCTCTCTTGCTCCGGAACGGGAAGCGATGTTACTACTACAGTTTTCGGAAGGCGACAAAGACGCATTTGCAATACTTTACCGGTGTTATCAACCGGTATTGCTACATATATTACAGCCTTTCAGGGATATAGAAGATCCGGAAGAAGTAATACAGGACATCTTTTATAAACTATGGTCGAAAAAAGAGATTGTTGCTGGTTTGCAGTCCTTCAAAGGATACCTGTACCGGATGGCCAAAAACCGCATACTGGATATTAAGAAAGCGAAGGAAGCCCTGTTACGCCACGAAACCGGTTATGCCACCATTCAGCCCCAACAAACCACGCACACAGAAGAAGCACTGATATATAAGGAACTCCATCAATATGCTGTAGAGGCCATACAACAGCTACCTCCCAAACAACAGGACATTTTTACCCTGAGCATACTCCGGGAGTTGAGCCGCGAAGAAGTAGCCACCTTATTAGGGATCTCCCTGTCGGTGGTGGACAAACAACTCTACCTGGCCCGGAAGGCTGTCCGCAGCCGGATATTACAACATGCCGGCGCCCCGCCTGGCGGCTGATCCAATAAATTTTTAAAAAAAGTTTCGATTTTTTATCCAAACCATATTTCGGGCGTCGTCTTATCTATAATCAACACCATGAACCACCAGGACCTGTATAACAAAATAGCTTCCGGCCATGCCTCTGAAGAGGAAATAGCCGCGTTTAACCAGCATATGAGCGCCCTGGAAGGCGATAGGCTGGAACAGGCGATAGATAGCTATATACAGGCCATAGATGGGCAAACCATTACCACAGCTGCCAACGAAAGGTCGCTGCAACAGCTGCTGGCAAGGGTGAACGACGCCGAAGCGCCTGCCGGTAAAGTGTTACGCTTCCCATTCCGGGCAGCAGCAGCGGCAGTGATAGCAGGTATCCTGGCTACCGGCGCGTGGTATTTTATGCGGTCGCCTGCACCAGTGCCGTTGGCGGTCAACAAGGTGATTACACCAGCAGGCAACCAGGCGGTGCTCACACTGGGCAATGGACAACAGGTAGTACTGGACAATACCCGCAAGGGCGCATTGGCCACGCAACAGGGAACTGCTATCGACAGCGGCACAATTACTTATCAGCCGGGCAGTGAAACAGCGGTATATAATACGCTGTCTACCCCCCGCGGGATACAGTATCAGGTGATATTGCCCGATGGTAGCCATGTATGGTTGAATGCCGCCTCTTCGCTGAGGTATCCGACCGCCTTTACCGGGAAACAGCGGGTGGTGGAGCTTTCCGGAGAAGCCTACTTTGATGTGGCCGCCAATTCCTCTCAGGCTTTTCTGGTGAAAACCAGGAATACCACGGTAACGGTATTGGGCACAGCCTTCAACCTGATGGCATACAACGATGAAGCGATGGAGAATACCACCCTGATTACGGGTGCGGTGAAAGTCAATGAAGTGGTGCTTAAACCCGGTGAACAAGCCAGCATCGGCAGTCATACACAGGTGGCCCGCGTAGATACCAGTGAAGTATTGGCCTGGAAAGAAGGCAGGTTTAAATTTAAGAATGCCGATATCAGGAAAATTATGCGCCAGGTAGCGCGCTGGTATAATGTAGATATTAGCTATAGTGATAATGTGGAGGTAAGTGGATTATCCGGAGATGTACAACAGCAGGAGAATATCAGTCAACTACTAGAAACATTGGAAGCAACAGGAGATGTGAAGTTTAGGATGTCGGGGAGGAGTATTATTGTCATGCCCGCGAAGCACTAACAACCGTTAATTTTTTAGGAACAGGATATCCCGGATGAATGATGGCCACATTCATCGCGGCAGGGTATTGCTATTTTCTCAACCAATAAGTTTAATCAAGATTCGTATGCGATTGCATTCAGCCATCAAAAACCAACCAATCTATTTTCTTATGCGTATGAAGTGGAAAGGCCTTTCCCTGCTACTTTGCCTGTTATGTATACAGGTAGGAGTGCGGGCGCAACAGGTAACACTGCAATGTAACAACCAGCCACTGGAGCAGGTATTGGAAAGTATCAAGAAGCAAACAGGGTACTCTATCATTTACCATGAAGCAGCCATACAACGCGCCAAACCCGTTACCATGCAAGTGCGTAACGAAGCACTGGCCACCGTGCTGGAACGTTGCCTGAAGCCACAGGGCCTCACCGCTGTCATCAAAAACAACAGCATCATTATCACAAAGGAAAATAAAATCAGTACTCCTGACTGTGATACCTGTGGCATTGCTGTTACCAATTATTCCGGACAACTCGTGAACGGAAAAGGGATTCCAATGGAAGGGGTGCTGGTAGTCGTGAAAGGTGGTCAGCAAACTTCCACCAACAGCAGCGGCACCTTTCATATTAATGCTGCGCCCGGCCAAACCGTGATGTTCTACCTGATGGGATACAAGCGTATCGTTAAAACACTGGGTAAAGACCTGTCCTTTAAAGTAGCACTGGAAGAAGAAGTAAAGGGATTGAAAGAAGTAACCGTATATAATACCGGTTACCAGCAAATCAAAGCCGAGCAACTGACAGGTGCCGTAAGCCGCATCTCTTCCAAAGAATTTGAAAGCAGGATCACCAGCGGTAGTATCCTCGATGGGTTGCAAAATAAGCTACCGGGACTGATGATCAATCCCAGCATGCAGTTTGAAGGAAATCCACTTTTCCAGATCAGGGGTATTTCCACCATTTCCGGTAATAAACAACCCCTGATTGTACTGGATGGCTTCCCTACAGAACTGACCCTGGATGCAATAGATCCCAATGAGATACAGTCGGTGACTATCTTAAAAGATGCGGCAGCAGCAGCTATCTACGGGGTACGCGCTTCTAACGGCGTCATTATAGTAGATCGCAAACAGGCGAAGGAAGGGAAAACAAAATTCAATTTTCGTACTACCACCAGCGTTACTCCGAAGGAAAATTATAGTACCTATCGCTTTGCACCGCCGGGATCTCAGCTGAGATTTATGAAAGATACTTACTCCGATTACCCCGCGCAAACCTGGGATGACATCAAAGTCAGTCCATCTCCCTACCAGCCGGGATCAGAGATATTTATTGACCTCGCTTCCGGTATCATCAAAGCAGATCAGATAGATAAACGTATTGCAGACCTGACAGCTTATGACAATACCAAAGACTATAGCCGGCTGTTCAAACGCAGCACTATCAACAATCAATACGACCTGGTATTTTCCGGGGGGAATAAAAACGGCCTCTATTATGTGTCTTCCAACTTTACCAACAACAGCGGTCCGAACATCAAACAAAATAATCAACGTTTTCTCCTCTCCGCCCGTGGCTCCTACAAGTTTAGTGAAAGACTCTCTTTCGAAATGAGCAACGATTATTTTCAGTTAAATAGTTCCGCTGTTCCGGTACCCGATATCAATGAGGTATATCCCTGGGAAAAATTCCAGGACGATAAGGGTAATCCGTTGCCTATCTTCTCCGGATCAAGGATAAATCCCGTATACAATAAGAGTTTCCTGCTGGCGAATGGATTCAATGATAATCTCTATTACCCGCTCAATGAAATCAATCATGTGAATACTAAAACATTGTCCACCGGAAACAAGATCAGGGCAGAGTTCAAGTATCGCATCATAGACGGATTATCTTTCAAACTGGGAGGGATATACGAAAAATCAAATATCCGCCAAACCTACTTTGCAGATGATAAATCCGCGGCGGCACGTCAGCTCGTCAATTACTACGTGACCCAGGACCCGATTACATCTAAGTACATATTCAATATGCCAAAGGGGGGATATCAGACGCAGCAATTCAACAGTCAAATGGCCTATACCTTACGTGGACAATTGGATTACAACACCGTTCTTCACGATGATCACTCCCTGAACTTTATCCTCGGGGTAGAAGGCCGTAAAGTGGAATTATCCGGTACTACCACTTCTGCCTTTGGTTACAATGACCAAACACTGGTACAGATGCCGGTGGATTTCAACCTGTTGTTTAACCAGATACAGTATTCTCCATTTACCTATGGTTACTACCCCTCCGCATATAGTGGTTATTTTAATCAAACTTACTCAGACGACCGCTTCCTGTCGGGCTACTTCAACGGCGTGTACAGCTATAAGTCACGCTATTCCTTATCCGGAAGCATCAGGATTGACCAGTCCAATCTCTTTGGTACCGATCCTAAATATCGTTACAAACCATTGTGGTCAGCAGGTGGAGCCTGGAACATTTCCAATGAAGCCTTCTTTCCTAAAACCGATTGGGTAGACCTGCTGAAGTTCAGGATATCCAAAGGGTTTAACGGGAACGTGTCTAAAAACAGTTTGCCTGTTATTGTAGCCAGCGCAGCCACTAACAACAGAACACAACCCATTTCTCCGTCACTCGATCTCCTGAACCTGCAAAACAGCGCGCTTCGCTGGGAACAGACAGACAACGGGAACGTAGGTGTGGATTTCTCGGTGTTGAACCGCATTCGTTTTAACTTCGACTACTATACGAAGAAGAGTACCGATATCCTGGCAGCATCTGCTATTGACCCTTCCCGTGGCGCTTCTTCTGCCATCCTCAATGCTGCATCAATTGACAACAAAGGATGGGAAGTAAATATCAACGCCGACTGGATTCATAAAAAGAAGCTCAACTGGAACACCGGTTTCGTATTAGCACACAATACCAGCAAAGTCATCTCTGTATATACCAACATCGGCAGATATGCTTATACCTATTTCAACGGAGATAAAGCCAATAACTATATAAAAGGATATCCGGTAGGGGCGATGTTGAGTTATCGTTTTGCAGGCCTGAATGATGCGGGTTTACCTACAGTATATGATAACAAAGGCAATGTTAAAAGGTATGTGAATATCAGTAATGATGAGGGATTAAATGATCTTGCTTACTCCGGTAATTCCATTCCGGTGATGAATGCAGGCTTCAGTAATCGCGTGGACATTGGTCGCTTTTATGTGTACTGCATGGTCGACTTTTACGGTGGCTTCAAAACCAGGATACCACGGCCAACGATGGGTGTTGCCAGACCGCTGGCCGGCGCAGAAAACTACTTCCGTAAAGCCGGTGATCAGGCGCATACGGATGTAATGGGCTTTTATGATTACACGCAGCTCGACTATAACCACGACTTCCAGATATATGGCAACTCCGACAAGTATGCCGTAAATGGCGCCTACATGTTATTGCGCGACCTGACCGTTTCCTATAGCCTGCCAGCCGAAGCGCTGAAGCAGTTGAAATTGTCATCACTGGAAATAAAGCTGCAGGGAACGAACCTGTTTACCAAAGGCTTTAATGATTACAATTATAGTCTGGCGCTGGGCAGCTTCGTAAGAACCAGGCTGGTGCCCACTTACACCATCGGCTTGTTTGCTAATTTTTAAACTGTGTATCATGAAGAAAAAATATCTATTATACGCCATCACGGCCATCACTGTAATGACTTCCTCCTGTAACAAATATCTGGACGTAGCGCCGAAAGGGAAGGTGCTGTTGAAAACAGTGAACGATTACGACTTGTGGCTGAATAGCAGACTACTGACCACTTCCGCTGATCAGAATATGAACCTGCTGACAGACGAAGCTGATATCATGGCCATTAACCCGCAGAGTACATTCTCAAACGACCTGGTATATCTATGGCGGGCCCAATATACGCCTGATCCAAATACGTCGCCCGTGTTCTGGGGCAGGCATTATGCCAACATCTACCGCTTCAATGCGGTGTTGAATGGGATGAGTACCGTTGAAGATGGAACGCCACAGGATAAAGCGCGCTTAACGGCGGAAGCTTTGCTGGGTAGAGCATTTGAGTATTTTTATCTGATGAACCTCTACTGCCAGCCTTATCAGGCAGGCAAGGCAGCATCTACACCTGGTGTGCCATTCGTTACCACGAATGAAATTGCTGATAAAACACCACCCAGAGGTACATTGAAAGCCATTTATGATCAGGTGGTCAGCGATTTGACCACCGCTATTCCAGGACTGCCCGATAATAGTGATGCCAATAAATTCAGGGGCAGTAAAACGGCCGCTTATAGTGTACTGGCAAGGGTATATTATTATGGAGGAGATAATGAAAATGCGGATAAATACGCGAGGATGGCCCTGAAAAATAATAATACGGTATTTGATTATAATTCAGTGGCCGCCGGTAACAAGATACCAGCCATGGTGGTGAGCCCGCAGGAAATATATGCCCGCTATGGCTCCAATGCCGGCACGCCTGTAATGGCCTCCCTGGAGCTGTTGAACTTATACGACAGCACCGACCTGCGCATGAAATTCTTTTACCGCAATAAAGCTACCATGCCTTATACCAAGCGTGGGGTAACCCAGTACGGTAACGGACAAACGTCGGAGAGTTTTGGTACTTCTGTTCCGGAAATGAAACTGATGGTGGCAGAAATAGCGGCGCTCAATAATGACCTGACGACTGCCATTACACAATTGAACGATATCCGGGTGAAACGCTATCCAGCTGCCGTGTATAAGGCGCTTACCGTAACCGATCAGGCCACCGTGATGAGTCAGGTAATGCGGGAACGCCGCCTGGAACTGGCCTTTAAAGGTATCCGTTGGCTGGATATGAGAAAACTGAGCGCCGCGGGTAAAATGCCGCAGATACAACGGCTCGATAGCAAATCAGCCGTGGTGGCTACCTTAAAGCCTAACGATGCAAAATATACGTTGCAGATTCCTTTAGCAGTGCTGCTGTTTAACAGTGATATGGAGCAGAATCCGTGGGAGTAGTTTACGGCTCTTGTAAAATGAAAATGGGTGTATCAACAATAGTTTGATACACCCATTTTCATTTTACAAGCAGCATATTCATGAGTATATCTTTTCCCGGAATAGTAAACCCTTTTCCAAATGTCATTTTGAAAGCAGCCAGTCCTTGCGTGGCAGCTATTAACATGGCAGCCAGCTGTGCAGGATCTCCCGATAAGAAGACGCCTTCTTTTTGACCGGCTTTGATAATATCAGCGAGTACTTTCATTGACTGCTGCTTGCGGGTGATCAGCAACTGATTTTGTGCGGCATCCCTGGTTTCAAATTGTTGTCCAATAATGATGAAGTAACAAATTTCGGGGTATTTATGTACGCCGGTGAGAAACCCTTCAATGAAGCCTTCTACCTTTTCTTTGGCAGTGGAATGTTGTTTTTTTAGCGAAGTTAAATGTGCTATTGACATATCCATGGCCTGATTGGCTAATCCAAGATATAGTTCGTCCTTATTAGAATAATAATGATACATCAGCCCGAGGCTGATTTGCGCCTTTGCCGCTATTTCTTTAATGTTAGTCCCCGCCAGACCTTTGCTGGCAAACAGCTCAAGTCCGGCTGCCTGTATCTTTTTTTGCGCTTCCTGGCGCATTTCCTCGAACTGTTCTTTTGCTTTGGGCATTATCTTTTTTATTGAAAAATATTTCAATTGTAAGATAATTTTAAAAAACATAAAAATATTTCTTTCCCAACCATCTTCTAATTTTACAATTGAAATTTAATTCAATTAAAAAATATATGGCAACTTTTGAAAGAAACACCGTTACATCTACCCGCGGCAATATGATTACTTATGATACAATTGGTAATGGTCCAGGGCTAATTGTTGTACACGGCGCATTAAGCGATATAACTGAGTATACCGAGTTAGCCATCGMGCTTTCCGGACGTTTTAGCGTTCATCTGCTGCAGCGACGGGATAGGGAAGCGCAGGAAGCTCATTACAGTATAAAAGATGATTGTAGTGATTTAATGGCGGTACAGCAGGTAACAGGCGCCGCTTTTCTTTTCGGACATAGCTATGGAGGATTAGTAGCACTGGAAGCGGTGGCAAATGATAATCCTTTTAAGAAGGTAAGTGTTTATGAACCAGGTGTTTCGCTTGGTGGCAACTGGGAATGGCTGAATAGCTATGAAACGGCCATGGCTCATCAGCAATTTAGAAAAGCCTTTACCGCTTTTGTACAAGGAATGGGGCACAGTCCTTTGACCAAGGCACCATCCTGGCTGGCAAACCTGGTGCTGAGATTAGCCATAAAAGGAGAAGAATGGCAACTAAAGAAAAGTCTGCTCGCTAGTAATTTTCGGGAGCATCTGGAAGTAAAGCGATTGGAAGGAAGTTACAGGAAATATGCAATGTTGTCAATCCCTGTTCTTCTGATGGGAGGGAAAGCAAGCCCCGATTTCATTCCTGGTATGTTAAGTACCCTGAAACAAACAATACCACAAGCGAAAGTATTGCTATTATCGAAACTTCATCATCTGTCGCCAACTAATCATGAAGGGCCTGCAATGGTAGCAGAAAGCCTTATCACATTTTTTACTAATGATTAACTATATTTAATAAAAATTAAGTACCGGGTGGAATGTTAAAATATCTAAAGGTCTTTAGCATAATCTTGCCGCGATTACTTCGTTATTGCTGATATCCCTAATTCCTTAGTACTGTTATGAATATGAATCCCCTCTACCATATGAAGAAGTTTCTTGTCTTTTTATCACTGTTTGCAGTCTCATTTTCCTGCTTTTCGCAAACACAGCCTTCCATTGGAAAGTTTTCCGTGCAGCTGAAAGCAGGTACCGCTATACCACTGGGGCGCTTTGCGCATAAATCATTTTCGTTCGCCCCTGGTGATACGTCCGGCAACGCATTAGCCGGCTTTTCTGCTGATGTTCTGGTGAAGTACCAATTAACAAAAACAGTTGGTATTTCCTTAATGATTGGAGAGTCTATTAATAAACAGGATGCCGCGTATTTGAGAAATGAAGTCAAAAAAAACTATTCAGATAGRACAAAGATAAATGTTAAGGTAAATAGTTGGAAAGTATTTAAAGTGATGACTGGTGTGTATTATTCCATTCCATTTTCTTCCGGTTCTCCGTTCGAATTAACACCGATGGTGTTGGTAGGTATTTGCAAAACAAAGATTCCCGGATATTCTTATGAATATCGCTCGCCCACTTTAGGAGAGCCATCGGGTAGCTTGTATAAAGTTAAACTGGATTTACCGGCCGCATTCTGTTACAATGTTTCGATGGCATTGAATTACAAATTAAGCAAGAGGTTCTTTTTATCAGCAGATGCTAATTACTTCGGTGCATCACCTGTCATGAAATACACTTATTTTGCTAACTGGCCGGACGTATCTACTTTAACTCCGGCAAAGAAACATTATTCGCTGTCATCCCTGAATTTCCAGATAGGAGCCGGCATTAGATTTTAAAGTTGAACGCTATTAGCTCAAATAAATATCGGTAGTTTCCTGTCAGGCCCCGTATGAAAACGCGGCAGGTGCGCAAGACTTATGGCAATGGAGCGTATTTCGGACATAAATCAAGAAAGGATAAGTGGATATCATTTTGATACGCAAATGTTAGAAATGCTAAGGTGGTTTTGACACTCGTGGAAACGTTGACCAGTTGAGGGAACTCTGTTTCCTTATCGGGGACGAAGCATTCATCTTTTGCGTTTATTCTCCCATAAATTCATCCTTCCTTTCCCATTCAATTTGTGCTTTACAGGCATTAATGCGGTCTTCTATATAATTAAGGTGTTCCAGGTATCTGATGTCGTTGCGGGTTTGAATATAGTCTCTTACTTCTTCATAAACTATTATCTCCTGCCTGATTTTGGGTATCCGGCTACCTATGGAAATACTGCTTCCCGTATATAGGTCGAGGTTTTCGAAGAACGCCAGGTTGGAATTTTTCTGTAGCAGGAGATCCAGGAAATCGAATTTCGATTCATTGAATTGCGATACTACAATATTAAATGCCAACCTCAATATTTTCTCGTCGGTTGTTTTATTTACTAAATAGCGAAGGAAGTTTAGCCCATTTTCGCCACTACCCTGGAATGCAGTACCTACTTCCGAATGTGTATTTCTAAAGATAGAAGGGAATTTACTGAAGAATTGAATGATATCTTCGAACACTTCATTTCTATTCTCTAAGGTCCACAATTTTTTAAAATCATTTTCCAGTAAATCGGTCCTGCTGACAAATGTTTTGGCGTCAAAAGCAGCTGCCAGTAAATCGTTGATGAATGTGGGGTTTTTGCTTAAAATCAGTTTCAATACCTCCAGGCTGTAGTCGAAATGTCTATCTTTCCTGTCTAGCACGAGGTAGAGAAACTGAATATCCTGCAGCCTGTCTGAAAAGATGGACTGATGGTCTTTATAGAGGTATTTAAAAAAATCATTATTAACATAGAGATTGGAGGCAGTCGCCTTTTGCATTAAATAGTCTAATACACTATTCAATGCTTGTTCAATATGGATGTTTAAAGCTTGTAATTTTGGAAAGATTTTTTCAATAGAATATATCCACGTAGTTTTTTCGTCTCTGAAATAATTAACCCAAATGTCGTAATCCCCGGAGGTAATTAAATCAGCAGGAAGATATGTTAGAAGCGGCACAATGCACTCTGGGTTAATTTTACCTTCAAGGAGCAAATCCCTTAGTGCTAGTGATTTGTATTCGTTGTAGGCTATTTCTTTGAACACCATGTCAATGAAAAGATGCGTTGCGTATTCATATTTAAATAATACCTCGAAAACGTTAAGGAATAGCTTGAAATCTGATTTTTCTAAATGGATGAGAATATACGAGATGGAGTTTTTAATTGTTGAATACCCGGAGAAGTAATTCTTCTTCTTCTGGCTGAGAACATCAATTCGGGCAAAGAAAATCCGGTAGTCTTCAATACTGAAATTTTCCGTGTATTGATAGAGCAGTTCTTTTTTATCTTCCGCTCTTTTATTGAGTAAATGCCACAGGTCTACCTCCTTGTTCTTGAATTTCTCTTTCCATTGCTCATCGTAAATAATATCATAGAATGTCAGCTTTTTTAAATACCCATATACGATCTCTGTTTCTCTGAAAGAAGGAGCAGGGAGGAAGTTGTTTTCAAAGAAAGGGATGACCAGGTCCTTGTCGAAGTTGACTACATCAGTGTTTTTTACCGAGAGATGCCCATATCTGTGCTGGTCGAAGAAATCATATACACATGGCCGTAGTACTGGGTTTTTGTAGCAGCCGAAGATAAAGTTCCATAGCCTGGTCCTGAAATCTTTTTGTGCTTCCATTAAATACACAAGTCTTTGTCCCAAATAGATGATATCCCCGTCACCGTAGACGGATTGATAGCTATCTACTAAATATTTATGTGCAATGAATAGGATGATTTTGGCGTAAAACTCGTCGTCTTCTCCCTTGGATTTATTGTACAGGTACTCAAATAGCTTTGTCTGAATGAGATAATTGCTATTGTAATCATATCTTCCATAGGTAAAAGACTGCGTAAATACCTTGAGTAGTTTGGTGAATGGAACCGGGCCTGATAGGCCATATTTCATTAGCAAATCCAACGAAAGTATAAATTTATCGGGGAATTCTTGGAAATTGACGAGGATGTCTATGATATCATCCTGGTAGCGTTCCAGCTGATTGTGATTATAAATTTCGAAAGGAAGCGTATGCAGATCTGTTGCATGTTGTTCCGCGAGCAATCTGGCAATAGACACGAGAGATTCGGTGGGCATATAGAACCAGAAGTCTTTCAGGAATTTCAATGATTTAGAGGGATCATCAGATATATTACTCCACTTTCTTTTCAGATCAGCAATAACCTGCAGTTTTATTTCCTCAAACCCATAGTTGCTGACAATAGGAGTAAGAAGTTTAATCAGGGAAAATTTACCTTCATCTATGAATAAGTCGAGCAGCAAGCTAAAAGGTAGCTGTTTTTGTTTAATGAAAACCAGGTAGAAAATGTATTCGCCCAGTATCTGGTCTGCTATTTTGTAGGAGCCATTGTACTCATCTGCCAGTTCATACTTGTGGAGTAGCGTCAGGTTCTCCAGTAGGTCGTTTGGGGAAATCTTGAAATAGGTGTCAATTTCAGCGATAGATTTTGTGTGGTGCAAGTTTATGGTTCTGTATAACGCCAGCACTCCCGCAGTTTTGATAAGATCACTGCCTGCATTTAGCTGTCTGTTTACAGAGGAAAAATACTCATCCAGGATTAATGCGGCGTTGTTTAGTTTTTCTATTTCTCCATGGATGCCGGCGAGAGCTGCCATTATTGCAATCCTGGGGTTGCCCTTTGAGATAGAGAATATTTTATCGAAATAGTATTCCGTGATATTAAAATCGGGCGACTGTAGAATATTGTTTAATGCTGCTCTTTCAAAATTGTTGAGTGTAATATTTTTGTAGGTACTTAATTTTCCTTGTATTTCTTCCTGTACATAATTTCTGGCGGTGAAGATTAATTTTATCATCCCGCCATTGAAAGCATTTCTAAAGTTTATGATAAGGTCGAGATTAGTTTTTAATTTGTTAGCGTCATCAACAACTATAAGATAGTTTTCACCCGGTACTAACTGTACTTTTAAATCATCCCAGATATCGAGGGCGCCGTTGGATTTTATATATTTTACCTTATAGTCGTCGTGCTTTTTTGAGAATGTGCCGACCAGTGCTAAGGAGAACTTTGTTTTGCCTACGCCTGCCTGTCCGGAGATAATTAGCGTGTCGTGGTGCTCTAATAAAGACATACCTTCTGCTAATTCCTTCTCTCTATTGAAAAACTCGTTTGAAAGGGGAGTGGCGAATTTTGATTTTTCATATTGATCAATAAAGTCATTGGGTTCAAGGATTTGGCCTGTATCAATAGCCAGACCTAGCTCCCTTGCAATGGAGGGATACTCTTTGAATATGATCGTTGCAAAAGCATCTAATCCGATTAGCTCCAGATCCACATCACTGTTAAAAACATTTTTATGTTTGTTTAGTTCTTCCTGGATGGTGGTAGTGATTTTGCTATTGCAGATAAGGATTATCTTAATGATTTTCTCTGCCGGAACATTTCTTTGTTTAAAACAATGTTGGATGTCTTTCTTTAATTTTTCAGCCAGCTCTGTTTGTTGTGTGGTAATTTCATTGAAAATGTAGTCATCTTTAACGGAGATAAAATTATCGGGTGTACCTCTTTTCGATTTTTCTTTACCAGAAACAAAACCAGTAGAATTTATAATAGCGTATTTGTAGGAGAGGTATAGTCTGCACAAGTTCGCAAATTTGTCTGCGTTGCAACTTAAAAGGCGCTGTTCAATTTCCGTGATCATCAATAATAATAGGGGTTTAGCAATGAATGGGAAATTACAAAAAAGCGGTTGATTTCCCAAACTCCTTCGCCACCAGTCTGTTCATGAAAAAACTTGAGCCACCCAGGCAAGTAAATTGAGCTATGGAGGAAAGTGGTCATAGTGTACAACGGCAGATCTTTGTGTCGTAATCAAAAAAGAGGTATATGACAACAATAACAAAGATCGCATTAGRCAAAAACGGTCCGCTGGTATCCAAACTCGGACTAGGCTGTATGCGGATGTCGCCTGTTTGGGGTGGTCCTGCCAAAGATGAAAAAGAGAGTGTAGCTATCATTCAGCAGGCGCTGGATAGTGGTATCAATTTTCTGAATACGGGCGACTTCTACGGTAGTGGCCATAACGAGCTGCTGGTAGGTAAAGCCATCAAAGGAAGAAGGGATGATGCCTTCATCAGCGTCAAATTTGGCGCGATCTTCTACGGCGGGCGTATGCTGGGGTTAGATCTGCGTCCCATCGCCATCAGGAACTTCATCAACTACTCTTTGGTGCGTCTGGGCATCGATACCATTGACCTGTATCAACCCTGCCGGCTGGACAACAGCGTTCCGTTGGAAGACGTAATCGGAACAGTGGCCGACCTGATTAAAGAAGGAAAGGTACGCCACCCTGGGGGTTTCTGAAATAACAGCCAGCCAGCTGCGCGAGGCGAATAGTATTCACCCGGTAGCGGCCCTGGAAATAGGGTATTCGTTGGCCGATCGCCAGATAGAGAGGGAACTGTTGCCTGCTGCCAAAGAGCTCGGTATAGGAGTGGTGGCATTTGCTAATACGGCCGAAGGCTTGCTCACCGGCGAGATCAAAGCACCGCTGCCAGATAATGACTACCTGCTCCACTTCTCGCGCTTTCAGGGCGACAACCTGGTGAAGAACCTGGAGAAAGTGACACTGCTAAGGCAGATGGCAAAAGAAAAAGGATATACCCCTGCCCAACTGGCGATCGCCTGGGTAAATGCGCAGGGAGAGCACATCATGCCTTTGGTAAGTATGAGTCGCAGATCGCGGCTACCGGAAAACATGACAGCTATGGAGATTACTTTCACTCCTGATGAGATGAATACGTTGAATACCCATTTTTCGCCAGGGGCCATACTGGGGGGCACCTATTTGCAGCGATAGCCTGTTTGTTTTATATCTTTACATCATGACATATCCAGCAGAAGTAGTTCCCGGGGTCATCTTCTACTCCTATCTCTCGGCCATGAGAAAAGAGAAGTATGCATTTATGACGCATAGTAAGCTGGTGATGCAGGTTGCTGGCCTTTTCAAACTGCAGACAGCTAACGAGAGTATTTCTATGCGTAAGGGGCAGGTGTTGTTGATTCAAAAAAATCAACTCGGGGAAATTACTAAGATGCCCGTGGAAGGGGAGGATTATCAAACCATTGTCATCAATCTGGAAGAAGGCCTGCTTCGGCAGATCGCTCTGGAAGAAAAGATAGAGACGGGACAAAAATACATGGGACCTGCCAACATCCTGATTCCCGGAAACGATTTCTGGCATGCCTTCTTTCAGTCACTGCTTCCATATGTGAATCATCCGGAGAAAAAAGTAACCAGTGCGGTAGGAATGCTCAAAGTAAAAGAGGCAGTATACCTGCTGCTGGATACTATGCCGGAGCTGACAAAATTCTTATTCGACTTTTCGGAACCATATAAGATAGACCTGGAAAAATTCATGCGCAGTAATTTTCATTACAATATTCCGATTGAAAAATTTGCGCAACTTACGGGAAGAAGTCTCGCTGGTTTCAAGCGTGATTTCCAGAAAGTATTCGATCTGCCTCCCCGGCAGTGGCTATTGGAAAGGCGGCTGGCAGAGGCCCGGCACCTGATGGAGAAGAAGCATAAAAAGCCTTCTACTATTTATCTTGACCTGGGCTTTGAAAGCTTAAGTCATTTCTCCCATTCTTTTAAGAAGAAATTCGGCAAGGCACCCAGCGAGTGGTTGGTATAGGTTACAGGATTTCTAAGTATCCATTTATTGATACAAACAGCTGCGTCCATTTGTGTCGACACAATCTGTTTAGCATACTCCGTCCGCTTATTTGTAAGAATTTCGTCGTTAAGGTGTTGGCTAATCCCTAAAATAAAAATGAACAAACCGAAGTACATCTCGATTTGTCCATTTTCGCGCGCCGGAGTGTACTTTTCCCGAACCAATTAATTGGGAAATTATCGTGTAGAATACAATATTTAAAAGAAAAATGGATTCAGCCGATATCGAGAAATTTTACCCAGGCTAAAGGCCAGTAACCAGGTTATCATTCATTGTCGTCCTCTGTTACAGGTGCTGCTACAGGTGGTGTTACAGGTGTTATAACCACACGAGGTTCCGACCTGCCTGCCCTATCTGTGATAACATGTCCGTGTGCATCCCGTGGCCCCTGTACTAACCTTACCAGTAGATTGATGCTCTTTTCCGGTAAGTCTGGCAGAATCAATTTGAATCTTTGTTTTGGAACCTCACCTTGTAATTTCCCCACAATAGACGATGGGAATAAGATTTCTCCTGTACTCATTTTCAGTGTGCCGGCAGGGCCTGGAGTTACAATCACATTGACAGCTGGTTTTCCTTTAAAATGCAAAGAGAGAATGCCATCTTCATAAGTGTACGGTAATACTTCTTTTTTTCCAATGAACATATGATCCGGATGCTCCGCAGAAAACTGCCCATCAGCATCAGAGCGGAAAGTAACCTGATTCGACGCAAATTTATCTGATACAAATTCAAGCTCCGCTTCTGCAACCCAAACAGACCCGTAAAGCGCCTGGACCTGGAGGAGATAGTATTTCCTGCCTTTTAGTGAGTGCCCCTTCGGAATCCCTGCGTCGGCTGTCTCAGTGGCATCATTACTTTGATGGGTGGAATCAGACGAAGACTTTCGCTCGCCTGTGTGGGTGCAAGCATTCAAACAGGATGCCACTAGTGTAATGGCTAACAGTTTTTTCATAGGTAAACATAATAAGTCCGGAATAGGGTTTATCCTTGCAAAATTATATTAATATAATTTGATAATTAAAAATAAGAGGGTGTTTCAAAAGTAATTTTGAGATACCTTTTTCAAACTTGAAAAGTATTTTTCTTATCGCTTGTCAACTTTCTAGCAGCCCATTACGGAGAGAGCTACTAAAGTTAATGGTGGTACCTGGTATTAATCCCTTAGTGGGTACTAAAAAGAAAAGGTCGGAAGAAATTCCGGCCTTTTCTTTTTAGTACCCACTAAGGGACCATTATCGAACCAATTTTTGGTGGGGCCTATCGGGGACAAATACTGAACCTTTTAGCTGCTGATTAGAACGAAAAGATTCGAGTATTTTTTCAAATTCAGCCTTTGCTGTCGACGGGAAATTCGAGTCAAATTCAAAGGTGTTCATCAAATGATTTACCAATCCTGGATGAGGGAATTACCTAACGACTTATTTTTTGTGTTTCCAGAATCGGCTTTTTCCCTCTCCAATCCATTCTACAGCTTCACTTATCCTTTTATTTCTGGTTTCATCKGTTTTGGCATCAGATATCCAAATAATGTATTCCTTGCGAAAGGAATTAGACTTGGTTTCAAATATAGCCTTTGCTTCCGGATACAAGGCTAAAGCCTCTTCAAAGTAGTCAGGGACATCAAGCGTTTTAGGCTTTTCAGTCGCCGGTTTTTCCCGTGTTACCTTGATACCTTTTTCGTTTAGCCGCATTGCTTCGTGGAGCATGGAGATAAACTCGTTATCAGCAGGCAAATCGCTGAGTTTCGTAATTTTGCCTAAAAACCGTTTAATGGGCTTGGATTCCTTGCCATCCTTTAGACGTGGGTCACTCATAAACTCCGCGTTCATGAAAGTAAAAGCACAATGCGCCTTATAGGAGGCCATAACACAGAGGTTATTACTGCTATACTCGAAATGAGGAATACCCCATTTGATCACCTCGATAACATCGGGACATACAACCCTTATGAGATTACGCCAATGATTTAGGATTGGTTTGGCGAAATCCTCGGCCTCAGCAATATAGCTCTCTACAGATGATTGTTGATTCATCGGGTTAAGATTTTGAAAGTTGACTCATATTGACATACGCCAGTTCCCATTTATGCCCATCCATCAGTAAATTGTGGGTTAAATGAAAACCCTAAGTTTTTAAAAAAACTCATTGACCTTTGCAGGTCCTTCACTGGCAGATTGATAAATACTTTGCTCGGCATAGAATTGAATTTGGTTGCAAAGAAACCGTAATCGACCAATCTATACTTGTCAAAATCTTGGTTTTTTTAGTCAATTTCCTCAAGTTTGATTTCCGCGGAATGCTGATGGCGTCATACCGGTATGTTGCTTAAAAAAACGGCCGAAGTTTGCAGCATCGGAAAAGTTAAGTTGATAGGCAATTTGCGAAATCTCTGAATTAGTATACAGCAGCAACGATTTCGCTTCACTTGCTAAGCGGCCAGAAATAAAACTCAGCGCGTTCTTTCCAGATACAGATTTGACGACTTGAGAGAGATGGTTTGATGTGACGGATAGCATGTCCGCGTATTCTTGAACTGTGCGTTTGTCAACATAATGATTTTCGATCAGCTGGATGAATTTGCGCAGCAGCTCTTGCTGGGCTGTGGGCGCCTGGTCGTTTTTTTTGTACTCGTTGGCAAACTGCTCCAGATAGCAGAACAATCCCAGTAACTTCAATCGTGCTTCTAAATGCTGGTCCTTGTCTGATTGCTCATAAGCTGTGAACACAGCCTCGAAATGAGGAGCTAACTGATCGAACGTTGTATGACCAAAATTAAATAGGTTAGTATGTAGAAGATCGAACAGCGGAAACTGTTTTTGAAAATCTGGTTTAAAGAAAGAAAAAGCCTCAGATTTGAAATAAATAATATAACCTTCCAGCGCGTTGTTATGCGCAAAGCTATAAATGAGGTTGGGAGAATGGAAAACAAGATAGGAATCGGGATTATGTATGGTTTTGTCACCGAAGTTCACTTGAATTTTCCCTGAATTATAAAATAACGCAAAGAAATAAAAGGAACGCTTGAAAGGTGGTCGGTATACAGACGCTTGTCCGGGGACGGGTTTTAGCCGAAGACAGAAAAAATCGGGATTGACCGTACCAGCTGGCCAAGGTATGGACGCAAGAAAATCATTGATTTCTGTATAGTAAGGAAGACCCATTTTTGTCTTTTCCATAAATAACCACGAAAGATTTGGCTAATATAATTATATGAGCTGAATTTTAGGGAAATCAGGAAGAAAGCTACCGAACCGCAATACCACGAAAGCAGACGAGAACAGGTAGAATTGTTGGAAATGCACAAGGATGGGATCATGGTAGCGGAATATTGGACAGAACTACCTCCTAAAAAGAACTGGCTCAATTCTAAAAGAAAGTAGGATTCGATTTTCCCATAAAAACTCACTTTTGTTGGAATCAATTATCGAACTGCCGACTCAACGAAGCCGTTAAGCTGATATATACGCTGGACGCGGGATTACCCCAAAATAAAAATGGACAAACCTAAGTTTGTCCATTTTTGTGCCCAGAACTGGATTCGAACCAGCACACCCTTGCGAGCGCTGCGACCTGAACACAGTGCGTCTACCAATTTCGCCATCTGGGCAACTGATATCGTGTCAGGGGTTGCAAAGATAAGCAGACAAAGCATTTCGCCAAATTTTTTTCAAAAATTCCTGAAAAAAAATCAGCGCAACCTAAATGGTAATGTGCTGAAATCCTTTGCTGCAGAGGGTTTAAACCTCCATCGCTTTGCTTACCTTACGATACACAAACTCATGATACACGTGTCTGCGGCAGAATCTGCCCGGTGTATCTGAGTTAATGAGCTTCACATATATTGCTTTTGGAACCTCCAGGTATTCATAGCTGCTGCCATCCTGGAAATGCAATTGTAAGGTTTGTTTGGAATAACTGAAATCTACGATGGTAGAAGCAGAGATAGTTTCTGTATACTGGGGAAGTGCTGCTGCAATTGTTTCCGGTGCAATGCTTACCAGAAAGTGATAAGCTTCGATCAGCTCTTTACTTTTCACTTCTGCTTCCAGTTTTTTCTCTTCTTCCAGTCCCTCAAATTTGTCAGGGTGCCACTCCTTCATTAAGTTCCGGTAGATGGTTTTTAATTCTTTTACTTCCGTAGTTTTGGTAACGCCCAGCAACTTCCGGTAATCAACTATTTTACTCATAATGTCTTTGTTCAAAAAATAAACAGGCTGATCACTATGAGCAGGCTACCATTTATCTTCCCCGAAAAAGTCCGCAAAGTTACGCTTTTTTAGGTGGGCGACAAGCTTTTATTTGCCCTTGTCCAGCGCCATTTTTATGGCTAAACCGCTGAAAACGCCCCCCATGAGCCACTTCTGCATGCGTACCCATTTAGGATTGGCCGCAAACCAACGTGTTACGCCGGCGGCTGAATATATAATGAAAAAATTAACAGTGAAGCTAACCGTAATCTGGGTAAGCCCCAGCAGAAAGCTTTGCGCCAGTACGGAACCGTATTCTGGCTTGATAAACTGCGGGAAAAACGACAAATAAAACACCGCTACTTTCGGATTCAACATATTAGTAAATAAACCCATGCTGAATAGCTTCAATGGCTTATCTACGTCCAGTTGCCGACCCGTGTCAAACAGGCTTTTTCCGCCCGGTTTAAGCGTTTGCCAGGCCAGGTATAGGAGATAGGCGCTACCGGTTAATTTAAGCACCGTATAAGCGTAAGGAACGGCCATTAATACCGCCGTTAACCCAAAAGATACCAGCGTAATGTGAAAGAGGAAGCCACAAGCCACCCCACAAAGCGAAATAAACCCCGCTTTTTTGCCCTGTGTCACAGAACGCGAAATCAGATAAATCATATTGGGACCCGGTACTAACACCATGAGCAAAGCGGTGAAAGCAAAAAGAAGCAGCTGGCTAATCGGTATCATGTTGTCAGAAGATTAAGCGAAAGAAAACACAAGATACCGCTTTCCGGAAATAAAAAAAGTCCTCCCGGTGATGACCGGAAGGACCTACCAGGTTGTAAATATTAGTTTTTCTTAGTATGTAGTYTATAGAAAATAACGCCGTTTTTGTAATCATCGATGCCTTTGCAGTAATATACGTCACCGTTTTTATCCTGCCCTATCAGCTTAACATCCTGGAAGTTGACCCATTTCGCTGAACCGGTTATTTTATTTTGGGCTGGAGTGCCCCTTTCATACATGCCTATTTCCGTGCCGGCATAACAATAGGAGCTCAACGCTTCAATATCATAATTTACCAGAGAATGGTTATTTACTACCAGCAGTGTACCATTTTGGAGTTGGAGTTCCTTGTTCATGTATCCGGCATAGGATGGATCTACAGCAAAGCCAAAGTCACTTGTGTTTTTATAAGTAAGATCAGCTTCATAAGAGTGAAAAAAGTAGGGTATGTTATTCGTCTTATAGGTCTTGCCCTTATCATCGTCGGTGATATTGTATTGCAATAGTTCAAATGGTGCCCAGTTTACGGAAGTATATCCGTACAAATGTTTACCCGAAGGATCAGGTAAGTACTTGCCGGAATATACCATGAATCCGGTGGACGGATAATAGAATTCCGCATGCATTAATCCGTGTACGATACCATTCACGTCTAATCTGGATACCAGCAACAGAGAACCTGTATTACTGTCATAATCGGTAGTGCCGGTGCTAATACCACTGGTATACCATTCATTGTGGTTGTCCCACGGACTGCCTGGTGCATATACATTGGTGTAGTAAAGATTGTTGTTAATATCCGTGTTTAAATTAACAGCTACCACCTTCAGTGCACTGATATTTCCGTTAAAAGGCCCTCCGGTTTCTTCACTACTATATTGATTTGCTACCAGTGTGCGATTTAGGGTGCTAATGCTTTTGGTCGTTAAATCCATTTTACAGAGCCGGAAAACATAATTTGTTCCTTCATCTGTTGGGTTATCCGAAACTTCTGCAGAAAAATAGATAGCGTCTCCATCAAATGTGACGGTGCTGCCAAGTACCTGCTTAATAGAAAAACTGCTGCCTTTGGCATCAGTTAACCGATCGCCTGCTTTTATCAGCGTATGTACGGTACCGTTATTGATTGCCTGAACTGACAGCTTATTATCGAAGTACAGGTTCCCCGCTTTATCCACATGGCTGCTACGCATTAGCGGGTTGGCATGAGAAGCATAGTCCTCCACATTGGCCGGCAGCCATTGGGTCAGTTGATCTACCCATAAGGTGGTATCGGTGCGGAGAAGCCCGCCTTTAGTCATCACGATATTAATGGTATTGCCGTAAATAGTGACGCCATTGGCGGTAATGGAAACCGTTTTCTTGGGTCCTGTCATTTCTTTGGTAACAATGAATTGTATCCCGTCCATTTTGGGCTGTGGCGTATAGACCCTGTAACCGGGCGAATATTGTGCGGTATCAATAATCTTCACCGGTACCCCTCCAATCATGATTTGTGTACCCGGCTGATAAGGAAACAGACGGCCAATAAGCATGGCGGTATCACCTACCAGCAGATCGGTGGGGTAAGTCCATGTAATAGGTGTTAGCCTGGAACCGCTGGTCTGCGTATGACTATCCGCCAACCAGGGCTGTGATAATATCATCACAGCATGATCGTCCACCTTTTTGCAACCCGTCAATAAACTGATGGTCAATATGGCGTATAGCCCTAACCGTACAAAGAGCAATAATTTTTTTTTCATCACTAGAAGTTTTTGAAAAGCATAAGCGAGAAATTGTTGACGATCGGTATTTTTCTCCCGGTTAGCGGATCAACATAGCTGGAAGGTGCTGTATCACTATAACCATTGATCAACAGCGTATAGGCGTGGCCGGGTAACATATCTGTCGCGGCGCTGGCCAGAAATTGGGTGCTATCGCCGGGTTGGTAAACCTTTATATTTACGGTAGCAGGCGCCGGGAAATCAACAGGCATAAATCCGGTATGATCCATGAAAGAGGTAGATGCTGGTAGCGTCGGAGGTATCGTCTTGTTAACGGTTACAAAAACAGGACCGGTAAACGGACTGAGATTAATAATCCGTAAGCCGATTATTCCGGCTGTAGCCGTGTAGGGATCTGCGCCAATAATATGGCGGTAGTGTCCTGCACTATCCCCCAGAAACACCATGGCGGGAACAGTAGGCGCGAGTGTTAAGCTGGCGCTGTCTACTACGCGATGGGCCGTATCTACGAGGAACAATTGGTGCATACCGGTGGGTAACCGCATCAGCCGTACCCATTCAGAAATGGAATTAGGATAAAGCGGACGGTCTTTTCCCGGAAAAAGAAGATAAGGATAAAAAGACTGGTAGCTGGGCTCAGGTAATTCATAGGTACTGTCCCGGCTATCTATTAATACTTTATATCCTTTGGAGTCCAGGGCATTGGCGCCATTTACAGCCGCCGTAGAGGCAAAGTAGAAGTTGATCTGTCCGTCTGCAACTTGTTCCGGCATGGTAACGTCTTTATTACAGGCATTTCCCAGGAGAACAAGCAACAGTAGTATAGCCTGCCAGCAAAAGAGTTTTCTCATGTTATACGCGTTTGTGCTTTACTGAATAGTTTTAAAATGAATAGGTAAACTGTAACAATATGTACCTACCCGGTTTATATTTTGAGTAGATGTTATCGCCTTTGTAATACCGGTGATTATCCGGAAGGTCAATTGGTTTTTCTTTGTTATATCGCTGGTTGAAATTATTATCTTCTATAATCCGGTAGCTTTGATCCAGGAGGTTTTGTATACTCAGTTTCAGCTGTAGTGATTTAATCAGTCGCTGCGTTACAGACAGGTCCAGCAGGTGTGTAGGCAATTGCAGCAGATCTGGGCGATAATGCTTGTCTTCAGCACTGGAATCAGCAATCGTACGGACACTCTTGGCATAAATGCTGGCGCCGCTTACATTGTACACCAATCCTATCTTGGTACCGGTAGCAATGTTTTCATAAAACAACCCTGCATTCATAATATAAGGCGCCTGCCCCTGCAGGGGACCGCCTGCTTTATGCGCGGTATCGKAGCTATAAAAACCAGGCGTTTTTCGTCTTTCGGTACTACTTTTTATATAGGAGCCATTCAGCACTACAGAAAGATGGCGAAAGATCTTGCCGGGAATGAAGGCGAGGTTCTTTTTAATTTCGGCTTCCACTCCATAAATTTCGGCGCTTACAGAGTTGTCATAACTAATGTTGGTAAAGCTTCTGTCGTTGTTATATTCATCATTAGTGGCTTCTTCCCGCATTTTTTCAATAGGATGCTGCAGGTGTTTATAAAATACACCAACATTAATCACTTCATTGGCATTGCGCGGATATAGTTCTGCCCGGAAGTCGTAGTTGTCAATCACGGCAGTTACTACACCTGGATTACCTGCTATTCTTTCATTTCGCTGGTAGTCAAAATCATCAAATGGGGTGATCTCCCGGAAGTCTGGACGATTCACCGTACGACCGTAGCTGGCGCGGATCACAAAGCTGCTGTCGGGGTGGTAGCCAATGTTGACCGAAGGTAACAGCAACGTTTTTTTATGATCTACATACACATATTCTATGGCTTGTTTGCCAGCGCCCTGATATACTTTAGCGCCGGAAAGCCTTTGCCGGTCATATTCTCCCCTTAATCCTGCATTCAGTGTAAGCCGGTTATCAGCCGTTTTCCAATCGCCCATCACGTAAAAGGAGTTGTATTGCTCTGTTGCCGTATAGGAGTCTACGGGAGAAGTGACATCGTATATCGCAAGGGCGCTGTTGTCATCCGGGAAAAAAGCAGGGCTCCATAGTTTTGGCAAGTCTCCGAGGCGAAAGCTGAGCTTATTAATATCGTTGATATCATACCCGGTCTGCCATTTGGGATAGAGCGGGGAATTATTAGGTACCTCTATTTCGTCAGGTTGAAGCCCGGCACGATTTACACGAAAGAACCGACGACCTACCCGTCTGATTTTGAACAGCTGATACCCGCCTGTTTTGATATAAAAATTGGGGCGCAGGTGAAAGGTATAATCTACAGATCCGTTGTATACCTGTTCCAGGTTTTTGAGGTATAGGCGAGCCAGCATACCTGCCTGGGTGGTGTTGGCATCGCCATTGGAGCCAGCGGCATACCATTGATCAGATTCAACAGTCGCGGGAATGATACCACCAAAATGTATCAGACGCATGTCCGGCACATTTTGCAGATCATGTGTATAGCCCAGGTTCCAGGTGAGTTCATGACGACGTTGCTGATCCAATGCATGGGTACCGTTTATATTTCCGGAATACAACATCCGCTGCTGGAAAGAAAGTACCAGGTCTTTTCTGAGACTGCCATTGCGCCTGCTTTGGTAGAACGGAGTAGCATTAAGTCTGGTTTCGCTATTGCTGGTAAATCGCTTTCCATCATTCACAAAAAAATTCAATAGCGAAAACTGGTGACGGTCGTTCAGCTTCAGGGTCAGGTTTTCCAGAACATTCACTTTCCCCGTTTCTGTAGTTTGGGCAATGCGGCTGATTTTGTTGGCKGTACCATCAAACTGCCCCGCAACGTCACTTAGCATATAAGCATCCGTATTTCCCGTTTGCCGGTACAATTCATTGGCCGTGGTTTCTTTGGTGTAGGTGATAGCAGTAAGATCATACAACCTGGCTTTGCCAATACGCCAGCTATTGTAGTAGTTGCCAAATAATTGCATGTCAGGCAGGCTATATCTTTTACCAATAGCCAGCGTGGGAGAAAAACCCTTGAGGTATTCCGACTGCGATAATCCGKATACCCGCCGGTTACTCTCAAAAACACCCGGCGAGAATGCAGGAAGTTTACGCGTGCCATCATCGATACCCAGGAAGTCCAGTTTACCACCATTGTAGCTGTTCACATTGGTCATGCTGGAGTTTTCCCGCCACGCTACCTGTACGCCCATATCAAAGTGCTTTACCGGCATGGCATTCTTCGTAAATACCTTCACCGCTGCACCACCGTATTCGCCTACCAGGTCAGCTACGGGTGATTTATACACCATTATTTTATCAATCACACTGCTGGGCAGCAGGTCGTAGGCAAATGCTTTGGTATATAATTCCGTAGAGGGGGCCACGTTACCATTCAGGTAAGTCAGATTATATCTTTCATTCATCCCTCTCACTACTATAAAGCGGTCATCTACTACGGTAATACCAGAAATACGTTTTACAATTTCCGCTGCATTACGGTCGGCGGTTTTGCTGATCAACTCACTGGATATACCGGATACCACTCCTGTGGCTTGTTTGATTTCCTGCAACAACTGCTGCTCGGTACTATGTGTCACCGCTCTTACTTTCCGGGGACCACTACCTACTACTACTTCTTTCAGCGCGCCACCTGTCTGCATTTTTACATCATAGCTCGCCGCTTTATCTTTTTCTACCTGTACCCGCGCTACGGTACTGCGCTGATAACCCACAAAAGTGATCAACATCGTATAGGCGTTCACGGGAACATTCGTTAACTGGTAGTAACCTTTCGTATCTGTAATAGCGCCGAAGGTAGTGCCTTGCAGCTGCACCGTAGCGCCGGGGAGGGGAGTAGCCGTTTCAAAATCTACCACGCGGCCATGTATATTGCCATTCCCCGCATCCTTCGGGGTATTGGGACCTGCTTTGATGGCCACTGTATTACCAGTTACCTGGTAAGTAATACCATAGGTTTTTGTTAATTCTCCCAATACATTTTTCAGCGGCACTGCTTTCCACTCAACACTGCGGAGCTTTACAGCACCCAGCGACGCCGGATTGTAAGAGAAGTTAAAATCACTCTGACGATCTATTTCTGCCATCACGGTAGCCAGGTTGGTGTTGCTGAGCGTGAGCGTTACGGGCTGATTCAGCGCAGGCGACTGGGCATTAGCATATCCCGCCATCAGCAGCCAGCACAGGAACCAGGCCTGCCACCATTTTCTTTTGGGCAGGTTTGCGTTGGTTTGTCTAAATTTGTTCATACGTAAACTTTAAAAACAATTGTTTTTGATGTCCCGCTGCCAGGCGGGACATTTTTTTATGAATTAGTGAATGATGATGGAGTCGCGTGTTTCCCAGTAGTGGAACCCATAAATGAAGGCCATGTTATCGAGTATTGCTGTTAACGTTTGCTGGCTATAAGTAGCGGTAAAGCGGGCGGTTTTAAGGGTATCTGTGGAGACAAGAATCGTTTTGTGATACCGGCTTCCCAAACGGCTGAATGCCGCCTGCAGCGGCACATCTTCCAGTACCAATGCTCCCTGTTTCCAGGCGCTTTCTTTATCCGGTGAAAATCGTTTGGTGCTAAAGCTTTGTGTTGACTTTTTATAAGAGAGCTTCAAGCCTGGAGTGAGTATCAGGGTACTGTCCGGCTGGCCGTGCAGTGATAACTGTACCGCTATTTTGCCGGACGACAACGCCACGGCAGTTGTCGTTTCGCCGGGGTAAGCTTCTATATTGAAATGGGTGCCTAATACGGTAGCTTTTACCCCGCCTGCATTCACCTGGAAAGGAGCGGCTTGCGGCGCCACCTCAAAGTAGGCTTCTCCCGTAAGTATTATCTCCCTGGTTATTACATTGTAGTCATCCGGCACGCTGAGTACTGATCCGGGTGTGAGCCATAATTCACTGCCATCCGGGAGGGTCAGTTTGCGCACATGGCCGGAGGTATTGGCGATTTGCTGCGAAGCTACTGCTGTAGCAGGTTTTGTCGGCCGATTTAACCACAATAAACTACCGGCCAGCACAAGGATACAAGCGGCCGCCGTCCATTTCAAATAAAACAGCCGACGTCGACGGGCAGGCCGCAGTAAATGCGCCAGGTCCTGATCCAGCATACGGGCCATATCCGCCGGCATAGGCGGTGGCGATACTTCCCATTCCCGCTCCAGCAGTGCATCCAGCGCTTGTTCATCCTGCGTCTGCAGCCAACGCAATACCGCTTTGCGCTCTGCTGCCGTACAGATATTGTCGATGTATCTTTGCCAGGTATGCGGATCTATCATATGCCCATAGTTTTACTTACTACTATCAGCACGTGAAAAGTGAGGATTACCTCAATGCATAAACGCAGAAAAAACGGCAATTAACAATTTGGTAATATAGTATTTCGCTCCGCCGCCCCCTATATTTGTACTGCTATGTCGGATTCTGCTACGTATGACAAGGAACTCCTCTTTAACCGGTTCTATCACGCCTCCCGCAACAGGCTGTATGACTACCTGCATCATTATACCCGGGATACGCATTTGCTGAAAGACCTCATGCAGCAATGCTACCTGAAAGTCTGGGAACGTATGGATACTATCTACGACGTAGAAGCCGCATTACCCCTGCTCAAAACCATTGCCCGTCATCAGCTCATTGATGTGGTCCGCAAACGCATGAAAGAAGATACGGCCTGGCTGGAAACGGTGCAGGAAGAAGTAAATCAGTTACTCGTTACGCCGGCAGAGAATTCCCGCGCACCGCTACAGGCGCTGGATACCGCCATCGCACAACTGCCGGACAATTGCCGGCAGGTATATTTGTTACATCGGGAAGAAGGATTGTCGTATCGCGATATTTCTTTTCGTATGTCTATCTCCGTTAGTATGGTGGAAAAACACATGAGTAAAGCTATCCGTTTGCTTAAACGCGACTTACTCACTAACTATGAGTTGCTATTGGTAGTAGTAGCCGTAAATAAGTTGCTGTAGTGCCGGATTTGTAGTACTTTAATAGTAACTTTTTCAACCTGTTTTTATGAGAACACCCACGTTGTTAACCATGCTGTTGTTATGCGCATTAGCGGGCCATAGCCAACAATTGGATTCTATCAGTTATCCCAATGGTTACCTTTATTTTCATACTTATGGTGCCGGCACGCCTGTTATCATTTTATCAGGTGGCCCTGGTAATTCCTGCCTGCAGCAGGAAGAAGTAGCGATGACACTCAGTAAAAAATACCGCAGTATTTTGCTGGAACAAAGAGGTACAGGCTTGTCCGTTCCGGTGCCTTTGGATTCTACTACGATCAATCTCGATGAAGCGATGAAAGATTTGCGTCGTCTGTTAGATCATCTGCACCTGAAAAAGGCGGTGTTTTACGGACATTCCTGGGGAGCCATGCTGGCGATGAGTTTCGCCGCTAATTACCCGGATAAGGTGAGCGCACTGGTATTGGTGGACCCGGGATATTATAAATATTCACCGGAATGGATGACGGCACATATGAATAATCTGCGAAGCCGCCTGTCTGCAACAGAAGTGAATTTAACAGATTCACTGGAGAAAATAATAAATGAGGGGAAAGCAACCGATGAACAGATGAAGCACTACTTCAATACGATACGACTGAGTTATATCTATAACAAATCGCAGATTGATAGTATGCTGAGAAAAATAAATGTAGCAAAATCCAATCTTGTGATGCAACAGCTGATGGTCAATGATCTCAGGCGAATAAATTTTGACCTGAGTAAAAACCTTCATCAGTACAAAGGCCCTATTACCGTTATTGCAGGGCGGCAGGATGCCCTGGTGTTTTATACTTATGAACTGAAAATAATCCGCCCTGCCATTAAACTACGCTGGATAGAAGAAGCTGGTCATTTTCCGATGTTTGAGCAAACACCGGCGTTTAATAAACAGCTACTGGAGGAAATGAGCACGGCTACTACATATCCATAAACTCCCACGCACTCTGATAAGCATTTTTGTTTTCCGCGTAACTGATAAATCCGGCGTAAAACGCCAGCTGGGAAAGGGTGCCGCTATCGCCAATGACCACCAGCTTTTTACGCGCCCTTGTCATCGCCACATTCATGCGCCGGGTATCTGACAAAAAGCCAATCTTATTTTCTGTATTGCTGCGTGTCATGCTGATATACACAATATCGCGTTCCTGTCCCTGAAAACTATCAATGGTATTCACGGAAATTTTATCTGCATAGGGCTGTAAGGCAGGCGTATGCAGCAGTTGTTCTTTTAAGAGTTGTATTTGTTGTTTATAGGGAGATATAACCGCCACTGTGGGAAAATCTTTCGGCTGGTAATGTGCACTCAGTTCGGTCACCAGCATGGTCAGGTGCTTAAACAAGAACACGGCTTCTTCCGGGTTGGTAGTACTGGTTCCTTCTGATTTTTCATCAAACCCGCAGCCGGCGGTATCTACAAAAGATAAAGGCGTATCGTTGTTAAACAATAAATGATGCGCTACAGACGCATGCGCCTTTAGTTTATCGCCATAAAAAATGCCAGACGAATACCCCATAATGGTTTCGTGCATGCGATACTGTTCTTCCAGCAACGTCACTGTTTCCGGATGTAGCTGCGTACACTTTTCCAGCAGGGTAGTACTGAATCCTTTCCTGGCGGCTTCCTCCGATTTGATAGTAGGCGATAGCTGGCAATGATCGCCTGCCAGCACTACTTTTTGCGCTTTCAGAATGGGAATCCAGCAGGCGGGTTCGAGGGCTTGTCCTGCTTCATCTATGACTACGGTATGATATTGCAGATTTTTGACGGTGTAATGATTGGCGCCTACAAGGGTAGCTGTGATGACCTGCGCTTTAGCAATTACATCATCTATAATATATTGTTCGGTGTTGCCCACTTCTTTCATGATTTTGCGGGCTTCGTCAAACAGCGCTTTGCGTTGTTCCCTTTCTGCTTTGCCGAAATTACGTTTGTATTTATGCGCCATATCGCGGAATTCATTGGCTTGTTTCTTTAGCCGTTTGATTTCTTTGATACTGCTATGTTCTGATACTTTGCTGTCGAGCGTTAATGCGGTGAGTCGTTCTGAAACGCGGGCAGGGTTGCCCACGCGCAGTACATTCAGTCCTTCATCCGACAGCTTTTCACTGAGCAGATCTACGGCGGTATTGCTGGGCGCTACTACCAATATCTGCCGATGGTCCTGTTGTATCAGCGCTTTGATGGCCTGTACCAGGGTAGTTGTTTTACCGGTACCGGGAGGACCATGYACAATAGCCAGTTCGTTGGCACGTAATATATTGGTGACGGCGGCCTGCTGGGAGGCATTTAGCCGGGGATTGACATATGGGGCCAGTTCCTCATGAAAGGACGGCTTTTGAGCGCCGGTTAGTATTTTAATCAGTCTGCCTTCCGGAGATTTATCCTGTAATGCGTCTGCCTGTTTAAGGGCATTCTGCATTTCGTCGTAGCTGTTATCATCAAACAGCACATCTATGCCGAGCTTGCCATCATTGGCCCATTCGGGCAGCTCATCGGTGCGCAGGGTGATTTTCAGGCGGTTGCCGCCCTGGTAGGAGATGGTGCCTTCCAGGTGATCTTCTTTAGGATCATGGTTGGAGAATAACATGGCGGAAGCGCCAAAACGCAGCTGATGCGGGATATCCTGGTGTGTGGTACGTTCTACTTCTACGGTCAGATAGTCGCCCCGGCTCATTTCAGAACCCCGGATGGCAATAGGATACCAGGTCAGTCCGTTGCCACGGCGCTCAGCCACAGAAGAAGTGGTGGTCATTTGCTGATACGATTGCCGGTCTGTTTCGCGTTCTAATTTGAGTAAATCAAGCTGTTTTTTGAAATAATCCATGGCGCAAAGGTAAGGTGTTCTGCATTTGTCGCAATCGGCCATTAAGAATGTCGTATTCCCCCACGATCTAAAAGCTGGAATCAGCCTAAGTTTGTATCATCAATCACACAAAGAAAATCACACTTTATGGAAACACAAACAATTTATATGAAACCCGTAGCTCCCTCTAAAAGCGCTAATATCACCGGTTGGGTGATCACCGTTATCTGTCTGTTATTCCTTCTTGTAGATGGAGGTATGAAAGTATTTAATGCAGCAGTATCTATAAAAGGTAGTGTCGAACTCGGCTGGCCGGAATCACAGGTGCAGGGATTAGGTATTGTATTGCTGCTATGCACCCTGCTATATGCCATCCCCCGTACTGCCGTGCTGGGAGCCATTTTCCTGAGTTGCTACCTGGGTGGCGCCGTGGCACTTATGTCAGTTGCAAAATTTCCTTATTACTTCCCTATCATTTTTGGTATCCTGATATGGGTAAGCCTTTATCTGCGTATTCCAGCGCTGCGTGCGGTTTTCCCGCAAACAAAGTAGGTCTGGGCGGATATTGTCTGTGTACAGGATTAGACGGATGATATTTTATAAGAGGAGAAAAGATGAAAGTGGATAGATATCCGCTTTCATCTTTTTTTTATATTTTGCATACAGATTAACCTATACACCCGGCACATATCAACCTATGCGAAATGCCACCGGGCGTATGTCTTACCAGAATTTAAATCATGCTTCAATCAACAATCCTATGACTCACTATGTAGCCGGAAATGGCGATCAGCAGATTAAGCTGACGGTTGACATTACTACCAATGGATTTGCATGGACCAGGGTATTTATGCTACTTGCTGACGGTACCAAGTTCCCGGTGCCTGCCGGCGTATCGGATGCTACCGGCGATATCCGCCCCCTGGCACTCGGACAGGCAGCTGCACTACAGGGAAAGAGCGTCAATGTGGTCACCAAAATTGAGTTATTCTGGGAAGACCTGGCCACCCGGAAAATAGAATTTGGGAAGATAGGCGCCCGCTATGTGTTCGATAATGGCGCAGATGGCCACAAAGAGATCTCCGCCCCGGATCAGGTAATCAATGCCAGCGGCGACTTTACCACCATTTATTTATTGACTACCGTAAAACTGGACTAACCATGCAGTCATTGATTCGTTTGTTCTCCCTGTTGTTATTATTGCTGATCAGTCAGCACTTACTGGCACAGGAGGTGCCCGCCGAAAATCTGAGCGTGCCCAACTCCAGCGCATTCAAGTTGGTGGATATCTCTCCCACCTTGATAGAATCACCCGCTACGCCTAAAGCTTTTGGCTTAAGTGTATTGCAAAATTTCAATGGCGATGGCTGGCCGCAAAATTATGCAGYCCAGTTTACGCCTTACTGGTGGGCGCTTCCAAAGAACCGCGACGTTTTTCGCTTTATAGGCATTGCCCGTCAGCAAACAGGTACGGCCAAAGAAGTATGGAAAACACAACCGTTTTCCGCGTTGAAGTTTTCAACAATATCCGTGGCGTTCATCAAAAAAGATATGATTCCGGATACCATCAGCACTTCGCAGAAAGTGTTTTCGATAGGTTTCCGTAGCACCGTACTGCGTGCTTACCGGCGCGGATATGCCGCCCGCCTCCAGGCAACGGTAGATACCCTCACCCAACAGCAACAAGCCGATATCCTCAACGCGGTTAACTCAGATCCGGCATATAATCAGGCCCTGGCGCAGGGAGATACCGCCACCATTGCCCGTATCTTCAGAGAATATACCGCCCGGAAAAATGAAGCCTTATCCGCGCTAATGACCCGGGTAAAAAGTCAACTCACCGAAAAACCGCTTTTCCAATGGGAAGTAGCCGGTGCCTACGCCACCTATGGTATTGGCGATACTACCTGGAAGGCTGGCAGGGCTGGTGTTTGGAGTACGGTAGCCCTCAATACGCCACTGAATAGTCATCGTCCCGGTGCTGCCACTACCAATTATTTCAGCATCGCTGCCTATACCCGGTACATGTACGATGCCTATGCCCTGGCCAATGGCAGTATTACGCCCGCCAACAGCATAGATGTAGGTGGTCGTTTAGCCTTCGAATTCGATCCGCTGAGCCTTGGTATGGAGGCGATTTACCGGAATTATACAAACGGGGATCACCTGAAATCGCAGCGCGTAGTGGGATTTGTGAATTACCGCGTGGCAAAAGACCTGTACATCAACGGCGCATTTGGCAACGACTTTGGCCTGGACAAATCGCGTATACTGGCCATGTTCGGGGTAACATTGGGCTTTGGCAAAGAGAAGATAGACATGAGTAAGCTGCCGGCGATGCCTTAAGTAATTTAATGCTGCCAATGCATTGTTGGCCAGTCGAAAATAAACTGGGTAGCTCCTGACATAAGGTTGTCACCACACCCTGGTAAATTTGGTTTTTATTTCACTACAAAGACTACCTTTATCATATGCAGGCGGACATCCAAACCCTCCATCAATCACCTATCTGCACGGTACATAATTTCTTATGTCAGTGCCGGGAATGCAAGGTTTCTGCAAAAGAATACCAGGCTACCTTTTCTATGGCTTACATCCGCAAAGGCAACTTCCGCTTTAAGGTGTTCAGAAATGATTTAGATGCTTACAGTGGCTTGTTCCTGCTCTGCAAACCTGGGTACGAACACCAGGTAGCACATGTACACGATATCCCGGATCAATGCACCATTTTTTCTTTTGAGCCGGAAAGTGTTGCTACCCTCATGCCTTATGCACAAACGTTTTCCTGGTTTTTTGATAACCCGGACATACAATCTATTCTCGTGAAGGCTACGCCGGAAATGGAACTGTTGCATCAGCGTATCTTTGCCTTATTACAGCAACCCCGTTATAGCCAGTTAAGCGCGGAACAATTAATGACCTCCCTCTTTCTGCTGATATTGAGTGCCGGTAGTCCGCTGCAGCCGTTGCCTGTACTGAATGATAAACAGAAGCGGAATTACCTGCCGGTGATTGAAAACGTAAAGGCATTTATCAATGATCATTATGCAGATGATATCAGCCTGTCGCAATTGGCGGCCATTGGACATATGAGCCCTTTCCATTTCAACCGCCTGTTTAAGCAGGTCACAGCAGCATCGCCCTATAACTACATGTTACAGGTACGACTCAAAGAAGCGCAGCTACAGCTTTCCGATACCCGCCTTCCTGTCACCGATATTGCGTTCGCCACCGGCTTTAACAGCCTTGAACATTTTTCTGCTGCGTACAAAAAGCAATTCGGAAAATCCCCTTCTGCCGTGCGTTCCTAAAAACAGCAATTTTCCTTAAGTATATGGAAGACTGGCCCGTTAATTTTGGCTTATCAAAATGAAAAAGATGAAAGCACAATTATTAACCACCCTGAACAATGCGAGAGATTATACGCTTCGCGTAGCAGCCGCGATGCCGGCAGAAAAATTTGATTTTAAACCCGTTCCCGAAGTATGGACTTTCGGCGAATTACTACATCATATCGGCTATGGTATTGGATGGTGGGAGGAAAATTATATCCGGCAACAATCGGCCGACTGGAATCCACCTGCGGCTACCACTGGTAAAAAGGCCACCATCGCATACGTGGAGCAGGCCTTTGATGCACTGCAAAAAAGTATCGACAACAGCACCTTGTCGGAACCCGTGATAGCGGGCTTCTACGCCACTATTGATCACGTGACGCATCACCGTGGACAAGCCACGATATACTTGCGTAGCAATGGAATCACCCCACCGGAATACATCTACTAAAAAATAATTTATGCCAGTATATTACGTGAATAGCTACGACATTACCGACATGGAAGCCTATAGTCAATATGCCCCGCCGGTAATTATTTTACTTCAGCAATATGGTGCAGAGGTATTGGCGGCCGATTTGGAAGCCATCCCCGTAGAAGGAGGAATGAAAAGAATGAATGCCATTATTCGGTTTCCCTCTGAGGCGGCGGCCCTGCAATGTTACAATGACCCTGCGTATCAGCCGTTAAAAGCCATTCGATGGGGGAGTACCGACAATTGTACCATGACGTTGGTGCATGGGTTGGAGCCATAAATATCATCTACTCCGGTTGTTGCATAGTTGTAACAACCGGATCTGTTGCGTTACTTCCGGATCACCGGTTTAATGTCGATCACCGGTGTTTGATCCAGCGCTTCCAAACCAGATACCGCTATTACGCCATCAGGTGAAACCGCTAATACTTTCACTTCATGTATACCAATAGGGTTAGGCCGGTCAGGTGATCTGGTAGAGAATACACCTGTAAGCGGAGCAGCCGGATTATTCCGTGGCTGGCAGGCCAATACCGTTCTGTTGGCCTGATGCAGCCAGGTAAGTAAGAGCAGATTTGTTCCTTCCGTAATGTGTTGGATACCGGGTAAAAATTCCGGAAAAATGGTGATCATAGCTGCCGGAGCATTTTCACTCTCCTGCAACGGACATTCTTCCAACGAGGTTAGAATAGAATCTACTTTGCCGATAAATTTTATATTGGTTTCCATTTGTCTGTTATTATTTAGTGAATGGTATCCATCTTGTCCCGGATTCCCTGTTTTTCTATGGGCGTTTTTGCCAGATCATACGCCTTTTGCCAATTCATCAACGCTTTTTTAGCATCAATATCTTTATACATTTCTCCCAGTAGTAAAAAATAAAAATGGTTATTCTCCAGTTGTAATTTCTCCGCTTCTACCAGCGCCACCTTAGCGCCATTGGCTTTATAGAGCGCAAAGGTTCTGTTGAGCGCTACGCTGGGGGAATAGTTAATCATCAACAGTTCGTTATATAACTGAAGAATATGTTCCCACTTTTCAGGAGTATCTTCCTTAATACAATGCCAATATGCAATTCTGGCTTCCAGGTGATAAGAGCTTACTTCATCTCCCTGTGCCGACAGGCCCAGGAAATGTTGTCCCTGATTGATTAATGCCTGATCCCACAACGCTTCATTTTGTGCTTCGTATAATACAACGGTGTCATCGTGTTGTTGCCGCGCATCAAACCGGGAGGCGTGAAAACACATCAGCGCAATGAGTGCATTGGTTTTAGGGAGATTGGTACGGTCGTAGTCAGTGAGCATTAAACCCAGCCGCAGGGCTTCTACGCAAAGATCTTTCTGTAAGATCTGGTTCTGCGTTTGAGAGTAGTAGCCTTCGCTGAAAAGGAGGTAAATGATATGCAATACATTATCCAACCGGTTAACGATTTCGCGTTCGGGAGGTAATTCCATCCGGATATTTTCGGTACGCAGTTTTTCTTTGGCCCTGAATAATCTTTTGTTGATAGTTTCTTTGTTAGACAAAAATGCTTCTGCAATTTCATCGATGCCGAAACCGCAAAGGATACGCAACGCGAGGCCTATTTGAGCTTCGCTGGCAATAGCCGGGTTGCAAATGGCGAAAAGCATTTGCAGCTGGCTATCTTTTATTTGCTGCGCAGAAAAGCTGAAGTCATCATTTTCTACGGTGGTGGCTTCTTTGGCAGTAAGTGCCGGCATTACTTTCTTTTCATAGATTTCGTTTCTCCGGAAGTGATACAACGTTTTTTGTTTAGCCACCGTATAAAGCCATGCCGTGGGATTTGGGGGGATGCCTTTCTCTTCCCAGATTTCTGTGGCTAGCAAAAAAGTTTCGCTGACAATATCTTCCGCTATTTCAATATGCTGTAATCCGTAGCGCCGGCTGATGACCGCCACCATTTTGGAAAATTCCTGCTGGAATAAATGCTTTAGAGAAGTTTGTTGGTTTTCCATATTGATAGCAAAACCCACTCCCTCACAGGAGTGGATTTTGAAAAAACGTGATTGATGATATTCGCTTAAATGCTTTTAGCCCATGATAGGTCTGATTTCCACGCTGCCATTGGCATCCAGGGCTGGACAACCATGTGCCAGGGTAGTGGCTTCGTCCAGTGAATCAGCTTTTATGATGATAAAGCTGCCCAGGCGTTCGCGGATTTCCACGAATGGTCCGTCGGTAATAACGCCGCCTGCTTTCAGCACTCTACCATTGAAATCCAGCCGGCGACCAGGTGCCGCTAATTTTCCCTGTGCTGCAATACCGCCTGCCCAATCGCCCCATTTTTTGGCGAGTGCCTGCATTTCTTCTGGTGTAGCCTGTGAGTAATCGTAGCTAGGCTGGCGGAATATTAACATGAATTCTTTCATGACATCATTTATTTAAAAGGTGAGTGAATGTACGAATTTATTTTGCTTGCTGATTAAACATCCCTGGTTGGTAACCGCCTGCAGTTGGGAGGAAGGCGGCATTCAGGCGATTGTAACTGTTGATTGCAATCGCTGCCATGGTGAGGTCTACCAGTTCTTCTTCAGAAAAAACTTCTCTGCTGGCAGCAAATACGGCATCCGGTACATGTGCGGTAGTCACGGCTTCTACCCAGGCAAAAGCGGCACGCTCACGGGCGGTATAAACAGGGGAGTCTTTCCAGCCACTTAACATATAAAGGCGTTGCTCTGTTTCCCCGATAGCCCGCAGATCTTTAGAGTGCATATCCAGACAAAAAGCACAACCATTGATTTGAGATACCCGGAAATAAATCAGGTGTAATAACGGTTGCTCAATAATAGATTTAGAGAGATACGCACCGATGCCGTTTAATGCTTTGAATGCGCCTTGTCCTTTCTGAAAATAATTAATTCTTGGTTCCATGATACGTTTATTTATTGTTGAATGTTTGCGTTTATACAGGAATAATGACTGACTTAAATCAAATTGGACATCTTACTGGAAAAATTTTTTAAAAAACCGGTACTTTTAGGGAAGAAGGCCTGTGGTGGCGGATTTTGTTTTTTTGTCCTTTCACCACCAAAATCTGCCCAAACGTCAAATATCTTTTAACGCCCCGCCTGCCACCAATAAGTTTGCATAAAATCTGTTTTATGCAACCACAATCACCTGACAGGCAGGCTTATTTAGATTGGCTAAGGGTATTGGCCATCCTCTGTGTATTATTTTTTCATTCCGCTATGCCCTATGTGGCCGAATGGGGCTGGCATATCAAGAATAAAGAAACCAGTAATATGCTGCTGGAATTCAATGATTTTACTCACCGGTTCCGTATGCCCCTGCTTTTCTTTATTTCCGGCACTGTCAGTTATTATATGCTGCAGCGCAGATCCGGTGGCGGCTTTATCGGTCTGCGGTTCCGCCGGTTGTTTGTACCCTTGCTGCTGGGGGTGTTGATGATTGTACCACCGCAGATATATATGGAACGACTCACACAGGGCTTTTCCGGCAATTACTGGGATTTTTACAAACATATGTTTACCTCAGGTGTCTACCCCAAAGGCAATATCAGCTGGCATCACCTTTGGTTTATCTGTTACCTGCTGATATATGATATTGTGTTTGCCCCTGTATTTGCATGGTTCACCTCTGCCAGGGGAAAGGCATTGCTGCAAAAGGCCAACTGGATGGCCCGTGGCGTCAATATTTATTTGCTGATCATTCCCGGTGTGCTGGTGTACACTTTTATGGTATTGAAGTACCCGGAAACCAATATGCTGGTGGGTGATTATGCCTTTTTGCTTTATTGGTTATTTTTTGTACTCGCCGGCTTTTTCTGCATTGCCAATCCCATGTGGATGGATAGCCTGGAGCGTAACCGCCGCCTTTCACTGACCATTGCTTTTACGTTAACTATCACGATCAATTATTTACGCTGGAATAAGCTGGAGCCCTGGATGGTATTCGATGATTACAAGCATGCACCAGGTATGTTTGTATTCCTGGCTATATCAGCCATCGCTGCGTGGATGTGGGTATTCGCTATTGTTGGATATGGTAAAAAGTACCTCAACAGGAAAAGCGCGGCATTGCCCTATCTCAACGAGGCCGCGTATCCTTTTTATATCCTGCATCAAACTATTATTGTGATACTTACCTATTACATCGTGCAAACCCCTGATGACGTGGCACTGAAATATTTTTTCACCGTCATTGTTACATTGGTACTGAGTATGATGATCTTCCATCTGTTTATCCGGCCCTTCGGCGTGATGCGCTTCCTGTTTGGTATGAAACCCCGGCAGCCGCGGGAAAAGAAGGCCCGGGAAGAAACCATCCCGCTGTCATTACCTGCTGAACCCATAACCGTATAATTAATTGTAACTTTCAATCATGATGAAGCGAGCATTCTGGAAATATCTGTTCCCCGCAATGTATGGACTGCTGGTATATTATACCATCCGCCTGCTGGCAGACAGTAGCTCGGGGATGCGGTTCTGGCACCGGCCTTTGTTGCTGAATACCATTGAGGTCGTATGTAGCATTGTGATGGGCTACATTTTCATATGGCTGCTCAACCGCTTGTTCCGCTTCTTTGATGAGAAAAGAGCCGCTGGGTTTTCCTATCGCAGTGTGACGCATGAATTGGGATATGTTTGTCTCCTGAACCTGGTGGTACAAAATGCAACGCTGATGCCCATGGCGGCCTTAACAGACGACGGCCTGCAATGGTCTGATGTGGTGGATATCAACCTGATCCCCTTGCTGTATTCGTTGATTTATTATGGCGTGCGGCGGAGTAACATCTTCCTGCAGGCATATGTGCAAAACCAGCTGCAGCTGGAAAAAATAGCCAATGATCAGTTGCAAACAGAGCTGAAATTTTTAAGGGCCCAATATCATCCGCATTTTTTGTTTAATGCCCTGAACACTATTTATTTTCAGATGGATGAAGATGTAGCCGCCGCTAAAAAAACGGTGGAACGCTTTTCAGAACTGTTGCGATATCAGTTGTATGATCAGCAGCAAACGGTGAGCATCCGGCAGGAAATACAATATCTGCAAAACTTCATCGACTTACAACAAATACGATCTTCCAGAAAGCTGCAGTTGAGTGTGCATTTTGACGAGCAGCTGAAAGAGGAACAGGTATATCCTTTACTGTTTTTGCCACTCGTAGAAAATGCGTTTAAATATGTAGGCGGCAATTTTCATCTGCGCATGCAAATGACCAAACAAGCCACCAACATATGTTTTGTAGTCGAAAATGCGGTACCGGAAAATATCGGCATCACCCGCAAAGGCGGCATTGGACTGGACAACCTGAAAAGAAGATTACAACTATTGTATCCCGGCGCGCATAGCCTCACCACACAGGCCACTGGCGATACTTTTTTTGCTGAATTAAAATTAACCTTGAGCTGATGGAGCGCTTTCATATAAAATGTATCATTACAGACGATGAACCCCTTGCTGTCAAAGGGTTACATGGTTATGCCGAAAAAACAGGCTTCCTGGAAGTCGTGACAACCTGCGAAAATGCCATAGAGCTAAATGCCATACTGAAACAACAACCGGCAATAGATCTCCTGTTTCTCGACATTGAAATGCCTTACATGACGGGCATCGAATTCCTGAAAAGTTTGCATCATCCGCCCAAAGTAATTTTTACAACAGCCTATGAACAGTACGCCATACAAGGCTTTGAGCTGGATGTACTGGATTACCTGGTTAAACCCATTTCTTTTGAACGTTTTCTGAAGGCTGCCAACAAAGCATATGATTACTTCAGCGTGCAGCAGCCCGGAGATCAACCGTATATTTTTATTAAGTCAGATACCAAACTGGAGAAGCTGTTATTCAACGACATCCTGTTTGCCGAAGCCCTGGGGAATTATGTCGCTTTTTATACGACAGATAAAAAAATAGTGACCCATGCCACGCTGAAGTCGGTACAGGAAAAGTTGCCACCGCGACAATTTTTCCAACCACATAAATCTTACCTCGTCAACATGAATCATATCAGCGCCATCGAAGGAAACATCCTGCACATGGGCACCTATGAAGTACCTATCAGTAAATATCAGAAAGAAGAAGTGTTGGAGAAAATTGTCAATAATAAGCTGCTAAAGAAATAAGTAACGCTGGAAGCGCTCCCTGTTTTTATAGCATATATGCGATACCGTTAGGGTCTCATGTTGCTTCTTTAAAGCAGCCAAAGGCTGTTTCCAGGTGCGATAAGTCGCACTCTAATGCCGCGCGGTCCCAGTGGGCGGTATTGGCGGCGGCCTCATAGGTCGATTGCAGGAAGTCCAGTAGGGTGGCTTCCGGATCATCTGCAGCCTGTACATCCGCATAGCGGAGTAGAAACTCTCCCATATCCGTGCTGTAAAAGGCGGTGGAAGGCTTTACGGGTTGTTGCGCAAAAGCAGCGGGCGCAGGGTAGCAGTAGGCATAAAATGCGGCATGTGGATATTGCTCATTTCCAGGCCAGAAGCCACAGGAGCTCACCTCTTTGGAATATGCTTCCTGCATGACGGCTGCCGGCATATTGGGTGCCTGTCCGGTATGCAGAGGTGCATCCCTGCCCGAGAAACGGGTAACCGCCAGGTCGAAGGCCCCCCAGAAAAAATGTACCGGGCTACATTTGCCCGTGAAGCGGGTTTTGAAGCGCGTGAATACGTTGTGTATTTTCACCAGCGCCTGCCAGAAATCTTCCATCTGGCGGGCATCATACGACTGATGTATGGTATCTTCTTCAAAAGGAATAGCGCCGGGTATTTCGCTGGGCATACTATTGATGCGGACATCAATAGCCAGTGCATCCAGCTTTTCAAAAAGCTCCTGGTAGAAACTGGCCACTGTTCTGGGTTGTAGCGCTACTGTCTCCCGCTTACCCATACTGGTAATAATGATCAGCTGATGCTGCATGAAGTTAAAGTCTATCTGGAAAATACCGTGCTGATACGGTACACTTCCTGTACTGAGGCCATCAGGGGTGACATACAGCGTTACATGCCATGAGTGATTTAGCCACGGCATTTTCCGCAAACGGATTTTTCCCACTATCTGCGACCAGAGATGTACGGTGGCGAGGGTATCTTTCCAGTCGTTAAAGGAAAGTACCGGCCAGGAATCATTTGTTATGGCGGCGTTTTGCATACCAGGTGTTTAGAGCTGAAGGAGGCGTTGCTATAGCCGTTTAACAAAAAGAATAAGGTAAAGTTTAGCGGAGTTGGTTTTCGGGAGATGTCATGCCGTGGCGGCTACCGTTTTCAACGGTAGTTTTCCAGGAGCTTTTTAGCACTGTCAGACGCCGTAACGAGGCCACCTGCCAGCATAATGATGTCTTTTAATACCAAACGTCCTGCGCCGGACAAATAGGGGAATCCATATTGCAGGGTAGGCGAATCTCCTCCCAGGTTGGGCACATAGGCTTCCGGCGTGGTGATCAGAAACGACAACGTTACCAGCGACATGCCAAAGGTCAGGATACCACCTGCCACACCCGCTTTAGGAAACCAGATGCCAGCCAGCACCAATACGCCAATAGCCACTATCATCGCTCCCAGCCCATAAGCGAAAATGTAAGTGCCGTTTTCCTGCTGCCACGCCACGTTTTGGGCCACCATCTTTCCCTCTGGATTTTTATACAACGTATAGGCGGGTACCGTTACGCCTTTATCATTGACGGCGGTTTCCCCGCTATGATGATAGAAAAATTTCATGAAGGGGCTATTCGTAACAAATGGAACAATACCATCTGCTTCATATTGGAACGCTTTAAGACCGCCTATCCATGCCATCACCACAAAAATGCTGATGCGTATCAGGTGGATGTACTTCGTTTGTCCGGCTGCCAGTAATTCCAATAACCAGGGGGCCTTGCTGTTGTTTTCCTTCATAACTTTTTTATACAAAGGAACGCCGTTCCCGTGGCCCGGGGAATGGACGAAAGATGAAATAACCTAGACTATTTAGCCACAATAGAGATCCCCACCGTTTCCCGGAATTGCCTGGGAGATACCCCTATTTCTTTTTTGAAATACCTGCTGAAATAAAATTCATCTTCAAAATTCAGGTCGCTGGCAATTTCTTTAACTGGCTTGTTCGTTAAATGCAATAGCTTTTTTGCTTCCAGCACAATACGATCCCGGATCAGCAGGGAAGGCGTTTTGCCGGTATACAATTTAATCTTCTTGCTAAACGCATTCACGGACAATCCATACATGGCCGCATAGAAGGAAACATCTTTGGATTGCAGGTAATGGGTTTCCAACGTATTTTGAAAGTCTGTGATTGTTTTATGATCGTTGTGGTCAACCGTTTTTTGCGCCAGCTGCTGTTGCTTTTCCTTACTGGAAAGCGCCAGTACCAGTTGCAGATAAGATCTCAGAATAGCAATATCAAATGCGTCCTGCTCCTTGTTATAAGACGCCATCCGTTCAATGATATCACTCACTTCCCTAAAAATGGCGTCTGATACCGTAATATGCGGATGCTGATATATATTATTAAAGAGCAAACCATTGCAGGCCACTTCCTTTTTGTGATATTCAATGCAATAAAAATCGCCATGGAATATAACGGCGCTTACACGCACTTGCCCGGGACTTATCCATTTAAAAACCTGATAGGGCGACAGGAAAACCATTGTTTTTCCTGAGCTGGTATAAAGGTTGAAATCTATGGAGAAGTCCGCCGTTACTTCAAAAAGGAGAATATAATAATAAGGCTMTTTGAGGCCGTTTAGAAGATCGGAAGAGGATAGCGTTGCTATTTTGTATGGTTGTGTCAATGGCTCGGATTAAATAAATCGGGTTGAAATTAGGATATTTAGATGGATGTGGGAAGATTAAACAAATAAATACTTCTCATCAATCCACTTCCCTTCAAATTCATGTTGGCACAAGTAATTTTTTTTAATAGAAAACAGCTATCTGCAACAATCATCCATACACTTCATTACTGCATATTACGAAACCGATTTCGTGAGCCTGCATGGCTCAACGGCGCAATGTTCTATCCTTTTTACCAGATCAGAAAACAAAAATTTTTTTTCTTTCTTCCAAGTGAAATACTAATTTGGTCGTAGTTGGTTCCACGTAGCTTTTCTTCAAGAAAGGAATCATTTTTTGTGTTATGAGGAATTAACATCTTTTTGCAGTATTGGTCAACCAATTTCTATATCCGGCATCGTGGATAGGGAACACCCTTATCAGGAAAAAACAACCAAAAGTTGTACGTGATTTTTTGTGAGAAATAAAATTCAATAATTATTTATTGTGATGAAATCTATTGCTGTGGCGGGATGTAGCTAATCATTCCTTCACGGAAATAAATCATTAGTGTGTACATAAAAGTCCGCAGTGCGGCATCGCTTTGTCTGAAAGGCACTACAGATAAGCTTATTCAACCAGATGACATTAAGATAATAATCTGATAACACGATCTGCTATTAATTCAACAGCATCATATTTAGTTTTATGGCGTAAATACGCCTTATCGATCAAACATGAATGTATTACAAATTGCACTGAATGCTTTACGCCTGGCGAATTTTAAGCTAATGCATCTTCCATTCAAGAACAGCAGCCATTAACATTTAAAACAAACAAGCCACTTAAAGATTGCTTTATGAACAAAATCTATCAATGTAGGTTTTTACTGCGGTTTCCTGTAAAACTGCTGCCAGCCTTCCTGTGCTGGATTGCCTGCCTTTGTCTGGCCTTGCCACCGGTACAGGCGCAGAACAAATTCAGCATCCAGGGTAAGGTTACCGACGACAAAAATCAACCACTTCCCGGCGTGAGCATCTCTGAAGCCGGCACCCGTAGCGGTGTAATAACAGATGTAGAAGGTAAGTATCGTTTAGACGTTGCCGGTAGTAACAGCTCATTGCACATCGCATTTGTGGGCTACGAAAGCAAAGATGTTTCCGTAAACGGCGCTCATACACTTAATATATCACTGGTACAGCAGCTGAAACAGCTGAACGATGTAGTCATCACCGGATATGGTAAAACCAGCAAAAAGAACGTTATCGGCGCTATCAGTTCCGTCAACTCCGGTGAGTTCACACAAGGCGTCATCGCCTCTCCATCGATGTTACTGCAGGGTAAGGTAGCGGGTTTGACCATCACCAAAAGTGGTAACCCAAACCAAAACCCAACAGTAATATTAAGAGGTCCTTCTACCTTACGTAGCGGCGCCCAGGAACCATTCTATGTGATCGACGGTGTACCCGGCGCTCCAATAGACATGGTAGCTCCGGATGATATCGCCACAATCGACGTACTCAAAGATGGTGCCTCTACCGCCATCTACGGCGCCAGAGCAGCTAACGGCGTTATCATGGTCACCACCCGCCGCCCCAAGATGGATCAGCTGCGTATCGCTTACAATGCTTATATCGGACTGGAAAAAGTATCGAAACGCCTAGAAGTACTTACCGGCGACGAGTTGCGTAAATACCTCGCAGACAATGGTCAGGTATTGGCCACTGCCAACAACGACGTGTATCCGGGCACCACTACTCCCGTAAACACCGACTGGCAGAAAGAAGTACAACAGGATGCCGTTTCTCATAATCATAACCTGTCTGTGATGGGAGGTGCTAAAAGCACTACCTATGGCTTCAGCGTGAACTATCTGGACAATCCCGGTATCATCAAAACTTCTTCGCTGAAGCGACTCGGTGTACGGGCTAACATCGATCAACGTGCGTTTGATGATCGCCTGCGCCTCGGTATCAACATCTTCAATACAGCAACTACCCAGAACAATGTACCTGATGCGGTATTCGGCAACATGCTCAACTACCTGCCAACCGTGCTGGTAAAGCGTCCTGATGGTACCTATACAGAAGACTACGCCGGTAACATCCGCGGAAGTAATAACCCGGTGTCGCTGATCGACAACAACATCGATCAGACCAAAATCAACAAGTTCCTCGCCAACGGACTGGCAGAAGTAAAGATTCTGCCCGGCCTTACCTATACACTCAGCCTCTCCACACAGCGGGAGCAGGTAACCAGGAACGTGTATTACAACAGCCTTTCTGTACTGGCAAAAGGATTGAATGGTAAAGCCAATCGCATTACCTGGACCAACGCCCGTAATATCATCGAATCTTATTTTAACTACGATAAAACAGTAGGTAAGCATAACTTCAAAGTGCTGGCAGGGTACTCCTGGCAGGAAGAACGCAACGGCGACGGATTCGGCGTTACTACGCAAGGCTTCGGCAGCGATGCCCTTTCCTGGAATAACCTGGCATTGAGCAACCCGCCTCCAGGCACTGTGGTATTTGATAACTCCGGTTCTACCACACTCACCACACTGCGCCTGATCTCTTACTACGGCAGGATCAACTACCAGTACGCAGATAAATATTATTTCCAGGCCTCCCTGCGTAATGATGGTTCTTCTGCATTTGGTAAAAATAACCGCTGGGGTTATTTCCCTGCCGTATCAGCAGGTTGGCGTATCAGCCAGGAGCCTTTCATGAAATCAAACAATATCTTCGACGACCTGAAACTGCGTGTGAGCTACGGAAGCTCCGGTAACTCACTCGGCTTCGATCCGCTGGCCGCACAGCTGCAATACAGCACCACCGGCCGTTACTACGATAATGGTAACCTGATCAACGCCATCGCACCTGTACAGAATGCCAACCCCGATCTGAAATGGGAACGTACCGGTATGTTCAACGCCGGTGTCGACTTCGCCATCTTCAACGGCCGCCTGAGCGGTGCCGTCGACTACTACGATAAACAAACCTCCGACCTGATCTGGAACTACCCGGTAACAACTACCCAATACATCACCACTACTTTGCTGGCCAACGTAGGAAAGGTAAGTAACAAAGGGGTGGAAGTGGTACTGAATGCAGAACCAGTGCACACAAAGAATTTCTCCTGGAAAACATCCGTCAACGTTGCGCATAATACCAATAGCATCAGCTCCCTGTCTAACGGCCGCTTTACGCTGAAAGATATCCCTACAGCTATTCTGGGAGGTAAAGGTCAATCCGGTAACTGGAGCCAGAAAGTACTGGAAGGTCAGCCTATCGGTACTTTCACCCTGTTCCATTACCTGGGTAAAGATAAAGACGGTGTTTCCACTTACCAGAAAGCAGATGGTACCGTTACTACCTCTCCGGCCATCGGTGACCTGATGCGCGCAGGGAATGCACAGCCTTCTATTACTTATGGATGGAGCAATACCTTCACCTGGAAAGGATTTGATCTGAACGTATTTATCCGTGGCGTATCCGGCAACAAAATCCTGAATGCTACCAAGGCAGCATTGAATACGCCTACAGATGCGAAAGTGACTAACATCCTGAAGTTTACAGCAGGAGAGTCGTACAACGACAAAAACTCTTTCATGATCTCCGACAGATTCCTGGAAAACGGTTCCTACCTGCGTATGGATAACCTCACCCTGGGATATACTTTCAAGATCAAAAGCAATTACATCAGCAAATTACGTGTATACGGCAACGTGAATAACGTATTTACGATTACCAAATACACCGGCATAGACCCCGAAATGGACCTCGGTGGCCTTACACCAGGTATTGACGCCAGGAACTATTATCCTAAAACACGGTCTTTCATTTTTGGTCTGAATGCTATTTTCTAATCTCTTTGTTTAAATATCAAGATATGAGATCTAATAAAATCCTTTACATTTTCCTGCTTGCCGTAACGGCGCTGGCAGCATGCCGCAAGCTGGATGTGGATGTGGAATCAAAATATACGCCATCAAACTTTCCTTCCAACAACAGCTCCTATGCTGCTGCTATTGGTGCGGTGTATTCCCAGCTGGCCAATACCAAATCAGGGGATGCTACCTACTGGATGAACGGTACCGGCTTCAGCTACGGTGTGGATTACTGGATGCTGCAGGAGTTTTCTACAGATGAAGCGATCATTCCTGCCCGCGATGGTAACTACGACGATGGTGGTAAATATCGTTTTATGCACCTGCATACCTGGGGTAGTAGTCATCCTTATGTAATCAGTGCCTGGCAGTGGGGATTTGGTGGGGTCAATATCTCCAATAACGCCATCAACTTATTGAAAGCATTACCCGATGGTGCCTACAAAACCTCGTCTGTAGCGGAATTGAAAGCCATGCGTTCCCTATTCTATTTCTTTATGATGGACCTGTATGGTAACATTCCCGTATTGGATAGTTTTCCGGTAAATACACCTCCGGCTACGAAACAACGTAAAGAAGTATTCACCTTTATCGAAAATACGCTGAAGTCAGCATTACCGAACCTGACCACAAAAGTAGACGGTAGTACTTACGGCCGTGCTACCAAATGGTTGGCATTTGCCCTGTTAGAGAAAATGTATCTTAACGCAGAGTACTATACCGGTACCCCACGTTATGCAGATGCGGTAGCAATGGCAGACAGTATCCTCATCAACGCACCGTATTCCCTGGACGCAGACTATACTTCCATCTTCAAGCCAGATAACGGTCCGCAGATTAAGGAAACTATCTTCGCTATTCCTTACGATGCCAACCTGATTCCTGGTTGCCACTTTACCCGTTTCTGTCTGCATCCTTTCCTGAAGGCTCGTTTCGACCTGCCMGATGCATTCGGTCCCAGCGTAGCGTTGAGCACCATTCCTGATTTTTATGCTTACTTCAACCAGCCAAATGATGTGCGTAACAACACCTGGTTGTCCGGCAAACAGTATAACAAAGACGGTACACAGAACATTGTACACACCACTACTAAAACCCTGGATGCCTCTTCCACAGGTCCGGATACTCCGATCGACTGGTGGGTGGAAATCTTCCCGGAACTCACGGTGAAACCAGGTGGTGAAGCGAAACTGGATGTAGGGAACGACCTGAAAGGACAACTGAAGGGTGTACGCTCTATCAAATATTATCCTGACAAAAACGTGAATACATCTACCCGTTTCCAGAATACCGATTTACCGGTATTCCGTTTGGCAGATGTAATCATGATGAAAGCAGAAGCCATTCTTCGTGGCGCCACACCTACCGTGGTAAAAGGAGAGCTGCAAACAGCAGACGTGCTGGTGAACAAAATCCGTTCACGTGCGGGTACTACACCATGGGTAGGTACTACCTTGAATATGCTGCTGGAAGAACGTGCCCGCGAATTTGCCTGGGAAGCCTGGAGAAGAAATGACCTGATCCGCTTTGGTAAGTTTGAAGGCAAATGGGGCTTTAAAGCAGCCGACAATGATGTTTTCCGTCGGGTGTTCCCTATTCCTGCCATAGAGCTGGCGCTGAATCCTAACCTGGTGCCTAATCCAGGATACTAAGGAGCAAGAATAATATTATCTGAAATGAGAAAGGCCACCTGCTCAGGGTGGCCTTTTTCATTTCAGATCTCAATCACCTTCGGCACATGCCCCGCATAATGGAGAAAATGCGGCATGATCCAGTTCATCGGTACTTTCATATAACCCGTGGTAGTACCATCACTGCAGCCATACCATTCCTCCGAAAGAATATCTTTATCAATCACTACCTGTATCTTATTTTCTTTATCCAGCATCACCCCAAATATGGTGGCGGCTCCCACGGAAGTACCTAACATGCTATCCAGCAATTCCACCGGCGCAAAAGATAAACGGGAAATGTTTAATACGGCGCTGAGATCTTTCGTCTTGAAAGGCTTATCCGCCGTGGTAATAAACAGGTAAAAATCAGTTTGCTGACGATTACAGAGAAATAGTGTTTTCACTGTTTTCATATCCAGCCGCTCGTTAATCCGGATACAATCTTCCATAGTAATCGCCTCATCCGTATCAACACGCTCAAATGGTACGGCCATTTGTTGTAACGTCAGGTAAACCATTTCCTGCAGTTGGGTTTTAAATACAGCCGGTACCGTGGTGATAGGCTCACTTACATAAATCATCAAAGCATACTTTTAATTCCTCACGAAAATAAGGAGGGAGATTGATATTTTCCGGAGAGAAATGCATTGCTATTTTGATCCTGCCGGATTTGTCCGTAAATCTTTTGCTATGGCTGGTTTTGGGGAGATGGTATCCGTTTGTTAACCCTTACCTGCAAAAATAGTATTTGTAATGGTCAAATTATGGGTGGTATTCTGCACAAGATAATAAGACCTTTAGAACAGATTCAGAATATTATCAACCGGAACAATGAATGAGTAATTCCACAAATTAGCTATCTACACAAATTTTACTATGAACCAATCTAAATCGTTACTGTGGACGATCGCATTGCTATGCTTTGTCCTACAGGGAATGCGTTTGCACGCGCAGGAAAAAATTACTGTCAAAGGGATGGTCACCGATTCCATCGGGTCGCCATTGCCTGGCGCTACGGTAAGTCAGGAAGGGAATATCAAGGTAGGAGTCGTTACCAATGCGACAGGCCACTTTGAATTGAGCGTGCCTTCCGGCAGCCGGCTAAGGGTGACGATGACCGGCTTTCGCCCGGCTTTTGCCGCCGCAGGAGCAGCACCCATCACTGTTGTATTACATCCCACTGCTACGGACTTAACAGACGTGGTAGTAGTAGGGTATGGTACACAGAAAAAAGCCAAAATGACGGCGGCTGTTTCTTCTATGAATGCGAAAGACATCGCATTGATACCCACTACCAATTTATCGAATGCGCTGGCTGGCCGTATGTCCGGCGTTTTCATCAGCTCACCAACGGGTACACCTGGTATTGGATCAAATGTAAAGGTGCGCTCTGCCTCTTCCTTTAGTAACAGTGCGGTGGAACCGTTATATGTTATTGATGGAATTGTACGGGATAAAACAAGTTTCGATGCATTAGATCCCAACGAAGTAGGGGATATCACTATCCTGAAAGATGCATCTTCCGCTGCTATTTATGGCTCCCGTTCTTCTAACGGCGCTATCCTGGTAACGACTAAAACCGGTAAAAGTGGTCTGGCGGTGATCAATTTCAATGCTACCTATAATACACAACGTGTAGGTGCTTTACCGAAATATATGCCGGTGAAAGATGGGCTGAACTTAAGTAAATCAGTAAACGGTGGATTAAGCGACGAAGAAATTAACTGGGTACTGAAAAATAACCCGAATGGCGATAACTATTACAAAGCGGCGTATACCAATCCTAACAGTCAGCGTTACGCGTTGAGCGTGTCCGGAGGAAGCGAAAAAATAAAGGCTTACGTAGGAGGTTCTTATGTGAGTGAAAATGGTTTCCTGCCACAGGTAAATTATAAGAAGTATAACCTGCGTGGTAATGTGGAAGCTAATCTGGTGAAAAACCTGACACTCGGTTTAAACCTCAGCACCAGCTATGGTACCCGTAGTCGTTTCAACTTTACCTATGACTATGGTTCCGATGACTTGAATAACCTGTGGGGTAAATTGCTGTACTGGGATGTGTTTGCCTCGCCTTATATCGATGGTAAACCCAATAACCCCGGCTGGTTAGGTAATCCTATTGAAATGATGAGAAATGGCGGCTACTGGCGTGACAACAATCAACAGGTAGATGCATTGGTAACTGCTGAATACAAAATACCACAGGTAAAAGGATTGAGTATAAAAGGCACTTACAGCAAAAACTATGATAACGACTTTGTAAAAACGTTTGCCAAAAAACAAACACTCTATAATTTCAAAAAAACAGGCCCTAATGGTTTGATTTATACGGACACACTGGTGGGCTCCACGATGAGTGGCGATCCGGGCACTCCCTATTTGGGAAATTCCTATGAACGCACGAACAATTACCAACTAAATGCGCAGGTAAACTATGACCGTACATTCGGTAAACACACTATAGGCGGCTTATTGGTATACGAGCAATTTGAAGGCTACTGGAACACGTTTGGGGTAACCCGGAACAACTTCCCGCTGGTGGCTAAAGATCAGTTTTTATACACCAGTGGCAATAATGCGGACTGGTCAACCGGTGGTGCTGAAAGAGAGAGTGGAAGGTTGTCTTACATAGGAAGGATCAACTATGACTACGACGCCAAATACCTGTTTTCCGCATCCGTTCGTAGAGATGGATCTACCAACTTTGCACCGGATAAGCGCTGGGGTTGGTTCCCGTCAGTATCGGCCGGCTGGGTGATTTCCAGGGAGCAGTTTTTTAGTGCATCAAGAGTAGGGCACGCCATTGACTTCTTAAAACTGAGAGCATCCTATGCTACTACGGGTAATGATGTCCTGGATAAAGACAATATCAACAGCAGATGGAGATGGATGGAACAATATATTATCTCCGGTAGTTCCTATTTCCTTGGTGCAAACGGTGCCTCTGTTCCTGGTTTATCTTATGGCGGTCTTCCTAACAGTAATCTGACCTGGGAAAAATCAAATTCTGCTGGCATTGGAGTGGATGCAACATTATTTAAGAATGTTCGATTCACCTTTGATTACTGGAAACGTCACTCCTATGATATCTTAGGAACAAGGATTTTAGCGGTGCCTTCCGAGTTCGGCGGTACTTTACCTCCGGAGAATTATGGTCAGGTGAATTCACACGGTATCGAAATTGAACTGGGATATAATAACAATATCGGCAAAAATTTTAGCTATAATATCAAAGGTGTATTCACCTATGCTGCTAATAAAGTCATCAGAAAAGATGTAGCAGCCAATACCCAGGATTATGCTAATCCGAATGGGAAAACCCTTTCGTATGGCACTGGTTACCAGACTTTAGGTATTTTACGTACGCAACAAGACCTGGATAAATTACCGGCAGGATATACCATCAATGGCGTTGCGCCGGCGCTGGGAGATATGCTGTTCGCAGATTTGAGTGGTCCTAACGGGAAACCTGATAATAAAGTAGACAGTTATGATCAGGTAGTGTTAGGTAATTATTTCGGCGCCGATAATGCCCCTATCTCTTATGGACTCAATATTGCCCTGTCTTACAAAGGGTTTGCTGTAGAAGCATTGGTATCAGGACTTACCGGGTTCAAAGTTTCATATAATGATGCCTGGGGCAGGAATTTTGGCGGCGGAGGAAAAGTACCTTTTTACCATGCGGATTCCTGGACCACAGATAACCCTAACGGATCTACGCCAAAGATATATCCATGGGGTGATCCACATTCAGCAGGGTATACATGGAATTCTAACTTCAACGTATACAACGGCGGTTTTTTACGGATGAAGTACCTGAATATTAACTATAACCTGCCTGAAGTAGTGTTAAACAAGCTGGGTATGAAAGATGTAAAAATTTTCCTGGCAGGTTCCAACCTCTTTAATATCACCAAATTTAAGCTGTATGATCCTGAGATAAAAGGATTCATGAGTTACCCCACCACGAAAACTTTCACCGCTGGTATCGATATCAGGTTGTAGAAAGGTGTGTTTATTTTAAAAGTTAAAAAAATGAAGACTAAATTAAATATAGCCAAAATCGCCTTATTCGTTCCCTTCCTGATGATGGGGTGCAGTAAGGTACTGGATAAAACAAACCTTTCTGCCGTTGGACCTGACCAGGTATGGACAGATGTGAATATGTCCACGGCCTACTTAAATCAGATTTATGCCAATCTGATGCCTGCTAATACCATGGGCAGTGGTAACGGCACAGATGAAGGGGTACCTTACCAAAAACAAACCAACGATTGGTTACGGGGCACTGCTACCTTTGATTCCAGAGATGATTTTTGGACGTATAGCAATATACGAACCATTAATATTTTGCTGGGCAATATTGATAAAGCTACTTTCGGACAGGATGATAAAAATAAAATTAAAGGACAGGCGCTGTTTTGGAGAGCCTGGGCTTATCATATCCTGGTGAGCTCCTATGGTGGTGTACCATTGATTCTCGAAGCACAAACACCGACAACAGATCTGACAGCGCTGCAAAAGCCCCGTAATAAAACCTCTGAATGCGTTACACAGATTTTAAAAGACCTGGATGATGCCATCGCCTTATTACCCGATGCTTTTACAGACAATGACCTGGGTAGAATAGATAAAGGTGCTGCCATGGCTTTCAAAGGAAGAGTATTGCTGTTTTACGCCAGCCCGTTATTCAATGGTTTAGGTGGCGTGGCCTCCTGGCAAAAGGCCTACGATGCCAATAAAGCAGCCAAAGAATTTTTAGATGCGCGAGGTAAAGGTCTCTATAGTCCATACAGCAAAATATGGGATGATGAGTTAAACAAAGAAGTGGTCATGGTACGTCGCTTCAACTACCCGCAAGCAACCTATTTTCAGGGAGGTTTAATTCCGCTGGACTGGTCTAAAGATGACGTAGGTTATGATCGGCCCTCGCTGGAACTGGTAGACGCCTTCCCCATGAAAGATGGCTCCCGCTGGGCATCGCAGACAAGAAGTTACGATACCCTGTTTAGAAACAGAGATGATCGCTTCTATGCGAATATCTACTACAACGGTGCTCCCAATCAATATGTAAAAGGAATGCGGGATGATAAAACCTATCTGTGGACGTATTTTACCAGCATCACCAATTACAGTGGCGCTACAGGATTGGAAGGCGTACACAATTCCATCACCTTAGATCCACTGTGGTCTAATTCCAGTTTTTATCGCATCAAAGCAGTGGATAAAAACATAGATAAAGGTACGGTGTATAATGCAGCGGTTGATTGGATAGAGATCCGTTATGCAGAAGTATTAATGAACTATGCAGAATGTGCTAATGAAGTGAATAATACCGCCGCAGCATTGGATGTATTGAAACAAATCAGAAATCGCGCAGGTATTTTACCCGGTGCCGGAGGCAATTATGGTATTACGGCAACCACCCAACCGGAGATCCGCACCGCTCTTCAACAGGAAAGCTTTGTAGAATTCTGTTTTGAAGGTAGACGTATGGATGATTTACGTCGCTGGAAAATGTTTGATTACCTGAGGGCCTTGCCACAACGTCATGGTATCGCCGTATTGCTGAAAACCGGTCAGCCGGATGTAAGCCCACTGTCAGATATCAATACGGTATGGAACAGGTTCACCACCACGGTGATTGCTACTGATGCCACTAATATCGCCATAAAAGACCAATACTATATTTACGGTATTCCTAAAATTAATTTAGACAGGAACCCATTATTGAAACAGAATAATAACTGGGGAGGAGATTTTGATCCTTTGCAATAATTTTTGTGTAGACAGATTTGTTAAGAGCAGGGGCTGACTACGGTCGGCCCTTTTCTTTGTGGCCAATGTGCCAAAAAATTTATTTTTAAACCTTCATCCATGAGTATATCCATGCTTATGCTGGTTCCGCTTACTGCAGGTACCTAAGGGAAATACGACAGACAAATGAATCCTATACAATTTTAGCTATCCACCGCGCGTTAGTTGGGTGCCCGGAAATTCTGTACAAAGATAAATAGCTATGAGAAAAAGATTATTGATTAACCTGCTGGTATCAGCAGCCGTATTAAGCACAACCGTCAGCAAGGCACAAGAAAACAACCCACAGCTGCACCAACTGTTTGACGACTACTATGCTGCCCGGATGAAATTGTTTCCCTTAGAAGCCACTGCCGCCGGCTTCCACCAATACGATGATGTCCTGCCTATAGAAGGAGGGATACCTTATCTGGAAGATACCGAATCATTTTACTGGCACTATCTCCATAAGCTGAAGAAGTTCGACCAGGTGAAATTGAACACTGGCGACCGGGTTTCGGCAGACATCCTCGCCTATACATTGCGTACTGGCCTGGAGGGTATATCCCTCCACCTGGAGTATCTGCCCATGAACCAGTTTGTATCTACACCGCTGGAACTGGCGTCTTTAGGCGCTGGCAATGGCGACCAGCCCTTCAACACCGTAAAGGATTATGAGAACTGGGCCAAACGAATGTCGGCATTTATGGAATGGTCAGATACCTGTATCGCCAAGTTCGACAAAGGAATTATGGAAGGTGTGGTGCTGCCCAAAGCACTGGTCCAGCTGATGATCCCTCAAATGAAATCACTGGCAGAAAAAGACACCGCCAAAAATATTTTCTACAAGCCGCTGTCGAAAATGCCGGCTTCCTTTACAGCCGCTGAAAAAGAGAAAATCACAAAGCTGTACCAGCGGGTAATTGCAAATCGCCTCCGCCCGGCATATCAACAATTAGCCTACTACCTGGAACATACTTATCTACTCGCCGCACAGAAAAAGGCCGGCCTTTCTGCCATACCATCCGGAAAACAGATATATCAATACTACGTACGTTCCTTTACCACTACCGACCTTAGCCCGGAGAAAATTTATCAGACGGGATTGTCGGAAGTAGCAAGGATACATGCGGAGATGGAGCGGATAAAAACACAAACAGGGTTTACCGGCACTTTATCGGAATATTTTGCCTGGCTGAAGACCAACCCTCAGCTCATGCCATTTAAGACGCCGGAAGAGGTGCTGGATGCCTACAGGGCTATCTATCAGAAAGTGCTGCCGCATATACCGGCGTTATTTGGTCATCAGCCCCAAACGCCTATGGAGGTACGAAGAGTGGAGGCATATCGGGAAGCAGCCAGCGGTGGGCCTTTCTACATCAAAGGGAATATCGCGGAAAAACGGGCCGCTATTTTATACGTACCGGTACCAGACGCCACCAAAGTGAATGTTACCTTCTATGGTATGGAGGCTACCTTTATTCATGAAGGCATCCCCGGCCATCACTTTCAGATTGCTTTGCAACAGGAGAATAAGGAAATTCCTGCCTTCCGGCGGCAACCTTCCTTCAGTGCCTATTTCGAAGGCTGGGCGTTATATGTAGAGTCATTGGGTGAGAAGATGGGCTGCTATACTGATGCTTATCAGCAAATGGGGGCCCTGAACAACGAAATTCACCGCGCTATCCGGCTGGTGCTGGATGTGGCTATCCATACCGGTAAAATGACCCGTGAAGAAGCTATTGACTACATGATGGCCAATGAATCCATAAGTAAAGAGATAGCCACCGCAGAAGTGGAACGCTATATGGCAATGCCCGGACAGGCGCTGTCTTACAAAATTGGTGAAATAAGCATCAAGGCATTGAGAGATAAACTGAGCGCACAGTTAGGCGCCCGCTTTAACCTGCGCGACTTCCACGATGCCCTGCTGGCTTATGGCGACATGCCCCTGCAGGTGCTGGAAAAGTATATGGACAACTGGGCGGCCCATTATCAGGCGAAATAAGGGTGCTGTTTAAAAATGAATGGCCATAAATGAAAAAAGGCTTGCCGGCGATAGCTGACAAGCCTTTTTTCATTTATTAAATCGTCTCCAGGGCTGGGGACTAATGGGAATAACAAGCGATTAACAATATAACGCAACCTGCCTGACATACTCACCCAACTACTTCTCTGTTTCATTTGTTTAATGATGGTAAAAGCCCCAAAAGCAAGGTGTTGTTATGATAAATAATGGATGAAGCAAAACAGCTGTAATTCCCTCCGGCATGTTGAATTCTTGTTTACTTCTTAAAAAAACAATTGCAATGCGTACGTTATTAAAAGTAACCTGTCCGGTAGAAGCCTCCAACAAGGCCGTGGCAGATGGCACACTGTCAAAAATTGTTAAATCAACAACGGAAAAATTAAATCCGGAAGCCACCTATTTTCTTCCCATGGATGGCTGCCGGGCAATGTTGTTCGTCTTTGATCTCAAAGATTCATCAGACCTCCCAGGCATATCTGAGCCTTTCTTTGCATCGCTCAATGCCAAAGTAGAGTTTAGTCCTGTTATGAATGGGGAAGACCTCCAAAAAGGACTGGCCAAAGCAGGAATTGGGAAATAGTATTCCACCCTCCTGAATCCTGTAGATTTGAGTGGCTAATATGGCTTTGCTGAAAATTAAAATGGATAAACCTAAGTTTATCCATTTTTTATGCCCGGAAGTGTATGCTTTCGAACATCTTTTTAGCTGATTTAGAATACTTTATAAAAGTGATTGGGTTTAAAAGCTATCGCTTGTTTGACAGGATTTATTTTTTATTTAACAATTTTGTCTAACAAAAAAGAATATTTAATGCATATTTGCCCCGCTGGAGTAAAGTACTAATATCTAAAATCAGAAAATACCGTGGGCTTAATCGTAAAATCATTGAATTATGTTCATCCAGATAATGAGGCGCTATTCCATGACCTGAACTTTATTTTAAATGATGGCGAAAAAGCGGCACTGGTAGGAATAAACGGCGCAGGTAAGTCAACTTTACTACGCCTGGTTTCCCAAAAACTTGAATTAACATCCGGAGAAATCAGCTTTTCGGATGCTCCCTGGTATGTACCACAACATCTGGGAGAATTTGACACCTGGTCTGTTGCCCGGGCATTGGGGGCAGATAAGAAACTGAACGCACTGCAGGCTATTTTAGGAGGAGATACGGATGAACATCAGTTTACACAATTGGACGATGACTGGGATATCGAAAATAAAGTCAAAAAGGCCCTCGAAAAATGGGACCTTGGTGAGATCCATGAAAATCGCTTACTGGGAAGCCTGAGTGGTGGCCAAAAAACCAAGGTTTTTCTGGCAGCCATGGATATGAACAGCCCGGACCTGATTTTATTAGACGAGCCCTCCAATCACCTGGACATCAACACCAGGATGAAATTGTATGCCATGATCCTTCAAAGCAAATCCACTATGTTGATCGTGAGTCACGACAGAACATTATTGAACCTCATGAACAAAACACTGGAGTTGAATGAAAAAGGGATGGAAGTATTCGGTGGAAACTTTGATTTTTATCAGCAGAAAAAAACGGAAAAAGTAAGTGCCTTGCGCGCCCGGTTGAACGAACATTCCAAAGCATTGAAAGCATCCGAAAGAAAAGCCACAGATATGGCTGGTCAAAGGGCACAACAGGAATCCAGATCAGCGGGAATGAGCGGTTCAATACCACGCATCATTGCAGGGGGATTAAAAAATAAAGCGGAGCGCAGTACAGCGCGCATGTTAAATGCACATGAGGAAAAGATAGCCATACTGCTGCATAATATTGAACAGATCAAAGCACAAATCCAGGAATACGAAGTGCTTAAAATCGACATCGGCACGCCGGACCTACATGCGGGCCAGTTGCTGATCGACATAACAGATATTAACTTCAAATATAGCGACACGTTACTATGGAATAATCTCAGCTTCCAGATTAAATCTGGTGAGCGAATACAGATCAAGGGCGAAAATGGAAGTGGGAAAACCACCTTGTTGAAAATTATCACAAAGGAGCTGCAACCAATCGAGGGTAGCTACAACAGTGCGGCATTCTCTTATTGCTATCTGGATCAGAACTACTCGATGATCAATCCGATGCTAACTGTTTATGAACAAATACAGGCATATAATAAACGTGGTTTGGAAGAGCAGGAGTTAGCAGAATTATTGGTGTATTCCCAATTTCCTCCGGCTACTTTTGATAAAAAATGCGCAGGATTAAGCGGAGGAGAAAGAATGAAACTATCGTTGAGTTGTTTGTTGGTCAGTAATCAGGCGCCGGATATATTGATCCTTGATGAACCAACAAATAATCTCGACATTCGGAGCCTGGAAGTACTCACCCTCGCGGTGAAAAATTTTGGAGGTACATTGCTGGTGATTTCGCATGATGATTATTTTATCAACGAAATAGGAATCGATTATACCATAAGTTTAACTTAAAAGAGATGCCATTAAAAAATACAGGGACAGAGCAGCATATAAAAGACACCGCAAAGCGCCTGCTTTTCGCAGAAGGAAAGCTCCATGCCACTACTCAGGAAATAGCAGATGCTGCGGGCGTTAACAGAACCGCACTGCATTATTATTTCCGTTCCAGAGATCTGCTGGTTGCTGCCATATTCCAGGATGCCATGCAGGATTTAAGCCAACGCCTTAACGAATGCATGACAGCGGAACAACCTTTTAAAGCTAAAACGGAAAATATCATTGCCGTTTTTCTCAAACATATGATGGCTTTCCCTTATCAGGAAACATTTTTAGTAACAGAGATCAATACGTTAGGGAAGCAACTGATCACCAACATTCAATCAGATCCTGTAAAGTCTTATTTGAAAGAAGCAGAGCAGGAAATGAAGAAGGGAACTATTGAGAAAATGAATCCTGTTCATTTTCTGATGAACTTGTTTTCTTTGTTGTCTTATCCATTGATCATGGCCCCTCTCTACGAAAGGTTGTTCAAGGTATCTGGAAAAGAATTCAAAGGACTAATAGCGGAGCGGAGAGCACTTATTGTTCGGTTGCTGTTTAAAACCAGTGGTTAACATAAAAAGAGCAAGTAGGAAAGCCCAACGATAATCGTTAATTTGCATTCATGATCCAGAACACGCTGCCTGATTGTGCAAAATTTCGCAATAGTCATGCAAAACCTGTTAAAAATGCAGTAATCATTGCAGATACACAGGGCGGCTATTTTTATCCGGAACATCCAACCCCGTATTTATTCATCACCAATTTTCGGAACAAAGGCAGGTATAAGCTAAATAAACGGTCTATTGAAGTATCAGACCGGCATTTCTACTTTCTGAATGCGAATGATAGCCTGGAAATCAATTTTCTCCCAGCTACTTCCCTGAAGACGGTGCTGATTCTTTTTGACACAAATTTCATCCGTGATAGTTTCCATTATTTGCAGAACAGTGAAGAGAAATTGCTGGATATGCCCGCCGCGCCGATAGGAGAGGATATCTTTTTTCCCAACGTTCCGTTTGATATGGACGACACAATTTATAAGATCCTCTCTGGTTTGACAGGTCCACAGGAAGATGCACTCTTTAATTTGATCACCGCTGTCGGAATGCAGCGAGACCACACCCAGAAAAGTATCAGGGCCTTAAAAGCCGTAAAACGTTCTACTAAAGAAGAATTGTATCGTCGCCTGATACTGGCCAGAGATTTTATGAACGATAATATAATGGAAGATATATCCTTAGAAGAGATCGCTCAACAGGCCTGTCTTAATAAATTCCATTTTCTGTCTAATTTCCGGGATGTTTTCAATATCACTCCACATCAGTATCTCACAGAGCTGAGACTGCAGCTAGCGCTTAAACTATTGAAGAACCAATCCGTTTCAGCAACTTGTTTCCAACTTGGTTTCGAAAGCCCCACATCCTTTAGTCTTCTTTTTAAGAGAAGATTCGGATTCCCACCCTCCCAGGCATAATTCCCAATTTTCGATAAGTGCAACTACGCCATTAGTATTTTCTTTATGAAAAAATGAATATGAAAATATTAATCGCCACTTTGCTGCTAGCGCTAACAGCCCGGGCACAGAAGATTACCCGGACTGCTTCCATTACGTTAAACGGAAATGTCAATACGGTGTTCCCTTTATTCGGCGCTTACGAAGAGAAGAAATGGTCGGCAGACTGGATGCCAACGCCGGTTTATCCCAATACGCAGACCATCGAAGAGGAAGCAACATTTACTACACCCGGTCATTTGAAAGGTGAAAAAGACTACGTTTGGCGAGTGTCAAGATATGATACGCAACAATTCCTGATTCAATATATGGTCTATGGAGATAACCGTTGTTGGACCATTACCGTTCAATGCAGTCCCCAATCTGATACTAAAACACTTGCCCGCATTACTTACAGCCTTATTGGGCTGAATGCACAGGGCAACCAGGTCAACCAACAATTTATTGAACATATCTATAAAAACGATTTGAAGGACTGGGAGGAGGAAATAAATGGTTTTCTTGCACGGTCCTTCCCAGCTGACTCACCTCCTGCTAACACATTCAAAAAGTAAGGTGCATCGCTCCTTATTCTTTTACAGGCTTCCCCATTATTCTTTTCCTATGTTTCTTACCCCAGTCTTCCATTTCAAGGATTATTTTTTTGAGGGACCTTCCGTAAGGAGTGATAGAATATTCAATATAAACTGGCGATTCATCGTAAACGGTACGATTTATTAATTGGTTCATTTCAAGTACACGTAATTCCTTGACAAGCATTTTGGGAGTAATGCCAGGAATATAATTTTGTAAATCTTTAAATCTTCTTTTTCCAAACATCAGCAGCATAATAATTTGCAACTTCCATTTGCCACTTAAAATATCCAACACATCCCTGATAGGGAGAATAGAGCGGGTACATTCTTCTATTGATGCTTCTTTCATTTATTTAAACTTTAGTTTCAAAAAGACACTATACTTTAGGAAAGTACTATATTTTATATAGTAAAAGTAAATATTTTTGATGTGTTGAGAAACCAGAAATTTATTTTCAACGATGCTCAACAGGCACACAAATCTATTCACAAGTAAAAAAAGTAAAATGACACAGGAAGCGCCAAAAGCAACAACTCCGGATAAAACAACCGAGGTGTTCATGTATTACTACAATCTTGGTAATGTAGACAATTTGATAAATGCTTATTATGAGCAAAATGCCGTTATGGCGGAGAGTCCGGGCAAAATTGCCCAGGGAGAGGCATTGAAAAATGCGTTGATGCCGTATTTTGCTTTAAATGGAAAGATATCGGGAGAAACAAGGCACACATTAATCAATGGAGATATAGCATTGCTTGTTCTTGACTGGGCAGTTGACTATACAGATGAGACAGGAACCCCTGCGAAATATTCAGGCACTTCAACGGATGTGGTGCGTAAGGGAGCTGACGGGATATGGCGTTGTATAATTGACAACCCGCACAATATAAAATAGATAGGAAGAAGTACTAAAAGCGTGATTCTTCGACACTTCCAAAAGCAAAAAAGGTTGTAAGTATTGACTTACAACCTTTTTTTGCGGGGTATTTAAGCGGATTGTTGGTATAGCCCTTCAGTATACCTCCTGCAGCAACGAAAAATAAAAGTACAAATGTAAGATCACCACTAACCTTTATCCCGGGTTGTTTTGGCGAAAAAAGCGGCTGGGCTAAAAAATAGCAATTTTGAAGAGGTGAAACTTTAATTCATAACGGATCTTTGTGTAAACAAATAAAACGCAAAAAGGATGATTACCTAACTAACACATGTAAACATCTATGTACTTGACCAAGACAGCGCTGTTTTTACCTGCAACAATGTTTATGCAACTTATGAAGAACTAAAAGCAAAAGGGGTTGAATTTACAAAAGCCCTCTACAAAAGAATTTTACGGCACGGAAGCATTATTTAAAGACGATTCAGGCAACTGATTTTCGCTCGCAAAACTTGTTTAAGGGGCATCTTTTACCCGCCCGGGTTATACCAACGTGATTTTTTAAATTATAGAAACATGAAAACAATATTTGACAAAACAACAAAAGATGAACTGATTACCAGGATCAATACGCTTAATGAAAATAGCACCGCCCAATGGGGAAAAATGAATATTTACCAGGTATTGAAACATTGTATCCTGTATGAAGAAATGCTATTAGGTAAAAAAAAATTTAAGCGGATGTTCCTTGGCCGCTTGTTTGGTAAAATTGCTTTGAAAGAACTAATAGGAGATGATAGTCCAATCAAACAAAACCTGCCTACTATCCCAGAAATTAAGGTTAAAGTAACCGACGGCGATATAGCAGCTGAAAAACAGCATTGGATTACCCTGATTAAAGAACATGCGGACTGTTCAAACCCTGAATTTGTACACGCTTTTGTGGGGAAAGTAACAAAAGAACAGAGTGGCTATTTAGCTTATAAACATACCGATCACCATCTCCGGCAGTTTAATAGTTAAGTGATCTGAAAAGACTAAAAGAAAAGCCATCATGATGATAGTGCTTTGGAAGAGTCACCCCAAAATCATGGCTATTGCCATTGTAACAGTCTGTTATCAGGCCATTAAGGCGGCCATGGTAAACCTGGTAAAGAGCCTGTGGAAAGGATAGAACATAATAAACTTAACCATATTTTTCCCGAATGCATAAATAGGTTTCCCGATCTGATCACAGTAAGAATAGCGATCACAGTAGCTTTGCGGTGCTCAGTAACCGGGCAAATAAACTGTGAGCATTAACTTCTATTCAACGCTAATGAAACCATTCTGCTTATGTGAGTCAGGCCTGCGTGTCTGCCTGACTACCTACACACGCATCCTTTTGTTTTTGATTTTCCTGCTTGCTGCCGGTCAGCTGATGGCGCAATCCAATGCCGTTATTCAGGGAAAAGTTTCTTCCTCCGATGGACAGCCGGTAGGGGAAGTACTGGTAATGCTGGTGGAAACACACCAGGAAACATATACCAACAAAGAGGGTAACTACCGCTTTGATCATCTCCATAAAGGAAATTATACGCTAAAAGCCACCTTACTGGGATTACCGGTAATGAAACGCACCGTGACTCTTACGGCTGACGGTAGCGCTACGGCTGATTTTATATTAAAGGAAAGCGCTATCGGCTTACAGGAATTTGAAATCAGTACCCGTACAATCAGTAAAGAACTGAACAAGGAAAGCCGCATTGTTTCCAAACTTCCTTTGAAGTACATGGAAAATCCGCAGGTATATACCACGCTGTCCGATAAACTGATGACAGAACAGATTATTACGGACCTCAGCGAAGGACTGAAAAATGCGCCCGGCCTGATTAAAATGCAGGGAAGTATTGGTCGCGGTGGCGATGGCGCCGTATACTACAATCTCCGTGGATTCCCTACCCGGGTATCTATGGTGGATGGCCTTCCCGGTCAGACCAATGGCGAAATTGATATGGCCAATATTCAGTCAGTAGAGGTAGTAAAAGGCCCCTCCGGTACCTTGTTTGGAGGCGCTGTGACTTCTTTCGGCGGTTTAATTAACGTAGTCACTAAAAAACCGTTGGACACGTTAGGTGGTGAAGTTTCGTATACCGGTGGCAGTTATGATCTCAGCAGGCTTACTGCAGATGTATATGGCCCGGTGAACAAGAGCAAAACATTAACGGCCCGGCTGAATGCGGCATACCATACCCGCAATTCACCGCAGGACGCGGGTTTCAGGAAATCGTTTTTCCTGGCCCCGGTAATTAATTATAAACCTACCGATCGTCTGGATATCACCCTGGGTGCTGAAATCTATTCCTATGAGGGTACCAATCCTTCTATTATCTTCCTGAGCAGAACCCGCAAGTTTTTTGCTACCAATCCATCCGAAATGAATTTCGACTGGAACACATCCTATACCAATAATGATATTACCTTAAAAGCCCCATCTTCCAATATTCATGGCCGCATCGATTATAAATTGGGCCGGGGATGGGTGTCCAGCACCAATTTCTCCCGGAATACCAGGAAAACAGATGGTATTTACCAATACGAGTTTATCCGTGGAAATACCAGTGATGACCTGGTAGAGCGCAACGTGCAGCTGCAGAATGCAGATGCTGCCACTACCAGTATTCAGCAAAACTTTACAGGCGATTTTCATATAGGCGGTATCCGTAACCGCCTGGTGGTTGGATTAGACTACCTGAACCAGAACGCTTTCAACAACTACTCCGGCATTGTGAAGTTTGACACCATCAGCGGTTCCAAGCCAAACTTCGCCAAATACAGCCTGCTGTCAAGGGCCAATGCCATCAATAAGATTGTCATGAGCGGAGCTGCACCGGTTAAAAACTATACTTCCAGTAATATTTATGGTGCCTATGCTTCCGATGCGATAAATATTACACGTTACCTGATAGCGGTAATGAGCTTGCGCCTGGATTATTTTGCCAGCAACGGAACCATTAACCATGTATCCGGCAAAATGGTGCCTGACAGCAGGTTCTATCAGACTTCCCTGTCGCCTAAATTGGGACTGGTATATGAAGTCGTTCCGGAAATGGTATCCCTCTTCGGTAACTATATGAATGGGTTTGTGAATGTTCCCCCGGTGACACAGCCGGTGGCCAATGTAAACGGAAACTTCAAGCCGATGTATGCCAATCAGCTGGAAGGTGGTGTGAAGCTGAATCTCCTGCAGAACAGGTTGACGGTAACTGCCAGCTACTACGACATCAAGGTGAAGAATATGACCCGTCCGGATGTGCTGATGGATAACGGTACCGAATATACGATTATCGTACAGGATGGTACCCAGCGCAGTAAAGGAGCAGAAGTGGAAGTGATGGCGGTTCCATTTAAAGGGCTGAACCTCATTGCCGGTTATGCTTATAACGACAGCAAACTGAATACCACCGGTAAAGACACGGATGGATACCGTCCTGCCAATGCCGGTCCTCCCACCATCGGTAACCTCTGGCTGAGCTACACCCTTTACAAGGGAGTATTGAAAGGCCTGGGTATTGGCGCCGGCGCTAACTATGTKAGCGAACACGTTACTGCCAATTCAGCCACCACCGGTCGTTTTGTATACAAACCGTATACCCTGATCAATGCCACTGCATTTTATGATGCCAACAAATTCAGGGTAGGGTTGAAGTTCGACAACCTCACCGATGAACAGTATTTCACTGGCCAGGGTGTTATCAGTCCGCAGCTGCCTTTCAACGCATCCGCAAACCTGACGGTAAGATTTTAATTACAGACAACTAAAAGCGAATGGCATCAAGGTGTATACCTTGATGCCATTCGCTTTTATGGGATGTGTGACGTGTGACCTCCCTCCAAAAAAAAACTGTAGCGCTGCAATGCACACAGAACAAGGCATTGCCTAAAAATAAAAATGGACAAACCGAAGTTTGTCCATTTTTGTGCACCGGAATGGAAGACTATCGAACCCAATAGCATTGATGCTAAAGAAGTCGTCTGATTTATTAACAGTATTGTCCGACTAAAATAATCAGTGCCTAAAAAGGGAACTTCGCCAGGCTACAGGTCCGGATTTTATCTAAATATTTTATCGGAGATAGGTAAAATTCAGTGAATCCATCAATGAATTAGTTCCCTCGAAAACAGAGTATACTTCGGCACTTACCGGATAATTACGTTCATTGTACTTATATCTGAAAATTTGCTGTGGGGAATATCCTCCACGAGGATCTCCTGATTTTTCATCTATTATATTATTGGCAGACAGATATACCGCTGGATTTTCCCATTTCTTGGTTCCTAAGGGTATATTGCGTAGTGGGTTAATTTTATCATCATACTTGTAGTTCTTGACATAAAACAACTTACCATCTTTATCATAGCAGTCTATTCTGATCAGATTCATGCTATCCCAGGTTAGTTTATCGACTCCGGAATACACCTTATCGCTACCCAGATATATGCGGGATTCAATTATCCTGTGCTGGTCATCATATACATTCTTAGCGTCAACAAAACTGAGATTTCCAGCAGAATCGTACCTGGCATCAAACTTTACACTCCCAAATGTTAAGGATGCAAGTTTTTCATTACTATATGCGTACAGTATCTCCAAATTTAAGTTTGATCCGCTAATAGTAAAGCTGGCAGTTCGTTTAATGGTCATATCAGCATTATACTCCGTGATGGTACTATCATAATTACTCTTTAATAAAGCCAGATACATCTTGTTCTGAGAAGGCTTAGGGGTATCGGAAGATTTAGAGCAGGATACAATCACAGCTGAAACAATGGCCACGGCCAGTAGTATTCTTTTCATAGGTCAACTTATTTGTTGCGGCGCAAAGCTAATAACATTTCGATCAACTATATCTTGTTGAGTATAATTCTTATGAAGAAAATATAGCATGAATACTTTGATATATCGAACCGCTAGATTAAACGAAGCCGTTAAGCTGATATGCACACTGAACGCGGCATTGCCTTAAAATAAAAATGGACAAACTTTCGTTTGTCCATTTTTGTGCCCAGAACTGGATTCGAACCAGCACACCCTTGCGAGCGCTGCGACCTGAACACAGTGCGTCTACCAATTTCGCCATCTGGGCATCGCAGTGTCCCCGTTAAGGGATTGCAAAAGTACGCGTTTTTTTAAATCCACCAAATTTTTTTCGTTTCTCACAAAAAAAAATCGCGCCATACATTCAAATGCATGGCGCGACCTCTATAGAAAAAGATATTTATACTGCTACATTAAACTCACGCAGCGTATCATTCAAACTTGTTTTCAGATCGGTAGAAGCTTTACGCTGACCAATGATCAGTGCGCAGGATACCTGGTATTCGCCGGCAGGGAATTTCTTGGTATAGGTACCAGGAATTACCACGCTGCGGGCTGGTACACGGCCTTTATATTCGATAGGTTCGCTGCCGCTTACATCAATGATTTTGGTAGATTGGGTCAGTACTACGTTCGCACCTAATACCGCTTCTTTTTCTACGATCACGCCTTCTACTACGATGCAACGGGAACCGATGAAGCAACCATCTTCGATGATTACCGGGCTGGCTTGTAAGGGTTCCAGTACACCGCCGATACCTACGCCACCGCTCAGGTGTACATGTTTGCCGATCTGTGCGCAGGAGCCTACTGTTGCCCAGGTATCCACCATGGTACCTTCGTCAACAAAAGCACCAATATTCACATAAGAAGGCATCAGGATACAACCTTTAGCGATATAAGCGCCATAGCGGGCAACCGCGTGTGGTACTACTCTTACGCCGAGCTCTTTATAATTCGACTTCAATCTCATTTTATCATAGAACTCAAATGGAGGCACTTCCATTGTTTCCATGGGTTGTATGGAGAAATACAGCAGGATAGCTTGTTTCACCCATTCATTCACCTGCCAGCCGTTTTCTGTAGGCGTCGCAACTCTCAGATGTCCTTTATCTACTGCTTCTATCACCGCTTTTACTGCATCTGTGTACTGTGTCTCCTGTAAGAGGCTGCGATCAGCCCAGGCAGCCAGTATTTGTTGTTGTAAATCCATTGTCGTTTTTTTTGCAAACATAATATCTGAAACGGATAAATTCGAATAACCAACCACCGAATTCCGGAAATCTTCTCAGATATACGTAAATCGCCATTCGTAATTCGTAATTTTGTCATTCGTCTGAAGAAGGAGCATTATGAAAATAGGATTCGACGCCAAGCGCGCGTTCCAGAATAATACAGGTTTAGGAAATTATAGCCGTACACTGATATCTTCCCTGGTAAAGGATTTTCCGGAGGAGGAGTACTACCTGTTTGCCCCTAAGCAAACCACTATGTATAATGCTTCGCCGGAGGTAAAGGTGGTATTGCCCGAAAAACAGCTCCATCGCTGGTTTAAATCAGCCTGGCGCAGCCGTTTTGTGGTAAAGGATTTACGGCGCTATGATATCGATATCTACCATGGGCTCAGCCATGAGCTGCCTTTCGGCATCCATAAGAGCGGTATCCGTTCGGTGGTTACTATGCACGACTTGATTTTTGAAAGATATCCGGAGCAATATAATGCCATTGATGTGCTCACATACCGGCGAAAAGCCCGCTACGCCTGCGAACAGGCGGATAGGGTGGTGGCCATCAGCGAGCAAACCAAACAAGACCTTATTACTTATTATCATACGCCGGCACATAAAATAGACGTCGTTTATCAAAGTTGTGATCCCGCTTTCAGTGTTACCTGGCAGGATGATGATATCGCCGCTTTGGGCGCGAAATATCAGCTGCCTTCTCAATATTTTCTGTATGTAGGCTCGCTGATTGAACGTAAGAACCTGCTGGGCATAGTAACGGCCATGAATACACTAAAAGGCACCGTCGATATACCGCTGGTGGTGTTGGGCAATGGCAGCGGGTATAAAAAGAAAGTAAAAGCCTACCTGGACGCCAATGGTCTTACGCGACAGGTTGTTTTCCTGAACGAGCAGGTGCGTTTGGAGAATAGTGAGTTGCCGGGACTATACCAGGGCGCGTTAGCGCTGATTTATCCTTCTATTTTCGAGGGCTTTGGCATTCCGGTACTGGAAGCCTTGTGGAGCCGCACGCCGGTGATTACATCCCAGGGATCTTGTTTTGCGGAAACTGCGGGAGATGGGGCACTGTATGTGGACCCGCTGAACCCGGCCACCATTGCCGATGCCATGAAACGGATCGTCAGCCAGCCTTCGCTGGTAAAGCAGCTGCAGGAAAAAGGGATACAACATGCGCAGCATTTTACACCGGAAAAGTGTGCTGCCGCCATGATGAAAGTTTATCAATCCATTACCAAATAATAACCTACTGAAATGTTTGAAGATGATATCAGTGCGGCCATGCCGGTACTGCGGAACGGAGGACTGATCCTTTACCCTACAGATACCATCTGGGGAATTGGTTGCGATGCCACCGATGAAACGGCGGTACAGAAAGTATATGAGCTGAAAAAGCGCAGTGAAAGCAAAAGTCTGGTAATATTATTGGCAGATGTGAAAGATCTGCTGCACTTTATCGCCAATCCCCGCCCCGATATCGCGGATATTATTGCGGGTTTCACCCGTCCTACCACCGTTATTTATGAGGGTGCCCTGGGACTGGCCCCCAATGTCATCAATGAAGATGGCAGCATCGCTATCCGTATTGTGAAAGATCCTTTCTGTCGTCATTTGATAAAAAGATTGCGGAAGCCATTGGTATCTACCTCCGCCAATATCAGTGGAGAGCCTTCTCCGGCCAGCTTCGGGGATGTCAGCCCTGCTATCCGCAATGGCGTGGATTATATCGTTCAACACCGCCAGGAAGAAGCCACTGCCAGCATCGCTTCCAGGATTATCAGGATAAACAAAGACGGTTCAATCGCGATAATCCGGGATTAAAAACGTTTATTTATTACATTTGCGCCCTGATTTCAGCGAAAGGAATACATTTAACAGGAATATTTTTATATGATCAGCAGTAAGCCGTTGGACATACCCTGCTCCCTGCAGGAAAGAAAAGTGCTGGAGAAGATAGCATTGGCAGCCCATGAATTAAGGGTGCCCGCCTATCTGATCGGTGGCTTTGTGCGGGATAAACTGTTGGGACGGAAAACAAAAGATATGGACGTGGTGTGCGTTGGTGATGGTATTGCCCTCGCACATAAAGTGGCAGAAAGCTTAGGCGATAAAGTACCCGTAAGTTTCTTCAAAACCTACGGTACTGCCCAGGTAAAATGGAATGAGCTGGAAATTGAATTTGTTGGCGCCCGCAAAGAAAGCTATCGCCAGGAATCCCGCAATCCGGAAGTCTCTGCAGGTACGCTGCAGGACGACCAGAATCGCCGCGATTTCACGATTAATGCCATGGCCATCAGCCTGAGAGAACAAGATTATGGCTCCCTCCTCGATCCGTTCGAAGGATTGGCCGATCTCGATAAGCAAATTATTCGTACGCCCCTGGCGCCGGCGCAAACATTCAGTGATGATCCGCTGCGCATGATGCGGGCCATTCGCTTCGCGTCACAGCTCCAATTCACCATTGAGGCATCCGCCTTTACGGCCATTCAGGAAAATGCAGAACGCATCCGTATTATTTCCCAGGAAAGAATTACCGATGAGTTTAATAAAATTATGCTCTCCGCTAAACCCTCTGTAGGACTGGACCTCTTGTATAAATCCGGCCTGCTCAAAATCATTTTCCCACAAATGATTGATATGGTGGGTGTAGAGATGAATGAAGGGAAAGGGCACAAAGATAATTTTTATCATACCTTGCAGGTAGTAGATAATATCTCAACAAATACCCGGGATCTTTGGCTGCGCTGGGCCGCGTTATTACACGATATTGGCAAGCCTGCTACCAAAAAATTTGAACCGGGCCATGGCTGGACTTTTCACGGCCATGATGCAGTTGGAGGTAAAATGGTGCAGCGTATTTTTACCAAAATGAAATTGCCCCTGAGCGATAAAATGAAACTGGTAAAAAAACTGGTAGAATTACACCTGCGGCCCATTAGTCTCACCAAAGAAAATATAACAGACTCGGCTATCCGCAGATTACTGTTCGATGCAGGAGATGACATAGAAGGACTCATGATGCTCTGCGAAGCGGATATTACCTCAAAAAATAAAGCCAAGGTAAAACGGTACCTGGAAAATTTTGAACTGGTCCGCAGACGATTGAAAGAAGTAGAAGAAAGCGACCGTATCCGCAACTGGCAACCCCCTGTAACCGGCGAAATGATCATGGAAACATTTGGGCTGAAACCCGGTAGGATCGTAGGTGATCTGAAAAGCGCCATCAGAGAAGCCATCCTGGATGGCGAAATCCCAAATAGTTATGACGCCGCATACGCTTTTTTATTGGAAAAAGCCAGCGCATTGAACCTTCACCCGGTTAAATAAAATTGGTAATTTTACATCACCATAATACGTATTCACTAGCATTCAAAACCTACCGCCTACAGCGGCCTGTTTAAACATTACATAACTTATAACCTTTTTGTCATGCCGGTTTTAAAATTCAGAGTTTACTGGGAAGAAGATGAAAGTGTCTACAGAGACATTGCCATTAAGCCGAATCAGACGTTTTTAGTATTTCACCAGGCAATCTTGCAAGCATTTGAATTTGACTCAAAACATAAGGCTACCTTTTTCCGTAGCAATGATAACTGGCAACGCGGCCGGGAAATTATCCTGGAAGCCGACAACCAGCCCCGTAAAGCAGAACCCCTGCTCATGGCAGACACCGTGATTGGTGTGGCCGTAAAAGATCCCAATCAGAAATTTATCTACCTGTACGACTTCGCCAAAAACTGGTCGTTCCTGGTAGAACTGATCGGCGTGTCAAAAGATGAAAACAGTAAAATCGTATATCCCGCCTGCGTACGTAAAGAAGGCCTCGCGCCCAGCCAATACGGCACCAAAGGCCTCGTGGGCGATAAGCTCGTGGAAATGGAAGAGAAATACGATCTCAATAAAGAAGGCATGGACGCCGATGGATTCGGTGAAGAAGGCGAAGAAAGCGACGCACTCGGCGGCGATGGCGGCGAAGAATTCGGCGCAGAAGAGGAGAACAGCTTTTAAGTAAGATCAATCGAATAGGGATACAAACGGAGTTTTGAGCAGCTGTAAATGGATTTTACAGGCTACTCAAAACTCCGTCATACTTTCATAGAATAAATAATTATGCAAAAGACCGTCATTGTGATCGCAGGGCCAACAGCTTCCGGTAAAACAGCTTTGTCTGTCCAGATGGCACAACTGTTTAATACCGCTGTTATCTCTGCTGATTCGAGGCAATGCTACCGTGAAATCAGCATCGGTACCGCAAAACCCTCGGCAGAAGAACTGGCGGCGGTACCTCACTATTTCATCGATTCACATAGCATCCGGGAAGAAGTAAATGCCGGCATTTACGAAAAACTGGCCCTCGGTTATGCCAACAACATCTTTCAAAACAACGATATAGCCATTATGTGCGGCGGTACTGGCCTTTATATCAGGGCCTTTGCCGATGGCATCGACGATATGCCCGATATCCCCGCCGGTATCCGTGCCCATCTGAATGAGCAATATGCCCTCCATGGCCTTTCCTGGCTCCAGCAGCAGCTACAAGAGCGCGATCCAGGGTTTTACGCCACCGCCGAAACCCAGAATCCCATGCGCCTCATCCGCGCGCTGGAAGTACTGGACGCTACCGGGCAATCTATTACCGCTTTCCGTAGCGCTACCCGCGCCCAACGCAACTTTCGGATCATCAAAATTGGGATCACGCCTCCCAAAGAAATTCTGCACCAACGCATCCATCAACGGGTAGATCAAATGATCCACGCTGGCCTGGTGGAAGAAGTGAGAGAAGTGCTGCCTTACCGGGAACATAACGCCCTGCGAACAGTCGGCTACCAGGAAATCTTCAGCTTCCTCGATGGACATATCTCCCTCGATCAGGCCATTGAAGAAGTGAAAATACATACCCGGCAATATGCCAAACGGCAGTTKACCTGGTTCCGGAAAGACCCCGCCTTCCAATGGTTCGATCCCCGCGATCCGGCGCCCATCCTGGAATACGTACAACAGCAGTTATCCGCAACAGCTGCGCACTGATGTAGCCACAGTATGCTTACGGCGTTGGTCATCTCCCGAAAAAACAAATACGAACAGCGGCTGTACTAAAACCGGACAAATGTATTTTATATATTATATATATGTAGTTTGCTTTTAGGGAGATGCCATCATGGCATTTTCTTCGCTGCTCCAGGTTTTTCACCGCCGTTCGCCCGCGCAAACATCCACTTATGCTTAAAAACTACCTGAAAATCGCCTGGCGCCAACTGATAAAAAACAGGCGCTTTACCATCCTGAACCTCATCGGCCTCTCTACCGGCCTCGCCTGTACGTTGCTCATTTATCTCTGGGCCCAGGATGAACGCGCGTTCGATCATTTCCATCACAATGATCGCCACCTGTTTCAGGTAATGGAAAATAAACCACACGAAAAAGGAATAGTTACCTCCACAGAAACTCCGGCGATGCTGGCGGAAACACTCGCGGCTACCATGCCGGAAGTGGAATATGCCGCGGCCAGCACACCACCATCCTGGTTTCCTAAAGTGGTATTGTCCGCCGGTGAACAACGTAGTAAAGCAGGTGGCATTTTCGCGGGGAAGGACTATCTCCGAGTTTTCTCCTATCCTCTGCTGCAGGGGAACGCGCAACAGGTACTCCACGATAAAAATGGCATCGTTATTTCCGAAAAACTCGCCCAAACGCTTTTTCACAATGCCGCCAGCGCCGTGGGAAAAACCGTCACCTGGCAGTTTGATGCCGTTAAAAAGAGCAGTATCGTAACAGGCGTCCTGAAAAACACACCCGCTAATTCTTCTACACAATTCGATTTTATATTGCCCTTCGATGCCTTCAAAGATATCATGAACATCACGGGAATGGAGCCACAGGGGCCTTTTCTCACCTATCTCGTATTAAAAAGCGATACAGATGTTCCTGCATTTAATGCAAAGCTGAGCAGCTTTATGAACAGTATCACCAAAGGCGCCAGCAGTAACCGAAACATGTTCCTGCAACGTTACAGCGATAGCTACCTGTATGGCACCTACGAAAATGGCGTAGTAGCGGGCGGCCGTATCAGTTATGTAAAACTGTTTTCACTGATTGCGCTGTTTATTATCCTGATTGCTGCTATTAATTTCGTAAACCTCTCTACTGCCAAGGCTTCCGGAAGAATGAAGGAAATGGGTATCCGCAAAGCCATCGGCGCCAATCGTCTTACGCTGATTGCGCAATATCTCAGTGAGTCAATGTTACTGACATTTGCAGCATTACTCCTGGCTTTGGGGATGGTAGCCTTGCTGCTGCCATATTTCAACGATATTACCGGCAAAACACTCTATATCGGCCTGCAGCCGGACATGATCTTATCTATACTGGGGATCACTTTGTTGACCGGCCTGCTGGCAGGCAGTTATCCCGCTTTATACCTCTCCGGCTTCAATCCGCTGACTGTGCTGAAAGGAAAAATACAAACAGGAGTAGGACAACTCCTGGCCCGCAAAGGACTGGTGGTATTTCAGTTTACACTCTCTGTGTTGTTTATGGTGGCAGTGATTACCATCTATCGCCAAATCGCTTATGTACAGGAAAAGAAGACCGGTTACGATAAAGACAACGTAGTATACTTCGATGCAGAAGGAAAAATATCCCGGGAAGGGATGCCCGCTTTTTTAGCGGCCGTAAAGAAAATCCCCGGTGTAGTGAATGCTTCCGGCATGGTAGGCAACCTGTTAGGCGCGCCCACTATGGGCTATAGCTGGAAGGGCAGGGGAACCGATGAAACAATTCTCTGCCGGCCGCTAATGGTCAATTTTGATATGTTGGAAACACTGGGCCTGGAAATGGCGGCAGGACGGCCATTCTCCCGGGATTTCGCGACAGATAGCACCAACATTATTTTTAATGAAGCCGCTATCAAAGCCATGGGCATTACTGATCCGGTAGGAAAGGTAATTAACTTCAATGGCGCCACCACCACCATCATTGGCGTGGTGAAGAACTTCCATTTCCAGTCGCTCCACGAAACCATCAAGCCACAGTTTTTCATGATGGATTTTCACAACAGTACGGTGATGGTGAAAATAAAAGCCGGCCAAACTCAGGCGGTGCTCGACCGGCTGGCTTCCTTCTACAATACCTACAACCCTGGTTTTACCTTCGATTATAAATTCCTGGACGATGATTTCCAGGCGCAATATGTAGCAGAAAAAAGAGTGGCGGCGTTGTCGAAATACTTTACAGGACTGGCATTACTCATTTCCTGCCTCGGATTATTTGGTCTGGCTACGTTTACTGCTGAAAGCAAACGCAAGGAAATTAGTATCCGTAAAGTGTTAGGTGCTACGGTGACCAATGTAGTAATGATGCTGTCGAAAGAATTTTTCCGCGCGGTGGCTATCGCCATCATCATTGGATTACCAGTGGCCTGGTATTGCATGGATCGTTGGTTGGAGAGTTTTGCTTACCATATTCGTTTAGGCGTAGGCGTGTTTATTGGCGTTGGTGGCGCCATGTTGCTGATTACCTTGCTCACCGTGAGTGTTCAAGCCATCAGGGCGGCATTGGAGAACCCGGTGAAGAGCTTGCAGATGGAATAGTGGATAGATACATTTTTATAAAAGAAAGGTCCCTCCTGCCAATGCAGGAGGGACCTTTCTTTTATAAAAATGTATATCGTCTTAGAATTTAAATCCGATGGTCATCAAAATATTACTTCTGTTATAAGCGAGGGTAGCTGCTTTGGGGCTCAGATCAGCTTGTCCGGCCGCCTGATAGATGGTATACGGCTGGTATCTGTCGTCGCCTTGTGTATAGCTGTAAGTAAGATCGGCATAAAAACCTTTGTTACGGAAGCCTACACCACCACTGTATACTTTGCGGGAAGCATCGATGCCTGCGTTATACGCATCATTGCTATATGGATTGCCAAAGGCAGCAAAGCCAAGTCTGACAGCATACATTGCCTGGAATTTAACTTCAGCGCCTGCACGAATATTAGAAGTAGCTTTATAGATAGCACTGATGTTATCGTTTACACCGTTGGCCGCTTTGCCATCATTATATTTGAATTTGCCGGAAGACTGATTCACATATTCGTAATCTGCTGTAATGAATCCTTGTGTTGATTTAGGCTCTGCCAGGTTACCGAAAAAGTAGGAAGCGCCTGCTCCTGCGCGTAAAGGAGCTGTGTAGTGATAATCATTTTCTGTCGGATATCCTTGTGTCAGGTCAACAGAGTAAGCAGGAACTTCACCCTGACCATTTTCAATATCAGAGTGGAGTTCAGCCGTGTAGCTGTCGTGAATAGAATACCAGGTAGGTGTTGCGAAAGTACCACCTAATCTGAAGTGATCAGATACTTTATACAGGATACCCAGTTTGGCGCCAAATCCTAATCCGGTACGTTTCAGGCGTTTGGTATAGTCGAAATAGCCAAACCCGTTGTTTTTATCATTACTGGCATCATCTTCCGACCAGTTAAGTGTTTCTTTATAATTGATGCTCGGCAAATTAAGACTGGCGCCTATATACAGGCGATCGCCATAATTACCGCCAATCGCAAAGGAGTATTCATTCAAACCACCTTCTGTTTGGAGGGTACCTCTTTGTTGTATACCGCCGGACAGGCCGCCACCAGGTCTGGAAGGGGATGCCTGAGAAATAATAGAGGTATCACCAGGTGCATTGGCGTGTTTATGTATCATGCCGGTATAGTAACCAAGATCAAATCCCAGTCCCAATGCGGCATCGCTAACGCGCTGGTCAAAGAAATCATCTACCCAGGCATCGGAGAGGGAGGTTTGGCTATTACGTCCTGCGATCGCCATTTTATTATTGTAATTGGCTATACGCTCCATGCCTAATGAAAAGGTAATATTATTCCAGGTGCTGCTGCCACTGTTTTTATTCGTCGCCATGATGACGCCAATAGACGGCATCTGGAAATTGGAGCGGTTCCCTTTATTATCAAGTTGGCCGTTGCCAAGGTAGTTAGACGTAAACTGGGAGATACCAACTCCTGCAGAGATATGGAATTCACCGGTTTTAAAGATGGCAATACCTGCCGGGTTAAGATGTGCGGATGAATAATCTCCTCCAAGGCCTATACCAGCACCACCCAATGCCTGTGTTCTGGCAGTACCATGTGGTTGATTGGGTGAATAAAGTAATGCGTCGTTGGAACTTTGGGCCATGGCTGTTGCAGATAAAAACAAGCCGCCTAAAAGAGGATAAAGTCTTTTAATCATGATCTGAAAACTTAATAAATGATATTTGCTTTGCAGGCTATTCTACTGATGCTAACGTGTGCTGCAATGAGTATAACGGTTATATGGGCAAAACCTTGTGTGAAGATAAAAAATAAGCGTAGGTTTTTAGGCTACGCTTATCTTGTCAATATTTTATTAACGGCCTCCTCTGGATGGGCGACTATATCCGCCGCCGCCACCGCCGCTGTTACCGCCGCCGATACGGCCACCACCGCCGGAGCTGGGTGGAGTATAGCTAGGTGCAGGAGAAGGAGCAGGTCTGCTGTATTCTACACGTTGTGGACGGGAGTAACCGCCGCCATTGTTGCCGCTGTTACCGCCGTTGTTTTGATAAACGGGTCTTTCTGAGCTGGATTGCTGGAATATCCGGCGTGGTCTGCTTATATTACCATTACCACCACCTGGATTTACACTACCATTACCACCGCCATTAGCTGGCTGGAAAGTACCGGTTCTGTTAGGACGGGTATAACCACCGCCACCACTCATGTTACCTCCATTATTGCTGTAGTTAGGTCTTGAAATTCTTTCACCACTGGAGTTAACCGTGCCGTAAGAATTAGATGGACGGCGATAGTATCCACCACCGTAGTATCCACCATGACCATAGTATCCGCCGCCATAATAGCCGCCACCATAGTATGGATAGTAGTAAGAAGGCCAGTAGCTGCCGATGTATGGATAACCCATTCCACCATAGTAACCCATGCTCCATGGGCTATAGAAACCACCCATGCCCCAGCCAAGTCCGAAGCTTAATGACGGACCATAGAAGGCGCTGTATGGGCTGTAACCCAGTCCAAAGCCGCTGCCATATCCGTAGCCAAGGCCATAGCTATTCATCATATACATGCTGGAAGCGTCATTGTATCCATCCCAGTAACTACCGGAATAGCTGTTTCCATTGGAACCAAATCTGTTCAGACGACGTTGATAATCTCCCTGATCCTCATCCTGGTATGTCACGTAGTTACCACCATCATCCTGGGTGCCTTGTACGTAGTTCGCATCATTTTCATCCTGACGACTGTTGCCATTCGAACCGTTGTTTGAGGCATAGGTACGCTGCTGTTGACGCGGAGAATAATAGACATCATCCGGTGTCTGAGCCGTTTTATAGGTGCTGGAACATGCTCCCAATGCGAGCGATGCGGCCAGTCCGATGTATAATATAGGCTTCATTTGAAATATGTTTTAAGCGTGATTCGTGTAGTAAATTTACTTCTTTTTAACGGATTTCTGTGGAAGAAAGTTACAATAACATAGTMTAGGTGATATTATTTTCTGATAACTATTTGCACAGTTATGTTTTTCATCTATGTTTGTGGAATTTTCCTCTTTCATTTTAAAGTGACAAAAACTAAGCCAATCCAGCCTTTTTCAGCTGTAGCGAGAATTTAATTTTGACACGACAAATTGAGTTGAAAAAGCCTTAAAAATAACGAAATATAAATAAGTTATAATTTTTATGAGTAAAGAGATTACAGCCCGTTCGGAAGATTATTCAAAGTGGTATAACGACCTGGTATTGAAAGGCGGCCTGGCAGATTATTCCGCGGTAAAAGGCTGTATGGTGATCAAACCATACGGATTTGCCCTGTGGGAAGCCATGCGCGATATACTGGACCGTAAATTTAAGGAAACCGGCCACCAGAATGCTTACTTCCCGCTGTTCATCCCTAAAAGCTTTCTGAGTAAAGAAGCTGCCCACATAGAAGGATTCGCTAAGGAATGCGCCGTAGTAACCCACTATCGCCTGAAAAACGACCCCGACGGTGGCGGCGTTATCGTAGATCCTGAAGCGAAACTGACAGAAGAACTGATCGTTCGCCCCACTTCTGAAACAATTATCTGGAATACTTATAAAGACTGGATTCAGTCTTACCGCGACTTGCCACTGCTCATCAACCAATGGGCTAACGTAGTGCGCTGGGAAATGCGTACTCGCCTTTTCCTCCGTACCACCGAATTCCTCTGGCAGGAAGGACACACCGCACACGCTACCGCTCAAGAAGCGATCGCAGAAACAGAACAGATGCTGAACATCTACGCTGATTTTGCTGAAAACTATATGGCTGTACCTGTGGTGCGTGGTCTCAAATCTGCCAGCGAAAGATTTGCCGGTGCAGTAGAAACCTATTGCGTGGAAGCTATGATGCAAGATGGTAAAGCCTTACAGGCCGGCACCTCTCACTTCCTCGGCCAGAACTTTGCCAAAGCATTTGAAGTACAATTCTCCAACAAGGAAAATAAACTCGACTATGTATGGGCTACCTCCTGGGGCGTATCCACCCGCCTCATCGGTGCACTCATCATGGTTCACAGCGACGACCAGGGGCTGGTACTGCCTCCTAGAATTGCACCTACCCAGGTGGTGATTGTGCCTATCTATAAAGGCCCTGATCAGAAAGCCGGTCTCGATGAAAAAGTAAATGTCATCGTACAGGAACTGAGAAAAGCCGGTATCAGCGTGAAATACGACGACTCCGACAATAATCGCCCAGGATGGAAATTCGCAGAATACGAAATGAAAGGCGTACCTGTTCGTATAGCCATTGGCGCAAGAGATCTCGAAAATAACGTGGCCGAAGTAACCCGCCGCGATACCAAAGAAAAAATGAGCCTGTCGCTGGATGGTTTACCAGCCCGTATTCAGGAACTGCTGGAAGAAATTCAACTCAACCTCTTTAATAAAGCTAAAGCATACCGCGATAGCCACATTACCCGCGTTGATACTTTCGAAGAATTTGAGAAAGTATTGGACGAAAAAGGTGGCTTCATCTCTGCTCACTGGGATGGTACCGCCGAAACAGAAGAACAAATAAAAGAACGTACCAAAGCTACGATCCGCTGCATTCCGCTCGATAACCCGCAGGAAGCAGGCACTTGTATTCTGACCGGCAAACCGTCTAAAGAAAGGGTGTTGTTCGCAAGAGCGTACTAGAAAAGAATTACGAATTACGAATTATGAATTACGGATTTGTGGGTAGAGAATAGCGGATAATATTCGCGTTTACCATCTCCGCACAAATCCGTAATTCATAATTCGTAATTCGTAATTCTTCAATAAACCATTAAAACCATCCGATGCCCTTGAACCGTTACATAATGTTATGGGCGCTGGTCTTCTTTTGCACTGTTACTAATGCGCTGGCCCAGGGGCTGATGATCCGTAACTACAATGTAAAGGACGGACTGGCCAACGCCACTGTTTATGCTGCTGTGCAGGATAAAGACGGTTTCATATGGTTTGCTACTCCCACCGGCGTCAGTAAATTCGACGGAAAACGCTTTCGGAACTACGCTAAAAAAGATGGCCTGACAGATAACGACGTTGTCAAACTGGCCGCCGATTCCAAAGGACGGGTATGGTTTTTTACCCTCAACGGAAAACCTTCTTTCTACAAAAAATCAGTCATCCACAGCGAAGAAAATGATAGCTCCCTCCTCTTCAATAGCCGCAGCCATTACATGCAGTACGCTTTTGAAGGAAAAGGAGGCGGATTGATCTGGTTCCTGAATACCAACAATCGCATTGTTCAATACAACGGCAGGGAAACGACCTACGATAAACTAGGCAAATCCGGCGCAGACCTGCTTTTCATGATGAGAAATTACAACATCTTCCATCCGTTAGATGCCTTTTTTCATCTCGAAAGTCTGAACGATCCCGCTAATCCCAATCAGAGAATAGATCCCGTATGCCCGTACCCGTTAGATGATCCGGAATTGCATACCCGCATCAAAGACAGCGCCATCGTTATCATGCGGAATACCATCTGGTCCTATACCGCCTCTCATGCCCTGTGCTTTTTTAACGGCGCAGAATGGGGTATCCACGATGATATCAGCCACATGTGTGTGGATAATGACAACCTGTGGGTAGGTACCCAACGCGCCCTGTTTTTCCTGAAAGGATATTTTAAAAACGAGAAAAAGAAAGTCAAACTACTCGATAACCACTATATCACCTCCCTGCTGAAAGACCGGGACGGTAACATCTGGATTACCACTTTCGGAGATGGCGTGTATAATATCCCCTACAAAAATTTTTATTTCAGCTACCTCGATAACACCAACGGCCTTGCTTCGCATTCCATCTTCAGCGTCAGCAAAGACAAAAAAAATGACTTGTTGCTGATCGGACAAAGCGCCGGTGTACTCAACACCATGGATGGCGAAGGGCACATCAGCAGCCAGTTTACCGTGGATACCAGTTCCGGACGTAATAGCCTCCTGACCATACTCCCACATAAAGACGATCATGCACTCGTAGGCACCGACAACGGTCTCTATGATTTTAATACCCTGACGCATAAAACATCTCTCCTGAAAGCCATAAAAATGCTAAAGGACGTGGATGTGTCGCCGGGCGGGAAAATCAGGGTGGCCGCGAAAAACCAGGTGATTGCGCTGGATGACTATACCATCGGCGACCTGGATATGCTCGTGACTTCCATCGCCTGTGTCAACGACTCCGAATACTATGTAGGGACCAACAACGGACTTTATTTTTGTACGGACCGGAAAAAGCAACTGCAACCTGCTGGCCCTGATACCCTGCGTAAAGTGAATATCAAAGACCTGAAGTGGATAGACGGCTCCCTGTGGATCGGTACCAGCGATCAGGGGATTTATGTGATGCAGCACGACCAGATTGTAAAACACCTCGCATCCGCCAACAACCTGGCCAGCGATATTTGTCAGCAGCTGTACTACGACGGCATCGGCCGCCTGTATGTAGCTACTAACCGCGGTGTATCCGTGATTGATGTGAAAACACAATCCCTTACACGTAATATCACTTCCAACGATGGCCTTAGTTCTKATGATATACGTGGCGTGTACTCGGATCAGGACCGGCTGTATATCGCCACCTCCAACGGCCTGTGTTATTTTAACGCAGATCATATCCCGGTAGACACCGTGCCGCCGGTCATCTACCTGAATAATATCCGCTATGGTGACAGTACCTTTCTGGCTGCCAATGCTTTTTTACACCTGTATAAAAGAAAGGCTTCTTTTGAAGCCGAATTTGGTACCATCGTTTTTGACCTGCCGGAACTGGTAGAATACCAGTATAATTTTTCGGGAGATACGACTAACGGTTGGGTAACTACCATGTCGAACATTATCCCGTTCCCTGACTTACAACCAGGTAATTATAAATTGATGGTGAGGGCCCGTAAATACAAAAGCAACTGGTCCAACACCCTGAACATAGACGTAAATATACTGCCAAGGTGGTATCAGCAATGGTGGGCAAGGGGCATTCTCCTAATGGCCGGGCTGCTGCTGGTATTGGTGGGATTGCGATACATTATCAGGCGTATCAAGCAGGCAGAGAAACGAAAAACGGAATATAACCGGCGCATCGCGGAGCTGGAGGCCAAAGCGCTTACTAACCAGATGAACCCGCACTTTATTTTCAATTCCCTGAATTCAGTGCAGCATCTCATCCTGGAGAAGGAGGAAAAACAAGCCCTCAATTTCCTGGCAGATTTCGCTACGCTCATGCGGCAGATGCTCAACAACTCCCGTAAGTCCTATATTTCGCTGGAAGAGGAAATTGCGTTCCTGACCCGGTACCTGGAGCTGGAAAAAATACGGTTTGCGCATTCCTTTAAGTATCATTTCATTTTGGAAGATGCCTTAAAAGAGTATACTATTTACATTCCACCGATGATTATTCAGCCCATTGTGGAAAATGCCATTAAACATGGGTTGGCGCCAAAGAATATTAGCGGTTATCTGGAAATTAGATTGGAAATTGTAGATGATCTCTTATATTGTTCTGTGGATGACGACGGGATAGGCTGGGATAAGTCAAATAGCATTAAAAGTTCTAGGCTCATTAAACACGAGTCTACCGCACTTAGCGTGATTAAGGAGCGGTTGCAGATTATAAAATCTTTTAATGGAAGTATTGGAAAGTTAGAAATTATTGATAAATTTAAATCTGGTTTCGGCAATAAGGAAGGTACCTTAGTTGAAATACTGATTCCCATTGTTAAGATGTTATGAGTAATATAAAAGCTGCCATTGTAGACGATGAAGTCCGCAACATTCATATTTTACGTAATATACTGGAGAACTACTGCAAAGATGTAACGGTTGTCGGTGAAGCGCAAAATATCAATGAGGCGGCAGAAATGATTAAGAATAACCCCATTGATGTACTGTTTCTTGATATTGAGATGCCACCGCACAATGGGTTTCAGCTATTGGAGATGTTTCCTGTACTGAATTTTGAAGTCATTTTTATCACCGCGTTTCAGGAATATGCACTGCAGGCCATCAAGTTTGCAGCGCTGGACTATTTATTGAAACCCATCAAGGTGAGTGAGGTAGAAGATGCCCTGGAAAAGGTAAAGAAGAGCAAGAAGGGCCGGCTCAACGAATTGGCATCGATCCTGAAGGATTATGTCAAAAATAATGATAACGCTTTCTCCAAAATCGTTATCCCGGTTAATGACGGGTATAACGTAATTGATCTGAAAGACATCATTTATTGCGAAGCATTTGATAGCTATACGAAGATTCAGCTCATCAATAATGTTTCTCATCTCATTTCAAAATCATTGAAAGAATATGAGGAAATGCTTTCTGATAAAGGATTTTATCGGGTACATAAGTCGTTCCTCATCAATATCCATCACATCGTGAAAATCATCAAAGGCCTGGGAACGGCGGTGGTGATGAGTGATCAGAAGAATATTCCGATCTCTTCCCGTAAAAAGGATGAATTCTTTACCCAGCTGAAGGGAGTGATTAACTTATAGCCTTTAGTTCGAAGAACAATATGCAACAGGCCCACGCAAAGCGTGGGCCTGTTGCATATTAGTATGTTAAAGTTCGCCCGTCAGGGGTTGTTTGCGTCGTTTTGGGCAACGAATCATTCTCTTCCTCTTGCATTCAACATACATTTTCTATCATTGGCTGGCTCATTTTCTACTTTCACGGAATCGTGGAAGGTAATGTCATATACTTATATTATTTTCATAATGGGTTTTCATAGATTGGCTAATTGCATGATACGCTTTTCCAGGCAATGCATGTACGACTTAATGGAAAAGTCCCGTCCTGGTTATCCAGGAACGGGACTTTTTATTTCTGAAGACCTATAAAACGAGATTACAGATTTTCGCTACCGGCGCCGGTAGTAATATTGTAGTAATAGATGCTGCTACCTTTTTCAGGATAGAAGCCAATCAATTTGAGTGATTTTTGTTTTTCCACCGCAGTGCTGAGGGCATCTACAGAAGTAACAGATACGTTTCCTGCTTTCAGGATCACAAAGCCTGGCGCCATGGTAGTTTGTTTTTTCAGGATACCGTTGCCGATATCATTTACCACTACACCGCCGTTTACCCCTAGCTGGGCGGCCTGTTCTTTGTCCAGTTCAGATAAATCCGCCCCGAGACGATCCAGTGTAGTTACTTTCACCAGGTCAGTATTTCCTTTCAGGTTTCTCAGGATCACATTTTCTGCAGTGACTTCTTTGTTGTCGCGCAGATAAGTGATGGAGATTTTATCGCCTGGTTTGTAGCGGGCAACCTGTTCGCTGAGTTGGGAAGTGGTAGGGATTTTTACGCCGTTAATAGCGGTAATCACATCACCGGAACGAAGACCAGCCGCAGCTGCGGAGCTGTTAGGCATTACTTCTGTTACCTGTACACCATTTACATCTCTTCTGATACCTGCATCTTTCAGTTGCTCGTCGCTCATATTGGCGATGAGGGAAGAAGGCGCATATTTCACACCGAGGTAAGCTCTCTGAACGTTACCATATTTCAGGATATCGTTCACCACTTTTTTGATGAGGTTTACCGGAATGGCATAGGAGTACCCGGCGTAAGATCCGGTAGGAGAGGCGATAGCGGAGTTAATACCCACCAGCTCACCGGCAGTATTTACCAGTGCCCCACCGCTGTTACCCTGGTTCACGGCAGCATCGGTTTGTATAAATGATTCGATGGCGCTGTTTACTTTGCCACCGCTTTTATTAATGCCAATAGAACGGGATTTGGCGCTCACAATACCAGCGGTAACGGTAGCATCCAGGTTTAACGGATAACCCACTGCCAGTACCCATTGGCCAATTTCCACGTTATCAGAATTACCATAAATCAGGTAAGGCAGGCCGGAAGCTTCTATTTTTACTACGGCCAGGTCAGTGCTGGGATCTGTACCTACCAGCTTGGCTTTGAAAGTTTTAGTAGAGTTACTGAGGGTAACACTGATTTCATCGGCATCTGCAATTACGTGGTTATTGGTAACAATATAACCATCGGAAGAAATCAATACACCGGAACCGGATGCCATCTGGCCGGGAACGTAATACCTGCGTCCATCGCCGCCGCCATTGAATTCATCTCCAAAAAACTCATCTCCGAAAAGATCCTGTAAGATGCTGCGTTTTCTTTGGAGATTATTGCCATTCGTGACTTGCCGGGGATTGATTTTTGTTTTGATATGCACTACGCCGGGAACGACTGCCTTTGCTGCGGTCGTAAAATCTGAGGGCGGGGTTGCGTTTGCGTTGCCTGTTGTGCCTGGCATGTAGCGCGCGTAATTTACAGGGACTTCTGCGCCATTCTGGAAAACCATAGGTTGCCTCTGCTGGATATATTTGCCATACACAAATATGGAGGCAGCGGCAGTTACAGCACTGATAAGAACAGTTGTAACAATTTGCTTGAATTTCATATTATAGTGTGTTTGCGTGAAAATTAATGAGATAATAACGCCGGGATATGATCAATTTACATGCCCTTACTACAAATTTAACTTGCGGGAAGAATGAAACGGTATACCCGTGATTTGTTTTAACACATTTTTATCGTAATCGTTAAACGCGGCTTAATATCCCCCCTGACAACTCTGTCAGCATATATGTCAATATAACAAGTGAATGCGACAATTTGTTAGGAAGCCAAAAGCATAAAGCAGAAAGCAAAAAGCTATTGTAGCGAGTCATCAGAGCGAATTATGATATACGCGCTAGTCACTCGCTACAATAGCTTTTTGCTTTCTGCTTTCTGCTTTCGGCTTCCAGGTTATATTTCCAGGAAAAATTTCATCGTATCAACGCCATCTGCATAATCGCTGAGGGAAGGTTGCTGTGCGTTACCGAAAGGAGTAAATGATTGTCCTACGAGGCATTGCAGCGCTTCTTCACCGGAAAGCTCCTGTTGCAGTTGGCCCATATCTATATAATTGCTGTAATGCAATACACTGAGCGGGGAAAACAGGGAGGTGTTTTCCTGCAGCAGGATGGTACCATTGGTCATATAAGGGCTGGCATTCAGCAGGAGCAGCGCCAGGTTATAGTCGTAGTTAKTCTTGTATTTATGATGATCCGCCAGGTAGCTGTATTTCTCCAAAGCTTTCAGCAGTGGTACAAAATCATAGTTTACCGGCACGTATATTTTGGTCACATTCCGGCAACCCAGGCCGAAGTACAGCATAATATCATCTGCCAGGGCCGATAATTCTTCCGGTGTTTCTGTACCGGTTAGTATGGCGGCGGAGGTGCGGTTATGGCGTATGATATGAGGGTATTTGGCAAAATAGTAATGGAAATACCGGGCGGAATTGTTGCTGCCGGTAGCGATATAGGCATCACAATTTTTGAGCATGTCCTGTATTTCGGTTTGGCCGGCCTGTTCGGGATACCACTCGTTCATTTTGTCCAGGACATGTTTCATCAGAATTTCATCCTTGCCGGAAAGTTTCATTTTTACCTGGTGTCCGCTCACGAAGCCACAGAGCCAGTCGTGGAAGCCTACCAGGGGAATATTCCCGGCAGACACGATGCCCACCGTTTTAGGGGTGCGGCTGTGGTCTACACCAGGATAGCCTGCTAACCACTGCCGTAGAGGGGCAGGGGATAGGAAATATTGGGAGATATTGTCCAGGGCGTTGTCTATAAAGGATGGGATAAACCAGCCATTGGCCATATAAGCGCGCTCTTTCACTGCTTCCAATTCCGGGCTTTTTTCCGCCAGATACTGCCCCAGGCGCACCAATGCGGCTTCTTTTTCTGCTATGTTCATGAAACTGTATAAATAATTGACTTGATTAAACCGGGAAAATTTTATTTTTGTCACACAAAATTAATGGCTTACTACTTAACCAAAAAGTTTACACTATGGCAATTAAGATAACAGACGAATGTATAAACTGTGGCGCCTGCGAACCGGAATGCCCGAACAATGCGATATATGAAGGCGGTGTAGAGTGGGCTATGACCGATGGCACCACTGTAAAAGGCTCCTATACCCTGATGGACGGTAGTGTATTGGATGCTGACCAGCGCAATGCCCCTATCAGCGTAGATACCTACTATATTGTGCCCAACAAATGTACAGAATGCCAGGGATTTCATGAAGAACCACAATGTGCGGCTGTTTGTCCGGTAGATTGCTGCGTTCCGGATGAAATGTACCAGGAAACAGTGGATGAGCTGCTTGGTAAGAAAGCGAAACTGCACCTTTAAAATATTCTTAAGGAAGCTTAATAACCGTCCCCCGCTTCGGCGAGGGCGGTTTTTTTATGTAATTTGCGTAGCGATAACAATCCACCCCCTAACCTAAAAGCCTATACTATGGCAATTAAAATAACAGACGACTGTATCATTTGCTCCGCCTGCGAACCGGAATGTCCCAACAATGCGATCTATGACGCCGGCGTTGAATGGTCGATGGCCGATGGTAACACACTGAAAGGCAGTTATACCCTGATGGACGGTACTGTAATTGATGCGGCACAGCAGAACGCACCGATTAGTACATCTTTCTACTATATTGTGCCCGACAAGTGTACAGAGTGCCAGGGATTTCATGAAGAACCGCAATGTGCGGCGGTTTGCCCGGTAGACTCCTGCGTTCCGGATGAAATGTACCAGGAAACAGTAGATGAACTGCTCGCGAAAAAAGAGAAACTACATCTTTAATATATGTATAAGGAAGCTTAAAAAACCGTTCCCGCTTTGGTGGTGACGGTTTTTTTTATGTAATTTGAACACGCAGGAGCGCGTACAGCGTCTCTTGACAATTAACAAATAACCTTTAACTTTACCCGCTTATTGTAAAATATCTTATGAAGAAGAATATAGCTTTGGTCGCCGGTGGATATTCCGGGGAATATGTGATATCTGTTCAGAGTGCTGTAACAATTGAAAACAACCTGGATAGTAGTAAATATAATGTTTACAAGATTATCATTACCAGGGCCAGCTGGAGCTATACCAGTGCCAGCGGGGAAGTGATCGCAGTAGATAAAAATGATTTTTCTTTAACCGTTAATGGTCAGAAAATCACTTTTGATTCGGTATTCATCGGTATTCACGGTACGCCGGGAGAAGATGGCCGCCTGCAGGGATATTTTGAAATGCTTGGTATTCCTTTCACCAGCTGTGGTATGGTGACCTCCGCGGTGACATTTAATAAAAGCTATTGTAACAAGGTAGTGGAGGCTTTGCAGGTAGTGAATGTATCTAAATCAGTGCATGTTTTCCGTGATCAGCCTTATAATACCGCTGAAATACTGCAGCGGCTACGTTTACCTGTTTTTGTGAAACCGGCAGAAGGCGGCAGCAGCATTGGTATGTCTAAGGTGAAAACGGCGGAAGAGCTGCAACCGGCCATCGATAAAGCCTTTAACGAGGATTGCCAGATATTGATTGAAGAGTTTATTAAAGGGCGGGAATTGACCATGGGGCTGTTTCGCTCCAATGGTGCCATTACTACCCTGCCTATTACAGAGGTAGTGAGCAGCAAAGAGTTTTTCGACTATGAGGCAAAGTATACGCCAGGCGTATCTAACGAAATTACTCCGGCGCCTGTTTCCGCGGAAATAGCAAAACAGGTACAGGAAATCGCCACCGTATTATATAATAAGCTGAACTGTAAAGGAATTACACGGGTAGATTTTATCTATGAAGAAAGCACTGGAAAATTATATTTTCTGGAGATAAATACTATGCCCGGACAATCTGAAAATAGCCTGGTACCACAGCAGGTAAGAGCTGCCGGCAAAACCCTGCAGGAATTTTATGGCTTGCTTTTGGAAGAGAGCATGAAATAAGGATTATCACATTTAATATAATTATCGTGTTCGACTTTATTACCAAACGTTCATTTGTCGTCAACCTGTTAGCTGTTATCGCCATGTTTTTTGCGTTGGCGCTGGTATTCTTTTCCCTGCTGGGCATTATTACCAAACATGGTCAACAGCTCACTGTACCCGATGTACACGGGAAAAATGTAAAGGAAGCCATTGAACTGCTGGAGAAAGCCGGTTTCGAAGCGGATGTAAGAGATTCCATTTATGTGGATTCTATTCCTGCCCTTTCGGTATATGCGCAAACGCCGGATAAAGGTGCGCAGGTGAAAGTGGGCAGAACAATTTATCTGACTGTCAATAAAGTAGTGGCGCCGATGGTGAAAATGCCTGACCTGGAAGGGTTGACGTTCCGTAGCGCTGAAATGATGTTGAAAAGCATGCGTCTCAATGTGGGAGATACGATCTATCGTCCGGATATCGCCACCAATTCCGTATTGCAACAGCTGCTGAATGGCAAGAAAATAAAACCTGGTACCCTCGTAGCAGAAGGCAGCAACATTACCCTCATATTAGGTAGTGGCACTGGCAGCGTAGAGAATCCKGTACCCAGTTTCATAGGCCTCACTTATGCAGAAGCGCGTGAAATACTGAGCGCCAGCAACCTGAACGCCGGTACGGTAATMATTGATCCAAGTGTAACAGATACTGCTAACGCCTATATTATTAAGCAGGTACCTACCCGCAAAAATGAAATCGGCGATTTCAATATGCTGAGAGCAGGAGAAAGCGTAGACTTCTGGTTATCAGCTACCAAACCGGTAACTGATAGTACTGCTACTGCGAAGCCTGCTACTCAGGAATAATGGAAAATGACGTAATTTGATTTGATTTTAAATTCCTATAACATGCAAAATATCACCGCAGAAGAGCTGAAACAGCGTATAGATAACGGCGAAGAGCTCTATATATTAGATGTGAGAGAACCACATGAGCGCGAAGAATTCAATATCGGAGGCAAACATATTCCATTAGGTTTCATTCAACAGATGGATGTGGAAGAAATCGAAGATTGGAAAGATAAAGAACTGATTGTATACTGCCGTAGCGGTAACCGCAGCGGTCAGGCTTGTATGCTGCTGGATTCCATGGGCTTTACCAACACCAAAAATCTGGTAGGTGGTATGCTGAAATGGACAGAAACGTATAAATAGCAAAAAGCTTAAAGCAGAAAGCACAAAGCTATTGTAGCGAGTGATTAAAGCGTAATATCCGCTCTGATCACTCGCTACAATAGCTTTGTGCTTTCTGCTTTAAGCTTTTTGCTCTATAATGGCTGTTGCCTCAATTTCTACCAGGTACCGGGGATCAATCAGTTTGCTTACTTCTACCATGGAGGTAGCCGGTTTAATGCTTTTGAAAAATTCTCCATGGGCGCGGCCATACTCTTCCCACCGGGATATATCTGTTACAAACATGCGGGTACGTACTACGTCGTGTAGTGTGGCGCCGGCATTGATGAGGGCGGATTCAATTTTAGCGAGTGCAAATTTTGTTTGTTCATACGCATCACCTTCTGCCACTACTTTATCGTTATCAGAGGCTACGGTGCCGGATACTTCGATAATATTGCCTACTCTTACAGCCCTTGAATAGCCGACTTTACCTTCCCAGATGGCGCCGGAGGAATAATTGGTGCGTTTCATAGTATTTATTGAAGAAGTGAGGAGATACGCAAAGTTACAACATCTTCTTTAGTACCGGGTGCAGTGTATGCTAACGTGTTTTGTCATCAGGTGGCGTAGCCGTTCTGAACTTCACTACTTTTCCCAGCAAATCAAACCAGAAGGGGGCGCCTAAAGAAATAGCGAGAGCAGTGATACCCCAGCCGGCAAAGATGAGTCCTTTGTTTTGCTGAAAAGGGTGGGTGTAGCCGCAACGTAAGATGGCATGTCCGCTGCTACTGTCGGTGATACAGCCGCGGCTGATGCCCAGCACATTCCGGGCGTCGCCGGCATCATTACGGAGCATAGCATATACGCCTATCAGCGAGGTATCGTTGACGAATACACGCAGCGAGGTATCATTGCGAAAAAAGGCACTGTCTTTATGCAGGATATTTTTACGTATAAGCGTATCAGTTATAGCCGTATATGCCGGTGCACGGCTGGTAGCCAGTTGTACCATTTCTGTACGCACGTTTTTATCTTTCATGAGGATACGTGCAATGGCAATGGAGTCTACATTAAATATGGCAGCAATACCGATACCGATACAGAGTAGCCAGGTTTGTGTTTGCTTGCGATACCAGCCACTGGCACGGGTCATGGTTTCATTGAACCAGCTTTCCATGTTTACACGAAAAGCGGGTATATCATGTTGCGCATCTTCAAATAGTTGCAGGAGGTGATCCTGTATATCCGGCGCCAGTTGCAGGTAATTTTGCGTCAGCGCGGACTGAATCGCTGCCGCATCTGTTAACTGCGGTGTGGTGGCGGCAGGTGCCTCTGTAGTGGTGGTGGATGGCTGATTGTCGGCTGTTTTGACACTGCTACGCAACAGGTGCACCATCGCCTGAGAAAAAATGGACGGGCTGATATAAGCAGGCCTTGCAGCGGAGCTGTTTTCGCCGAGGTGGCGAATGGTCGGCGTAGTATAGAACTGCTTCAAAAAAGGGCTGCGATGGAAGGGATCAAAAAAATACACCACGCTCCAGCCCAGTTCATAGAACCAGTTGAAAAAGGTAAACTGACCGAACCAGCCCAGGTCCTTGCTGTGGTCATCTTCTTCCAACATCCGGCGTAAGCCTTTTGTCAGTACACGGGCTMTTGAATTGAAAATGCGGGCTATTAATTCCTGTACAACGGAGGCCAGCAAACTATACAGCAGGTAGATAAAAATAAGGCCAAGAGCCACGTCTATGGCCAGGTTACTAAACATAGGGATAGGTATTAAGTTGACATATAGACATAAAATTATGTTATTATTGCCAAGTTAGGGAGCTACTACGCAATGTATTTGTGAACTCGTCGTTATCTTTAATTATGCTGGTATTTACCTGCATAAACAACAAAAATATTTAATACATTCTATATTTGCGTATATTTTGATCATATGAAATTGAAACATTTATTCCTGTGTTTCCTGATGGCAGCGGCTTGCAGCGCTTCCGCCCAAATCAAATACAGGGACACAGAGAAGAAGCCAACTTTAGTTCCTTACGACAGCAGCATCGCCTTTCAGCATCTTTCCCMCAACATTGCACAGCTCACGCTGGTAGGGCAGGATATCACTTTTTTAAAACTCAACCCGAGACGTGCGGTTAGAAATAAAGAAGATAGTCTCCTGGATAACATCAAGGTAAAAGCAGTAGTAGAAGTACCTTATAAAAGTGTACTCAAAGGCGGTCATTTTTATACGCCCTACAAAGCGGTAGAAAACAAAACATTCCGCATTGTTGACTACGACCGTAAAAGCCTTGACGGTGGTGTAAACACGCTCATATTTACCCTGCGTGATGAAGATCGTAAACTCCTGCTTTTCCAGGTACCTGCTGAAAGTTTGGCCAATACGCCCGTCATCATTAATGCTAATTATGAGTGGCTGAAACAACGGTATGTTGGCAAGGAATTACACCTGAAGAAAAGTAGTCACAAAACAGAAAATGTATTGGACGAAAACAAAGAAATAACCCTGCAACAATCAGATGTTTTTTCCTGCACAGAAGTAGCCGTGATTTTTGCGGGTAAACAAAAATATGGACAACCTTTCCTGATCGTTAAAAACAGCGAGAACCAGGAATTGGCTATTGGCTTAGGCTCCAGGAGTGAATACAACCATGGGCCTTTGATTGAAGAATTTGATTTGTAGGAGCTGAAAGCGTAAAGCAGAAAGCAAAAAGCTATTGTGGCGAGTGATCAAAGCGTATTAATATTCGCAATGGTCACTCGCCACAATAGCTTTTTGCTTTCTGCTTTACGCTTTCAGCTCTTCAAAAAATGCAGTACTGCCACCCACCCATGTATCTTTACTATTGTAACCTACGCCAATCATTTTGCCTTTACTGATACGGGCAAGATTGTGTACCAACATAGGGCGCGCAGCGCCATCCAGCCAGATGTAAATCATTCTTATTTCGCAGATGGCAGGACCGGTGGGCGTTTCAATAGCAGGGGCATATTTTACTTTATGTTGCAGTATCCAGTTTTCAGGATCTTTTATACCATCGATATCCGCCTGGGTAACATCTATCAATACACCTTGCCCGGCGAAAGAGAAGAGTGGTTTCAAGACATAATTTTCCAGGTCGGCCGGAATAACGGGTAATTCATGGAGGAACCAACTTTTAGGCACATATTCGCTGTGAATAAAAGGCATCATGTATTTGCTGATCCGGTAAAACCAGTTAGGATGTGTGATCCATTCTACATCCAGATCCTGGAAGAGGTTTACATATTCGCCCAGATCAGCAGATTGCCGTTGCAGGTCATCAAAAATGATCCGGTTATAGATGCGTTGAATGGGCATTTTAATGCCATCTTTCAAATAAAATAATTTCTTTCCTTCCTGTATTAGGGAGGTTAAACACACCGTAGGAATACCCAGGTTTTTTTCGGTGCTGGCGAAGTCGATACGGGTCTTTTGTGCTTCCGGCTTTACTTCCAGTAATACCACTTCTTCCGGCTGATGCGGTCCTACAATCATATCGCGTAACAATTGATAGTAAGCTGCTTCATCCAGGCCATTAAAGAAGTTGCTGAAGCCGGCGGGGATATCGAAATGTGTTTTAAACCGGCGGGCCATCACTTCCTGGAAGGCCAGCATGGTAGGGAATCCCTGTAGTTCGATCAGTTGCGGTATTAACTCGCCTTCTGGTGTTTTACATACGGCAAAGTCGATCACAATAAAGTGGGGATGTTCATTTTCACGCGGCAGTTTCATCGCCGGTGGAATGGCATCCTGTGTGATGGTTTTGAAGTCGGGGCGAAGGATGACGTTCACAATTTCTTCGCAGGCCTGCACCAGTTTATTGCCGAGCGTAGCCGGTACAAATACCGGGGTTTCGGCAATGCGGAAAGCAGGTTTCACACCAGTGTCTGCTGCAATACCATCTAAAAAATCCTGGTATTTGGCAGCCGTAAATTGTGCGTTATAGGCGGTTCTGATAAGCGGAATCATGGTGTCTTTTAGTTAAAAGAACGAGTGCTCATTATCGTTATGGGCGGCCACTTGTACCAGTCGTTCAATAGCAGCCAGCCGGTCAGACAGTCCGCCGTAAATCGCATAGTCCAGGAACGCGGTAATGAAGCGATCGTGTGTAAGCATAATCTTGTCCGGATCAGTGAGCTGGCTGATCATGCTATTATATTTTTCCAGTCCGTGGTGATTGACCACTTGTTTTTTCTTTTCTTCCTGTTGCAGGTACATGTGCATACCAGCGGCATCTGCTTCCGGGTGAAATTGGGTGCCAATGAAATGCTCATTAAACCGGATGGCCATGGTAGCTCTTTCCAGCGGTACATGCGGTCGTTCTTTTTCCAGTGCCAGTACATGTCCACCCATGGCCTGCAAATTTTCGTAGTCCAGTTCTATCACTTGCCAGTCGCGGCTATCCACAATAAAAAAAGGATCGGGGAGTGCGCTGAAAACTTTTTCGCGCATGCCGGCAGCGCTTTTATGTACCGGAAAAACGCCAAAAGCGGGTGATTTACGTTTGCATACATTGCCGAGTTTATAGTACCGGCACATGATCTGATAGGAGTGGCAAATAAAGAAGGCTGGCTTCTTCACCGCCTGCACACGATTCCATTCCAGCAAATCATTAATGAGAGAGAAATAGGCGGTTTCCCAGGCACTGCCTTCACTATCTACCGGGCTGCCGGGGCCGCCGGTGGAAATATAAATATCGTAAGATGTATCGGGTACCTGTATTTGTTGCCGTACTTCAAATTCATCGAATTGGAGATCCAGCGCGTGCATGCTGGCGTATTTCGTCAATATTTCACGAATACAGCGCATCCCTTCATTAGGAACACCCTCGTACATATCCAGCACAGCTACCTTCCAGCTTTTTTTAATTGGATGCATACTGCAAAATTACGAAATCTGTGCTAACAGCCCCGCAGAAACTCCTGATGTATGAAATCTGTCACGGCTACGAGATCATTGGTATCGGCAAATACCTGTAGCTGTTTATCAGCGCCGGTGCCGGTTTCCATGATGCGGGTGGTGGCATCTATTACTTCCCGGCTGCCTAAGTCATCCACTACATCATCGATAAAGTCGAGCAGTTCGAAGATAAGCGAACGGGTATTGACTTCTATTTCTTTCCCAAAATCAATCAGGTAACCATCAATACCATAGCGGGATGCCCGCCATTTATTTTCATTAATCAGGGCGCGGTTGTAGATAATAAAGTTGAGGTTCTGCATGCGCAGCTTGTGTATTTTGGCGCATACGGCCTGGAAAAGGCCGGCCAGCATAATGGTATCGTCGATGGTCATCGGCACATCACAAATACGGAATTCTACTGTATTGAAGAAGGGATGCACCCGCAGGTCCCACCATACTTTTTTGGCGTTGTCTATACAATTGGTTTTTACCAGCAGCTTGATATAGTTATCGTATTCTTCAATGCTGGCAAAGTAATCAGGGATACCGGTACGCGGAAATTTGTCGAATACCTTGGTACGAAACGATTTAAAGCCTGTGTTGCGGCCTTCCCAGAAAGGAGAATTAGTACTCAGCGCAAAAATATGCGGCAGGAAATATCTAACGGAGTTGGCTATATGAATTGCCATCTCACGGTTTTCCATACCTACATGCACATGTAATCCGAAGATAAGATTAGAACGGGCAGCATCCTGCATTTCGTTCACTATTTCGAAATAGCGGGGATGATCGGTGATGAGTTGTTTTTCCCATTTGCTGAAGGGGTGGGTACCGGAAGCGCCGATATTGAATCCCAGGTCGCCGGCAATTTGTGCAATGGTACGACGAAGCAGGGCTACATCAGATCTGGCTTCGTCAATATTGGCACAAACACGGGTACCTACTTCCACTACTGCCTGATGAAATTCAGCCTTTACCTGGTCGCTGATCACTTTATGTGCCTGTTCTACTATTTTTTGTTCATGGGAGCGAAGTTCCCGGGTAACGGGATCAATGACCATGTACTCTTCTTCAATTCCCAGCGTAAAGGCTTTTAACATAGCGGATATTTTAGTAGCAGTTAGCTTTTAGCAGTTAGCTTTTAGTAAATGCAGCGGAGAATATGATATGTTAATCTTTGCTGCATTTGCTAAAATGCTAAAAGCCAATGGCTAAAAGCTAAAACAAATTTAGTGCAGTAAACGGTCTCATTTTTCTTTTTGTTGTTTTTTAACAGCGCTTTTTTTATCCGTGCTTTTTTTAGCAGGTGTTTTGGGAGCCTTTTCTGTTGCGGATTTCTTTGGCTTAGCGGCGGCTGCTTTCTTCTTCTCTGCGGTGGCAGCAGGTTTTGCGGCCTTCGCCGGGCTACGTTGCACAAACTTGCCCCAGGTGAGATTATCTTTCCCTGGTTTCTGCGCCATCGCCCTTTCAATGGCGTAACGGGCGCTGGTTTCTACTACCCATTCAAAATGTTCGGCGCCAATAGAGTGGAGATCAGCATCCGGAGCAGGATTGCAGAAGTCTATCGCATAAGGTACTTCGCTGCGTACGGCCATCTCCACTGTATTAAAATCATAACCCAGGTGCTGGTTCAATGCCAATACCTGTTCTGTGATTTGTGCGGCCAGTTCCGGGCTGGGCTCATAACTGGCATCATAGCGTCGTTCGTGCGGTTGTTTAGGATTATACGGCATGATACGTACATGCTTGCCACCAATACAGAAGCAGCGGTAATACTGGCTATAATTAATTTCTTCCTGCAACATCATCACCAGTTGCCCGGTTTCGCTGTGTTTATGGAAAAAATCGTCTTTATCTTCTACCCGGTATACATTTTTCCAACCGCCGCCGGCGTAAGGTTTCATGTAGGCGGGAAAGCTAACATAGTCGAAAATGGTGTTCCAGTCGAACGGATAAATCAGGTTGCGGAATGATTTATCGGTGGTTTCATCCGGTAACTTATAGGAGGGGAGCAGCACGGTGTTCGGCACATGGATGCCTATTTTATCTGCCAAAGCATTATTAAAAAATTTATCATCTGCACTCCACCAGAAGGGATTGTTGATCACCGCCGTACCTGCGGCGGCGGCGTTTTTTAAGTAGGCCCGGTAGAAGGGCACATCCTGCGAAATACGGTCCAGGATTACAGCATAGCCGCTATCAGCGCCTTGCATAACCTTATCAATGGTGACAAATTCAGCGAAGATGCCAGGCGGATTAATGCGATTCACGCGGTCTACAAAAGCCTGGGGAAAAGTGTTTTCCTGTCCGAAGAGGATACCAATTTTTTTCATACAGCACTTACTTAATGAGTGATAGATAATGGGGCAGCATTTCCCGCCATACGGGCCAGTCGTGCGTAGTTTGTGGCCGTACATCCAGCCAGTGCGCAATTTTTTTGGTGGCCAGTAATCCCGACAATTGTTCATTTTGCGGCCGGGTAACATCCCGGTCGGCTACGCCCAGCACGATGCCCATGCGCCACAGATCAGCGTGCTGGTTGCCGGGCATATAATCTGTTGGATTATTGAAGTAAATATTATCGTTGTAATAGCCATCTACCCGGGGGGTGATGTCGAAAATACCGCTCAGGCTAAATAAATAAGATACCTTTTCCGGATGACGGAAGGCAAAGTTGGCAGCATGATAGCCACCAAAGCTGCAGCCGGCAACGACAATCCGTTGTTGCCCGGTTTCTGCTTCCATACGGGGCAGCACTTCTTCCATGAGCAGCTTGTCATAACAGGTATGATTATACGCTCTTTGTTCAGGCGGGATCTGCTTGTTATACCAGCTCTCGGTGTCTATGCTGTCGGGGCAGTACACCCGGATTCTGCCCTCGTCAATAAACCAGCGGATGGCCTCAATAAGGCCAAAATCTTTGCTTTCATAGTAGCGTCCCATGGAGGTGGGAAAGAGTAGTAACGGATATCCGCTGTCGCCGAATACCAGCATTTCAAACTCCTTTCCCAGACTGGGAGAATGCCATTTCAAATAGTTTTCGGTCACGGGAAGCATTTAGTTAAATTTAAAGAAGATTATTGGTTTATTGGTAAATTGTTGGCGTGCAAACGTGTCAACATTATATCAATTCTTTGTATCTGCAGCGGGAAGTGGTGCTGGATACTTATTTCAGCGGCGAATCTCCGACCGTGTTATTACTGGTAAACGACGGACAGGAACTGGGTGCTATGCTGGATAAAATTCCGGCTGGCGTGTTGATAGCTGGTATTCATGCAGGCGCACAACGCCGCGCGGAATACGGTACAGCAGGCATATTGGATTACCAGGGACAGGGCGCATTGGCGGAAAATTACACCTGTTTTATTATCCGGGAGTTACTTCCTTTTTTACAACAGCAGTTTCCCGATATCGAAATCCGGCAGCGGGCTTTTGCGGGCTTCTCTCTGGGAGGCTTATCTGCATTGGATATTACCTGGCGTTACCCCGACGTATTCCAGCTGGCTGGCGTATTTTCAGGCGCCTTGTGGTGGCGGAGCAAGCCGTTGGGGGAAGGGTACGACGATCAGCAACATCGCATTATGCACCAATTGATTCGCCATGGTCATAAACATCCGGGGCAGCAGTTTTTCTTTGAATGCGGTACCGCTGATGAAACGGCGGACAGGAATCAAAATGGGGTGATTGACAGTATTGACGATACCCGGGATTTGATAAAAGAGTTACTGGKGAAGGGGTATAAGCCGGATAAAGAGGTGTTTTACCTGGAGATTCCAGGTGGGCGGCATGATACCGCCACCTGGAAAATTGCTATGGATTTATTTTTACAGTTACCTTTCTTTTATTAGTAACTAACGATAACGCCTATATTAAATGCAGCGCCTCGTCCTTTGGCATATTGATTTGGAATCATAAACCATTGTGCACGTGCGGGGAAGTAGTCTTCGTTGAAAAGGTTTTCAATGCCTAATGTGAGCATGGTACGTGGCGTTACTTTATAGTTGGCGTTGAAATTAACGAGGTTATAAGGCTTTACGCGGCCTTCGTTTCCATTATATACGCCTTTCGCATTTTTCTCAAAACGATCCCGCCCATTAATGCCCATGTATTGCAGGCGCAATTCCAGCTCTTTCAACGGACGATAGTTGATGCTACCGGTTACTTTAGGCGGCGCAATTCTTCTGCCATTGAGGTATACATTGTATTGTCCGCCTGTTTTTGCAGTATCTGCTTTTCCTTCCACATAGCTGTAGCTGGCGCTGAGATCCAGGTTATGCAGGGGTTGGTAGGTGATAGCTGCTTCAACACCGTATATGCGTTCAGGTGTTCTGCTCACATTAAACAGCCCTGTATTGGGATCAAATATCATGTCGGCGCCGAGTTTGGAGGTACTCAGGAAGCCGCTGAGTTCAAAGCGGAATTTTTTATGTTCGCTGACAAAGCCCAGTTCATAGTTATTCACGAGCACTGCTTCAGTATTGATTTTTTTCAGGTCGTCTACTTTGGCATCACGCAGTGCCAGGCCCACATCGGCTACAGAGAAGCCCTGTGAAAAGCTGACGTAGGGCATGAAAGCGGGCAGGCGGTTATATCGGATACCAGCGTTAAACAAGGTAGCGGTGTAGTCCAGGCTGCCACCTTTTACGCGAATGCTGGGAGGCACGCTGCCATTGCTGTTGGTGAGCGGCAGTGTGTTGTAATCATCCACACTAACGTGTACCTTTTCTACTCTTACCCCAGCTTTCACGATCAGGTTTTGCCACAAATTCCATTGGGTTTCTGCAAAAGGGGCATAGTTCAGCATATTCATCTCAGGGACCCAAATGCGGCCATCCACCAGTGGCTGTGAGGTCACGTCATTCAGCAGATCGGCGCCATAGGAAAGGGTGCCGGAAAAATCGTATTTGTTGGATAGTGGAGAACTGAGCATCAGGCGCAATCCTTTCTTTTTATCCAGGGTATGTGATTGGCCGTCGCCGCCTTCAAAGCGTCCGAAGGACACGTAGAAGATATCGTCGCGGGAAGTGTAGTAGGCATCGGCATTCAGAGAGGTACCGCCTATGAGGCTGTCGGCCTGGTAGGTGAGGTGCAGGTTATGATTACCTCTGGACCCCGTAGGTACGCCGGCAGGTTGCCCCAGGACGCCGGAAGAAGGAATACCTTTGGCAATATCGCCGTTTACTACGGTATAGTTCGAGTTTTGCTGGCTGCGGTAGTAGTTGTACATCAGCTGTAAGCGTTGCCGGCTGTTGATCTGATAGCCGGTTTTGGCAAACACATTATAACTGTTGGTTTCTCCGAGGCTATAATTAGGCCCTACCAGCTTGCCTTTCGCGTCTTTGTATTCGCCGGTTTCTTCGGCTACACCACTCACGATGTAATCGAACTTTTTATATTTTCCCTGTAGCAGCTGACTAACGCGGCCGCCTACACTATTTTTCAGGTTGGTAAGGGAGCCGGTGGTGTTGAGGCTGGTTCTGCCGGACAGGACTTTGTCTTCTTTAGGGGTAGCAGTGATATAGTTGATCAGGCCTCCGGTAGCACCGTTGCCGTAGATGGCGGTGGCGTCTTTCAGTACATCTACTCTTTCCAGTACCGCGGGATCTATGGAGCGCATGTCTACTTCTCCGTTGCGGAGTGGGGTAGATTGCGGAATACCATCGATCATAATCAGTACAGAGCGGCCACGGAGTGATTGTCCCACGTTGCTGTTGGTTTGTGTACCAGGCGCCAGGCCGGGTACTTCTTTTGCCAGGATGTCTGTTACATCAGTATTGATACGCAAATCGTTTTCCAGTGTTTTGCGGGTAATAACTGTTACGGAAGAAGGAATATTATCGAGTGATACGGGTTTCCTGCTGGCAGTCACCACAATTTCGCCCAATACTTTTTGATCGGTGTTGGTGGCCGGAATGGTATCTTTCTTAGGTTGGTTGTGACGGTGGCGTTGTTGGGCTGCTAATGGTGCGGTAATGCTGCATCCGGTGAGGAGCAGCACGAATAATTTTGTGTTGAATAGATGGTGCATAGCCGTTTAAATAATGTAAATGCTTTCCTGATTTGCCGGTAGAAGGCTTGATTTCCGGGTGGCAAAATTAGGCAAAAGTATTCCGGCGCGTTTACGCAATCGGGAAAAAGTCGGGGGAAAATGGCGGGATAAATTTCCGTTTTCGTAGGAAGGAAAGCCCTCATCCCTGTTCGACGACGTACTTTTGGATCATTCCGACAGGTAATAAATTACAATTTCCACGCGCCTGTTTTTTCGCCTGCCTGCCGGGGTACGGTTATCAGCTACTGGCATGGATTCTCCCATTCCATTTACTGCGGAGATATGGCTACCTGGTTTTTTATTGCGTATATAATCTGCTACAGTAAAGGCCCGGCGCATAGATAGTTCCTGGTTGTAGATATTGGTGCCTGTATTATCGGTATGTCCGGTAACGCTAATGGATATGTGATCGCCGGAAGGAATTTTATCAATAAGGCTATCCAGGGAATGTTGCATTTTATTTTCCAGTTCATGGCTGTTTACCTGGAATAGGAGGTCTGGGATGAGCAAGGTATCAGTACGTGTAACCGATACCGTTACCTCTTCTGCAGGTTGGCAATTCACGAGCTCCACGCGTTCGGTGGAGTCGCCATCGGGAGGCAATTTCCCAATGCCGGTAATAATAAAGTCGTCGAAGCTGTAGCCTTTTTTGTACACCAGGAAGCTGGCTACTGCCTGTGCGCGGTCTTGCGCCATCACTTCGTTGTATTTTTCGCTGGGGTTTTTAAATACGTATCCGGTGAGTTTGATTTTGCGGCGAAGTACGGCCCCTGTTGGCTTCAGCGCTGTTTCCAGCTGACCGGCGTAGGTGGGGTTGATATTTTTACTTTTAGGAAGAAAGAAGTCAGTCTTCAACACCAGGGTATCACAACTGCCGGGGGTATAAAAAACGGTTTGTAGTTTGGGTGTTTCCACGGGTTGCAGATCGTTGTCCGGCGAAATGAAATGGTGGCGGTCGTGCATCGCGTATAGTTTCGCGGCAGTTTCTTTGGTATTCGCGCAGATAGCACCGGCTAAGGGTGTGAGGGATACACTGTCGATGTTCAGGTAAAAAGCTTCATTGCGTGGATAGTTGTTGGTGATGGAATCAAAGTTGCCGATAATCATGTACCGGGCGTCGGCGGGAGCTACGAATGTTTTTTCCAGTACGGTCCATTTTTTTTCCGGGTGTTTATCGGTATCTCTTGAAAAGTATAGTGTGGCGGGCATGGCCAAGGGGCGGGGTGTCCAGCGGTGTATGAGACCGGAGTCGAATAATACGCCGGGAGGGGGGTAAGGGCGGTCYTCTTCCATCAGGGTATATAATTTCAACTGGTACTCTTTTCCTTTCTGCAGGGGCAGAGTAGCTGTGTTTCGCTATAGGAGCGGAAATTGGGATCAATGCTGCTATAGAGGGTGAGGGTAATGTAACGATTGCCTCTGTCTTCCGTGTACATAATTTTGCTGGTATTGGGTGCTACGGATTCCCAGGCGCTGGGGGCACAGGGAAAGTTGTATTCGGTGCAGATGTTGACATCTGAGAAGCCCGGGTTGGCGACGATATTTTGCGCGTGTATGCGTTGGAGAGGGAGAAGGAAAGCGAGTGACAGGATAAGAATACGTATCAAGGGTCAGGATTTGGGGTATAACGGGAATGGGAGTGGGTTTATTATAAAACGAGAGGGCGTCCCATCAGGGACGCCCTCTCGTAAAAGTCAATTTATAACAGATTAGTTGAAGATATATCTTATACCAACCTGCATCTGCCATCTGGACAACACAGAGGTGAAGTCATTGAATGGGCTCTTGATATTATTGAAAGAGTAACGGGCTTGTCCACCTGGGCCGTTGCTATCACGGTAGGTTAAGAAAGCAGGGTTAGCAACAGTTTTTGCTACGCCCCAGTTACTGTTCAGCAGGTTACCGAAGTTGATGATATCAAGGGTTGCCTGCAATTTGCTTTTGGTTTTTGGAGCAATTTTCGCGAAGTCGATGTCCTGGATGATTTTCACATCAAAGTGATTCCACCATGGATACTGACCACCATTTCTTTCAGTAAACTGTCCTCTGCGGCTGTTCAGGTATTTATCCTTGGAGATAAACTGATCCAGATCGCTCCAGATTTGATCTGGGGTACGGGTATCAGCTGGAGCACCAGCAGCTACTTTACTTGGAATGAGGATGATGTCGTTTTTATCTTTTGGAACGTAGATCAGGTCGTTGTTAGTGGTAGAACCATCATGGTTCATGTCACCTGCATATACGTAGCTGATACGGGTATTACTAAATGCGTCAGAGAAAGGAGATCCTTCGTAGACAACAGATACCGTTGTAGCGAGCACTTTCGCATACTGAATTTTGTAAGACAGGGTTGCTACTACTCTGTGTTGCACCAGGAATCCGGTGTATGATAATACCGGGTTGTTCGGATCATTCACAACAGCGTTACCGTTGAACGCACTGGCAGCCTGAGATCCAGGGCTGGAAGTGATGTCTTTCGCATTCTGGTAAGCATAAGCAGCAGAAGCATACAGACCAAAATCAAATGTTTTGGAGAACTGTGCAGACAAAGAGTAAGACCAGCCTTTGGAGGTATTATCCAATACGATAGCATTGGTTGCTTTCGGGCTTACGCGGTTATTAGTAGGGAAAGTATCACGTGCACCTGGTCCTACAGACTTACCGGTTGGGTTTACGAGGTTAGCATCTCTGTGGTATACAGCGTTGATATCTTTCGTGTAGATACCTTCGAAGGTACCGAGGATTTTACCTGGTAATAATACGTCTACTGCCAGGTTAGTACGCCAGATCTGTGGGTATTTGAAATCGGGAGACATTACGTTAATCAGCACGCTGTTTGGAGCGGATGGATTAGGCGGAATGTATGCACCCGGATTAGGATTGAATGGGCGGGCATTAGCACCAGCAAAGTTGGTGATTTTGTCGTTACCATAGAGCAATCCATTCTGGCCTGCCTGGTTAACTGCCCATACATACGGGATACGACCAGTGAAGATACCTGATCCACCGCGGATCTGTAATGATTGGTCATTTTTAACATCCCAGTTGAAACCGATACGTGGTGATACCATCAGTTTGGCTTTCGGCAGAACGCTTACGTCCAGATGTTCACCGTTACGGAATGATACCGCATCAATAGTCGGGTTCTTATCCAGTTTGGTAGGGTAGAAAGGAACATCAAATCTTACTCCATAAGTCAGTTTGAAATTATCCTTGATCTGGAATTCATCCTGTGCATAAGCAGAAGCAGTAGCCGCACTTAAGTCAGCAGATGGAGCCGGATTACCTTTGATGGCAGAATAAGACAGCTGGTACAGCGTAGGTTGAACCGTTTGGTCGCCACCCAGTGCAGCCAATGCAGAGGTCATGTCTTTATAACGGAACTGACCGAGATAGAACTGCGCAAATGCGTTGCTGAATTTGAAGTATTCACCAGCTACACCAAATGTCCAGGTATGTTTACCTGAATACAGGTTAAAGTTGTTGGCAAATTGTACCAGATCCTGGCTCAGTTTGTTCACTGCACTGAAAGGTTCAGAACCTGCGGAGATGTAGTTTTTACCATTGCCATCTTCAATGTCTATCAGTGGGAACAAGCCACCTGGTGCAGTACGGTAGTCACGGAACCTGCTATAGGTTACAGACAGGTTGTTAGACATTTTGTTGGAGATGGAGCTATTCAGTTCCGCTACATAAGAATTGATCTTATTGTATTGACGGTAGCTGGTATTCTGGAACAGTAAGCTGGTTTGGCTTGGACCACGACCAGTATTGGAGTTAGAAGTACTCGAGTTGATATCCCGGAATGCGTTCATGTAAGAATAACGGAAGTTGAACTTATTCTTGGAATTGATGTTCCAGTCGATACGTGCGGTTACTTTTTCGTTATTCTGTTGAAACTCGTAGCCTTCATAAGCACCAGGATCATAGCCTAATTTCTGTAGGGCTGTTTTTACCTGGTCGAGATCAGATGCCTTCACATTGGAAATGCCAGGGCCATCGGTACCGCGGTTAGCGCGGAAATTGCTTCCTGGAGAACTTTGTCTTTCCAACTCACCATTCACGAAGAAGAACAATTTATTTTTGATAATCGGACCACCTACACGGAAGCCATATTGGTTAAGGCTGTATTTATCGTTACTAACATCTGCACCTTTTACTTTAGCACCAGTGAGGTCTGTGCTTCTGATAAAGGTGTAAACAGAGCCGGAGAATTCGTTCGTACCAGATTTGGTTACAGCATTAATGTTTGCACCAGTGAAACCACTCAGTTTAACATCATACGGCGCCAGGTTCACCTGGATTTGATCAATTGCATCGAGACTGATAGGCTGAGAGTTAGTAGCACCACCTGGTAAATCGGATAAACCAAAGGCATTGCTGAACAGGGAACCATCTACAGTAAAGGAGTTGTAGAGGTTGTTTCTGCCTGCAAAAGTGAGGCCTTTACCTGCTTGAGGAGTCAGTTTGGTAAAGTCCTGGATACCTCTGTTTAAAGAAGGCAGATTCTGTAACTGCTCTCTGGAGATGTAAGTAGCTGCACCGGTACGGGAACTGTTAAAGGTGGTGCTTTGCTTACCTGTTACTACCAGCTCTTTCAGTGCGGTAGAGGAGGACTGCAATTTAAAATCAATTTTGAATGTCTGACCCAATGGGAGGCTTACATTCTCTTCCTTTTGTTCCTGGAAGCTGATAAATGAAACGGTGATGGTGTATGGTCCACCTACCCTCATGTTAGGGATGTTGTAACGGCCGCCTTCCTGCGTCGTAGTACCATAGATAGTACCAGATGGAACGTGCACGGCTTTAACTGTTGCACCAATTAATCCTTCTCCTTTGTCGTCTTTTACGTAACCAGTCATGCTACCGGTTGTAACCTGACCAAAAGTGAAGATGGAAACAAACAGAACTAATGTTGTTAAGAGTAATTTTTTAAACCCCATAAAGCAAAGATGTTGTTGAATCAGCCGCAAAGGTGGGTAATTTTCTCGTTATAATTTTAACTTGAAATTAACAAATTGTTAAGTACACTGTGAATATCTCAATGCGTCAAGAAAAAATTGCATGGTATCTAGCTGATTGCGGATTCGCAAGCGAAATTTTCAAGATTTCTCCCAAAAATTATAAATTCTCAAATTGGCGTTATTAATAATGAATGAAACCTTTAACCAGAGTGAACTTTATGGGGTTTAAAATGTATGCGGTAATCAAAGATGGTGCTAATTTTTTATATGTGAAAGTTGGTGAGTATAACCTACATAATAACAGTAGGTATTTTGTCTCAAAACCCGAATCCCTTCCCTCAGTTTTTCACATGTATATGTTGTAACTTTGCGCAATTCAACATTACTGACCCGGAGGGAATTTAATATGTTAGATAAAATAGAAGCAGCAATAGAAGATATAAAAAACGGTAAACTGGTGATCGTAGTAGATGACGAGGACCGTGAAAACGAAGGTGACTTTATAACAGCAGCGCGCAACGTAACACCTGAGATTATCAATTTTATGAGTACCCACGGCCGTGGGCTGATATGCGCTCCTTTAGTGGAAGAACGCTGCGAAGAACTGGGACTGGAGCTGATGGTACGCGATAATACCGCCCTGCATCAAACCCCGTTCACCGTATCCGTTGACTTACTCGGACATGGCTGTACTACCGGTATTTCCGCACACGACAGAGCCAAAACCATTCAGGCCCTGATCGATCCTACTACCAAACCGGAACACCTCGGTAAACCCGGCCATATATTTCCGCTGAAAGCCAAAACCGGTGGCGTATTACGTCGCTCTGGCCACACCGAAGCTACCATCGACCTGGCGCGACTGGCCGGATTCGAACCTGCCGGCGTACTGGTGGAAATCATGAATGAAGATGGTTCCATGGCCCGCTTACCGCAACTTCGCGAAATAGCCGACAAATTTGACCTGAAACTCATCTCCATAAAAGACCTGATCGCTTATCTCCTCAGCACCGAAACACTGATAGAAGAAGGCGTAAAAGTGCAAATGCCTACCAAATACGGCAATTTTGAACTCATCGCATTCAAACAAATCAATTCCGGTGAAATCCACATGGCATTGAAGAAAGGCGATTGGAAAAAAGATGAACCAATACTGGTACGCGTACACTCTTCCTGCGTAACCGGTGATATCCTTCACTCCCTGCGCTGCGATTGTGGTGAACAACTGCATGCCGCCATGCAAATGGTGGAAAGAGAAGGGAAAGGCCTTATATTATATATGAACCAGGAAGGAAGAGGTATTGGCCTGATGAACAAACTGAAAGCCTATAAGCTGCAGGAAGAAGGACTGGATACCGTAGAAGCCAACCTGGAACTGGGCTTTAAAATGGATGAACGCGATTATGGCGTAGGTGCACAAATCCTCCGTCAACTGGGTATCAGCAAACTGCGCCTGATTACCAACAATCCGCGTAAACGCGCCGGATTAAGTGGTTATGGCCTGGAAGTAGTGGAAAATGTACCCATCGAAATTCATCCCAACCCACATAACGAGACTTACCTGAAAACAAAAAGAGATAAATTAGGACACGAAATTTTGAAAGGATAATAGTGACGATTTCATTGGGTAACGCGTAAAAGGTTGAAGTATCGAAAAGTACTTCAATATCATTTAAGCCGCACAAAGGAGCAATGCCTGCATTTACAGGTTTTGCTCCTTTGCTGTTTTTGTATCCATGTTATTTAATGGGAATGGTATCTGCCTTTACTTTCTCGCCATCTTCCTGTTCCTGTTTCAGGGCCGCAGCTTTGCGGAGCGAATCCATTAATGGTGTACGGGAACGGCGGTTGCCGCCAAATAATTCACTGAAACGGTTGTACTCCCTGATATAGGAAATACCCACACCAGATTTCGTACGGTTGTTGAGGTTATATACGTCGTAGTCCGTTTTGCTGAACGCATTAATACGGAAACGGCCATCAGGAGTGAGCAGATATTCAATACGGAAGTCGCCCGCAAACCGGTTGGTATTGGCGGAAGTAGCTGTTTTACCCCAGTCGTAATCCCCACCGGCATATAAACGGAAGCGATTATTAAAGAGATTACTGGTAATACCGGCACTCACCTGGTTGCGGTCTACGGAAGAATTATCCAGGGGCCCACCCACGTTATACGCACGGTAGTTAACATTTACACCAATGCCACTGCCTTTCAGCAATGCGCCGGTAATGTTATTTAAAATGGCCTGCGCCTGTGCTGAGAGGGCTTGCCCCACACTGTTTTTACCGGTAATACCCACATTAGCGGCAGCGGTGGATGACGCATCATCCGGCAGGAACTGGTTAGAGAACAGCAGTCCCCATACCTGGAATAACGCTTTATTCTGATCGTTATTAATTTCTTTCAGGTGAGCCGCCACACCACTTTCATACGCCAGACTACCTACTTCCGGTAATTCGATAGAATAAGTGATATCCGGTTTCAATAGGGCGCCCCGCAGATTAATTTCCACGTCTACTTTTTCGGTACGGGTAGCCAGTTTATCGTTTTGTGCGTTGGTACCTTGTCCTACCAGGTTGTACAGACTCACCTTCGGCAACGAGTACTTGGCCATGATGTTTACTCTCGCCTCGGATGGATCACCGTTCCAGGTAATGGTACTGTTTTTCTCGATGTCGAACTTCCAGCTGGTTAAGCGTTGGAAAGTGAAGTTATAAGACCCGTTGTTGATCTCATAGTTACCAAACATGGTAAAGTCGCCTTCGGTGTTCACGGTGACCTGGAGGTTACCGGTACCGTTGGCCGAAATGATATCGCCGGTGGTGGCATCCAGGATGACGTCTATCTGCGCATCCGGATTAGCGGCGATATCCAGTTTTACGGTGAGTTTGGTATTATCTTTCTTCTTCTTCTTTTCCGCTATTTCCTTTCCGTATGTTTTGAAAGTGATGTAATCATATTTACCGATATCCTTGCTGTCAGACATTGGTAGATAAAAATGCGTGCCTTTGATGGGGCGGGCGATGATGTGCATTTGCATATCATTCAGCGGACCGGAGAAATATACTTTACCATCGGCAATTACATCTCCATAAAACAGGTCATTATCTTTGGAGCTGGTGTTCAGGAACACAAATCCACGGCCGGTTACGTCGAAATCGAAGTTGAGTTTGTCGAAGTGGTCATGACTGATATAGCCACTGCCCTTGCCTATGGTATTATTTTTATCTATTAGTGAGAAGTTGCCGAATTCGATCAGGTTATCATCCACATTCACGGTGAGTTTCGGAATCCGGTAGTGGGTGCCCAGATAATCTACAGTTACTCCAATAGTATCCAGGGTAAGCGTTCCTTTTACAGAAGGAAGGGCCGTGGTGCCACTGACGTTCAGGGTACCTGCTACGCTACCCGTTAGCTGAGATACATAGCCTGCCAGGTATTTATTCAACAGGCTGATGGAGGTGCCATTGAGCTTGATGTTAGCATCTATATCCTGGTTCGCGGCCAGCAAGCCTACCTTACCCTGTGCCAGGAATGCTTTTCCTTCGTTATCCGACTGGATATTAAAGGTAGCGATGCCTGTTTTGTGATGATAGCTGCCATCTACATTTAGAATGCCGATGGAGTCATTATCGATACGCAGCTCTCTGGTTCTGAGTGCGGTGTTGATATCCAGGTTTTGGGTAGGATCAGCGATATTGATGGTCCCGTCGGTAATACCTTCTATACGCGTAGTGATGAGCTGTGCCGGGATCACGTCGGCCAGGTTCAGGTTTTTGAGTGTAACAATAAATTTCGATTCGTCCGGATTATACTCATTGGTTTCAATGGTAATCAGCTGGTCGTTACGGTTAATGCGGAGGTTCTTTACCGTGAGGAAATGTTTGCTCCAGTAAATTTCATTACCTGGTGTTACATTCCATTGCCGTTCATTGACGGTGAAGGCGCTGTTCAGGAAGTTGATTTTTACACCTTCCGGTACGGTAATGATCCGTGCATAGAAGCCATCCAGGGAAGACGTATCTTCTGCGGCCAGGTCTACCTTTACATAAGAGGTGTCGTGGCTGGAACTGGCGAGTATCAACGGGTTTTCGAGGATTACATTTTTGCCGGACAGCACCTTGCCAATACTGGTGCTGATATTGACTTTGTTGAAGTTCCCATCTCCCTTTACCTGTAAATCCTGTACATGATAATGCTCGTAGCCTGCTTCCGGTACATTAATATTGAGTGCCAGGTTGCCGCCGTTCATGGTGCTGAGGGCGCCCGTTACTTTACTGTCGTTAAAGCCGGAAAACTGTTTGGTAAAGCCTTTCAGCAATTTATCCACTTCTCCCAGGTTAAAGGCGAAGGTGAAGTTTTGGTTATCGCTGATATGTTGGGGAGGGCTGAAATAGCTGGGATAATATTTATAGAGTAACAGGTGGAATGCGTCCGGCAATTGGAGGAAGCTGTATTGGCCTTTTACAAAGCCGGCGATTTCGCTACCGGAAAATTCCAGCAGTTTTTGATTATCCACCATATGAGACGACACGTTGAGGGAGTCGAACTCCAGGCGGCGTTTATCTTTGAATACGGACACTTCATACATCCGGGCGATACCGTTGAAGTTGTCGATATTGCTACCTGCGACGTTCAGGTCTACCTTCGCCTGCAGGGTAACGGAATCTTCCGTGATGCGCAATGCTTTCAGGTCACTCTTACGAACATCTGCATTGAAATTGAATACCGGCAAGGCTTCGTTGAAGTCGATGGTACCGGCAAAGTCCATATCCAGGTTAGGATCATTGGCGGTGAGGGAGCCGTTAAAGAATTTGCGGCTCATTTCCCCTTTTGTTTTGATGTTCTGATAATTATATCCGAAAAGGGAAATTTCCTGTACGTTGGCGTMTACGCTGGCTTTCAGCGTTTTGAAATTGAAACCGGCTCCATCTACTTTCGCATCCAGGGAAATGGTGGAGAGGTTGCTGTTATCGAAAAGACTACCGATATCAAATTTGGTAGCGGTGAGGCTTCCGGAGTAAACGGGCACATCACGGCTGGTTTTGAAGTTCAGATCCGAGTTGAGTTTGCCCAGGTTGGTCTGAAACTGGCCGTAGGCCACAAAGTCGTTGATAAATCCGGTATAGCTACCCTGGAAGCGGATGGCAGTGAGGCGATCGATCCGAACGGTATTGACAATATCTTTTACGATTGGCATGATTTGCATCACATCTTTCCCGGTGGTCACCAGTTCTTCGGCGTGGAAGTCGATGAAGGTTTCATTGATATCCGGCAGGCCGCGCATTTCGAAGCTTCCTTTCATGCGGGTGGTGCTGCCGGCTTCCAGTTCAATGTCGGAAGCTTTCAGGTTGCTGACAGGGCCACGGGCCTTTCCATTGAGGATAATCTCTTTTTTCCAGGTAGAAAGGGGAGGGGCAAAAAAGGCAATATCGTCGGAAGATAGTTTACAGTTTTTAAAGTGGGCCTGCATAAAAACATCATCGATATAATTGCTCATATCATTGATATCGCTGTATTGCATGGTGTAGTAGTCGCCAATATGGCTGCGGTTCGTTTCCAGGTCCAGCTGGGAGAACTCCATTTCCACGGGCGACATTTTAAACCGGCTGCTGAGTTTTTTTACTTCAAAGCCGCAACGTTCTTTGGTGGTGAGGTTAAGATCCCCGATGATGCTGTCTTTCACCAGGCTGGTGTTGGTGAGCGACAGGTTAATGTCATTAAAGCGAATATGATGTGGGGCAAAATAGCCGGGCTCTATTTTCGTGCTGTCGTCCGGGTTATCTACGCCGAAGACGCCATTTTTTATATTAATTTCTTTTACAATAAGTTTCCAGTTAGCGCCGTTCCAGCGCAATTGATGGCTGGTATCGGTAGCGGGGGGCTCGGGGGCATGATGTCTTTTATGCCGTAGCGGAGAGGACGCGTAACTGCTGATGATGAAGTTGGGCTCAGTGAGGGTGAGTTCCTGTATATCGATGTTATGTTTTTGCAGGTCCAGGTTTTTGGCATCCAGGTAGATGCGTTTGGCGGATGCCCGCATATCTTCACCTACCCAGGCGTCTACCTGGTTGAGCTGAATGTTTTTAAGATCAATTTTTTTCAGATCCAGGGAAAGGCCCTGGGAGGGGGTATGGCTGGTATCGGGGGTAGAAGAGCCGAAGGCTGCTTCGATGAAATGATAGTTCCAGACGGAATCTTTGCGGGACCGTAGCAGGTTGACCTGTGCATTTTCGAGGCCGATGAATTTGATAACGGGCTTGTCCTGAAAAAAGAACCAGTCGGTAATACGTACCTGTAGTTTGCCGGCATATAGCAGGGTGTCGTGGTGCTGATCCTCTATGAGTGCGCCTTCCAGCTGCATGCTGTTAAACAGTCGGAAGGTGACGCGGTCTATTTGTACTTTTGTTTTCAGCTGTGAAGACAAGCGGCTGGTGACCTCTCCCACCAGGAAGTTCTGCACCACAGGGATGTTTACCAGTATTCCAATGAGAATGACGAGGCCCAACAAACATAGTAACACGACAGATAATATTTTCCGTACTTTTTTCAGGCTGTAAAGTTTATCCGGCAAAAATAATTAATAGTTGTCAATCAGGGCCATATTACAGATGGATCATTACGAATTAATAATGGCGATGGAAAGTTGAGTTTTATTTAGCCATCTCATATTTTCGTATATAGGTAACAGTGAGATTGGCGTACGAGCAGATAGGGGCATCGCATAAAAAGTGAATGTCACGTAATTGTCGAGGGGAGTTGAAAAAGATAGTGTTATATTATTATTTAATGATGTTATTTTGATGTTTTAGAGTATGGGAAGATAGTTTTATTGCTGTAACGTATTTATTATCAGATGTTTTTAAGCAATCACGGCATTTGCTTATCATGTAAAAATTATGGTCATTGAATTGTCAGTTGTTTATCGGGTAGCTATTAGGAAAACTTTAACATTTATAATTTCCATCCAGAACAATGAAGTAAGTGAGCAAGGTATTGTAACAGTGAGCAAGTAGCATACCGTCAAAGCAAGTAAGGTCAACCAAATTATAATTTATTTAATTCATTTTAAATCTAATCGGAGCGTATCAAAAGCACATCATTTTTTGCTTATCGTTTTTTGCTTATAACTATTCAACCAACATTTTTCAATACAATTTTTAATTAACCAAAGTCCAAAAAAAGCAATTGTTATTTATTCAACAGTGAACATCAACAGGTATCATTAGCATTAGCGTTAGCCAATCTGATTATTCCAGCGTAATTTATTAAACCAGAATCTATGCACAAAAAGTTGCTACTATTAGCGCTCATGGGATTGCTATGCCTACAGGTGTGGGCCCAGGAGCGGAAAATTTCGGGAACCGTTACAGATGACAAAGGAGGCGCATTGCCCGGGGTATCTGTGAAAGAAGTAGGCACCAATAATGGCGTAGCCTCTTCGCCCGACGGACAGTTTACGCTTACATTAAAAGGACACTCCAACAAACTCTCCATTTCATTTATTGGATTTGAAACACAAACCGTAGAGGTGGGTGGTAAAACAACTTTCCGCATCAGCCTGAAACCGGATGCTAAAAGTTTGAAAGATGTGGTGGTAATCGGGTACCAGGAAGTAAAGCGTAAAACGGTAACAGCAGCTGTTTCTAGCGTGAAAGGTAAGGATATAGAAAACCTGCCTTCACCGAGTTTTGATGCGTTATTGCAAGGACGTGCAGCAGGCTTGAACGTACAAAACTTTACCGGCGAACCCGGGGTGCGTGGATCTTTTGTGGTAAGAGGAAATACGTCTATCAGCCGTAGCGCCAGTGCCGCACGTACCATGAGTTCCCCCTTATTTGTAATTGATGATATTCCCATCTCCATGGATGATGCGGCTCAATTTGATAATACTGGTACCAACTACATTGCAGGTATTAACCCTAATGATATTGAATCTATCGACATCCTGAAAGATGCTTCTGCAGCAGCTATTTACGGCTCCCGTGGTGCAAATGGTGTAGTGATTGTGAAAACCAAGCGTGGTAAACAAGGTAGACCGCAGATTAACTTCACGACTTATGGAGGATTTATCCAGAAGCMAAAGTTTGAAACAGTATACGGTGGTGCAGAGGAAAGACAGTTTAAAATGAACTATCTGAAAAAGTATCTTACCTATGAGCAGATTCGCGACGGAAAATTACCGATGATGTTAACGGACAGTCTGAATCCGGCTTTTACGGGTGCAATTGACTGGCAGGATATGTTTTATCAGAATGCGCTGATCCAGAACTATGACTTGTCTGCAGCAGGAGCATCAGAAACCATTAACTATCGTGTGAGTGGTAACTACTATAACGAAGAAGGAACCATCAGAGGAACCGGGTTTAAACGGTATACAGTATCTGGCGCTATGGGAGTGAAGTTGTCCTCCAAATTGAATATCTCTTCCCTGTTCCGTTTAAGTCGTGGTGATAGATCCCGTGGTAGAGGGGTATTCCCCGGCGAGGATGTAATACCATTGGTGAATGGTCAGTACCTGTCTTCCTTGTTTAATATTTCAGACGTTGATAAAAAGAACTTTACCGGAGATCTGACTTCTGGCAGAGATAAGAATTTGAATGATGATATCACGGCCAGTCTTACGCTGAACTATGATTTTAATCCCAAACTTCGTTTTTCTTCTATAGGCTCTATTCAGTCAAGTGTCAATTCACGTGATATCTTCCGGCCGGGAGAGTTGAATACAATAGGGTTATCCTATTCTCAGAGCAGCAAATCACGGTATGAAAATGTGAACCTCGACAACACGCTTAGTTACAATACCAATATTGTAAACAAGGATCATCATTTAAATGCGTTGCTGGGTAATACCATTAACAACGTAAAAAATGAGTATACCGGTATTGGCAGTGGTGCATTGAGTAATGACAACGTGAAAGTAGTACAGGGATTTGATCCGAATTATTTGCTGTACTATGATGTCCATGGTAACCTGGTATCTGGTTCTGATTATAAATCAGCCGGGATGTTGTCTTTCTTCTCCCGTGTGAACTATGATTACAAAGAGAAGTATCTGTTGTCTTTGGCTTATCGTGCGGATGCTTCCTCCCGGTTTGGTCCTGAGAGCAGATGGGGATATTTCCCGTCTATATCCGGTGGCTGGAATATTTCAGAAGAGTCGTTTATGGCGCCGTTGAAAAAATGGGTTGACTTTTTAAAGATCCGTGGTAGCTACGGTGTAACGGGTAGTTTACCGGATGGTTACTACATGCCTTTTAATAGCTATAGCATGAACCAGGGTACCTATGGTGGGTCTTTAACAGGTACGTATAATGGTGTAAATGCGGTAACGCCTAATTTCTCAGATGGTGTGGCGCAGAAGGGATTGACCTGGGAACAGGCGATACAGTCAAACATCGGTATAGATCTGAGCATGTTTAACGGACGTTTGAATGTAACAGCAGATGTGTTTAATCGCGGAACATCCAAGAAGTTATTTGATTTACTGCTTCCTTCTACTTCGGGGTATGATAAAGTAAATACCAATGCCGCAGAGGTACGTAACACAGGTATGGAGTTTGCCATACAAGGGCGCATCATGCCTCCACAGAGTAAATTCCAATGGAATACCACATTGATATTATCCTTTGTTAAGAATCAAATTGCCGCTCTGCCTAATGGAAACCGTGATCTGGTGAAAACTGATCCGAATACGGGTATGACCTATGTCTTGTCCAAAGGCCGGCCGTTGAATGAGTTTTACATGATCGAAAATAAAGGGGTATATGCTTCTGAAAAAGATATTCCGTTCAATCCGCTAACAGGCGAAAAACTGACTTATTGGGGTGGTAATCACACCGTACAGGCGGGAGATTTCATCTGGGTAGATCAGAACGGCGACTACGATGTATGGGATTGGAATGATAAAGTACGTAGCGGTAACCCCAACCCTGCATGTACCGGTGGTATGACCAACGTATTTTCTTATGGTCCATTGACATTACAGGTTTACATGACCTTTACACTGAAGCGTGATATCTATAACAAGTATATGTCTGACCGGTTGATTGGCTTAACCAATGATTACGCTGCTATTGCTGCGGTTGATCCGTCTAAGATTAATAGCTGGCATCAGCCGGGTGATAATGCGCAGTATGCAGAAGTGATTCCTTATAATCCTAACTATTACTACCAGTTTTTACCTTTTTCTTCTGCTTTTGTTGAAAGCGGATCTTATTTGCGCATTAAGTATATCAATCTTTCCTATGTTTTTGCACCTAAATTCCTGGAGCGTACCAAGTTGACCAAATTGCAGGTGTACGGCTTAATCGATAACGTGAAGATGTTCCAGAAGTCCACTGTTCCGGATGCCGAAGCGGTGGACGAGAAGGGGACTTATACCGGTGGAGGATATCCTATCCCGCGCAAGTTTACCCTGGGTGTAAATATTGGTTTTTAATTTAAAAAGCAGCAGTTATGAATTTTCTCAAAAATATATGTGCGGTAATAGTAGCAGGACTGACATTGTCGCCCTTTGTGTCCTGCAAGAAGCTACTGAACCAGGACCCTATTAACTCACCTTACAATACGGTTTTCTGGCAAAACCAGCGGGATGCAGAACAAGGGGTGGCCGGAGGTTATGCCCTGTTACGTAAGGCATTAACTACGAATACAGAATGGAACAACAGTATGTCGCACTTTGCCTATGGCTCTTTACCAGCGTTTGAGTTTAAAGAGTTCGTGCAATATGATGTGCAATTCCTGGTGAAGGGAGGCAATAATCTGAATACAGCGGATTTTATTGGATCTTACCTGGACCCTTATCATGATTGGTCGCCCTATTACAAAATTGTTACACAGGCCAATATTATGTTGCATAATATTCCTAACATACCAGATAGAGCGTTTACAGATGCGCCCACCCGTACGCGCAAGCGTTTCCTGGGAGAAGCTTACTTCCTTCGTGCATATGCATATTTCTATATGGTGCGTTTGTGGGGAGATGTACCGTTGGTTACCAAATATGATGATGATCCGGCACATGCCACCAACTTGCCACGGATCAATGAAAAAATAGTGTTGGACACAGTGATAGCGGATCTCCGCAATGCTATTAGTTTGTTGCCGATGGAATATAAGTCAGGTAATGAAAGAGCCGTAAGAGCCAACAAAGGCGCTGCATTGGGCCTGCTGGCGCATGCATATATGTGGAGAAATTTCCTGAACAAGGGGTCCGTAGCTACAGATCTTACCAATACTATTGCCGCCATCGATTCAGTAGAAAGTAGCGGACAATATCAATTGCTTACCGCTGATCAGTATCCTAAAGTATTCCACGGAAAATCAGCCGAAGGAGTATTCGAAGTTAACATGCAGGTAGGAGATGCCGAGCAGCAGATATCCAAAGGCTTCTATTTCACCATTCTGAAGGAACCTTTCCTGCATGATGTGAAAGGTAAAGGAGATGCGCCTAACCAGGACTTAATTTATGACATCTACGATGATGAGAACGATGTTCGTCTTCAATATTACTTCAGTGGCCTGGATGGCGACGATCAGTTCAATGTACAGATTTGCAAATTTGCAGGGCCTAACCGGGAGAATATCAACTACAAAAACCCAGGCGCTTTCACTGATCCATCTGTAGATGCCAACATCATTCTGATGCGATATGCTGATTTGTTATTGCTGCGTGCAGAAGCTTATGCCAATCAGGGAAATGTAGGCGCTGCCTTACAGGATATCAATAAAATAAGAGCCCGTGCACACGCCAGCCAATTAACTGCTGCGGATATTTATGATGCTGATATTAAAAAGGAAGTATGCCGTGAGCGTTCCCGTGAATTATATGCAGAAGGACAGCGTTGGTACGACCTCGTTAGAACAGGCTACCTGACCAATCCTGGGATGAATGGCGGAGGTAATTTCCCTCAAAGCCGCTTTGATGCAGAAGGTTGGAAATGGCCAGTAGGACGCGTATTATTTCTTAATAATAGCGTGCTTTCTCAAAATAATTTCTGGCTGGGTAAAGTGAATTAATATTTTGAACTTTTTTAAACGCATCGACATGAATAAACTTAAGATATGCGGTATATCAGCGGGATGGGGCATTTTATTGCTGGCCTTCCTGTTTACTTCCTGCAAAAAAGATAACCACTTTATTGGAGGAAGTCCCACCAATGATCATACTGATTTGACCACTTATGATTATCTGAAAGCAAATCCGCTTTTTGATACGCTCATATTGCTGATTGATAAAGCGGGGTTGAAGGAAACTGTTAATAGCAACATCACTTTTGTGGCGCCAACTGACTATGCTATTAAAACATTTTTGGCGATTCGCACAGTGGCATTGCAGAAAGCTAAGAACGATGAAAATATCACGTACACGATTGATAGCCTGAAAGCACCTGAATTAAGAGATTCGCTAATGGCCTATATGTTCGATGGTCCTGTTGTACGATCAGATCTTTCATTAGAAGCAAGTATTTATAAAAATAAAGTAGGAGAACCTTTTGCATTCAAATTGGTGAAGTCTACCAGTTATTCAGATGTTTTTTCTGCTGGAGTGAGAATCATGACGCTGGCCAAAATCATTAATGGCCTGGACCCAGACCCGCGCCCGGATGGTTTTCCACCGCAAGACATGGATAAGGAATATATATTGCAAACCACTGGTATCATCACCAAAACAGGTGTGCTGCACGTATTGGAAAACCACCATGTGTTTTACTGGAAATAGTTATCATCAAAAAACTTAAAAGTATGTTTGACAAATATAATTTGAAAAAATTGCTGGGAGCAGCTATACTACTGGGTGTAGTGGCAGTGGGGTGTAAGAAAATCGATGAAGGTTTTTTGAGTGATGCTTTGTATGTGCCGGATTCACCGATTAAAATAGAGCGCGGTACAGCATTCCAGAAAACCAGTTCCATTATGCCGGATGGTAGCACCCGTCCTATGACGGTGAAACTGCTGGACATTCGCAGAGCTGACAGCAAAAAGCATGCAGATGAAATGTATAAGCAATACCCGGTATGGGTATACACTGCAGCTGTTGATCCCGCCGTGGATACTACTATCGAGCAGGTGAATAAAAAGCGTGAGAAGAAAACGTTACCACCATTTACTTTTTTGACCAGCGGTCAATTTGTATTTAACGGTGCTACCGACAGTTTGCCGCTTGGCGTTAATTATGAATACGATGTGGAAGTGTCCAATGTAGCTGGTACTAAAGTATTCAAGAACATCGGTCTCATGACGACGATTGATCCTCCGTTGATTACAGAAACGACCGCTAACTGTAATCTGTTCCCGGATGATGGGTCGGCTACTGTACCTATGGGGCAGCCAGTGATGAACATCACGAGGGTGAGTGAAAGTGGTAACTCCGTGATCCTGAAATTAACTGACAAAGATGGTAATCCATTTAATCCGAAGAAAGCAGAGATTATCAAGCGTGGTGACCGTCCGATTTTTGAAAATTACGCACGGTTCCATCCGGTTGAGTATACAGATACAGCCATGATCTGTAACTTTGAAATTGCTCCATTCCCCCTGAGCAGGTATTCCAGCGGAGGGACCAATTGGAACTTCCTGATGTATTACCGTATTCCGTCGTCTTTTGTATCTATCGATAAGAGCTTGACAAGTAAAATAGGTAGTGTGAACCCGTTGTTTGCATTCCGTTTGATGAAAGCCGGAACTTATATAGTAGAAATCAGAATGCCGAAAACAACAAGAACGAGTAAATAAATTATCTTCGTTTTAACAACAAATAGAAAGCCGTTTCATATTTATGTGAAACGGCTTTTTTATAAAAGTGATGAAAAAGGAAAAATATAATTTACTTCGGTGGATACTGGTAGCGGGTGTAACGCTCTTTATGCTATACCTCATAGCACTATACTATGGCGCCACCATGTTTGAAGGACTTCATCCACCATCGGAAGTGAATGACAACTCTCAGGAATCTACTCCTGTTGATTCCTCTTTGATGTAGCCATTAAATAAACTTCTGCATAAACCGCTGCAACGTAGTCATATCCTCCTGTAAATGCAATGCTGATATCACCGCCCTGTTCACCACCGGACTATGCGGCTGAGGATAAGGAAAGCTCGAAATAATCACGTCGCGCTCCAATAGATAATGTACCAGATCATCTCCCGTTGGTAATATAAACATCGGTAATCCGTGTGGATTGTGGATGGTTGAACCTGCGGTGAGGCGTAGCAGCCAGGCAATGTTTTGTTGCAACAGTCTGCGCATTTTTTGTATCAGTTCTCCTGCATGCAGCCAGGCATAAGCATTGGCAGGCATCATGGGGGTGCTGCCTACATGTAGTGGCTGCTTTTTTAATGCCATGATATCCGCCGCATGACMCGCCACAACGCCGCCTTGTACGCTGTAGGCCTTGGCCAGCGAAGCGGTGAGCAGGTAACGCACGGGTGGCAATACTGGTAAAAAATGAATGCTGCCTTCTCCGGCGGGCCCCAATATTCCAATACCATGAGAATCATCCGMAATGACCAGCACTTTGCGCTGTAGGGATTCCAGCCAATGAAACGAATGAATAGTACTGGTGAGCGGGTTTACGGTATCCGTCACAATCACGAAATGGTTATCGGGATGCGTATTTACTTTTTCGATGGTTTCATTGATCCAGTCTTCCCGGCTGATGAGTGGCAGCGCCGGTGTTTGGTGCCATAAAGATGGGTGCGTGCCGGGCGCATATAACAACTCTCCGCGACTGGCCCCATACTGCACGGCGGCCTGTGATGCCAGATAGCCGGAGGAGAACACTGTGGCGGCCTGTTGATGTAACAGCGTACACAATGCATGTTCTATTTCTTCGTATAGTGATAACCGTAAGTTGCCTGCCCTGGAAGAAGGGAATACCGTACCATACTGCTCTATACCCTGTATCAGCAGCGTTTTAAATGCCGGTAACTGATGCAGGCCCAGGTAAGCGAAACCAGAAAAGAAAAGGCAGGTGCGGCCTCCCTGTACCACTGTTCTGCCCGGGGTATGGTCTGTTGACAACATAGGCGGCTACTCTTTTTTAGTACATAAAATAAATTGAAAATCTGTAGAAGTTACCTGCATGTCGAAATACTCATCCGTCAGTTTGGTGATGGTAACGAGATTTTCCACTTTGCGGTCTCCGTTTTTCGCCGTCACGGAAATCATGGCGCCATTGCTGAGAATAAAATATTTACCGGTATCTGATTTGTTGGCGATAGTAGCTACAAAAACATTGTTATCGAGAAACTGGTAATAGGCATCGCGATAGTAGCCTTTTTTCAGGTCTTCGGCCTGTATGTATTGGGTGTTGCTGATTGGTGATTCCGGTGGGATTTTCACATCATATACCCGCCACTTTTTGTTCATCAGCAGTTCGTTGGCTTTTTTACCCTGACAAGCGGAAAGGACCAACATGGTAGTTATAACGGTGATGGCAATACGTATTTTCATGAATTATTTGTTCCCTGTTTTTGCTTTATTATAGGCTGCAGATCCTCCTCTGGGGATAGATAAGCTTTCCCACTGATCTTTCAGGATCATTTTGCCAATGTACACGATTTGTCCGACATGATAGGGTACATGTGCCAGTTGCCGGTTAATAGCATCTATCACGATATGCGGTTCATTGCGGATAAAAACGGTTCTGTCGAGGTCCGTTTCCTGCAGGCTGCGGATGGCATTCAACATACAATCCCAGCCGGTATTCCATAGCTGCAGTAGTTCTTCGACCGATTGGTTGCTATTTTCAAACTCCAGGTCCCGTTGGCGGTTGGGCTTTTCCCCATCGGTGGTGAGGAAGTCGGTCCAGCGCGATAACATGTTGCCATGCAGGTGCTTGATGATATGGGCAATACTGTTGGGCTGTCCTTCCGGTTGCCATTGCAGCTGTTCGGCGTTGAGTCTTTCAATGGTTTTAAGACCTAGTTGGCGGTGTATTTCCAGCCGTTGTAATGCGCTTTGTAAATAAATAGATTGGATAGACATAATCAGGTTTTGTTGTATCGGGTTGTGGATTCCCAAAAGTAAAAGTAATCAAAAAGCAGGCTAATAATCGCTCACTAACAGCTAGTGGCTAACAGCTAACCGCTATATCAATATCCGGCGGCGCCGTCGTCCCCACGTTTATCTGCAGCGGCTTCCAGGTAGCGGCTTTCGGGTGCACGTTTAATAATTTCCGTGCGGCCAATGGGACCGCGTTTTACCACTTTATAACCCATGTTTTGCATGGTTTGGATGGTGCTGTCGGGGAAGCCGGGTTCTACAGCAATAACATCAGGCAGCCATTGGTGATGGAATTTTGGTCTATTGATCGCCTCCGAAGGGGATAAGCCAAATTCCAGTGTATTCATGAGCGTTTGAAATACGGAAGTGATGATGGTAGAGCCGCCGGGAGTGCCGAGTGTATACAACACCTCATTTCCCTGGAGTACCAGGGTGGGCGTCATAGAGCTGAGCATACGTTTGGCGGGTGCAATGGAATTGGCTTCGGTGCCTACAAGGCCGTACATATTGGGTACGCCGGGTTTTACGCTGAAATCGTCCATTTCATTGTTGAGCAGGAAGCCGGATTTACCTACCACGGTTCTGCTGCCGAAGTGGCCATTGAGCGTGGTGGTGACGGCAATGGCGTTACCTGCTTCGTCGATAATACTCAGATGCGTGGTTTCTTCACTTTCCGGAAAAACGCCTGCTTTTGTTTGCTCACTGGAGCCAGCTTTGCCCGGGGTGAAGTCCTGCATGCGTGCTGCCAGGTACTTTTTGTCCGTGAGTTTTGCTACCGGCACTTTTACAAAGTCGGGATCACCGAGGAATTGTGCCCTGTCGGCGTATGCCCGTCTTTCTGCTTCCACCATCAGCTGGATAGATTGGGGCGATTGAAAGCCCCATTGCGACAGGGGATAGCTCTCCACCATACCCATCAGTTGTTGCAGGCAGATGCCTCCACTGGAAGGAAGCGGCATGGTTACAATCGTATAGCCTTTATAGTTAAAAGCAACCGCTTCGCGTTCTTTGGCTTTATAGCTTTTCAGGTCCTGCAGCGTGATGATACCGTGGCCACGTTTCATTTCAGCGACGATATTGTTAGCCGTTTCGCCTTCATAAAACCCGGCGGCGCCTTTATTTCGTATAAGCGTGAGCGTATGTGCCAGTTCTTTCTGTACTAATGTATCGCCGGCCTTCCAGGGAACATCCTTTACGAAGGCGGTTTTGGTGGTATTGAGTTTTTCGAAATCTGCTTTTGTTTCGTTCAGGAGGGCGGCATCTGCGGCGGTGATCACAAATCCTTTTGCTGCCAGGCGGATAGCTGGATCAATCAATTTGGCAAAAGGTAGTTTGGCATATTTCATGGAGGCAAACAGGCCGGCCACAGTGCCCGGAATCCCTGCTGCCAGGTGGCCATCCAGACTGAGTTGCGTGATAGGCTGGCCCAATGAATCGAGGTACATATCGCGATGGGCTTTTGCCGGGGCTGTTTCTCTGAAGTCGATKGCAATATTGTGTCCATTTTTCAGATGGCCGATCAGGAAACCTCCGCCACCAATATTACCGGCGCCAGGATATACCACGGCCAGCGCCAGTTGCGTGGCAATGGCGGCATCTACGGCATTACCGCCCTGCTGCAATATGATTGTACCCACCCGGCTGGCCAGCGGATGAGCCGACACCACCGCACCATGTAACACCTTGATATCTTTCTCTGTCGTGTAGTTGTATGGATGTAAATCGTCTATCGTTTGTTGGGCGCAGGCAGTATGAAGCATACATACCAATAGTCCTGGCAGGATCAGAAAACGCATGGATTATCGTGTTTGGGTCTAAATTAACACATGCCCACAACTATCCGAAATTAAAATATTTTAAGCCCCCTGCTGTAACGGGAGGAGACGATTACTATTTGCGGACCCAGTCATAACCCGAAAACAATTCCTAACTTACAGGATCTAATCGCGGGCTTTTATGCGTAAATATTTATTATTGGCTTTCGCTATGCTGGGCTTTATGATGACTTCAGCCCAGGTGCCAACGCCTGATCAGTTCCTCGGCTATCCCCTGGGGACCCAGTTTACCCCACACTATAGAGTGGTGGACTATTTTAAACAGGTAGCTGCTACGGCTAAGAATGTGAAATTCGAGCAATACGGTACTACCTATGAAGGCCGGCCATTGGTGATGGCCATTGTGGCTTCTCCGGAAAACTTTTCCCATTTGGACGAGATCCGCCAGCAAAGCCTGGATATGTCCAATGCACGCGGCAAAGCCGCTGGTAATCAACCGGTGATCGTATGGTTAAGCTATAATGTGCACGGTAATGAGGCAGTATCCACGGAAGCTGCCATGAAAACGCTGTACGAACTGGTTAATAACGGAAATGCACAAACGCAGGAATGGTTAAAGAATACAGTCGTGATCCTTGACCCTTGCCTGAATCCCGATGGACGGGAAAGATATGTGAACTTTTATAATGCCATGCGTGGCGCGAAGCCCAATGTGAGCCCTTATTCCCGGGAACATAATGAGCCCTGGCCGGGCGGAAGATCCAACCACTATTATTTTGATCTGAACCGCGACTGGGCCTGGCAAACACAAAAAGAATCACAGCAACGGGTAGCAAAATATAATGAATGGATGCCACAGCTGCATGTAGACTTCCACGAGCAGGAAATAGAAGCGCCGTATTATTTTGCACCGGCAGCAGAACCTTTTCATGATGCGGTAACACCCTGGCAGCGGCAGTTGCAGGTGATGATCGGTAGAAATAACGCCAGGTATTTTGATCAGCAGGGCTGGTTGTACTTTACCCGGGAACGCTTTGACCTGTTCTATCCCAGCTACGGCGATACCTATCCCATGTACAATGGGTCACTGGGTATGACCTATGAGCAGGGCGGTAGTGGCCGGGCTGGCGTAGCCGTACTGAAAAAGGACGGAGACACATTGACCCTGTCTGACCGGATTGCACATCACTTTACCACGGGGCTGTCTACCATAGAAGTAGCTTCCCAGAATGCCGCTAAAATTATCAGTGAGTACAGCAACTATTTTACAACGGCCGAAAAAACGCCACAAGGCGGATACAAAGCCTATGTGGTGAAAGCGGGTGGCAATACTGAAAAGCTGAATACACTGGCGGAACTGTTGCGTAAAAATAACATCGCTTTTGGCTATGGTGCTAATATCGGCACTGTTGCCGGATTCAATTACTTTACTGGTAAAACGGAAACGTTTACTATCGATAAGGAAGATATGGTGATCAGCATGTTCCAGCCGCATTCTAATATGCTGCGGGTATTGTTTGAGCCTACCTCTCACCTCACGGATTCAGTGACATATGACATTACAGCCTGGGCTTTACCTTATGCGTATGGGTTAACCTCTTACGCGGTAAAACAGCCGCTGACACCAGCTGCGGGCGCACCAGCGATGCGTAACAATACCGCATTGATGGCACAGAAACCTTATGCTTACCTGGCACAATGGAATAGTGTGAGAGATGTGAAATTCCTGTCTGCCTTATTACAAAATGATATTAAGGTACGTTTTACGGAGGCGCCGTTTACCGTGAGTGGGAAAGACTTTCCAGCCGGTACCCTTGTTATTACCCGTTCCGGTAATACCAGCAAAGGCGACCAGTTTGATCAATACATCACCTCTCAGGCCAATCGTTTTAAGATCACCCTGGATGCCGTGAGCAGTGGATTTGTAGATAAGGGAACTGATTTTGGTTCCGACAAAATCAGGTTTATCAAAAAGCCCAAAGTAGTGCTGCTGGCCGGTGAGGGCATTGGATCACTGGGTGTTGGAGAAGTATGGCATTTCTTTGAGCAGCAACTGGATTTCCCACTAACGGTGGTGAATGAACGAAATATGAGCGATATCAACTGGGAACAAACAGATGTGCTGATATTAACAGATGGTGATTACAAAGTATTCGGAGATAAAGCGGCTGCAGAGCGCCTGAAAGACTGGGTAAATAACGGTGGTAAGCTGATTGCATTGGAAGGGGCAGCTGCGGCAATTGCTGGCGCCGATTGGGGCATTAAGCTGAAGAAAGAAGAGGAGAAAGAAAAAGAGAAGGACAAAGATGGTAAGGAAAAGGTGAATGCCGCTGGTACCTACGATGCCTTGAAGCCTTACGCGAACCGGGAAAGAGAGAGCATTAAGCAATTTATTCCGGGTGCTATTTACAAAGTACAGCTGGATACCACGCATCCGTTGGCCTTCGGTTATAACGGTTTCTACTATACGTTGAAACTGGATGCACATTTATATGAATTTATTGAAAATGGTGGCTGGAATGTAGGTGTGTTGAAGAAAGACAGCTACCTGAGTGGTTTTGTGGGAGCAGATACCCGTCAACAGTTGAAAGATGGATTGTTATTTGGCGTAAAAGAGATGGGTAACGGATCTGTGGTAATCCTCGCGGATAATCCGTTGTTCAGAAGCTTCTGGGAAAACGGTAAGCTGTTGTTCAGTAACGCCGTGTTCCTGGTGGGGCAATAGGGAAAAGATTTTTTACCAGGTAGCTGGTGGCGGTATTTATCTCCCKACATCAACTACCTGGTTTATCACCTACAGGTTTCTTTTTATATTACAGCCTAAACTGCTGGTACTATTCACCGTAACAGCTTTCCCTGCCAGTACTTCATGGATGGCATTTTGCAATAAAGTTACTTTCACTTTTTCCGCATTTCCTGGGCTGTCATCAATACCTCCTTTGTAAGCCAGGCGGCTGTTTTTATCAAACAGATAGCATTCCGGCGTGTGGTTCGCATCAAAAGCATTGGCCAATACCGCATTCATATCTACTACGTAATACCAGGCAAAATTTTGTTCGGCGCCATACTTTTGCATTGCTGCCAATGATTCCCTGTCGTGGCGCTCCGCTTCATTGGAATTGACGATCACCACGCCAATATTGTTTTTGCGGGCCAGCTGGCAAACGGTTTGGAGCCTGCTTTCGTTGCGTACCATATAAGGACAGATATTGCTGCCAAAGATTACCAGCAACCCATTACTGCCTTTGGCGGCTGCCAGCGTGATTTTTTTTCCGGAAATATCCGTCAGGCTTACATCTGATTTTGGCAGCAGTGCACCTGGTTCCAACGGCGTTTCTATGTTGGGTTCGAAAGCGCATAATGAAATGGCAATACAGGATAAATAAAAGCTGGCCTTGATCATAACAAATGGTTTTCAGGTCCTGATTAAATATAATAAAATGCGACAGTATCGTTTTGCTTTTCCAGGAGCAAATAATCAAGTAAAATATAATAAAAAAATATAAAATAAAAATATCTTGCAAGTATTGTATGGGTAGGAAATTGCTTAAGATTGATTAGCAGCCAGTTGCTTTTTTTTCTCTTCTTGTCTTGCATCACTGAGTGTTCTGATGCTGGCATTGAGTTCAAATCCTATCAGGAGAATGAGGGAGTTGAGGAAAATCCAGAGCATCAGCACCAGGATAGTTCCGATAGAGCCGTAGATTTTGTTGTAGTTACCAAAATTGTTGACAAACCAGGAGAAACCTACCGTTACCACGATCATGAAAATAGTGGCCACCGTGGCGCCTGCGGTGATGAATTTCCATCTGCGGGTAGTAGCGGCGCCAATGCGGTACAGGAAGCCGTTTACAGCGTAAAACAGCATCACAATCACCACCCAGCGTCCGATATCAATCAGGTTTCTGAGCCAGTTACTTTTAATACCGATATGGTTGAATACCCAGCGAAGAGTAGCCCCCTGGGCAATAATGAGCGTAACGGTGATCAGGAGTAATATCACCAGGATAGCGGTTAATTGCAGCGCAATCAGGCGATTCTGCCACCATTTCCTTTTCCGGAAGCCTGCCCCCTGAATTTTGCTGAAGGAGCGAAGTATGCCCATGACACCATTGGAAGAATAGAAAAATCCCATCAGGAAGGCGATGGAAAGCAATCCATTACGATGTGTATAGAGGAAGTCGTGGATCATTCCTCTGACAATCATATAGGTGTTGTAGTTAGGAGTGAGGTCTTCCGCCAGATCGTATAGCGTGGGTTCTATATTTTTTACTGGGACGTAGGGAACGAGGGTAAACAGGAAGATGAAAAATGGTGGAATGGCCAGCAGGAAGTTGAAAGAGATGGCCCTGGCGCGGTCGCCCAGGCCCCTGTTTTTGGTTTCCTGCCCGAAATGTTTCAGTACATCATACAAGGGTAACCCTTCAAATCCGGGAAGGATAAGGGTTTTGGTCCAGTCTACCAATCGGCGGTAGGGGCGGGAACGAAAGATGATGTTTTCGGGTTTGAAAGCCAATGATTAAGAATTAAAAATTACGAATTACGAATTACKAATTACGGATTTGTGGGGAGATAGTAAACGCGGAGATCAACTTTGCTTCTATCTACCCACAAATCCGTAATTCGTAATTTGTAATTCGTAATTCATATTTTAAAATCCTCTTTTATTCAATTCTGCCTGGTATTTCCTGGCATTTACCAGGTGCTCTGCATAGGTGGCAGCAAAAGCATGATATCCGGAGAAGTCGGATCTGGCACAAAAATAAAGGTAATCTGTTTCCGGAGTATTTAAAACTGCATTCAGTGTTTTTTCAGATGGGGTGCAGATAGGACCGGGAGGGAAACCTTCATAACGGTAAGTGTTATACGGAGAATCGTACAGGGTATGATTTTCCCGTATTCTTTTCAAACCGAAGTCCTGCAAAGCAAATTTCACAGTAGGATCTGCCTGCAGGCGCATGCCTTTGCGGAAGCGGTTGAGGTATACGCTGGCGATGAGTGGTTTTTCATCGTTTTTGTTACTTTCTTCTTCCACAATAGAGGCTAGTATGGTGACCTGGTTTTCGGAGAGGTGTAGTTTATCTGCTTTTTCCTTTCTTTCTGGTGTCCAGAATTCCTCTCTTTCTTTTTCCAGTTTTTTGAAGACGGCTTCCGCACCGGTGTTCCAGTAAAATTCGTAAGTGTTGGGGACTACTACGCACATCACGGTGTTGGTATCCAGGCCAAACTGGCGGAGGTATACGGCATCGCGCATGAGGGAACGGAGTATGCCCGAATCAGCTTCCAGGTTGGTGCATACTTTTCTGACAAAATCATCTTTGGTGCGTAACTTATTGATCACGAGTACTACCGGCGATTGTTTGCCAGAGCGCAGCAGGCGGGCAATATCGAAGTTGCTCATGCCATGGGCTATTTTATAACGGCCGGCTTTAACGCGGGAAGGATAATCCAGTTTTTGAGCTACCCAGCTAAAGCTGCTGCGGTTGCGTATAATACCTTGTTCTTCCAGACCATCCAGCACATTGTTATAGGTACTGTTGGTATGTATGTAGAAGTATTTATTATCGCCAAATGCTTTGGTGTTGGGACCAAATACGCGGTAAGAAGTATATACCAGGGCTCCGGCGGCCAGACAGCCGGCCATCACCAGTATCCGTCTTATCCAGATGGATTTTGTGCTGGATGCTTTGCTTTTTTTAGCCATAGATAGTATTGGTCGTTACGAATGGGCGAATGCCGTTATGTGTAAGGTTTTTCAATTTACTCGTCAGTCGCCATTAAAAAAAACCTCGCTTTTAACGGCGAGGTTTCAAGTATTATTATTCAATAAATCGCTTATTTGCCGGGAGTCGGAGCTGGAGTAGCACCACCACCACTTGGTAACTGAGCTGGAGGAGCTGACGGCGTAATTGGCGCGCCTGCACCTGCTTTTTCTACTGCGCTGGGTGCCAATGTTTGTGTTTTGCTGCTTTTACCAATGAAAAACGGAGCTGTGAGGCACAATACAGCAATCAGTATAGCCAGTATCCAGGTACCTTTTTCCAATACGTCAGTCGTCTGACGCACCCCAATCACCTGATTACCAACACCACCAAGTGCGCCGGAGAGTCCGCCACCTTTAGGGTTCTGGATCAGCACGAAGAAGCCTAACAACACACAGGCTAATATGATCAGGATACCAAAAATTATCAACATAGTAAATTACTGTTTATTTTTTTTGTCTGTTTGTGACTTTAATTCTAATATCTTTTGCGCAAAATAAGCGTTTTTGTCGGGATTAAGCAAACTTAATTTTTGATATATCTTAATCGCGTTGCCATATTGTTGCTGCCGTACCCAGATTTCCGCCAGGGTTTCCGACACGATGTCGTTGTTGAACACAATGGAGTCCATGGCCATTTTCTCTACGGTTTCAGAAACTTCCGGTTCATCTTCTTCTTCATAAATCCGGTGTAACTGCTGGTGGTACCAGTCTTTGCTGGTTTTACCCACAAAGTTATCCTTCATTTGACGCAGCCAGGAGGTAAAGCTCTTCATCTCAGCGGCTCCCTGATCATTCAATTCATCTGCTTCTTCCGGATTTTTCAATCTTTTATAAGCAAAATAGTCGTCTGTAAAGAGTGGCTGGAAAATCAGTTCTGTTTCCTCTGCAGCGGCGGTTAACGGGAAGATTTTAATGGGCAGCGCTGCTTCATCTTGTGTTGGTTCCGCTACAGGAGCCGGCGTTTCCGGCAGTTCCGTGATCACGGCCGCAGCAGGAGCAGTGGCGTTGTCAGCTACATCTTCCGTAACAGCAGCAAAATGAGGTACTTCCTCATCCGCAATGGCTACGGTGGGAATAGGTTCCGTGTGAGTACCTTCCGGCAGGGCATCTTCAGGGATGACCACCGGAATACGGTCTTCTACTACCGGTAAAGCAACGGTAGCGGCTATTTCCTCCACTACATTGGCCAACCCGTCAACAGGTACCACTTCATCATGAATGGTCACTGGGATATGGTTTTCAGCCACAGGAACAGCTGTTTCACCGGCTGTTACTTCGGGTAATGGCGCCATTGCTGCCGGCAACGCATCTTCCGGGATGGTTATCGGAATACGGTCTTCTACTACTGGCAAAGTAGTGGAAGCGGCTATTTCTTCCACAAGGGAAGGGGTATCGTATACTGCTTCGGGAGCAGTGATCGTTTCAACGGGCAATGTATCTTCCGGAGGGGCCGGGGTAACCCGGTTTACCACTTCCTGTAATATCTGTTCTTCTGAAATCACCTGGTACGCGTAATGATGCTGGTTGGTATAAAGCAAGGCCTTTTTCACAGCGGGACTTTGAAGGTCGCCGGTTTTCTGGAACACTTTTCTGGCCAGCAAAAGGCGGGCAGCAGAAAAATACGGGTGATCCGCTACCAATTGTTCCATCACTTCTTCATTTACTAAATGAAGCGAGGGTTGAAGAAACACATGCGCTATAATCCTGTTTGCCGTCATWGGTTGCTAATGTAATAAAAAAAACGACTACACTTTACCAGTTGGCAAAAGCCCTGTTAAAGATATCATCTGTAATACCCGGAATGATATTGTTTTCCAGCAGGTTATTTTCTACGGTGCTGGGCAACTGCGTCGCCGGGAATTCGGCAGAACGGGAGAATGATTGGGTAAATCCTTTTTTATCGCCTACACGTTTAATAAACGTAACATTGACAGTGACGTTCAAACGGGAGGTAGCCGCCTGGTCTACATTCGTTACGGCCGCATTGGAGAACGAGTAACCGGTGATGGTAGATTTAAATTCGTAGTCTGCTCTCGGCTCTGTTTCGTTTACCTGTGTCAAACTGGTTTGCCCGGTAACTTTATCGCGCAGTTTCTGTGTCAGTTTCTGGCTTAAAGTAGGATTATTGATAGGCGCCCTGTTTTCAATAAAACGGATATTCACCGTTTTGGCTTCCTTCTCTATGCTGGCGCCCGAGGTGGAGTATTTCACGCTACAACCGGCTAATACAGTCAGCAGTGCGATGGATATAAATGCTTTGATGCTGGTTATCATTGTTATGCTGCTATTAAATTCGTTTATTCGGCGATGTTATATTCTTTCAATTTACGATAAAGTGTTCTTTCGGAAATGCCCAGATCGAGGGCGGCATCCTTACGCTTGCCTTTATGTTTTTTCAGCGCTTTCACAATGAGCTCTTTCTCTTTGTCGGCAATAGACAAGGTTTCCTCTACTTCTTCGTGATGATCAATTTTATTATCTGTCAGGATAATAGGTTGTGTGTTATTCATGCTGGTGCCAGGAGCGGGCGTCATCTCAGCAGATGATGCGTAACTGTGTATCACGTGGTTATCCACCGCATATTCCGACGGATGCGGCATATTCGGATTCTGGAGAATATCGAAGAACATTTTCTTTACTTCGGTGACATCTTTTTTCATGTCGAAGAAAAGTTTGTAGAGGATATCTCTTTCGCTGCTGAAATCGGCGTTGGGTTGTGGCGCTGCCAGCATAGGCAGGCGGTTTACTTCTGGTTGCTCCGGCAGGAAGCGTTTCAGGTCGTTGGCTGTTACCAGCTTGTCGGACGACAGCACCGAAATTTGTTCCGCAATATTTTTCAGTTCGCGGATATTACCTCTCCATGGATAGTTCACGAGAATATTACGTGCTTCTTCATCCAGTTGAATAGAGGGTGTTTTATATTTTTCGGAGAAGTCTACCGAGAATTTCCTGAATAGCAGGGGAATATCTTCTTTACGGTCGCGCAGAGCGGGAACGCGGATAGGTACGGTATTGAGGCGGTAGTAAAGGTCTTCGCGGAACTTGCCCTGTTGGGTGCGTTCCAGCAAATCGCGGTTGGTAGCGGCTACTACGCGTACATCTGTTTTCTGTACTTTGGAAGAACCTACGCGGATATACTCTCCGGTTTCCAGTACGCGCAACAGGCGGGCTTGTGTACCCATCGGCATTTCACCAATTTCATCGAGGAAAATGGTGCCACCGTTTACCGTTTCGAAGTAACCTTTACGGCTGTCGACCGCACCGGTGAAGGAGCCTTTCTCATGGCCAAACAGCTCTGAGTCGATGGTTCCTTCCGGAATGGCGCCGCAGTTAACGGCTATAAAAGGATTATGTTTACGTGCGCTGAGGGCATGAATGATTTGTGAAAAAACCTCTTTACCAACTCCGCTTTCTCCATTGATTAATACCGTGAGATCAGTATTGGCTACCTGGACAGCCACCTGCAATGCATAGTTGAGAGCCGGGCTACTGCCGATAATGCCAAACCTGTTTTTTATAGCCTGAATGTCCATAAGCGGTTGTTCATGTGTTTGATGGTTAAAAATATCATCTCCGTTACCGGAGTACTGCTATTGTACGGCTTTCCCAATCAATGTACCGGAGGTACAGCTTTCTACCTTTACCAAAACATAATCGCCCTTTTTAAAGTTCTCTTTCGGGAATACGATTACTTTATTCTGATCATTACGGCCAAAAAGGTCATCCTCAGAACGTTTGGAAGTGCCTTCTGCCAGTACCCTGAAGGTTTTGCCGACTTCTTTTTCCATAGTAGCCTGTGAATGGCCACGGTATAATTCTACTACTTCTGCCAGTCTTCTTTTCTTTACGTCTTCTGGTACATCATCTTTATAGCGGCGTTCTGCCAGTGTACCAGGGCGTTCGGAGTAGAAGTACATGTAAGCCAGGTCATATTGCGCAAACTTCATGAGGCTGAGGGTATCCTGATGGTCTTCTTCTGTTTCTGTACAGAAACCGGTGATGATATCAGTTGAGAGGCCACAGTCGGGGATTAGCTCGCGGATGCGGGTTACTTTTTTCATGTACCATTCGCGGGTATACGTGCGGTTCATGAGTTGCAGTATGCGGGAGCTACCGCTTTGTACCGGCAGGTGAATATAGTTACAGATGTTATCGTACTTCAGCATGACGAAGAGTACTTCATCTGTAATATCTTTAGGATGGGAGGTACTGAAACGTACGCGCAGCAATGGATTGATGAGCGCTACTCTTTCCAGCAACATGGCGAAGGTCACTGTTTCCTGTCCATCGTCGCTGTTCCAGTAGTAGGAGTCCACGTTCTGGCCCAGGAGGGTTACTTCGCGGTAGCCGTTGGCAAACAGCTCTTCGGCTTCTCTTACAATGGAATAGGCGTCGCGGCTGCGTTCCCGCCCACGGGTGAAGGGCACCACGCAGAAGGTACACATGTTATTGCAGCCACGCATAATGGATACAAAGGAGGTGACGCCGTTGTTATCCAGTCGCACGGGGCTGATATCGCCATAAGTTTCTTCCCGGCTTAACAGCACATTCACGGACTTCTGACCGGCATCTGCTTCCGCAATCAGCGCGGGCAGGCTGCGGTAGGCATCCGGGCCTACTACCAGGTCTACCAGCTTTTCCTCTTCCAGCAGTTTCCCTTTGATACGTTCGGCCATACAGCCCAACACGCCTACCAGCATGCCGGGTGTTTGTTGTTTTAATTTTTTGAATTCGGTTAAACGTTTACGAACGGTTTGCTCTGCTTTTTCACGGATGGAGCAGGTGTTGAGCAGGATCAGGCTGGCTTCTTCCGTGTTACGGGTAGGGCCATAACCTGCTGCTCCGAGTATAGACGCAACAATTTCACTATCGTTGAAGTTCATCGCACAGCCATAGCTCTCGATGTAGAATTTTTTAGTATATGTTTGGGTGCCTGTCGCTACCGGAGAAAAGGCTTCTCCCTGGCGACTTTCATCATGCACTTTGGTATCCAGATCCAGCATCCTGACAAAAATTTAGGAAGGCAAAAATAGGTAATAAAAACAACAAAATGACAGAATGTCAGCAAGGTGTTGTTGGAGGTAAATTATAATATACTTTTATTTTGGTGAAAAGTATATTATAGTTTACTTTTAAGAGTAACTTGATTGTTCATGAAATGTTCTGAATTAAAGCGCAGGTTAATGAGAGCGGGGTGGCAAATACTGCGGCAAGGCAAGGGGAGTCATCTGATTATGATACATAAAGATAAGCCAGGAATAGAAATTGTTTTTCCTGACCATGGAAGCGCTGAAATGGGTAAGGGGTTGGAGGCAAGAATTTTAAAACAGGCAGGGTTAAATTAACAGGACTTACTAAATCACAACGAGATATGAAGAAACACTTATTTATAGTAGAGAAAACGGCTACTGGCTACTCTGCGTATGCCTCAGATTTTGAGGCAACACCAGTTGGAACTACCGGCAAACACATGAAAGAATTGAAGCAGCATATTTTAGATGCATTGAACGAATACAGGGCCTATAAGCGTTTGAAACCTGCAGCGGAAAAGGATGTAGTGATCCATCTGGATCTGCACCAATTTTTCGAGTATTACAGTGAGATTAATGCAAAGGCTTTTGCAAATCGTATCGGTATGAATTATACATTATTGTCCCAATATATTGCGGGCTCCAAAAAGCCAAGTGAGAAGCAGGTACACAAGATACTAGGTGGTGTAAGAGAGTTGGGAAGAGAGTTAACACAATTGGAAATCGTTTAAAATAAAAGCCCTGTAACAGGATTGTTGTTACAGGGCCATTCTATTGACAATAGATAGATCGGATTACGCTTTCGCCGCCAGTTTTTTGGCTATCCAGCTGTCTTTCAATGGTTGCAGCCAGTGGGTGTCCAATTCCTGCCGGGTCAGTACGGTATTATTCAGGTAAATGGTATTTTCATCGATGTAGCCCTTCTCCAGTGCATAGGCTACCTGAGCCATAGGAAGCAGTTGTACTTTATCTTTTACAATAAAGCCCAGCAGCAGGCGATCAAACATATTTACTTCGTACTGTTTTTCAATGCTTTTGATGATTCGAACCGAACTATCGGTACTGCAACCGCTTACCGTGGTTTGCGATTCATCTGCGATCAATATAATCAACTGGTTCAGAACGACCTGTCCCCAGCCTTTTACTGCGTCTCCGTGCGCATTCCACTGTGCTGTGAACTGTGCCAGCTGTTCGTTGATTTCGCTTATCTCCTGTTCGTTAAATGGTCTGTTGCTCTGGTATATCCACACCCTGGAGGCCGGAGAAAAGTCTGCAGGGAAGATGTTGTTAGTATTCATACTGCAAATTTAAAGAATTAGCAGTTAGCGATGCGTATTTAGCTTTTATACGAGATATTCTTATACGTTGCTAAAAGCTACTGGCTGACTGCTAACCGCTATTATTTCATGCTTTGCGCGATTAATTCCGCGATATCCAGCACTTTTACGTCGTCTTCTTTACCGGCTTCTTTTACGCCATCCGTGAGCATGGTCATACAGAACGGGCAATTGGCGGCAATAACAGTTGCGCCGGTAGCCACGGCTTCATGTCCGCGTTCGGTGTTGATCCGGGTAGTGCCTTTTTCTTCTTCTTTAAACATTTGTGCGCCACCAGCACCACAGCATAAGCCTTTGCTGCGGCAGCGTTTCATTTCTACCAGCTCTGCATCCAGTGTTTCCAGTACTTTTCGGGGCGCTTCATATATGTTATTGGCGCGGCCGAGGTAGCAGGAGTCGTGGTATGTAATTTTTTTGCCTTTAAAAGTGCCGCCTTCCTGCATCTTTATTTTCCCATCGTCAATCAGCGACTGCAGGAAAGTGGTATGGTGGATCACTTCATAGTTGCCGCCCAGCGCCGGGTATTCGTTTTTCAGCGTATTAAAGCAATGTGGGCAGGCGGTGACTATTTTTTTAACCCCATACATATTCAGGAGCTGAATATTATTCTGGGCCATCATTTGGAAAATGAATTCATTGCCTGCTCTTCTTGCAGGATCTCCGGTGCAGCTTTCTTCTTTTCCTAAAATGGCAAATTGAATTCCTACTTTATCGAGGATAGTGGCAAATGCTTTGGTGATTTTTTGGGCGCGCTGATCAAAACTACCTGCACAACCCACCCAGAAAAGGACTTCGGGGGTTTCTCCATTTGCGGCATATTCTGCCATTGTTTTAATATGCATGCTGATTTTTTTAAAGTAATGGTGAAAAATGAGGACGGAGCCGGTTTATTCCGTGGCCCATTTATCTCTGTCGTCCATGCTGAATTTCCATGGCGCCATGTTGTTTTCAATGTTGCTGAACATGCCGGTCCATTCTGCGGGGGCACTGGATTCTTCCATCACCAGGTGACGGCGCAGCTGCAGGATGATGTCCAGTGGGCTGATGCTCACAGGGCATTCCTGTACGCAGGCGTTACAGGTGGTGCAGGCGCGGAGTTCTTCTTCAGAAATATAATCGCGTAACAGGGTTTTGTTATCGTCAGTGAAGGTGCCGTTGGCTTTGATATTACGACCCACTTCTTCCAGGCGGTCGCGTGTATCCATCATGATTTTCCGGGGCGATAGCAGCTTACCAGTGATGTTAGCAGGACAGGCGGCGCTACAACGGCCACATTCTGTGCAGCTATAGGCATCGAGTAGGTTTTTCCAGGTGAGGTCCTGGACATCTTTGGCGCCAAACTTAGGCATGGTATCGGAAGCAGGGGCGTTGGCCGCCAGCTCCGGCTGCAGCATTAACTGTACTTCATGTTGTACGGCAGGCATATTTTCCATTTCGCCCTTCGGCTCCAGACTGGCGTAGTAAGCGTTAGGAAAGGCCAATATGATATGCAGGTGTTTGGAATAGGGAAGGTAGTTGAGGAATGCCAGCACACCGGTGATGTGCAGCCACCAGCAACCACGTTCAATGGCTTCGAGTGTACCATCGGATAAGCCGCTGAACAGCGGGGTAAACATGCTGGAAACCCAGAAGGAACCAGTAGGGATATAATGTGCTACGCCTCTGGCCTGCAGGGTTTGATCTGCTGCGTCCATGGTTAGAAACAGGGCCATTAACACAATTTCTGTGATCAGGATATAGTTGGCATCAGAGCGCGGCCATCCATCCAGATCTTTGCTGATAAAGCGTTTGAGCTTTAAAATATTTCTGCGCACCAGGAAAATGGCGCAGCCGGTAAGTACCAGTACCGCCAGTACTTCAAAAAGACTGATTAACACCGGGTATAAACTACTTAATACGGGAACGAATAAACGATGTGTACCCAATATCCCGTCCAGAATAATTTCCAGTATTTCCAGGTTGATAATCAGGAAGCCGGCATACACAAAAAAGTGGAGGACAGCTACCAGCGGATTACGGAACATTTTTTTCTGTCCGAAAGCCAGCAGGAATAGATTTTTCCATCGAAGATCCGGGTGATCGCTCAGGTCCTTATCTCTCCCCAGCAATATGTTTTTCCTTATCTGTCCTGCTTTCCGGGCAAAAAGATATACTGCTGCCCCGAAGAGGATTACAAATAATAATTCTTGTACAATTCGCATTATCTCAGATTTGACTCCCTAATTTAGGGGATTTTTAGCTATTAGCTGTTAGCATCAAGCTTTTAGTATATTGTATTTTTTATCGATGGCTGATTTTTGATAGTTAAAAGCTAATAGTGAATTACTTATTTTTGCAACTATGGAAAACAGGAATATCATTCTAACGCAGGATATCATTCAAAAGAAAATTGAACGTATCGCTTACGAAATTTATGAATTGAACAGCGATGGTACAGATATCATCCTGGCTGGCATCTGGGACCGCGGCGTGATCGTTGCCCATAAAATTGCTGCGATACTGGAGCAGATATCTCCCCTGAAAACCCATATTATAGAACTGCGCCTGGATAAGCAAAATCCGGGAGAAGTAGTAGTATCCGAAGACATTGATTTTAATGATAAAGTAGTAGTGGTGGTAGATGATGTGGCTAATTCCGGCCGTACCATGTTGTATGCATTGAAGCCATTACTGAAATTCTTACCTAAAAAAATCCAGACCGCTGTGCTGGTAGACCGTAAACACAAATCTTTTCCGCTGTCGGTCGACTTTGTAGGCTATTCCCTCGCCACTACCCTGCAGGACATGGTATTGGTGGAAATGAACGGGGAGGAAATTGTTTCCGCCTATTTTGAATAAGCTGCTTTAAAAATAGATCGCATGCAGTTTCGCATGTCCCTGTGAGTTAATCTCTAACGTTGGCGCGGGGAATTTGACCATGTTTAATACCTGGAACAATACCTTCATGCCCTTTTTGCGGGTGGGGATTTTCGTAAAATCCACATCAGGAGAAAGGTAGAACTGCCGTATGCGTGCAAGGTGGCTATAGTTATAGTAATGACCATTGTTATCCGTCCAGGTATTATCCCGGCCACCAATCATGCCCTGGGCGCCATATCCTACGGCTATATTCAGCCACTTGGGCAGGCAACTGTTTTTATTAAAAGAATATAGGTTGACAGATAACCAATAAGTTTGGGCGTTATAGTTTTTCAGTGTTCTTTCCCAGTAGGATTGACCGAAAAGCTGATCTGCTTTCTCTCTTAATACCGGATCATCATAACGCTGTGGGTGTGAGGAGAATTTCAGCTGAATACGTTGTTCATCCCAGGCCAGTTCCTGGCTGATCAGCAGGGCTGAGCCAATGGCATTGGCGCCCATGTCGCCACAGGAAAATCCCCATTCGGAAGAATAGCCATCCAATACTTCAATCACCGACTGAAAGGCAAAGCCACTCAGGCCGCCTATCCAGATTTGTTTTTTCCGCGGGAGCCCCGACCAGCGCCACATTTCGCGGCTATATTTTCCAATGAAATAAGCACTGAAAATGTGTCCGGCTTTATCCATCTGGTTCCATTCTGCCATATCATTAAAAAAATGGAAGCTGGATCTGGGATAGCCTTTATACCAGGCGATGTTGAGTGCAGCCAGGCTGGCGCCATATACGGCAACAGTAGCGCCGCTAAGCAGCCATACGTGGGACTTCACCGCAGTATCCGGAATGGCAAAGAAAGGCACTTTTTTTTGTGCCCTGCTGCATAGGAATGACAGCGCCAGGATCAGGATCAACAGTGGTTTTTTCATAAAAATTACGAATTACGAATTACGAATTACGGACTACGGATATGCTTAGGTCTACCCACAAATCCGTAATTCGTAATTCGTAATTTGTAATTCTTATTTCAGGTGCATGTCCTGGATAATGCCATTTATTTTCTGATCCAGTTCAGCGGTTACTTTATCATAGTCTGCCGCACTGTTCAGTGGTGCATTTACGCTGAAGTAGAATTTAATCTTAGGTTCGGTACCGGAAGGGCGGGCGGATATTTTGCTGCCATCTGCCAGTACAAACTGTAATACGTTGGATTTAGGCAAGTCCAGTGCTTTGATATCACCGGTTTTGATATCCCTGATTTGCTGTAATTGATAGTCGTAGAGTGTTACTACCGGAGAGCCGTTGATGGTTACCGGTGGATTTTCGCGGTATCCACGCATCATTTCAGCAATTTCTTCGGCGCCTCTCATTCCTTTTTTAGTAATGGAGATCAGGCTTTCTTTGTAGTAACCGTAGCGCACGTAGATGTCGATCAGCTCTTCAAACAAGGTTTTGCCATGGCTGCGTGCAACAGCGGCCATTTCGCAAATCATTGCTACAGAGGAGATCGCGTCTTTATCACGGATATTGTTACCAATCATATAGCCATATGATTCTTCACCGCCACAGATAAAGTTTTCCTGTGGTTCTTTACGACGGATCAGATCAGCGATCCATTTAAAGCCGGTGAGTACGTTATAGCAGGTGATATTATTTTTAGCGGCAAATACATCGATCAGGTCGGAGGTCACCACGGTTTTAGCGATATAATCGTTGGGTTTAGCCAGGCCTTTGCGTTTGCGGGCTTCTACGATGTAGTTGAACAGCAGTACACCGGTTTGGTTACCGTTGAGCAGTATCCATTCTCCTTTCAGGTCTTTCACGGCGATGCCTACACGATCCGCGTCTGGGTCGGTACCCAGCAGGATGTCGGCATCCAGTTCTTTCGCCTTTTTCAGGCCGAGGCTCATGGCTTCGGATTCTTCCGGGTTAGGATATACGACCGTTGGGAAGTTACCATCCGGAGTGGCTTGTTCCAGAACGATGTTGACATTGGTAAAGCCATATTGTTGCAGTACGGCAGGTACCTGGGTAATGCCGGTGCCGTGAATAGGCGTATATACTATTTTAAGATCGTGCTGTTCTTTGATGATATCCGGGTTGATGGACAGGCTCACCAGTTCTTGCTGGTAGGCTGCATCCACCTCTTTACCGATGATGGTAATATTGGCTTCGCCGCCGGTCCATTTCACGTCGTCCGGGGAAGCGATGTTTTCCACTTCACGGATTACGTTGCTGTCGTGCGGCGGCACCAGTTGTGCACCATCATTCCAGTAGGCTTTGTAGCCGTTGTATTCCTTTGGATTGTGGGAGGCGGTTAATACCACGCCGCCATGGCATTGCAGGTGGCGGATGGTGAAAGACAGTTCTGGCGTAGGCCGCAGGCTTTCGAACAGAAATACTTTGATATCGTTGGCAGCAAACACGTTAGCAACGGTTTCTGCGAAAAAGCGGGCATTATTGCGGCTGTCGTGTGCGATGGCTATCTTAATTTCACCGGTAAAGGTTTTTTTAAGGTAGTTGGCAAAGCCCTGGGTAGCCATCCCAAGGGTATATTTATTCATACGGTTGGTACCTACACCCATGATACCGCGCAGGCCACCGGTACCGAATTCGAGGTTCCGATAAAAGGCGTCATTTAGTTCATCGGGGTTACCTTCCTGCATTTTCTTCAGTGTGGCAACGGTTTCAGCGTCGTAATTTCCGTTGAGCCATTGCGACACTTTGTTTTGAATATTGATATCCATGGTTCTTATTTTGTAAGCCGTAAGTGCTAAAATGGATTGTAAAGTAAAAATAAAAAAACGAATGTGTGAAATTACAGATTCCAAAATACATTGAAAATCGTCCCGTAATGGTTAATTTTGCGGCCATGAGGCGGTATGAAGATACTTATAAACAAAAAGGATTACGCAAACAGTTAGTTGATAGTATCCGTCAGAAAGGTATTACAGATGAAAACGTACTGGCGGCTATCGGCAATATTCCCAGACATTTTTTCCTTGATACGGCTTTTGAAAGTATAGCCTATGACGACAGGGCTTTCCCAATCGGGGAGGGACAAACTATTTCGCAGCCATATACGGTAGCCTACCAGACCCAGTTGCTGGAAGTGAAACCCTATGAGAAAGTGCTGGAAATCGGTACCGGTAGCGCCTACCAGGCCTGCGTACTGGCAGAACTGAAAGCCAATGTTTTTAGCATAGAGCGGCAACGGCGGCTGTTTGACCAGGTAAAGTTATTCCCTTTTAAGTCGCAGTATCCCAATCTCCGGCTGTTTTATGGAGACGGCTATGAAGGGCTGTCTACCTATGCCCCCTTCGATAAAGTACTGGTGACTGCAGCCGCACCACATATTCCGGAAAAGCTGCTGCAACAGATGAAGATAGGTGGTAAAATGGTGATCCCCGTAGGCGGACAGGAAGTTCAGCGGATGCTGCGGATTACTAAAATCAGCGATACAGAAAACGAACAGGAGCTGTTCGATAACTTTTCTTTTGTGCCCATGCTGGCGGGAAAGAAGTAGCGCAGGTTTGTTTTGGATGATGTAATAAGATATAAAAGATTAGGGGAGATAGCCATCAGCGGCTATCTCCCCTAATCTTTTATCATCAAAACAAAATTCACTATAATCTTCCTGTTCCTTCCTTCGGCTTTTCTTTCTCCTCATCTTTCTTCTCTTCTTCCTCAGGTTGTGGTTTCTTTTTCTTGAACAGGTTAGGGTCCATTTTGCCAAACCGGTAGCGCACATTCAGCCGGATGAAGCGGGTGGCTCTTTTGCGGTCATAATCCTGTATGAACGTAGCTGTTTCGTAATGTGAGTTGAATTGCTGTGTATTCAGGATATCTGAGATATTCAGGGCTACTACGAGTGCCTTTGTTTTCAGGAACTCTTTGCGAATGCCGAGGTCCATGCCATTCATGGCTTTAAACGTACCCTGGGGCTGTATCCTGGGAGAGCGGAAGTGGCCACCCAGCTCAATACTCACCCTGCCGGGTAAACGAAATTGGGTATTACCGTTTAGCCCGTAACTGAAGTTTTCGTTATTGACAGTAATGCTGGTGAGCTTATTATATTCCAGGTTCAGGTTGGCCCATACCTTCCACCATTTGCTGATATTTAAGCTATAGGATACGTTGCCACCAATATTTTGCTGCGTAGCCAGGTTCATGGGTTTGGTGGTGGTAACGCCGGAAATGGTGTCCAGGGTGCTGATGCGGTCAATGTTATCATTGGTTTGCGCATAGTAGGTGCTGGTACTCAGGTAATTATTGGTTTTGGGATAATACACGGAGTAGCTCATTTCAAACTTATGCGACAAAGCCGGCTGCAGTTCGGGGTTACCGGTCMGGATGTTTTGCGGATCAGAGTTATTGATATAAGGCAGTAACTGGTCGAAATTAGGCCGGTCAATGCGGGTAGAGTAGTTGAATACCAGGCTCTGGTTCTGATTTTTGGGTAGGTTATACTTCAGAAACACGCTGGGAAACAGGTTGAAGAACTTATTATTTACGGTGGTATCTCTGGTCACAGAGTAGCCCTTCAGGAACGATTGTTCCGCCCGTACCCCCACCTGGTAGCCCAAATTACCGATGGCATTGGCGAAGTTGAGATAGCCTCCAAAAATATCTTCTTCATAATTATACTGGTTAGATAAACCGGAACTTACCAGGTAATCTTTTACGGACCAGTCGTACAAAGACGCGATGTAGTTATTATCGATATGCCGCATAGTGGCTTTTACGCCCGCTTCCAGCTTACCTTTTTTTCCTATGGGGGAGGTATAATCCGATTGTATATTCCAGAACCGGTTGCCGTTATTGCTGTTATTTCGTTGTTTGTCGGCGTTGGGCAGGGTGTCTACGCCCTGGTAGTGATACTGGGTATTATACCCACTGTTGCCATCGCTTTTGTTACCGCTGTAACTGATGTAGGCGGTTAATTCCTGGTTTTCTTTGGCAAACGTGTGTTTGTAGTTCAGGTTCGTATTATTGTTACTGCTGTGGTTATCGCTGTTGTTATTGCGGTTACCGTAGCGCAGGGTTTCTCTTTTTTCATCCATGTAATTGAGGTAGATGTTGTCCTCATTATTGCTTCTGCTGCGGTTAATACCTTGGGAGATGGTGAAGGTATTATGATCATCCAGGAAATAGTCAAATCCAAAGCGGCCGCCATTGTTGCTGTTGGTGTTCTCGTTTTTACTGGATTGGGTGAAGAAAGAAGTATGGCTGCTGTCGGCCACGAGGTTCTGTCGGGAGCTGAGTCCGCTGCCATTAACGTTTTCGTAGCGACCATTATAATTACCGAAGAAGTTGAAGCGTTTCATCCGGAGGCTGGCATTCACGCTACCATTGGCTTCACCGCGGGTGGCGCCGCCGGCGTTGAACATCACGTTATACCCGATGGCCTTATCCTTTTTCAGCACGATGTTGATAATACCACCGCTGCCGTTCGCCTCAAATTTGGCCGAAGGGTTATTGATCACTTCCACGCGGTCAATGCTTTCTGCGGGAATCATTTGCAGGGCTGTCTTTGCATCACCGAAAGGAGATGGTTTCCCATCTACGTAGATGGTCACGCTTTTTCCTCTGAGGGTAATGTTATCATCAATGTCTACATCTACACTGGGAATATTTTTTAGTATATCCGTTCCCGTGCCTCCTTCTGCATTGATCATGTTGCCGGCATCAAATACCTGGCGATCTATCTGCATGGAGAAGGCGGGCTTCTCTGCTTTGATTTCCACAGCATTCAACACCTTCCCGGCGGATTGCAGGCGCAGGGTGCCGGCGAGCGTATTTTTGCCTTCCGTTACGCGAACCGCTTTTTCCAGTTTTTCGTATCCCATAAAGGTGATGCGTAAAATGTAGATGCCGGGTGCAATATTATTGAGCGTGAAGGTACCGGCAGGAGTGGTGTAAGCACCTGTTACCATGCTGGAGTCGGCCTGTTTAAGTAATACAACAGAAGCGTATTCGATGGGTTTGGCGGTGACAATATCCGCTACTTTTCCGGTAACTTTCAATGGCGCCGGAGCCGTCGTTTGTGCGTTGACGTTATAAGACATAACAATCAGCACGAACATGAGGAATAGAAAATTTCGCATGCGTGGATTTAGCAACTTTACAAGTGATACAACAACACCATAAAAGTAACAGGCGAAAGTGTAAACATTAACGAAATATGATGAGTGGTAGCTAAAAAAACATGGCCGGCAGCCTCGCTGTAGCGGGGCTTACCGGCCTGTGGTTTGCATTCACCATCTTCTATCTTTTAGAAGCTCTGCATAGGGTCACCCATCTGCGAGTCGCTTCCCTGATCTTTCTTTTTCTTTTTAAACAGCGAGGCATCAAATTTACCGAAGCGGTAGCTGAAGTTCAGTTTCAGTATACGTGATTCACGTTTGCGGATATAGTCCTGTGCAAACTCCGGCGATACCTGGTTCAGCTCGTACTGGCGGGTATTGAAGATATCGGACAAACTCAGCGTTACGGAAGCGGCTTTGTTTTTCAGGAAATCTTTTTTCACGGCCACATCTACGGTGCTGAAGCCTTTGATGGTACCTTGTGCGGAAGACGGAATCTGGTTGAATCCACCACCGCCGCCGCCACGGCCACCACCGCCGGAAGAAGGCAGTGCAATGGTAGGCGCCTGGTACGTAGCATTTACCTGGAAGGTGAAATTAGCCGGCAGTTTGGTTTCAGAGTTTATTTTGGCAAACCAGCTGAAACCGTTGTTATCAAAGTTATGTCCATTGGTATTTACCTTCATATCTGTTTGATACAGGTTCACATTGCTGGTAACATCCCATCCTTTAAGGATCTGATTTTTCATGGTTAATTCCGCACCATAAGAGTTACTCCGGTTGGCATTGATATACTGCGTCAGCAGGGTATCGGCGCCGATAGGGGTACTGATGGTAGAAATCATATTGTTAGTATTCCTGAAATAAATGCTACCGAGGAAATTGCTGTTTCCCCAGTTTTTTACATAAGAAAACTCAAAGCTGTTCGTATACTCCGGTTTCAGATTGGGATTACCTTCGCGCTGATTTTGCGGATCGCTGTAATCGCGGTATGGAATCAGCTGAAAGAAGGTCGGCCTGTTTACGCGGCGGGAGTAGTTGAGCTGCAGTTCCTGGTCGTGTTTTAATTTTTCGGAGAGGAACAGGCTGGGATACAAACCGGGTACAGCTTTGGTAGGTTTGTATTTGGTGCCTTCATTTTCTCCGGCATATACATACTGCTCTACGCGTAATCCTGCCTGGTAGCCGAAGTTACCGATGGTATTGGCAAAGTTGGCGTAGCCGGCATATATTTCTTCGTTGTATTTGTAGTTATTGGACAGTAGCGAATTGGGTACAAACAGACCGGTAATAGTGTCTTTATCATACACATTATAAGCGCTGGTATATTGGCGTACGGTGGCTTTGGCGCCGACTTCCAGTTTACCATTTTTTCCAATGGGATTGGTATAATCCGTTTGGAAGGTCATGAAAGTAGTTTTACCATCACTGGTATTATTTTGCAGCATGGCTTGTCCGAGTGGCATGCCCATTGGATTTTGGGCTTGTGTCAGGTAGTCGCCGTTGCGGCTGTTGGAACTTTTATTATAGTTGATATCTGCCGTCCATTCTTTGTTGGGTTGGGCAAAAGTATGCTTGAAACTCAGGGTGGTGGTGTAGTTCCGGAAGCTGAATTTGTTATTGTTTAAACGATCGCTGATACCGGTGATGGTATGTGTTTTATCGGAGAAGGTGCTCAGCAGGTCTTCTGTATTTTTGAAATCACCGGCCACGATATTTTGTGCCACGGAAATGGTGTTCCGGTTGTCGAGCATATAGTCAACCCCGAATCGTCCGAACTGGAACATGGGTTTGCTGGTGCTGTTGCTGTTCTGGAAGAGGTAGTTGGTATCTGCTGCTGCGCCGCTACGGTAGTTACTACGACTGGTAGTACCATCGGCCCAGTTGCGGTTGGCGTTGATGTTATAGTTGGCAAACACATTGAATTTGCCCTGACGGATATTGATATTGCCGCCACCATTATATTTGTTGCCGGTACCTATTCCCGCGTTAATAGCGCCGTTGAAGCCTGCTTTGCGGTTTTTCTTCAGCACAATATTCAGGATACCCGACATCCCTTCTGCATCATATTTGGCAGAAGGATTGGTGACCAATTCTACGCTTTCGATAGCATCTGCAGGGATTTGATCCAGGGTGAGGGTAGACGGTTTTCCATCTACAAAAATAGTAGGTGCGGCATTCCTGACGGTTACGTTACCATCCAGGTCTATATTTACGGAAGGAACGTTTTTCAGTACATCCTGTGCAGTACCGCCCACGCTGGTGAGGTTACGGTCTACGTTAAACACTTTTTTATCGATGCCCATGGTAAACGCGCTTTTTTGCCCGGTTACCTCTACGCTCTGCAGTGTTTTTACGTTTTGCGCTAGTTTTATATTTCCGAGATCCTGTTCTGTTGTTTGTGCGGTGATCACTACTTTTTTCTGCAGATTCGTATATCCCATGAAGTTAACGCGCAGTATCATGGGGCCGAAGGGCAGATTTTCGAGACTGAAATCGCCGTTGGGCTTGGTGAGCATGCCGGTGATCAGTGAGGAATCCCGTTGTTTGAGTAATGTAACGGAAGCATATTCGATGGGCTTTCCGGTTTTAGCATCTACCAGTTTGCCGTATAAGTGGCCAATTTGTGGCATGTTGGGTCGTCCTGTTTGTCCTGGTCCCTGCTGTGTACCTGCTGTTTTAGGCGCCTGTGCAAAAGCGCCTGTTTGCCACAACAGTATAGCAGTAAGAACTACGTAGCATTTTTTCATCCTTATCGTTTTTTATCCGGACTTTCTTCTCAGATAAGGACAAATGTATCGGGGTGCTGGTATGAATGGTTTGAGATTGTGATGAGCGGAGCGATTGCCCGCAGGAAATTGCAAAAATGGCCGCTAAGAGGTCTTAACAGTAGTTAACAGACCCGGCGATTTAACAGTAGTTAACAGAGTTATTTTAAATGGGTTATAACAGGGAGAGGCCTACGCAGATTAAGCCGGTAATCAATCCGCTGATGGCGCCCAGGAGTTTGAAGCTTTGCAGTTCATTTTTCAACAGGTTGTTGGCGGTCGCTTCGAGCTGTTGCGCAGAGATACCCGCAATTTTCCGGGAAACAATTTTCTCCAGGTCTAGTTCCTGCTGTACGTTATCGAGGTATTGACCAATCATTAAAGGGAACAGGGTATCCAGTTCCGCTACCAGGTGGGTTTTGATCTGGTTCACGATACTATCGCCGATAAACATGGAGAGTACAGGCATTGCTTTGGGTAACTTCTCCCGTAAAAAAGTATCCAGGTGCGCTTCTACCAGTGGAATAATTTTTTTGATCTTTTCCGGATCAGTGAGTTTGGTTTTGATGGCATCAAAAGAAAACAATTGCTTACCTACCATGGCGCCGATACTGGCAGCTAGTTGAGCTTGTCTTTTAGGGAAGACACGACGGAAAAACAGGGTGAGCGCAAGACTATTGAGGAGCCAGCCAATGATTGCAGCGAGGAGGGGAAGGAGAAAGATCATTATGAGAAATTGATTTTCACAAATGTAGAAAATTGAAGAGTAATAAAAGAAGGTTTTATACTGTGTTAGTTTGTTTCTGCTTGTTTGTATATGTCAGGAAGGCCGTAAATGAACCAGGTCGGCAGTTCAGAGATAGGAGAATGTAAAGTGATAATGTTATCTTTCTTGGTTGCAAGGTGAATAGTTACTCTTTCAGTAGTGTCAAGTATTACAAGTTCATCTATGAGATTGAAATGCTGATTCAGTTTATATAAATTACCAAGGTAGTTTTTTTCGATTTCATACGGAGGTACATTGTGGCCACCATTGAATGCACGCTGTTGAACTCTATCTAAGGAAACTTCGATGGAGGCAAGTCCCATGAAGAGCATATGTATTTTATACTTTTCTCCTTTGAAGGTCCGAATAAGATTCCAGCTACTTTCTTCTTTAAAATGGCCTTCATAAACGAAGTCATCTCTATTTGATAATGCAGACTTGTATTGAGTTTCAAAAGCCATATCTACAAATTCATCTGCCATGCGGCCGGCTTCTTTGTAAGATCCATTGGCCAACTTGCGGAACTCAAGTTGTTTTAGCAACTTTAATTTATCTCCATCAAATGGAGGATGAGCCTTCATAATCGCTTCCGGAAACATTTGGGGACCTGCAGATGATTTCCCTGCTCCATTAGATCCAGCAATAATATAGAGGGTGGGCACTTGTTAAATGAATTGAGCAGAGAGTCCAGCTCTGATTACATCAGCCTGGCTTTGGGTTAATTCTTTTTCAACAATAAAGTCCTGGTCTTTACGTGAAGCGGTAACAATTTTTATTTTGCCATCAGGATATTCCATATAATATTGACCGCTTGGAAGATGTTTATCAAACATCATAAATGTTTTACCGTTCTTCAGAGATTCCTCCCGAACCTTCATCACAGCAATTTGTGCCCTTTTTTCTATTTCAGTTAACGGTCTCATTTAGATGGTTTAATTTTCAGAATACTAATTTAAAGAAAGTGGAGAAATATATCTAATAAACGATTCCTCAAAACAAAAAAGGCTTCTTTTTACAGAAGCCTTTTTTACCTTTTGGGTGATTGAAGGGTTTCGAACCCTCGACCCTCAGAACCACAATCTGATGCTCTAACCAACTGAGCTACAACC
>NZ_JBFTLN010000009.1:0-414820 GCF_056396465.1 Chitinophaga sp. 05T412
CGGCGAGGATAAGTCCCATCATTTTGGTAATTACCATCATGACGTTGGTGCCGATTATTTTTACAATGCGTTCACCTGCAATAAAGAGGAGATAGGTGATATAACATATAAAAGCGTAAATAGCTATTACAATAGCCAGGTGTGTAAGATCTTTGGCGGCAGAATAACTCATGGAAGTAGTGATGGCGCCGGGACCAGCCAGCAGCGGCATGGCCAGTGGGGTAATGGCTACGCTGATGCCCTGATCTGCTTTTACAGTTTGCGCACCCAGTTTAGGATTTTCTGATTTAATCTCTTTTTCTCCGCGCACCATTTCATAACCAATCACAAAAACGAGTATACCACCCGTCACACGCAAGGCCGCCAATGTAATTCCAAATACATGGAAGATGAGTTTACCCGCTACACTAAAAACAAGAATGATGCAAAAGGCAATGAGCACCGACTTGGTGGCAATGTTGCGCTTTGCTTTCTTGTCCATGTTGGAGGTCAGCTCCATAAAAACGGGGATGGCAGAAATAGGATTGACGATTGCCAGTAATCCCATGAATACCGTTGTTGCAAATGCAATGTAATTATCAAATAATGCCATCATATCAGCAATATAATAAATTTTATTTACCAGCTAAATAAGAATTAAAGAATTCTTTTATGCCCGTAAACGGGGGAGCTGCCAGTTATTTCTTAAACTCACGAGTCGTATCCCGACTATAACGGCAACGGCTATACTTTTTGAGATATCTCCGGGGATACCGGTATAGTGACCGGCCAACAGGTATAAAATGCCACCTGCAATAGAGGCGGCAGCATATATTTCACGGGTAAAAAGAATGGGTTGTTCGCCACAGATGACATCACGGAGCAGCCCGCCGAAAGTACCGGTAATAACGCCTAACGCTACACATACGGGCATAGGTAACCCCGCAGCGATACCTTTGTTGATACCGGTGATGGTGAACAAGCCCAAACCAATGGCATCGAATGTACTGAGAAGGCGGGTGAGTTTTTTTACATAAGAAAAAAACAAAGCGGCAATAATGGCGGCTACTATAATAGCCGTGTTGCTTAACTCATCTGTCATCCAGGCAACCGGTGTTGCCCCGATTAACAGATCACGTATCGTACCGCCGCCGATGGCTGTAATAAAAGCCAGCGCCAGTAAGCCAATAACATCGTATGATTTATTGATAGCTGCTGTTGCGCCCGAAACAGCAAATGCAAAGGTGCCTAGTAATTCTAATCCCTGAATAAAGGTGAGCTGCATTCTCCTTGTCTTGATTTGCGGTCGAAGATAAGAATACTTTAAATCATCATATGAAAATTCTAGTAGTCAAAGGCAGACTCCCCACGCAAGGTGCGCTCAATCTGATCACTCAGATCTCGGCTAAATCCTTCTACTTCAATTTTCGGATGATGGTCCAGGTAAATAAGAAACCGCCCGGTTTCATTGGTCACCAGGTCATAAATATCTTCCAGTAAGGCACAAAGGAGTTTACGGGTAGTTTCCGCAATCAGCGCCAATGAGCTATCTTCGAATTGCAGGTACTCACGGTTTTTATAAGATAAGGCTATCTGAATCATAACTGATGGTTTTTCTGTAGGATTTAGTGGACCGGTTATTTTCTCGCTAACCGGTTGGTTTTCATTATTTAATTATTAATTCTAACATAAAAATAGAAAAAAAGAAATACATAAATTCCAACTAAAGGGTGATTTTTTATCCACATTGCCTAAAAAAAATAAAATATATAATATCTTCCGAAGTTAACCGCCGACACATCTACATAACCATTCTCATATTGTTGATTTTTTTTCTTTTATAATTTGGCTACCATTGCACATTATTCTTACATAATGAAGAAACTAACATTAGTCCTCGTTTTAATTGTATGCTACTATCTCCCTATGCAGGCCCAGCCAGGCAAGGGCATGAGATGGAGCCTGGATGGGAAGTCCTTCTACAAGGCCACTCCCTCAGGTATTGAGTCGAACCCTTTAACCGGGGAAGCTCCCACGGTGAAAATTCCTGCAGCCGCTTATCATGGCCTCGCTTTGAAGGATTTTTATTTTTCGGCAGATGAAAAAAAGATACTGCTGTACACCAATTCAAAAAAAGTTTGGCGCTATGAAACCCGCGGTGATTACTGGGTGCTTGATATCGCCTCCGGAAAATTGCAACAGCTGGGCAAGCAACAGCCCGCCTCTTCACTGATGTTCGCCAAGCTTTCTCCTGATGGAAGCAAGGCCGCTTATGTAAGCGGACATAACATTTTTGTAGAAGACCTGCAAACCGATGCCGTAACGCCTATCACCACGGATGGTACCCGCCGCTTTATTAACGGTACTTTCGACTGGGCCTATGAAGAGGAATTTGGTTGCCGCGACGGCTTCCGCTGGAGCCCCGACGGTAAAAGCATCGCCTACTGGCAAATTGATGCGACCAAGATCCGCGACTTCCTCATGATCGATAACACTGATTCTATTTATTCCTTCACCGTGCCCGTAGAATATCCAAAAGCAGGTGAAAGTCCTTCTGCCTGCCGCATTGGCGTTGCAGATATACAAACTGCTAAAACAACCTGGATGCAGGTTCCCGGCGATAATCAACAACATTACATTCCCCGCATGGAATGGGTGCCAGGTAAAAATACCCTTATCATCCAGCAGCTGAACCGCAAACAAAACCACAGCAATGTAATGTTGTGCGACGCTGCTACCGGTAAAACACGTACCCTCTACCAGGAATCAGACAGCGCCTGGATAGATGTGAAATCACGCTGGGACGATGATAACATTGCCGGATGGGACTTCCTGAAAGGCAATAAGTCGTTTATCTGGGTAAGCGAACAGGATGGCTGGCGTCATCTGTATAATATTAATACAGAAGATGGAAAAGCTACTTTGCTCACACCAGGCAACTATGATGTAATCAGCATCGCTAAAATTGATGAAGCGAATAACGTCATCTATTTTTTAGCTTCTCCCGAAAACCCTACCCAACAATATTTGTATAAGGTAGCTTTAACAGGTGGTAAAGCAGAACGTATTACCCCTGCTAACCAACCGGGTAGCCATGAGTATAAAATTTCTCCGTACGGCGCCTGGGCCCTTCATGATTTCAGCAACGCCTATACTTATCCGGTAAGTGAAAGCGTACAGCTGCCAGCGCACAAAAGCAGCAACAATGCAGTGTTGAACGCTATCACCAAATCGGCTGATGCTCCTAATAAGCCGGAATTTTTCCAGATCACTACGGTGGATGGTGTTACGATGAGCGGCTGGATGAGCAAACCGGCTGATTTCAACGCAGCTAAAAAATATCCGGTGGTATTTTATGTATATGGTGAACCTGCGGGTGCTACATCGCTGGATGCTATTGGCGCAGGCCGTAACTTCCTGTATGATGGCGATATGGCAGCAGATGGCTACATCTACGTCAGCATGGATAATCGTGGCACACCATTGCCTAAAGGCAGTAAATGGCGTAAATGTATTTACCGTAAAGTAGGACTGATCAACGCCAGAGATCAGGCGATGGCGACCAAAGCGCTGATGCAGAAATATTCGTTTATTGATCCTGAACGCACAGCAGTATGGGGCTGGAGCGGTGGAGGTTCTATGACATTGAACCTGATGTTCCAGTATCCGGAAATTTATAAAACCGGTATTGCTATCGCTGCAGTAGGCAACCAGCTTACGTATGATAACATCTACCAGGAACGCTACATGGGGTTACCGGAAGAAAACCGCGAAGACTTTGTAAAAGGTTCGCCTATTACTTATGCGCGTAATCTGAGTGGTAATCTGCTGTACATCCATGGTACCGGCGACGATAACGTACATTATCAGAATGCGGAAATGTTGTTGAATGAACTGATCAAATATAACAAGCAGTTCCAGTTCATGGCGTACCCTAACCGTACACACAGCATTTCTGAAGGTCCTGGTACTTTCCAGCACCTGTCTACTTTATATACCAATTACCTGCGCACGCATTGTGTGCCGGGAGCGAAATAAGCCATTAGCTTTTGGCAAAATGCCGTGAAGATCATTATATGTTGGTCTTCGCGGCATTTTGTTTAAAGCTAATCGCTAAAAGCTTACCTTTGCCTCCCTAAATAGAAAAATATGTCCAGGACGGGTATTATTGGTATACTGGCAGTGTTGCTGGTAATTGCGTGCACTTTTTTGCCGTGGTCTTATGTAGAAAGCAGGCATCTGACATTTACCGGTATGAATGGAGCCGGCTCCAATTACGGAGAACCAGGCAGGTTGAGTATCATTTTATCCGTATTGGCAATTGTTATTTTTGTGATAAAGAATAGATGGGTATCGAGGATTAACCTGTTTATTGTAGGGTTTCTGGTGGCGTGGACATTCAGAAATCTTTTGTTGTATTCCCGTTGCGAGATAGGGGAGTGTCCTCAACCGGGAATGGCCTTGTATGTATCACTGGGCGCTGCTTTGGTGGCATTTGCCTGCGTGTTGTTTACTCGCTCGCCTAAATGAGATAATAGTAATTGATTTTATATAGATGGTGTCAGGAGATTTTCCTGACACCATTTTTTATTTTCAGAAGATGGTTTTGTGCAGTATCCATGCGCCTGCCAGCACACCGGCGCCCATGATCCAGTAACGCAATACGATGGGTAAAGGACGTTGAGCGGTGATTCTGGCTTTTATAAAGCTAAAAGCAGTTAATCCCAGGAAAACCAGCATGATGCTGGTTTGTGAGGCAGCGGGGAAGTTTTCGTTGGAAAAATAAGGCCCCAGTGACAACGCACCACCCACCCAAAAAAAGAAGCCGGTCAGCAATGCATGTCGTATGGCACGGGAACGCTTAAACGTAGTTTCCACTACCTTTTCCTGCTCCAGTATCTGTTCCCAGGTTTGGGCATCTTTCTCCATTTCCTGTTCTATCTGAGCAATGGTACCTGCATTAATATCGAGCCGTTGTAGTTTGGATCTTTCCTGGTCAGATAGCAGGGCGCTGTCGTGTTGTGCATCCCCTTTATTAGCGTGGAAAGCGCCGATCATCACCAGTATGCCACCTATTGCCCAAATGAAAAGATGCAGCGTATAAAAGCTTTGCACTTCAATGGGAAATACCTGGATCACCTGTGTAGCAAAGAACAACAGGAAAAGCCCATCGGGAAAACCGATTAAAAAGTCTGTTTTCCATCCGGAACTCCGGATGGCTTTTTGTGATGCTATCATACTACAATAAACTAGCTGAAAGCCTGTTCCAGGCTTCTTTTGATGATCTGCACGCACTCAGCAATCTGGCCTTCGTTGATGGTCAGTGGTGGTGCAAATCGTATTTTATCTCCGTGTGTTGGCTTGGCCAGCAGGCCATTCTCTTTCAATGTTAAGCACAGATCCCAGGCGGCTTCCGGATCATCATGCTTGATGATGATAGCATTCAGTAATCCTTTACCCCGTATGGTGGTAATATAGGGAGATTGCAGATCCTGCAGACCTTTGCGCAGCAATGCCCCCATCGCGGCTGCATTCTCTGCCATTTTTTCGTCTTTGAGTATTTGCAGGGAAGTGATGGCTACTTTACAGGCCAGCGGGTTGCCGCCGTAAGTAGAGCCATGTTCACCTGGTTTAATGGTGAGCATGATTTCATCATCCGCCAGCACGGCGCTTACCGGTAAGGTGCCGCCAGATAAGGCTTTTCCGAGAATGAGAATATCCGGACGTACATTTTCATGGTCGCAGGCCAGCATTTTGCCGGTACGGGCCAGTCCTGTCTGGATTTCATCTGCGATAAACAATACGTTGGCATCCTGGCAATATTGTTTTGCTTTGGAGAGGTAGCCTTCATCGGGCACCATCACGCCTGCTTCTCCCTGTATAGGTTCTACCAGGAAGCCGGCTACATTTTTATCCTGTAACGCTTGTTCCAGCGCGGTTAAGCTGTTGTACGGAATCACTTCATAACCTGGCATAAACGGGCCAAAGTTATTGCGGGCAGTAGCATCAGTGCTAAACGAAATAACGTTCAGCGTACGTCCGTGGAAGTTATTGGAGCAGACAATAATTTTTGCTTTATTTTCCGGAATGCCTTTTACCATATAAGCCCAGTGACGGCATAGCTTCAGCGCTGTTTCCACCGCTTCCACGCCGGTATTCATCGGCAATACTTTATCGAATCMGAAATAGGCAGTTATGTATTGCGCATATTCTCCCAATAAATCGTTGTGAAACGCACGGGAGGTAAGGGTGAGCTTTTGCGCCTGAGCAATCAGGGTCGCAATGATTTTAGGATGGCAATGTCCCTGATTGACCGCAGAATATCCGGATAAAAAATCATAATAACGTTTGCCGTCCACATCCCATAAAAAAACGCCTTCGCCCCGGTCCAGTACAACCGGTAACGGATGATAGTTGTGGGCACCATACTGTTCTTCCAGCGCCAGGTAATGTTGAGACTTTTCGCTTATCGTGTAGGATGGTATCATAATAAGCCAAAAGTACGGGAAATTTATAGAAAGCCGAAAGCATAAAGCATAAAGCAAAAAGCTATTGCAGCGAGTGATTGAAGCGTATCAATATCCGCAGTGAGCACTCGCTGCAATAGCTTTTTGCTTTATGCTTTATGCCTTCAGCTTCTTTACCAGGTCGATATACTGCTGCATCGCCGCATCCTTGCCGGTACCTTTCAGTGCTGCCCACGCTTCATATTTGGCTTTGGCCACAAAATCAAATGGGTTAGCCGGGGGATCAATATCTACATCGCCGGTGCTGCCTTGCTTATACAAACTGTATAACTGCAACAAAATTTCATTGGAAGGTTTTTCCGCCAGTGTTTTACTGTCTGCCAGTGCCTGTTCGAACTGTTGAGTGAGTTCCATATTCGCTTAATTTTAAAATTTAACAAAACGGGTTAGTGCCTTCATTTTTCCCTTATGTCTATAAAGTTGAGCATTATAAGTTAATATATCAAAAAAAGCCGCTGGTCTTCTTCCTATCTCCCTAAAAACCAAACAACAAAACATAATCACTAAACCCATTAACTAATGAACTAATTTCAATACCTTTGCCCGCTGAAAAGGTTTCGTGTAGTAAATTTGCATCAGGCCTAAGGAACAGCAAAACATCATATGAAGAATATTCGCAATTTTTGTATCATTGCCCATATTGACCATGGTAAAAGTACCCTGGCAGACCGTTTATTGGAATTTACAAAGACTATTTCCGACCGTGATATGCAGGCGCAGGTACTGGACGACATGGACCTTGAACGTGAAAAAGGAATCACCATCAAGAGCCACGCCATTCAGATGAGCTACACCGCTAAGAACGGGGAAGAATATATTTTTAACCTGATTGATACTCCCGGTCACGTGGATTTCTCCTACGAGGTATCCCGCGCACTGGCCGCCTGCGAAGGCGCATTGCTGCTGGTAGACGCCGCCCAGGGTATCCAGGCACAAACCATCTCCAACCTTTACCTGGCACTGGAGAACGACCTCGAAATCATTCCTGTCATCAACAAAATTGATATGCAGGGCGCTATGATCGAGGAAGTAAAAGACCAGATCATCGAACTGATTGGCGTAAAAGGAGAAGATATCCTGCTGGCATCCGGTAAATCCGGTATCGGTATTGAAGAGATCCTGGAAGGTATCGTTAGTCGCATTCCAGCGCCGAAAGGTAGCAACGACGCACCTTTGCAGGCATTGATCTTTGACAGCGTTTTCAACTCTTTCCGCGGTATTATCGCTTACTTCCGCATCTTCAACGGAACCATTAAGAAAGGAGATAAAATCCGCTTCTTCAACTCCGGAGAAGAATACTTCGCTGATGAGGTAGGTATCCTGAAACTGGGATTAGCCCCCCAGAAAGAAGTCTCCACTGGCGACGTGGGATATATTATCACCGGTATCAAAAGCGCCAAAGAAGTAAAAGTAGGAGATACCATCACCTTATCCAACAACCCTTGTGAAGAGGGAATCAACGGCTTCCAGGAAGTAAAACCAATGGTATTTGCGGGTATTTATCCGGTAAATACAGAAGACTTCGAAGAGCTGCGCGAATGTATGGATAAACTGCAACTGAATGACGCCTCACTGACCTATGAGCTGGAAACCTCACAGGCGCTGGGCTTCGGCTTCCGTTGCGGATTCCTCGGTATGCTGCACATGGAAATTATCCAGGAAAGACTGGAAAGAGAATTTAATCAAACCGTGATCACTACCGTTCCGAACGTAAGTTTCATTGCACATACGACCCGTGAAGGTACCATCATTGTAAATAACCCGAGTGAAATGCCCGATCCTACCAAACTGGATAGAATCGAAGAGCCTTTCATCCGCGCGCAAATCATTACCAAACCCGAGTATATCGGTAACATCATGACCCTCTGCCTGGGCAAACGTGGTAACCTCCTTAACCAGAGCTACCTCACTACCACCCGTGTAGAGCTGATGTTTGAAATTCCGCTGACAGAAATCGTATTCGATTTCTACGATAAGCTGAAAAGCCAGACCCGTGGCTACGCTTCCTTCGACTATACGCCGATTGGTTTCCGGGATAGCGATATCGTAAAAATGGATATCCTCCTGAACGCTGATAAAGTGGATGCATTAAGTGCGCTGATCCACAGAAGCCGTGCACAGGATTTCGGTCGTAAGCTCACCGAGAAACTGAAAGAACTTTTGCCACGTCAGCAATTCCTGATCGCCATCCAGGCTGCTATTGGGGCTAAGATTGTGGCGCGCGAAAACATTAGTGCGATGCGTAAAGACGTAACCGCTAAATGTTATGGTGGTGACATCTCCCGTAAACGTAAGCTCCTCGAGAAACAGAAAGAAGGTAAGAAACGTATGCGCCAGATCGGTAACGTAGAAATACCACAGGAAGCATTCCTCGCAGTGTTGAAGCTGGACGATTAATACCGTTCTTCATTATATTTTTAATTAGCGAAGATGAAAGCGTAAATTTTGCTTTTATCTTCGCTAATTTTTTTTATAATCATTGATCAAAAACCAATCACCCATGCGTTCCTTAGTACTGACATTAACTATTGCCGCTTTATCATTTTCCGCAAAAGCCCAGCAATCAACAACTCCGCCTGCAGCTGACCAGGTAGTAAAAGAAGCCTGTACTGCAGCTACCAAAAAACATAAAAAAGTATTTGTGCTCTTTCATGCTTCCTGGTGTGGCTGGTGCCACAGAATGGATACCGCTATGAATGATGCATCTGTTAAAAAAGCATTTACAGATAACTACGAAATCCGTCATATCACGGTATCAGAAAACGGACCAAAGAAAGTACTGGAAAACCCGGGCGGTACTGAATTACTGGCGAAGTATCATGGCGATCAGCAAGGTATCCCTTTCTGGGTGATACTCGATGCAGATGGCTCTTTCATTGCAGATAGCCGCCTGGCCGATGCCAGTGGTAAACTGCAGAATGTGGGTTGCCCTGCACAAAAAGAAGAAGTCGATTACTTCGTGGGACTGCTAGAAAAAACCTCTAAAATGAAACGTGGAGAACTGGAAGCAGTACGTACCCGTTTTGCTAAAATAGCGCCACAAGCTGCCCATTAATCATGATCCACAGCAGGCAGGTAATACTATGAGGAGATGTGTTACCGTAGTCACCTGCCTGCTGCCGGAAACCACTCCCTATTATATCCTGCACGTTTTATCGCTATTTTTCTGATGGCATAAAAATTTGTGGCACGCGGATGGTTTTATAACTGGGTGAACTGTTTAACAGATCATCTGTTATACCCTTTAAACCTTACCGTATGCGAAAATGGCTCAGGATCTCCCTTATTACCTCCGGCGTATTGATAACCCTGCTGTTGTTGTTATTCCTCGGTATGACCTGGTACATTCATGCCAACAAAGCGAACTTCCTCAAGCAAATTACAGGGCAGCTTAACGAGCGGCTGAATGGTACTATCACCATCGAAGACATTGAACCTTCCGTGTGGAAAAGCTTCCCCAATGTATCTATCGGCCTCAAAAAAGTAGTATTGCAGGATAGCCTCTGGCAGCAGCATCACCATGCCCTGCTGGACGTTAACTATATTTTCGTACGGGTAAATACGTTATCACTGCTACGCAAGCACGTAGATGTAAATGAGATCACCTTACAGGATGGGAAAATCTATCTCTATACCGACACCTCCGGGTATTCCAATACCTATGTATTGCAAAACTCCGGGGGAGAGAAAAAGAAAAAAACAACTTCAAAAGATGCCAATATCGAACAGTTGACCCTGCGCAACATAAGTTTCATTATCGATAATCAACAAAAATTCAAACTATTTAACCTGGATATCAATCGCCTGGATGGGAAAATGAAGTCGACCGACAGCTCCATACAATTTACCATGCTGTCTGATATCCTGTCTAAAAGCTTCGCCTTTAATACCAACAAAGGCAGCTATCTGAAAAACAAAAAAATGCAGTTGAACCTGTCGGTCATCTTTAATAAACGCACTAAAATACTCATGGTTCCTTCCCAGGAAATCAGGATAGATGACCACCCGGTGCAGATTGCCGGGCAATTTGGATTTGGAGAAAAACCACCGCCTTTTCAGTTAAAAATCACGGCCAACCAAGTGTTGCTGCAGGATGCGGCAACCTGGCTACCGCCCAATATCAGTACCAAATTAAGCAACATTACCCTCACCAGGCCGCTGGATGCCGAGGCTAACCTCGACGGGCATATGAAATTCAGGGATACCCCCAAAGTGGTCATCACCTGGAAAACCACCAACAACGTACTGGTGACGACCATGGGAGAGTGGACCAACTGTAATTTCACCGGTAGATTTAATAACGAAGTGTTGCCCGGACAAGGACATACTGATGAAAATTCCTCGGTCAATCTTTTCCAGCTAAACGCTACACTGGCGGGTATTCCCATCAAAGTAGATACGATCCGGGTGGTAAATTTAAAGCAGCCATTATTACACGGACATTTCCGCTCAGATTTCCAGCTGGTACAACTCAATGACGCTGCGTCAGACGGACCTATTGTTTTCAAGTCAGGTAGCGCCAACCTGGATTTGTTTTATACCGGGCCTGTGTTGAAAGATGACAATACACCTTCCTCGCTGCAGGGTGTAGTAGCCGTAAAGCAAGGTGCATTTACTTATGGGCCCCGTAATTTATCTTTCCACAATGCCAATGCCACGCTGCGTTTCACAGGACAAGACCTGCAACTGGAAAATATACAGGTACAAACGGAAAAGAGTAGTCTGCAAATGGATGGCGCCATCAAAAATTTACTGAACTTATATTTTACTACACCGGATAAAATAGAACTCACCTGGAACATCCGTAGTCAACTGGTAGACCTCAATGAATTCAAGAGCTTCCTTGGTGTAAGGCAAAAGGCGAAGCCTACTAAAAGCCAGCAGCAGGCTAAAATGGGACGGGTATCCAGGCAACTGGATGTGGTGCTGGCTTCCAGCAATGTAAAGATGAATGTGCAACTGGATAAGGTCATCTATCAACGGTTTGCCGCGCAAAACGTAAAAGCTGGTGTGGAGCTCACCAATGAAGATATTTTGTTAAAGCAAATTGCATTGCAGCATGCCGGAGGTAGTATACAGATGGCTGGCACAATGCACCAGCAGGGGAATAATAATAATTTCAAGATAGATGCCACTGTGAGCAATGTAGGTATCAGTCAATTATTTTATGCCTTTAACAACTTCGGCATGACGAGTCTTAAATCGGATAACCTGAAAGGGAATGTGTCTGCTAAAGTAAATCTGAAAGGAAATATACTGGACAACGGTTCGCTGGCGAAGAATTCCTTATATGGGACTGTTAATTTTAACCTGAGAAATGGCGCCCTGATTAACTTTGGGCCACTGGCCGACATCGGTAATTTCGCATTCCGCAAAAGACATCTGGATAGTATCATGTTTGAAAACCTGAGTAATACCTTCCAGGTAGCCGGCAACAAAATCATGATTCCGCCTATGCAGATTGCGTCCAGCGCCATTAACATCGATGTAAACGGTGTATACGGCATTGATGGAGGCACTAATATTAACCTGGATATTCCGTTGCGTAATCCCGCCAAAGACGCGGATATTACCGATAAAGAAGAGAAACGCCGCCGTAGCCGTAAAGGGATTATTATCCATTTACGCGCGGTATCAGATAAAGATGGAAAGGTGAAGATTAAACTGGGAAAAGGAGATAAGGAAGTAACGGGAAATGCCACCGATATTGATACCGGAGATTAAAACGAATGAGGCCATGTAGTACAAAACTACATGGCCTCAATACTATAACTGATAACAACTATTGACCAACTGTCTGAAACGCCTGCTCCATATCGCCCTGGATATCACTGATATGTTCTATACCCAGTGAAACGCGCAACACACCTGGAGCTACACCTGCTTTTCTTTGTTCTTCTTCACTCAATTGCTGGTGCGTGGTAGTAGCCGGATGAATGATCAGCGTTTTGGAATCGCCAACATTCGCCAGGTGGTAAATTAACTTCAACGACTGTACGAATTTATCTGCAGCTTCCCTGCCACCTTTGATCTGGAAGCTCAATACGCCGCCAAAGCCGTTTTGCAGGTACTTCTGCGCCAATGCGTGGTATTTATTGCCAGGTAATCCGGGATAGTTCACAGAGGCTACCTGTGGATGCTGTTCCAACCATTGGGCCAGTGCCAGTGCATTATCAACGGTGCGTTGTACGCGCAATGATAATGTTTCCAGTCCCTGAATGAACAGGAAAGAGTTCTGTGGCGCTAATGCCGGTCCCCAGCTGCGTAAGCCGGCCACGCGTGCGCGTATGATATAGGCAATGTTACCGAACGGGCTGTGATCTCCAAATACTTCCCAGAACTTCATGCCATGGTAAGCTTCGTCTGGTTCACTGAATTGTTTGAACTTGCCATTGCCCCAGTTGTAGTTACCGCCGTCTACAATGATACCGCCAATGCTGGTACCGTGGCCACCAATCCATTTGGTAGCGGCTTCCACTACTACGTTGGCGCCATGTTCCAACGGGCGGGCCAGATAGCCGGCAGCGCCGAAGGTATTGTCTACCACCAATGGAATATCATGTTTGCGTGCAATGGCGCTTATTTTTTCAAAGTCAGGAATGGCAAACCCGGGATTGCCAATGGTTTCCACATAAATGGCTTTGGTGTTTTCATCTATCAACGCTTCAAAGCTGGCCGGGTTGTCAAGATCCGCGAAGCGGGCTTCTACACCAATGCGTTTGAAGCTTACTTTAAACTGGTTAAAAGTACCACCATACAGGTAAGAAGAGGTAACGAAGTTATCGCCGGGCAACAGGATATTGTGCAGGGCAATAAATTGCGCCGCCTGTCCGGAAGCCACTGCCAATGCACCAACACCGCCTTCCAATGCTGCCACTCTTTTTTCAAATACATCCGTGGTGGGGTTCATAATACGGGTGTAGATGTTGCCAAACTGCTTCAGCTGGAAAAGATCCGCGGCATGTTCTGCACTGTCGAAAGTGTAAGAAGTGGTTTGGTAAATAGGTACTGCCGCCGCATGTGTAGTGCCTTCCGGTTGATAACCTGCATGTACCTGGAGTGTGTCAAAATGTAATGGCTTAGTGGACATAACCTGTAAAATTTTAAGGTGGGGAATAAAAGTCTACAAATATAGTAGACTAATTTTAATAACAAAACTTTTTGTGAGATAATCGCAGAAGATATAAATATTAATGATATTTTGATACTTAAACCGCAATAAAACTTTTCATGTACAGTAGAATAATAGTGGCTTTAACGCTAATGCTGGCAAGTATTTCCGCCATAGCACAGTCTGATACACCTTTTATTTTCCGGATAAATCCTAACGTAGTGCCGTTAGACAATGCGGCCGAGTATCAGGATCTGCTGAAAAGTTTACATGGTTTTCTCAGTACCAAAAATGAGGATCTGCACAAGAATAACTATTGGCTTTTATCAGATTTTACTACTTATCCTGCCCCTTACAAGGATTTATATTATATAGAGATGAGCAGCAAATATCAGGATGCCTTGTTCTACAAACCAGTGTTGGTGGGTATTCAGGTACTTTCACCGGCAGGTAGCTATCTGCTGAGTCTGGCGTTTATTAGTCAGCATGAAAGCGATGCACCCGTGCTGCGCGCCATCTACCGCATTGCTGTAGTGAAAACACCGCAGGGATTCCGTTTTAAATATGCATTACCAGTGCTTACTGCCCATTGGAAAACGACCCGGATGAAGGAAGTTAATTTCGTGTATTCGGCTACGTTAGATTCCGCTGCAGCAGCGAAAACGGTGGCATTCAACCATGAACTGGCCCGTCGGTTTGGGGTGGCGCCGATTGCGTTTACATACTATAAATGCGTGGATCGCGGAGAGATGTATCGTATCCAGGGCTGGGATTATGAAGCCAGAGTGATGGCTGATACCACCGGGGGACTCGCAGAAGCCGACAGACGGATTGTCTTTAGCGGCAATAACAGCGAATGGTATCCGCATGAAATCGTTCACCTGTATATTAACAGTATTTACGCGGCTACCCTGAGTCCTGCTATCAGTGAGGGATATCCGACTTACCTGGGCGGAAGCGGCGGAAAATCACTATCCTGGCACCTGCAACACCTGGCCGGTTTTTATGCCCAACATCCCGAACGTAACATCATGGCCGATATGGAATCGGGCTACGATGTAAATCACCAAAGCACCGTGAGCTACGTAATAGGGGGGCTGATTTGCCAGCTTACGGACCGGCAATACGGCTGGAAAGGTGTTAAGAAATTATTAAGCGCCGGCAAACAATATGACGATTTCTACAAGGCGGTGGAGGGTTTGCTTGGGGTTAACAAAACTAATTTCAACGATTTTATCCGCCAACAATTTGCACCATACAATAAAAAATAATATCTTCGGTAGCTATATTTGCTCTTATCAATCGCTAAAATAGCTTTATGCTTTATGCCTTCAGCTTTTGGCTAATTTAAAAAATCGTGTTTCCGTGAAGAAGCACAGTTGACCAATGTTATTAACTATTACGACTAAACGTTACCCCGCCACTGACCTTGGCTATCTCCTGCACAAGCATCCCGCTAAAGTACAAACAGTAGAACTGACAGCTGGTAGTGCACACATTTTTTATCCTGAAGCTACAGATCATTCCTGTACAGCCGCGTTATTGCTGGACATAGATCCGGTGAAACTGGTGCGTCGCAACGGCGGAGGGCAGGATTTTGCACTGGAACAGTATGTGAATGACCGTCCCTATGTGGCCTCGTCTTTCATGAGTGCCGCCATTGCTCATGCATATTCTTCCGCTATGAACGGACGTTGCAAAGACAAGCCCCACCTGGTGGATGAGGCCATGCCCTTTGAAATCACGTTATCCGTTTTACCGGTAAAAGGTGGAGAACCTTTACTAAGGCAGTTTTTCGAACCATTAGGATACGAAATATCTGTACAATCCTATATCCTGGATGAACAATTCCCCGAATGGGGGCAGAGCCGCTACTTTAATGTTACGCTGCGTCATACATTGCCACTGAAAACCATTCTGAGTCAGCTATACATCCTGATCCCGGTTTGCGATAATGACAAACATTATTTCGTAGGCGGGCATGAAATAGAAAAGCTCATGGAAAAAGGGCAGGGCTGGCTGGATACCCATCCCAGCAAAGAATTTATTACCCGTCGCTATCTCCGGAATATCGGAACTCTGGCCAAAGAAGCGCTGGGTATGATTATGAAGGAAGAAGTGCTTCCGGCGGAAGTAAAAGAACCGAAGGAAAAAGTACGCCTGCACGATGTTCGCCTGCAAGCAGTGCGCGACCTGCTCCTGGACCTGGGCGTGAGTTCCGTAGCAGATATGGGATGCGGTGAAGGAAAGTTGCTACGCTTACTCATGGAAAAGGCAGCTTTTAAACGCATACTGGGCATGGATGTCAGCTATCATGCACTGGAAATTGCCCAGTCCAAATTAAAGATAGACCGCCTGCCGGAGCAACAGAAAGCAAGGATACAACTTATTCATGGCTCGCTGACGTACCGGGATAAACGCTTATCAGGGTTTGACGCCGGCGTATTGGTAGAAGTGATCGAACACCTGGATTTGCCGCGTTTACAGGCGTTGGAAAAAGTAGTGTTTGAATATGCCCGCCCGCAGCACATCATCATTACTACTGTGAATGCGGAGTATAACGTAATGTATGAGAAACTGGGAGCTGGCGCTTTCCGGCATTCTGATCACCGCTTTGAATGGACCCGTGCCGAATTCGAGGAATGGGGCAACCGTATAGCCGAACAATTTGGTTATATTGTAAACTACAGGCCTTTGGGTGAAGTAGATGAAGTATTGGGAGGACCCAGTCAACTGGCGCTGTTTAAAAGATAATTTATGAAAGAAGAGATATTAGCGAAAATAAAAGAACTGGAACAATTTCACCAGATAAAAATATTATACGCCTGCGAATCCGGCAGCCGCGCCTGGGGCTTTCCGTCGCCGGACAGCGACTATGACGTGCGTTTTATATACACCCGGCATAAGGATACTTATCTGAGCATCACCGAGCAACCGGATGTTATTGAACCGGAGATTGACGAGGTACTTGATTTAAGCGGATGGGATATCCGTAAAGGGTTGCAGCTTTTTCTGAAATCCAATGCCCCTTTGTATGAATGGTTGCAATCGCCTATTGTATACCAGGTGGCAACAGATTTGAAACAAGAGTTAACCGGTTTAATGGATAAATATTTTTCACCGCGGTCGGGTTGTCATCACTACCTGTCTATGGCCTATAACACGTTCACCAACGAACTGGAAGGAACGGAGGTGAAGGTGAAGAAGTACTTCTATGTGTTGCGTCCCATGCTGGCCTGTCAATGGATACTGGCCGGTAAAGGCGTTCCGCCGATGGAGTTTGCTACTTTGCGTACGTTGATTACAGATGCCGCCATACAGGCCGAAATAGATCACTTACTGGAAGTGAAAGTGAAATCAGACGAGCAAACCACTATCGCACCTGTACCCGCACTGCATCAGTGGATAGCAGGTGTGCTGGATCAATGTAAAGAGATGTCGCGTGAAATGCCGGCGGTAAGGAATAATACCACTGAGTTGGATGTGCTTTTCCGGAAATATATTTCGTATGACTTTTGAGGCATTGCAACAACAACGGGAATGCATCCTGCTGGAGTGTGTCAGTGGTAGTCGCGCCTATAACCTGCAGCTGCCCACATCTGACCGGGATATCAAAGGCATCTTCATATTGCCGCAAAAACATTTGTATGGAATGACCTACACCCCGCAGGTATCCAATCAAAGCAACGACGAAGTTTATTTTGAAATAAAACGTTTCCTCGAGTTATTGGAGAAAAATAACCCCAATATACTGGAGCTGTTAAACACCGGCGCCGATAACCAACTATACCGGCACCCTTTGATGGATCTGATAAAGCCGGCTGATTTTTTGTCCCGGTTATGTCTGGAAACATTTGCGGGTTATGCCAATATGCAGATGAAAAAGGCAAAGGGACTGAATAAAAAGATCAATCAGTCGTATCCTGCCGAAAGAAAATCCGTGTTTGAGTTTTGCTACGTTATAGCAGGTGGTCAGAGCGTATTGTTACGTGAATGGCTACACGAAAGGAACCTGCAGGCAGAAGACTGCGGACTGGCACGTATCCATCATTTCCGCGATGTATACGCGTTGTATCACCAGCAGCAGTTTGATGCCGGCGTTACTTTCAGAGGTATCTTTTCCGGTGCAGACGCCAACGATGTACAGCTGAGTGCTATTCCAGCGGGACCTGATCCATTGGCGGTTATGCAGTTCAATAAGGATGGTTATACGGTGTACTGCAAGGACTTTGCGGCTTATCATCAATGGGAAGCGCTCCGTAATCAGGAACGGTATCGTCATAACAAAGAACTGGGTGCGGATTACGACAGTAAGCACATGATGCATACTTTTCGTTTGTTAACGATGGCAGAAGAAATTGCCCAATATAAAGAAGTGCGTGTATTCAGACACGACCGTGATTTTCTCCTGCGTATCCGCAATGGTGAATTCACTTACGATGCGCTGATAGAAATGGCTACCCAAAAATTAGATCACATGCAACAGCTCTATGCAGCGTCAGATCTTCCGGATCATCCTGATCCGGCACTGGCAGAAGCGCTGTTGGTTAGAATAAGAGAAGCATATTATGGCTCGAAGAAATAGTAAATTATCACATATCTCTATACCAGAATTATCATTGGTATTATTAATCGGTCCTTCAGGGGCCGGTAAGTCCACATTTGCCCGTCAGTTTTTTAAACCGACAGAAATTATTTCCTCCGACGTATGCCGTGGGCTTATCAGCGATGATGAAAATAACCAAAACGTATCTGCTGATGCGTTTGAGCTGGTGCGCTTTATAGCTGCCAAGCGTTTAAAGCTGGGATTGCTCACCGTCATTGACGCCACCAACGTGCAGCCGGAATCCCGCAGGCAATGGGTGCAGCTGGCACGCGAATACCATGTGCTGCCTGTGGCTATTATATTGAACATGCCGGAAGACGTATGCCAGGGAAGGAATGACCTGCGCAGCGATCGCAATTTCGGCCGGCACGTGATCCCGCAGCAAATTGGTCAGCTGAAGCGCGGGCTCCGGAATCTGCGGGAGGAAGGCTTCCGCCAGGTGTTTGAGTTGCGCTCTCCGGATGATGTGGCGGCGTTGGAAACCATTACACGCTCACCACTTTATAACAATAAGAAAGACGAACACGGACCATTCGATATCATCGGCGACGTACACGGCTGCTATGATGAGTTATGCAACCTGCTGGAAACCCTCGGCTATGAAGTGGACCGGGAAAATGCCACTCTGATCAGTTCGCCACTGACTACTAACGCAGATGGATACACGCGATATCGTAAGCCCGTTTTTGTGGGGGACCTCGTAGACCGCGGTCCTAAATCGCCACAGGTGCTGCGTTTGGTGATGCACATGGTCAATAATGGATTGGGCTTATGTGTGCCGGGTAACCACGATGCCAAGTTGCTGCGCTACCTGAATGGTAAGAACGTGCAGCTCAGACATGGCCTGGAACAAACCGTTGCACAGCTGACCAGCGAAACACCGGAGTTCCTGGAGTCCGTGAAATCATTTATAGATGGGTTAATCAGCCACTATGTACTGGACGACGGCAAACTGGTAGTTGCCCATGCCGGCTTGAAGGAAAGCATGCAGGGACGCGGCTCGGGCGCTRTAAGAGAGTTTTGTTTGTATGGAGAAACTACCGGAGAAACAGATGAATTCGGATTGCCGGTGCGCTATAACTGGGCACTGGAATATAATGGCCGCGCCATGGTGGTATATGGGCATACACCTGTGCCGGAAGCGCAATGGCTCAATAATACCATCGATATCGATACCGGCTGCGTATTTGGAGCTTCTCTGACAGCACTGCGCTACCCGGAAAGAACCCTGGTATCTGTGCCAGCCCTCGAACAATATGCCGTGCCTGCGCGTCCTATTGGCTACAACGCCAACAGCGTACTGAGCGTACAGCAACAGTATGATAGCGTGTTAAATATCGAAGATTTCATCGGCAAAAGCATCCTGCAAACGCGTTATAGTCATAATGTCACCATCCGCGAGGAGAACAGTATTGCTGCGCTGGAAGTGATGAGTCGTTTTACGATTAATCCTAAATGGCTGATCTATCTGCCGCCTACCATGTCGCCGGCGGAAACCAGCCAGGAGGAAGGATTGTTGGAGCATCCGGCAGAAGGGTTGCAATATTACCGCGAAGCGGGTGTAACACAGGTGATTTGTGAAGAAAAGCACATGGGCTCCCGGGCAGTGGTGATTGTTTGTAAAGATGAACAAGTGGCGGAGCGTAGGTTTGGTGTTACCGGAGAAGGTAACGGAGTTATCTATACGAGAACGGGCCGCGCTTTCTTTGCCGACAAGCAGACCGAACAGGATTTTCTGGCGCGTATCAATGCGGCATTGATCAGCACCGGCTTTTACGACACCTTTGATACCGACTGGGTATGCCTGGATGCGGAGCTGATGCCCTGGAGCGCCAAGGCTCAGGCCTTATTGCGTGATCAGTACGCGGCTGTAGGTACCGCTGCCGGCAAGGCTCTGCCGGAAGTAGTATCAGCATTGAATCAGGCCATCAGCAATGGTGCCCCTGCACAGGCATTGCTGGAAAAATATACAGCGCGTCTGGAGCAAACCACTAACTATGTAAAGGCGTATCGTCAGTATTGCTGGCCGGTAGATTCCCTCAGCGACTATAAGCTGGCGCCGTTTCATATCATGGCCACGGAGGGGAAAACCTGGTTTGACAAGGACCATGAATGGCATATGTCGGCCATAAAGGATATTTGTGCCGGAGATGAACAATTATTGCTGGCTACGCCTTATCTCTTGGTGGATATCGGTAATGAAGACAGTGAGCAGGCGGCCATCAACTGGTGGCAGCAACTGACAGCCGCCGGAGGAGAAGGGATGGTGATAAAGCCATATACCTTCCTCAGCAAAGACGATAAAGGCCTCATACAACCCGCCATCAAGATCCGCGGTAAGGAATACCTGCGTATCATCTACGGACCGGAATATGATGCGGCCCAAAATCTGGAGCGACTGAGGGTGCGCAAACTGTCTGGCAAACGCTCCCTGGCATTGCGGGAATTTTCGCTTGGATTAGAAGCCCTGGAACGATTTGTAAATAAAGATCCGTTACAGCTGGTACATCAATGTGTATTTGGTATTTTAGCGTTGGAGAGTGAACCGGTAGATCCGCGTTTATAAAGAAACAATTGCGTTTAAACATCTTTCTACATTTAAAAATAAAACTATGAGAGCCGTAGCCGTATCAAAATTCAAAGACATACCAGTGGTCATGGATCTGCCGAAACCGGCTGTGAGACCGGGAACCGTCCTGATCAAAGTCGCCGCTGCCGGGATGAATCCCTTCGACTGGAAAATGGTTGATGGTATTATGGATAATGGGAAAACGCCACACCAGTTTCCATTAATCATGGGCGTAGATGGCGCTGGTACGGTGGAAGAAGTAGGAGAGGGCGTTACCCGCTTCAAGAAAGGCGATAAAGTATACGGACAATTTATTCATATGCCTATTGGTGAAGGCTCTTACGCAGAATACGCCATCGTACCGGAGAAATCAGGTATTACATTGGCGCCGGCTAGTCTTTCCGCCGCGGAAGCCGCTGCAGTGCCTACTTCCGGCATGACGGCCCAGCAATTGGTCGATAAACTGGACCTGCAGGAAGGGGATTCCTTACTGATTAATGGCGCTACTGGCGGCGTTGGCTCTTTCGCTGTACAACTGGCCGCTGCACAAGGCATTGTGGTGATTGCCACCGTTGGTGATGAAGCAGGTGCTGCGCGTATGAAGAAGCTGGGCGCCGCAGTGACCATCAATTACAAGGAAGCGCCACTGACAGAACAGGTGAAAGCAAAGTTCCCCGGTGGACTGGATGGCTTGATTGATATGGTGAGCGATGGCGCTGGTTTTACCGCTAACCTGGATCTTTTAAAATCAGGCGCAGGCGCATTGACCACCGTTTTTGTGGCAGATGAAGAAGCGCTTAAATCAAGAAACATTCATGGAGGTAATTTCGAAACCCAGGGTAGCGCAGCTTCGCTGGATACGCTGTCGCTGATGATAGACCGTGGTGCACTGAGTATTCCGGTGGAAGCAAAAATAACGCTGGAGGAAGCGCCTGCGGCAGTAGCATTGAGCCGGCAAGGAAAGGGCGTGGGCAAAACGGTTATTGTTATGCAATAAATAATGAATTGGTGCCGTAAACAATTGTTTACGGCACCAATCACTTTAAATATTTACCGTCGCCTTAAATATTTCGGCGCCATTATCTGTACTGATTTCATAAGTAGCCCCATACACCGTGAATACGCACTGTCCTTTTTGCAAAGCCAGTGTATCATCTCCTTTCACGGTAGCGTTACCACTGATAACAATTAATATTTCCGCTGCTTTTGCCTGGTGCTGGTATACCTTTCCCGCTGGAATATCAATCTTACTTACTTCAAAATCCGGTGCAGGAGAAGGGTAAATTCTCTCCAGTCCGTCTGCGCTGACATTGCCTTTAATGATATGTGGTTGTACGCMTTCGAAGCGGGTATGTTTCAGCAATTCAGGTACATCCACATGTTTTGGCGTTAAGCCACCACGCAGAACATTGTCTGAATTAGCCATCAGCTCTACATTCTGACCTTCCAGGTAAGCATGTGGAATGCCTGCATCCTGGAATACAGCATCACCGGCTTGTACCTGCATGATGTTGAAGAAGTAGATAGAGAAGATGCCCCTGTCAATTTTGTCCATGCTGCCCGGATCATTTAATACGGCGCGTGCGGCCCAGAAACCTGGATCTGTTTTAGACAAACGATTCGCTTTATAGTCAGGGATCATACGATCTGTCAATGGCCGGAGAATAATATTCACCAGCGATTGCGGCATCTCCATTACATTTTTATACAAACCGTAGTAACCTTCTTTTTCGTATATGCTTACCAGTGAGGTGAACTCCGGAATAGTAGTTAATACCTGTTGCAATTGTTCGTGTGGCAAGAAGCCATGCAGCAGGTAAAACTCGCTCAATGCCACCATAATCTCCGGTTTATGGTTGTCATCTTTATAGTTACGATTAGGGGCATTTAAAGGAATACCTTCTGCGTTTTCTCTCGCAAACCCTTTCTCTGCTTCGCTTTTCGTTGGATGCACCTGGATCGATAACATATCTTTTACATCCAGTATTTTAAACAGGAAAGGCAGCTCTTTAAATTTTTCCCATACGGCAGGGCCGGTAATATTGGCGGGGTCTTGTTGTATGAGTTCATTCAGGGGCAGTGTTCCGCTGGCAGTAGTGATGAGAGAGGGAGCACTAGGATGTGCGCCCATCCAATATTCTGCACTGGGTTGATCTGTAGGAGCAATGCCTAACAGCTCCGGAATGTATTTATATCCGCCCCATGCATAATGCTGTACTTTTCCTTCCAGTCTGAATACGTTCATATATGGTTATCTGTTTTACTTGTTAATTATCAGAGAATTGATAAATTTATATGCGTGCAAAAATAGGTGTTAAGTGGTACATTTCAGGCACCACTCGAAAAGTAAATATTTCCGGAGATGTATCATACTGATTGTTTGTTTTAATCTAACCCATATCCCTCATGGAAAATCATCTGACGCTGGGCCGGCAAGGCGAAAACATAGCACAGGCTTATGTTCAGCAGCATTGCACTTTGCTGCATGTGAACTGGAAATCAGGCCGCCGGGAAATAGATATCATCGCCACAAAGAACAATATCATTTATTTTATTGAGGTGAAAACCCGCCGTAGTGCACGCTTTGGCTGGCCGGAAACCGCGGTGAACTTTCGCAAGCAGGCACACATACAGGACGCTGCCAGTGATTATTTGTGTCAATTCCATTTACATCCAGCTGCTATCCGGTTTGATATTATTGCGATTACTTTTTCGGGAGAAACATATGAGCTGATGCATTTCCGGGACGTGTTTTAAGGAGCGGAAGGCAGAAAGCTGAAAGCAAAAAGCGATTAGCGCGAATGAACAAAGCGTACTTTATTAATATCCGCAATAATCATTCGCGCTAATCGCTTTTTGCTTTCAGCTTTCTGCCTTCCGCTCCATTAACCAGTTATTAACAAAAAAACGCCTGTATTTATTCTTTAATAAATATCATATACTATATCTTTGCACTGCTTTTAGAACCAGCCCCTGAGTTGTTATATACCCCCGGTATTCCGGTAGATTTCAGGTCATCATTTTTCTCTGAAAAAACTAATACACTGGTGTGTTCACCAATGTAGATGGTTTATTTATGCAGCAACAGAAAGTGAGCCGCCGGCAAAACCAGTAACAAATGAAGTGCAGGGAAATAGAAATTAATACAAATACGGCGTTTGTTTAACCACGGCATTATCGCCACTGAAACGCAAGATCGCAGAGAATTGCTTTCGGGAGTCAACATTTTAAAAAGCTCCGTCCAATGGGACGGAGCTTTTTAATTTTATAGCTTACCACAAACCGGTATAGTTGTGTGGTGTAATGGCTTTCAGTTCTTTTTTGAGGGCAGCGCTGATTTTCAGGCCATCCACAAATTTGTGCATGCTTTTCTGGGTGATCTGTTCACCGCCACGGGTCAGCTCCTTCAGTGCTTCATATGGCTGTGGATAGTTCTCACGTCTTAAAACGGTTTGAATCGCTTCTGCTACTACCGCCCAGTTGTTTTCCAGGTCGTCTTTCAACTTAGCTTCATTCAGGATCAGTTTACCTAATCCTTTCTGAATAGATTTGGTCGCCAGCAGGGTATGACCGAATGGCACGCCCAGGTTACGTAACACGGTGGAATCGGTTAAGTCGCGTTGTAGACGGGATATCGGCAGTTTGGCGCTCAGGTGCTCAAACAGGGCATTGGCCAGTCCCAGGTTACCTTCTGCGTTTTCGAAGTCAATAGGATTCACTTTATGCGGCATCGCAGATGAACCTACTTCATTCTTTTTGATCTTCTGTTTGAAGTAATCCATGGAAATGTACGTCCATATGTCGCGGCAGAAGTCCAGCAAGATGGTATTGATGCGTTTCAGGGCATCAAATTGCGCTGCAATGTTATCATAATGCTCAATCTGCGTAGTATATTTCATACGTTGCAGGCCCAGCGTGGTATTCACGAATTTCTCCCCGAATTTTTCCCAATTGATTTTAGGGAAAGCAACGTGATGCGCGTTGAAGTTACCAGTAGCGCCACCAAACTTCGCTGCAAACGGAATTTGTCCGAGCAGGTTTACTTGTCCTTCCAGTCGCTCTACAAACACCAGGATTTCCTTACCAAGAATGGTAGGAGAAGCCGGTTGTCCGTGGGTACGGGCCAGCATAGGCACTTTCATCCAGCCTTGTCCCAGTTTTTTCAGTTCCAGGATCATATTGGCCAGTGCAGGCATATACACGTGTTCAACTGCATCTTTCCAGAGGAGTGGGGTAGCGGTATTGTTCACGTCTTGTGAAGTGAGGCCGAAGTGTACCCATTCCAGTTTGTCTTCCAAACCGAGGTTTTTCAGTTCATTCTTCAGAAAATATTCCACCGCCTTCACATCGTGATTGGTAATTTTTTCTGTGTCTTTGATCAGTTGCGCGTTCTCGATGGTAAAGTCCTGGTAAATTTTACGCAGGGCAGGGAACTTGGCTTTGGGCAGCGTAAACAGCTTCTGCTCAGAGAGCGCAATAAAATATTCCACCTCTACCATCACACGGTAACGGATCAACGCAAATTCAGAAAAATAATTGGCCAGCTCGTCCAGTTGCTTGCGATAGCGCCCGTCCAGCGGAGAAATGGCAGTTAATGGTTGTAGTTGCATAATGTATGTATTCCAGTATTACAATTAACAGGTTTATCGGCTACAAGTTCTCTCTGAATCCCGATTTACAGGACAACAATTATTCATTTGGAACTTGTTAACCGGGATTTAGTTACTTTTGCAGCTTCAAAATTACTGAAATTGGAACGGAAAGTAAAAGTTGCGGCTGTAAGTTATTTGAATACGAAGCCTTTATTGTATGGATTCAGGAATCATCCGGTGATGGATATGATGGAATTATCAATGGATTATCCGGCTAAAATAGCCCAGCAGCTGATAGATGGGGAAGTAGACGTGGCGTTGGTCCCGGTAGCTATTATACCTAAATTAAAGGAATATCATATCATAGCAGATTATTGTATTGGCGCGGAAGGCCCTGTTGCATCTGTTTGTTTATATAGCGATGTACCCTTGAACGAAATTAAACGCATTTACCTGGACTACCAGAGCCGTACTTCTGTAGCCCTGCTCAAAGTACTGGTACGCGAACACTGGAAACTGGACGTGGAATTTGTGAATACCAGCGGAGATTACCAGGATAAAATTAAAGGAACAGACGCCGGACTGGTCATAGGGGATCGTGCCCTGGCCCAGCGTAAGGTGTCTCCTTATATATATGACCTGGCGGAACACTGGATGCGCTTTACCAGCTTACCATTTGTATTTGCTGCCTGGATCAGTAATAAACCGCTCCCGACTGCCTTTACCAAAGAATTTAATGAGGCCACCGGCATCGGTATTAAAAATATTCCTGCCGTAGTAGCAGAAAATCCTTACGACATCTACGATCTGGCTACCTATTATATCCATAATATCAGTTACCCATTCACACCCGCTAAGCGGCAGGGAATGCAACGGTTTCTGGGATATTTGCTGGAAGAGCAGAAAGCGTAAAGCTAAAAGCACAAAGCTATTGAAGCGATTGACCGGGGTGGATCTTGTTTTTCCTCCTTGATCAATCGCTTCAATAGCTTTGTGCTTTTAGCTTTCCCCTTTCGGCTTTTTTTAAGTATCTTCATGGTTCGCACTCTTTCTGCTTAAAAACAATCTACGCTCATGAAAATTGGTATCCTTGGAAGCGGTCCGGTAGGACTAACCCTTGGCAAAGGCCTTATTGAAACGGGACATGATGTGACGATTGGCACCCGCAACCCATCTCGGGAATCATTGCAGCAATGGATAAAAAAGCAACGCAAACAGGTCATGGCAGGGACTTTCAGACAGGCCGCCGAATTCGGTGAACTACTACTGATCTGCACCAGTTGGATCGGTACCAAAAAAGCCATTGAAGCTGCGGGTATCTGGAACTTTAAAACCAAAACAGTAGTAGACGTTACCAATCCGCTGGATGGCAAAGGACCTGATGAAAACGGACGACTGACCTTTACCATCGGCCATAATAACTCTGCGGGTGAACAAATACAAGCCTGGCTGCCACCAGATGCCAACGTCGTAAAGGCCCTCAGTTGTATTGGTCATGAAAAAATGTTGCTCCCCGAATTCAAGGAAGGGTCGCCCACTATGTTCATAGCAGGTAATAATAGAGAAGCAAAAAATGAAGTGACACAGTTATTGCATCAGATAGGCTGGACTGATATTGCAGATATGGGCAATATTGAAATGAGCCGAAGCATAGAACCCCTCTCTCTCTTATGGGCCGCCTATGGATTTTTAAATGATAGCACCGGGCATGCATTTAAGCTGCTCAAGAAATAAATAGGAATAAAAACAGCGAAGACCGTTATCAAATAACGGTCTTCGCTGTTTTATAAGGACTGATAACTATTTTACTTCTTTAGTGTGGATATAGAAGTTTTTATCTACCTCAAAAAGCTTCCGATCACTCAACGTGATATTGGAACTACGCCATAACGTTGTACCCGGATATATTAATTTATAGCCATTGTCGCTCAGCTTCACCTTTACCGGCATATTGAAATCCTTTACATCAGATACCCAGCGGTATTGCAGCTGTTGCCCGGCGAAACGGTATTCCAGCGTAGGGATGGTGGTGTGACGCAGGTATTGATCAAATACTTTGCTCAGATTCATCCCCACTGCGTTGCTCATATATTCTTCTATCTGCTGGGTAGTCACCGTTTGATGGTAAAATGTTTTATTGAGTCCTCTCAGCATTTGCCGGAAGGCTTCATCATTTTCCATGATCTGCCGGATGTTGTGGATCATGTTAGCACCCTTGTAATACATATCCCCGCTGCCTTCCGCATTTACGCCATAAGGCGCAATGATCGGCTCATCATTCCGGATATTTTTCCGGATGCCCTGCACATATTCCGTAGCCGCTTTAAGACCATATTGACATTCGGTGAACAGGGTTTCAGAATAATTGGTAAAGGATTCGTGTATCCACATATCTGCGAGGTCTTTGCTGGTAATGCTGTTGCCGAACCATTCATGCCCGCTTTCATGTATCACCAGGAAATCCCATTTCAGCCCCCAGCCGGTGCCGGAGAGGTCTGTGCCTTTATATCCCATCTTGAAGTTGTTGCCATAAGCCACCGCACTTTGGTGTTCCATACCCAGGAAAGGGGTTTCTACCAGTTTGTAGCTGTCTTTATAGAAGGGATATTTGCCAAACCAATATTCAAAACATTTCAGCATCGGCTTAACTACCTTGAAATGTTCCCGGGCTTTTTCTTCATTATAGTCCAGCACCCAGTAGCTCAGGTCCAGTTTACCGCCTTCGCCGGAGTAGCTGTCTTTTATTTCGGTGTAGTTACCAATGTTTAGTGCAACATCATAGTTGTTAATCGGGTTGCTTACATACCATATATAAGTATGCGTGCCATCGGGGTTGTCAACGGTTTTTTTCAGTCGTCCGTTGGAGATATCTATCAGATCATTGGGAACAGTTACGTTGATCGTCATGTCTTCCGGTTCATCGCTCTGGGTATCTTTATTAGGCCACCATACGCTGGCGCCCAAACCCTGTACGGCTGTGGCTACCCATGGGCGGCCTTTTTCATCTTTTGACCAAACTATACCACCATCCCAGGGTGCGTTCTTTGCCCGGTGTGGTTTGCCACTATAGAAAACAGTGATCTGTTTCTTTTTATCTTTTGTTTGTGGTGCTATGATTTTTATAAACCAGGCATTACTGTCACGGGTAAACGATAATGACTTTTTATCCTGTAACACACTATCGATGACCATCGGATATTGCAGGTCTATCTGCATAACGGAATCTGGTTTCAGTACTTTATAAGTGATAGTATTGAATCCGGAGAAGGTACTGTCGTCCATGTTCACCTGCACATGCAGGTCGTAGGTAGTTACATCCCACCAGGCCCGGGCGGGAGTAATAGTGCCTCTCAGCGTGTCCGCTCTGCTGAATTGGTGTTGGGCCGCTACGGTGAATGTTACCAGGAGGGCTATACAAAGCATTGTGATGCCGCGCATATTTATTCGTATATTTTAGCCTGAAAGATATTAATTTACTGCCAAATGAAAAGTTGTTATTGTCAGGCGGTTATAATCAGATGTTGGGTAGCCTTATTAGGGAGCTGGCTACTGTGGTCCTGTGGCAGTCCGGAGAAACAGCAGTTGTCTGTATTCCGCTACAACAGCACCAATAGTATTGCCAGTCTTGATCCGGCATTCGCTAAAAGTCAGGAAGTGATATGGGCGGTAAAGCAGTTATACAATACCCTGGTAGAACCAGACAGCAACCTGGTGATTCGTCCTTCGCTGGCGAAGCAATGGCGGGTATCAGCCGACCATCGCACCTATACGTTTGATCTCAGAACGGATGTTTATTTTCATGATAATGAAATTTTCCCCGGCGGCAAGGGCCGGCGAATGACGGCGCAGGACGTGGTCTATAGCCTGCATCGTATCATGGACCCCGCCACGGCTTCGCCGGGCGCCTGGATCTTTAACGGCAAACTTAGCGCCGATAGCGGTTTCCGGGCACTCAATGATTCCACTTTTGAACTAATCTTGTATCGCCCGTTTCATCCGGTGCTGGGCATCCTGAGCATGCAGTACTGTTCCATTGTACCGCATGAAGCCATTGAAAAATACGGGAAGGATTTCCGTAGTCATCCCTGTGGTACCGGGCCTTTCCGCTTTTTCCTGTGGGAAGAAGGACAGGCATTGGTATTGCATCGCCATCCACATTATTTTGAGAAAGATAGTACTGGCCACCAGCTGCCATATCTCGAAGCGGTCCAGGTCAGCTTCCTGGAAAGCAAAGCGGCGGAGTTCCTGTTGTTTCGCCAGGGTCAGCTGGACTTCATGAATGATATCGATGCCTCCTTTAAAGATGAGGTGCTCACTAAACAGGGCCGCCTCAGAAAGGAGTGGGAGGGTAAAATGGTACTGAATAAGCATCCTTATCTGAACACGGAATACCTGGGCTTTCTGGTCGACGAAGAGAATCCGTTGGTGAAAGCATCGCCTACTCACCTGAAAAAGATACGGCAGGCTATCAACTATGGTATCGATCGTACGAAAATGATGACGTACCTCCGTAATGGTATTGGCACCGCTGCCATGGCTGGTTTTGTACCAGCAGGGCTGCCATCATTCGATAGCAGCAAAGTAAAAGGGTATCCCTTTAACCCGGCGCTCAGCAGGCAGCTATTAAAAGAGGCGGGATATCCGCAGGGGCAGGGGCTGCCAGTGATCCGGCTATTGTCTATCCCTATCTATGCTGATCTGGCCAACTATGTAGCCAGCCAGTTACAGGAAGTTGGTATCCGTATACAGGTAGAGATTGTACAGAAAAGTTTGCTGCTGGAGCAAACGGCCAAATCGCAGGCGCTATTTTTCCGCGGCAGCTGGATTGCTGATTATCCCGATGCGGAAAGCTACCTGGCGATGTTTTATAGTAAAAACCCGGCGCCGCCCAATTATACCCGTTATAAAAATCCCACGTTTGATGTACTCTATGAAAAATCTCTGGAGGAAAACAACGACAGCCTCCGCTATGTGGCCTATCAGGCGATGGATAACTTGATTACTTCAGATGCCGCGGTGGTGCCGCTTTTCTATGATGAAGTGGTGCGGCTGGTACAACCGAATGTATCCGGGTTTTCAGGTAACGGTATGAACCTGTTGGAGTTACGCTGGGTGAAAAAACACTGAAATTTTAAATTAATTTAACATTTCATTGACCATAGGGGTTTCTTTTTTGTGTTTATTACCGTCTATTTAGCTTACCTTTGGCGCTTATTTGTCACTTACATTAAAAACAGAAATGACGGCGATCCTGATATTCTTTTGTGTGCATTGGTTCTTTTCCTTGTTCTTCCACACATTCTATCTACACAGGTATGCATCTCACCAAATGTATACTACCAGCAAATTCTGGGAACGTTTCTTTTATTTTAGCACCTGGTTTTTCCAGGGTTCATCATACCTGATTCCGAGAGCCTATGGCGTTATGCACCGCATGCACCATGAGTTCAGCGATACCGAACACGATCCGCATTCTCCACACTTCTTCAAAGATGTTTGGGGTATGATGGTACAAACCCGCAAAATCTACAATGGTTTTGTAATGCGTACCAATGAAGTAGATCCTAAATTCCTTGCAGAACCATTACCAGAATGGGATGCCATGGATAAATTCGGTGACCACAACATTACCCGTTTCCTCTGGATGGGAGCCTACGTTGCATTTTACGTAGTATTTGTACCAGCAGGCATGTGGTATCTCTATTTACTGTTGCCTATCCACTTCCTGATGGGACCCGTACAGGGCGCGATCGTTAACTGGTGTGGTCATAAATATGGCTATCAGAATTTTGATAACAGCGACCACTCCCGGAATACTTCTCCATGGGGTATCATCCTGATGGGAGAGTTGTTCCAGAATAACCACCATAAGTTCAAGGACAGTCCTAATTTCGCTAAGAAATGGTATGAACTTGATCCAAGCTACCAGGTAATGAAATTGTTGAACTTTGTAGGTATCATTAAGCTGAAACCAGCCATGATTACACCTGCACAGTTGAAGAACGCGAAAGCGGCATAGTACACCGTACAATCAATCTGTTACAATAAAAAAAGTGCCTTACCGTAATGGTGAGGCATTTTTTTTGAGCAGAAAGCAAAAAGCGTAAAGCAAAAAGCTATTGTAGCGAATGAAGAAAGCGTAATGTCCGCTCTGATCATTCGCTACAATAGCTTTTTGCTTTTTGCTTTTCGCTTTCTGCTATTTAATCGTTGCCAGTAACTTTTTGTTCAGCGTTACATAGTCATCGTTTTTAGCGGCAGTAGCCAGTTCGATCGATTTCTTTGCGGCTTCTTTTGCTACGGCTACATTTTTAGCCTTTGCATTGATACGTGCTTTCTGATACCAAACCCAGAATGCGTCAGGGCTTTGGGTAGTGGCTTCGTTGATCCATTCTACTGCTTTGTTCAGGTCTTTACCATTCTCAAAGTAGTATACTGCTGCCTGGTAGTAAGGCTTTTTATCGGACTGCATAGCTTCATTGATCTGAGCTGTGATTTTATCGTCGATATCAGCAGTGATGGTAACGGGTACTTTGGTTTTGTCCCAGCCGAGGGCCAGTACTACAGAATTGGAACGTACATTTTCAAAGCCGATGGTGAAGCTTTCCTGGGTGAAAGGAGCAGCTACAGGTTTTACCTGTACACGGGCAATATCATTTTCTGGTTTGTAGGCAGCAGGGCTGGTAACATCCAGGCTGCTGGTCAGAATGATGGTCCAGGATTGTGCGCCGGGAATAGACAGTAAACCATATTTACCAGCTTTCACGGCAACGCCGCCAAACTTAACATCTTCGCCGAAAGTGATGGTAGTAGCGCTGTTAGCACCGGTTCTCCATACTTTACCATAAGGTACGAGGTCGCCCATGATCACACGGCCGTTCTTCTGCGGACGGGAGTAGCTCAGCTCTATATTGGATAAAGCAAAGTCTTGTTTAATGGTTTGCGTTGGGCTGGGCGCAGGCATTTTAATGCCCTGTGCCAGGGTAGTGCCGGCATACAGCAGCAGCATCGCGCCTGCCGTAGCAGCAAAGGTTTTAATAGTTCTCATGATTAGGTGGGTATTTAAATCTATTCTATTAATCCGTTTCGGAAAGCGTACAGTACTAATCCAACGCTGTTTTTAACGTTGATTTTTTCTAATAATTTTTGACGGATGCCTTCTACAGTACGGGGACTCAGGAAAATCTGTTCAGAAATTTCCTGGGTGGTGAGCTCATTACAGATTAGTTTCAACACCTCCTGTTCCCGGTCATTTAATTGTATTTCATTTTTAAGCGTAGGCTTAAACTGTTGTTTGTTTTTGTGTAATACTTTTTTAAGAAGTGCCAGGTTTACATTTTCATTAAAGTAGAATCCTTTATCGTAGGTGGTGCAGATGGCTTCGTATATCTCTTCAGGTTCTGCGTTTTTCAGGAGATAGGCATTGGCGCCGTTTTCCACGAGATGGACAATGAAGTTGTCATCTTCATACATGGTGAGTATGATGATTTTTACATCAGGATATTTCTCTTTTACTTTAATGGTGGCTTCAATGCCATCCATATTCGGCATTTTAAGATCCATCAGGATCACATCCGGTTGTTGTGTTTCCATGATTTGCAACAGGTGCAGGCCGTCATCAGCTTCAAAGATGAAGCTGATATTTTCATATGGAGTAAGCGTGTTAATCACTCCACTGCGAAAGATTTTATGATCATCCGCAATAGCCACTTTTATGTGTGCCATAGGTGGACAGTTAGAAGATTTGCTATTATTTTATTGAGAATAAATTACTATAAGTCATGCCGTTACAAACACAACCGGATGGCAATTTAGTAATAAAACAACATAAGTATCAACTATTCTGTGTGGGCGCCTGATAATTCTCTACACTAATCGAAGCAATAGTTCCTTGTGGTGTTCTGGGAGTGAAGGTAATATTTCCACCGATAATATTCAGACGGCTTTCAATATTCTTGAGTCCCAGGCTGCCGGTTTTCTTGCGGGAATCGGCCATGGACGTAATCAGGGCCCCATTACCATCATCTTCCACGTTGATGGTCAACAGGGAAGGCGTGGTTTGGTAAGTGATCAGTATTTCAGTGGCCTGGGCATGTTTCAGGATATTATTCATCAATTCCTGCACCACACGGTATACGTTCAGGGCTTTTTCMCGGTCTACTGTTTGCCCGTTGCCAGCAGTTTTGAAGTTGATCTTTACCTGTTTGTTTTTGTTCATCAGGTTACAGAACGAATCCAGGGCGTGTGCCAGCCCAAGATTATCCAATGCCTGAGGGTGGAGGCTTTGAGAGATGAAGCGCAGCTGCTGAATAATAACGTCGGCAAATTCMTTGGTTTCTTTCAGACGTTCCGTTTCTCCATTGCCGGTTTTAAGTAGGGGAGCCAGTCCTCCGAGGTTAAGTTTTAATACAGAAAGTTGTGCGCCTACCTCGTCATGGAGGTCTTCGGCAATACGTTTACGTTCCTGTTCCTGACCCTGGAGGACTGCGATGAGGCGTTCCCGTTGTAGCTGAAGGTCTTTATCACGGATAACAAGTTTATGTTGGATAACCTGTTTTTGTTGTAACATGACCAATATAATCACAATGACGCCAAGCATTAACATTACTGTAGTGCCAATTACAATAATATCAACTGTCTGCATATCTCAATTTTTTAAGTTTTGAGAGGCCAATATACAGAAGAATCATGGCTATAATACCAATGATATTATTTATAGTAAGAATTGTTGAAATTATTCGGCCTCTGGGGTCTGGCGCTAAAACTTTTTGAAGTATGTTATAGCTGATGTTAAACAGGAATACAGTACAATAGTATAGGAAAATAGCGGAGTTATACCAAAATGCCGGTAGGGTGTCAATATATATGGAGTTTTCAATCAGTTCTTTATCATTTAACATCTGCCAAAAGAAGATAGCACCGTAAATGAGAATTACAATTGACTTTACACCAGCGGAGATAGAGTTATAGGTGTAAAATCCTTCAAACACAAAAATATCCAACACAAAAACGAGGGCAACAAAAACAGGCATTATTTTAATAATAAGCTGAATGGTTCGGTTTTTTATGCATGTAAGGTAAAATAGAGAGATGATTACAAACTGCGCAAAATGCATGAAATTAAAGAACAGCATATTATTCAACAGGAAATGACCCAACAGATCACTCCCTATGGCAAATATGATACTGCTGATAATATAGTAAAATATCCATCGGGATGGATGGTCTAACAGTTTGTATTTTAGAATGAAGGGGATCAAAATTAATAGTTCGATCCCCATCATAATATAATAACTGATCCAGAATAAATTATCCACGAGATTTCTTTATTATTATGGTCTTTTTCCTGAACAGTATTGTGGACATGGCACACCCTGATCAAGTATTAATGCCATTGTTTTGGCAACTGCGCCTGTCGCTGTTGGTGGTGTTTCAACTGGAAGAATATCATCTCCCTCTTCGTTTACTGCTACCAGCACCATTTTCTTCTCTTTCCGACCATCACCGTCAACATCTATTTTAATACCGTAGTAAATTCTAAGCGCTGTTGCACCAGGTTGATCCAATAACTCCAATATCTTATCCTTGCCAAAGCACATCGCTTTAACATGTGGTTCCATGGATTTCTGGTTTGCATGATCTGCATCATGATTGCCGGTAAGCTCATTCATTTCATCAAGTGAAATGTAGCCTCCTGTATCTGAGGCAATCGGCCTCTTGTAAGAATCGCTCATAGTGGGTAAGTTTTAGTTTGCGGTAAAATTATTATAAATTATTACATATACAAATATAGGAGGGAAGCCGCTCTAACACCAGTTGATCTTGTATTATTAACGCTGATTCAGTGTGCTGTTATGTTCTATCGTTTTTTTGCTACTCGCTGAAAATGAAGTAATCACGTAGACTTAACGTGAAAATGCGTATATATACGCATCCTCTCCGGAGCACTGACGTTATTTGAATGTAGCCATTGCGTTCAACAAGATAATATCCTTTAATATAGTTAACTGTTTGTTGGGAGATGATCAATTTTAGCTGTAGTCAACAGCTCCACGTATTTACTATAAGAACATGCGTAGTTCTACGCATTCCTTTTTTTCAGGTTTTAAACGCTTGACTGCTCCTTTAAACTTCTTAATCTTTGTATGGTCAACGGCTTAGTAGTCTATTGTCGTCAGAAAAGTTAAACAGTAAATTGGCCTTTCTACCTTGTTTGTCGTTTTGGATTAGTATATGCAGAATCATTTCATCGGGTGATGCTCGTTAACCCCTTTTTTTTTCTTACAAAAATAAAATTATGAGTTACCTATTAATCGGAAACATCTCTGCACTAATTTGTAATGATTGCATTGAGCCATTGGCCAACGCACGCATTCGCGTTTATCTGCCGGACATACAACAGCGGGCAGCTTACCAGCCTTCTGGTATTTTTAACGATATGAAACCCTTATCCGCCAAAGACGTGCTGATGAAAGCAGATCGGCTGCTGGCAGAAGCCACCCTGGATGATAAAGGGAATTTCACACTTAACTGGGAGGAAGTACATCTTTTCACGGAGCCACTGGAGCTGGATCTTTGCCTGGACCAGTTACCGGGAAAAAATGGTAGCCGGCAATCCCGCAATTTCCACCTCAGTAATGTGGTGCTACATTGGAAACGTAACAGTAACGGCTATGTAGGGGCATATGCGTATGTAATCCCCGCTGCCGCCTGGCATAATATTTACGCCAACGCTGGCGCCTGGGTAATTACCGGTGTAGTAAAGCCGTACCTCGGTGCTGCTGGACAGTCACAACTTAAAATAGAGGCCTACAATGCCCTCAACGGACAAATGATTGGGCAAGCCAATACAAATGAAGAGGGCCGTTACTTCCTGCATTTCTCCCGGCGGCACCTGACCAATGGAGTGATGCAAACCGTGATACCAGGCCGCAAAAACCTGGGACCAGATGTGTATTTTAAAGTTTACAGAAACGGACAAATGTTGTGGGCGGAAGATGAGAGAATGTCGCAAGCCCGGGACCGCCGGGATCTGGGACCCTGCAGCAATGTCAATATTATTTATAAACCCTCTAAGGTGAGAAGAGCTTCCAGCCAGATCGGTAGCTGGTTAAGCGACATGATCACCCTCACGGGCCCACGAAAAAAGAAGAGTGATAAATATCGTTTGCTAACCCACTACAGCTTATTGTAAAAGTGTATTGAAAGTTCGAAATTTTGTGTGTGTTGTTTGTAAATCCCTTCGTTAGTTTATATGTTCAGAGGTTGACCCACTTAAAAGGCAGAACACAGCTATCTTTCCCCGGATAGCTGTTTCTTTTTTACCCCTGTTAAAACCTTGGATGGAAACGTTGCAAAGTATCCCTTAAATATTCCCGGTCCAGGTGGGTATAGATTTCTGTGGTGGTAATACTTTCATGGCCCAGCATTTCCTGCACGGCCCGGAGATCAGCCCCGCCTTCCACCAGGTGGGTGGCAAAGGAATGCCGGAAGGTATGCGGCGATACATTTTTATTGATCCCGGCTTTTTTGGTGAGCTCCTTAATGACAAGGAAAATCATCACCCGACTCAGGGCGCTGCCGCGGCGGTTCAGGAACAGGGTATCTTCCTGCCCGTATTTAACGGGCAACTCTATACGAACATTTCTCCGGTAGATATCTATTTGTCGCATGGCATCTTTGCCAATGGGTACCATTCTTTCCTTGTTGCCTTTACCTATTACGCGGATAAATCCTACGTCCATATGCAACTGGGTAATCTGCAGGTTGATGACTTCACTCACCCGGAGGCCGCAGCTATACATCGTTTCCAGGATGGCTTTGTTGCGGTGTCCTTCGGCGGTGTCCAGTGGTATCTGGGCAATGATGCGTTCTATTTCTTCAAACGTGAGTACATCTGGTAGTTTGCGTAATACTTTAGGGGCTTCCAGTAGTTGGGTGGGATCTTCCTGTGCCATGTCTTCCAGGAGCAGGAACTTATAAAATGCTTTCAGACCGGAAATGGTACGGGCCTGGGAGGTAGCGGTCATCCCCAGTTGGGCAATCCATTGTACACAGCCCTGCAGTTCTTCCAGGGTGATGTCCTGGGGGCGGAGTTTCTCTTTACCTACCGCCATGAGATACTGCTCGAGTTTTTCTACATCCCGCAAATATGCTTCAATGGAGTGGTCGGACATGGACCGCTCTAATCTTAAATACCCTTTAAACAACTTCCGGAATGATTGCCACATAGAAGGGCAAGTTAGAAAGATTTAAGGTAAACAACGCCAACGGCTATCTGAAATGGTAATATTCCATCAGTATTTTCAGGGCAAAAACAGGGGAGTGGTTTTTATTTAAAGTGTTGCTACTGGTAAAGTAAAATAAATAATTGATAATGAATTTAGTAAGATGAGATAAAAATGGTGGTTTTCTGATTAAAAAAACTGCTTTTCATGGCTTTTTCCGGGCTCACATTTCTATTAAAAATCATGTGTTTACGACTATTTGGCAGGAGAACGCATTTGTTGAAGGTGTTGCTTTAGATAAATCTGTATAATGTATTATAAATCAATTAATTGAAGTGTATCTAAAATAAAAATGGCCGGCGTTTATAAGCGCCGGCCATTTTTCATCAGTGAAATGATGAGGACTAGAATTTTTCCAGACCGCTGAAGAAGAAGTTACCTTCAATAGCAGCGTTCTCATCAGAGTCAGAACCGTGAACTGCGTTACGGCCAATTGACTCTGCATATTTTTTACGGATGGTACCTTCTTCTGCATTTGCAGGGTTGGTAGCACCAATCAGTTTGCGAAAATCTTCAACGGCGTTGTCTTTCTCCAGGATAGCTGCTACGATGTGGCCGCTGCTCATGAATTCTACCAGTTCACCGTAAAATGGTCTTTCCGCATGTACTGCATAAAACTCACCAGCTTTAGCAGTAGATAACTGCGTCATTTTCATGGCTACGATGCGGAAACCTGCAGCGTTGATCATGTTCAAAATGCCGCCAATGTGCCCGTTTGCTACTGCATCAGGCTTGATCATAGTAAATGTTCTGTTGCTCATATAATGTTTAATTCCGAATTACAGATTAGGCCGCAAAAGTAATTACATTTTCTTTAGTGGTAAAAAATTTTGAAATTCTGCCTCAAATAAAGATCTTCGCACTTCGTTTTCTGTTTCAACCACTTGTTGTGATTGGAAATCAACTCTTAACATTACAGTTTTTTAATGAAGCCGATCGAGGAAATTAAGCCTTTGCTGGAAAGCCCTAAGAAAGTGGTAATCACGATGCATCAGAAGCCAGATGCGGATGCCATGGGATCTTCCTTAGCAATGTATCACTATTTAGTGCAGAAAGGACACCAGGTAACTGTAATCTCACCCACCAACTTTCCTGATTTTTTAAAGTGGATGCCCGCAGCTGATCTCGTTATAGACTACGAATCTTCTATGGACCGCGCCATCGAAGCACTGAAAGGTATTGACCTCCTGTTTTGCCTGGACTTCAATGCCCTTTACCGCACCAAAAATCTGGCCCCCCACCTGGAAAAACTGGATTGTATCAAAATCCTGATAGACCACCATCTGGAGCCACATCCCAATTTCGACTATGGGGTGAGTGATACCAGTGCCAGCTCTACCGCCCAATTAGTTTATGAAACTATATATAAATTGGGAGATGAGCAGTATATTAACCTCGAAATTGCACAGTGCATCTATGCCGGTACTGTTACCGATACAGGTTCCTTCCGCTTTGCATCTACCTCTGCTGCCGTACACCGTATGGTGGCTGATCTGATGGACAGAGGACTGCGCCACGAGGTGATTCATCAGGCGATCTATGACAATTTCCTGGAAAACCGCCTGCGCTTCCTCGGCCATAGCCTGTTGAACCGCATGGAGGTATTCTATGAATATAACACAGCGATGCTGGCTATCCCGTATTCAGATCTGAAAAGATTCGATCTGCAAACCGGGGATACGGAAGGACTGGTGAACTTCCTCCTGTCTATTCAAGGTATCAAAATGGCAGCATTGATCATCGACAGAAACTCAGAAGTGAAGTTGTCGTTCCGCTCCAAAGGCGATTTCGACGTCAATACCTTCGCCCGCAGATATTTCGACGGTGGTGGACACTTCAACGCATCCGGAGGCCGCAGCGTGGACTCACTGGAAAAAACCGTTGACCGGTTCATTAAGGCCGTTGAGGAAAACGAGGACCTGTTACAATAAGCTTTACATAACGTATTTCAACCTACTAATACAATCAAATGAAAAAAAACAATCAGTTATTAGTTGCAACTGCAGCTTTAGGCTTACTGGTAGCCAGCTGTGGTACTGGTGTTAAAAAAACACCGGGCGGTATTGAGTATATCGTTCACAAATCCGGCAGCGGCCCACAACTGAAATTGGGTGATACCGCCCTGTTGAACGTAACTCAACGGATCAATGATTCCCTGTTGGGTGAATCGCGTAAAATGGTTGGAGCTCCTATTCCAGTATTGGTGGATAAGCCAAAGAACAAGTTCGATCTGATGGAAGGTATCGCTCTCCTGCACGAAGGTGATAGCGCTACATTCATTATTCCATGGGATTCATTACCTGCTCAGGACCGTCCTCCATTTGGTAAAAAAGGAGATAAGCTGAAAATTACTTTTGCTGTAGAAGCTAAATACTCTGCTGCTTCTCAGAAAGAAAAAGATGAAAAGCTCATCAAAGAATACCTGGACAAAAACAAAATCAACGCTACTAAAAACGCTGCTGGTGTATACGTAGCTGTTACCCAGGAAGGTACCGGTAATGTGCCTAACGCTGGTGATACCGTTTATGTACACTACACAGGTAAACTGCTCAGCGGTAAAGTATTTGATTCCAGCCAGGATTCAACTATGCGCCCAGGTATGCCGTTAGAACCAATTAAATTCCCTATCGGTCGCGGTTTCGTGATCAGAGGTTGGGATGCTGGTTTAGCTGGTCTGAAAAAAGGCTCCAAAGCTACCCTGGTAATTCCTTCCGTATTAGCTTACGGCTTACAAGGTAGTCCTCCAGTAATTCCTGGTAACTCTATCCTGGTATTTGACGTACAGATGGTAGATATTAAACCTGGTGGTCCTGAAGTTGCACCTCCTGCTGCACTTCCTGCACCAGCTCCAGCTAAGAAAAAATAAGACAGCCATTAGCTTTTAGCTGATAGCCGTTAAAGATAAAAGGAGATCGGGGATTACCCCCGATCTCCTTTCTTTTTATAGCGACCAATAAAAAAGGAGATCAGGTCTATAACACCTGATCTCCCTTTATTATCTATCGGTTGATCTCCGCTGCATTTGCTAATAGCTAACCGCTAACTGCTAACCGCTATTCTCACGCATATCCGTCAATCAACACCTCATATAACTTTACTTTGAGGTCTTCCAGCGACACATCCTGGGTAAGCACCCCATCCATCGCATAAGACACGGTGCCCCGTTCTTCCGACACAATAATCGCCAGGTTATCACTATGCTCTGTAATACCCACGGCTGACCGATGGCGTAAACCAATACGGGTAGGCAGGTTGGGGTTTTCAGATACCGGCAGTATTACTTTGGCCGCCAGGATTTTATTACCCACTATAATCAGCGCGCCGTCATGTAACGGGCTGTGTTTCTCAAAAATACTTTCTATCAGCTTGGCACTCACATTCCCATCAATGGGGATACTGGAGGCGGAGTCGAACTTCAACCGGTAAGTGGTGGCAATCACGATCAATGCACCCGTAGAAGTGCTTTGCATCCGGCTTACTGCCACAATCAGTTCATTAATAATATTTTCTTCTTCTTTATAACTTTTAAACTTATCAGGCAGGAATAGCTTGGTCAGAAAACTATCCTTACTCAAAGGGGTCTTTTTACCCAGCACCAACAGAAACTTGCGTATCTCCGGTTGAAAAATGATAATGATCGCGATGATACCTACATTGATAAAGTTTTGTAAGATGCTGGTCAGAATCGGCATCTGCAATGCCCGGACCAGGAAATACGCGGCATATACCATCAACAACCCAACGAAAATATTGAAAGCAAGACTACCTTTTAATAAACGATATAATTGAATGATTAAAAAAACAACAATCAGCAGGTCCAAAATATTCAGCCAGCGAAACTCAACTCCATAAAATTGTATTACGTCCTTCATAGTTGTAAAAATAGCAAGATTTAATTAGCCTTTCATTTTCTCCATTATCCTTACTGCTTCCACAGCAGCTTTAACGTCATGTACCCTTAATATATGTGTACCCTGTTGCAGGGCAATAGTATTCAATACGGTGGTGCCATTCAATGCCTCTACCGGCGTAATATCCAGCAGTTTATAAATCATCGACTTCCGGGAAATGCCCGTCAGCACAGGTACGCCCAATATGTCTTTAAACAGGTGCAGGTTTTTCAGCAGCGTATAATTATGCGCCAGTGTTTTTCCAAAACCAAAGCCCGGATCTGCAATGAAGTCTTTGATGCCGGCCGCCCGTGCTACTGCCAGCTTTTGTTTTAAATAATCCAGTACTTCACTGACAACATCCTCGTAATGCGGCTGCTGCTGCATCGTTGCAGGCTTCCCCTGCATGTGCATTGCAATATAGGGCACCTGTAAGCGTCCCACTACCGGGATCATTTGTTCATCCATATCGCCTGCACTCACGTCATTAATAATAGCGGCGCCGGCATGTACCGTTTTTTCTGCTACAGCTGCGTACCAGGTGTCTATGGAAATAATAGCGGTTGGAAAGCGGTTCAATATAGCATGAATAGCTGGTAATAAACGATGTAATTCTTCATCGGCCCCAATTACTTCGGCTCCGGGTCGCGTGCTTTGTGCGCCCAGATCAAGGATGGTAGCGCCTTCTTCCAGGTGTTGCTTTGCTTTTTCTACTACCTGGTGCAGTTCATGCATACGGTTGCCTTCATAAAAAGAATCGGTGGTAACATTAATAATCCCCATTACCACAGGCGTAGAAAGCGATAATAATTGTCCCCTGCAATTAATAGCGGGAGCAGATAATGTATGGATATGGTCTGGTTTCATCTGATGATATTAAGCAGTTAGCGTGCAGGCGTTGTGCCTGATTCTCATATAGTTCAGGCCTTTTACCCGAAATTCTTTATTTTGCCTGCAAATCTATGAAGTTAAATCAATCATTTTCGAATTTAGGAATTTAGTGCTTTAATCCAATCATCAATTTGACTGCAACAGCACTGCATTTCACGTTCATCATTTTTAAAGAAGCATGAACAGGGATTGTCCTTATCTTCACAGATTACAATTAACCATTAAACTATTTTATGAAGATTATCCTGAACCTGTTGCGTATAATCGTTGGGGTGTTGTTCATTTTCTCGGGTCTTATCAAGGCTAATGACCCATTGGGCCTGAGTTATAAGATGGAAGAATTTTTTGAGGTATTACATCTTACCTTTTTGTCTCCCTATTCCCTGGCATATTCAATACTAATGAATAGCTTCGAAATAATTGCTGGTGTGGCATTGCTGGTGGGATATCGTATGCGCATCTTCTCCGTGTTGCTGCTCCTACTCATCATCTTCTTTACTTTCCTCACCGGGTATGCACTGTTCAGTGGCACCATCCGCGAATGTGGCTGCTTCGGCGATTGTATCAAACTTACTGCCACTGAAACTTTCTGGAAAGATGTGGCCCTGTTGGTGATGATCCTCGTGATTTTTATTTTCCAAAAACAAATTGAACCGCTGAAGGGCGCCGGTATCGTAGTACTGCTGGCTACCATCTTCTCCCTCGGTATTCAACGCTATACTTTGCAACATCTTCCGGTGTTTGACTGCCTGCCTTATAAAGTAGGTAATAATATTCCGGAGAAGATGAAACTACCACCAGGCGCTACGCCAGACGTATTTGAGATGGTGTTTATTTATGAAAAAGATGGCCAGAAGAAAGAATTTACCGCCGACAATTATCCCTGGTCAGATAGCACCTGGAAGTTTGTAGACCGTAAAGACAAACTGATAAAGAAAGGTAACGCTGAACCAGCTATCAAGGATTTCATCCTGACGGATCTGGATGGGGTAAATCAAACGCAGGCCATTCTTTCAGAAACCAAACCGGTATACCTGTTCCTGGTACAAAATGTACAAAAAGCAGGCAGCGGCTGGGATGAGAAAATAAAAGCGCTCCAAAACAAATGGAAAAATCAGGAAGTCGTAATATATGGCGTAACTGCTTCTACCAAAGAAGAAATAGCGGCCTTCAAACAACAACACGGACTGGAGTTTCCTTTCGTGCAAATGGATGGCGTAGCCATTAAAACGGCCGGTAGAAGTAATCCTTGCCTGATGCTGCTGGATAAAGGCACTATCAAAGGGAAATGGCATTATAACGACATTCCTTAAGAGCTATTAGCCGTTAGCTATTAGCTGTTAGCAAATGCAGCGAAGGATTTTGCTAATTTGCCAGCCGCTAAAAGCTAACTGCTAAAAGCTAACTGCTAAAATCTATCTATGCTTCGTTTCCTGTTGCGCAAATCTGGCTACGGCATACTCGTACTATTCGGTGTAGTAGTGCTGGTGTTCTTCCTGTTCAATGTATTACCCGGCGATCCAGCCCGGTTAACTCTTGGACAGCGGGCCGATGTGGCGTCACTGGAAAACGTAAGAAAAGAATTGCACCTCGACCAGCCGGTAGGGGTGCAATTTCTTTTTTATCTGAACGACTTGCTCCCCTTTGGAATACATACCACCAGTGAGGCAACAGAAAATCTGCACTATGTAACGTTGGCGCATATATCAAAAGAGAAAATACTGGTGCTGAAAGCACCTTATCTCAGGCGCTCCTACCAGGGGAAGAAGCCCGTTGGAGAAATTTTGATGGAAGCTTTGCCCGGTACCTTGCTGTTGGCGGTGGCCGCAATGTTATTCGCGACGATCGTCGGCGTGGCGATGGGAGTACTGTCGGCCGTGAAACAAAACACCTGGATGGATACAGGAGCTGTATTTGCCAGCGTAGCCGGTATTTCGGCGCCTTCTTTTTTTGCAGGCATTGTATTGGCGTATCTCTTTGGCTTCGTATGGAGCGATTATACCGGGTTACATATGACGGGCAGCCTGTTTGATATTGACCCATTCAAAGGCCGGGTATTAAACCTGCGCAACCTGGTGTTGCCAGCTATTACGCTGGGTATTCGCCCATTGGCCATCATTGTGCAGCTTACGCGCAGCGCCATGCTGGATGTATTGCACCAGGACTATATCCGGACGGCGTATGCCAAAGGATTGTCTAAATCACGGGTGATCTGGCGACATGCGTTGCCGAACGCCCTCAATCCCGTTGTTACTGCTATTACTGGTTGGTTTGCCGAATTATTGGCCGGCGCCTTCTTCGTAGAATATATTTTTGGTTGGAAAGGCATTGGTAAAGTCACCGTAGATGCCCTCGACAAATTCGATTTCCCCGTAGTCATGGGGGCGATATTACTCACAGCAGCCATTTTCGTATTAGTCAACCTGCTGGCGGATCTGCTCTACACGATCATTGATCCGAGAATTAAGCTGGATTAAGCACTTTCCCATCTCCCTAAAATATTTTTTTAATTTCTTGTAACATCCGCATTTTACAGTCGTCTTCTTTTCAAACGCACTATTCTGCATGTCACTAGACCGATTTCTCACACAGGTGGTTCCAGTCCGGCAAAAGCTTTACCGCTTTGCATTCCGCCTGTTGGGCAATGAGGAAGACGCGCAGGACATCACCCAGGATGCCCTTATGAAAGTTTGGGGTATGCAGGAGAAAATGGCGGAGTTGCAAAATATGGAAGCCTGGTGTATGCGGATTACCCGCAACCTGGCACTGGACAAAATCAAGTCCAGAAAGTATCGGCTGGCAGATGAGCTGGACCGGGCAGGGGAGCTGCCCGCATTGCAGCAACAGAGTCCACATGCCGCCGCAGAACAGAACGACGTCATGGAGAAAGTACATGTTGCGATCAATGGCCTGCCCGAGAAATACCGGACCATTCTGCAACTGCGGGATATAGATGGACATTCTTACCAGGAAATTGCCGACATATTGGATATAGACATGAATGATGTTAAAGTGAATTTGCACCGGGCCCGTAAAACGGTACGGGAGAAACTTCAAAATCAGCAGGTATATGGATTATAACAGGATTACTGCCATAGTAGAAAAGTATTGGGAGGGGGAAACAACCCTGGAGGAAGAAGCATTGCTGCGGGAGTTCTTCAGTACTCCTCACCCTGATTTACCGGAAGCGTTGCTGGAAGCAGCCCCCATGTTCCAATATTTCCAACAGGAAGCAGTGAGGGTATGGGAAGCACCACCGGCAAAGGTAGTGCCGCTATCGTCTTCGCCATTCCGCCACTGGATGAAGTATGCCGCCGTACTGCTGGTAGCTGTGGGGATCGGTTATGCCGTAAAGCAACAGGGCCACCGGCAAGAGGAAGTTACCATTGCCATGAAGCAACAGGAACTGAATGATCCGCAAAGAGCATTGGATGAAACCAAGAAAGCATTACAACTGCTGGCAAAGAACCTGAACAAGGGGACTTCCAAAATGCAAAAGCTGGCTTATTTCAATGATGCTACCGCGTTGGTAGAAGGAAAAGACTAACCACACCATTATAAAACCGGATATAAACAACGAAAAGATGAAACGATACCTTTTATTATTAATGGCGGTCTTTGCCAGCTTCCACCTCTCGGCGCAGCAGGGGAGCGTTATTGACCGCTTTTTCCAGAAGTACGAAAGTGACCGCAACTTCACAGTGGTCAGCATTACACCGAAGATGTTCAGCATGTTTGCTAAAGTAGATCCCGGTGATGCCGACGCGAAAAACATGATGCGGGTTATTCAGAAATTAAAAGGACTGCGCATCCTGGCCAAGGAAAATACGAAAGACGGGCCACGCCTGTACAAAGAAGCTGCGGCTTTTCTTGGCAGCGACTTTGAAGAACTGATGACGGTGCGTGACAAAGACAGCGACCTGAAATTTATGGTGAAGGAAAATGCGAAAGGGACCATCAGTGAGCTGGTGATGCTGGTGGGTAGTTCCAATGAGTTTATGGCCATGAGCCTCATCGGCGACATTGACCTCAACGAAATTTCGCTGATTGCCGGATCTGTAAATATCCAGGGCATGGATAAGCTGAAAAACATTAAGAAGAAATAATTTCAAAATTAACTGCCATGAAATCATTTATTATTGCTGCCGGTTGTGTCCTGTTATCCGCCTCGGCTGTGAGTGCGCAAGACAGATGTTTACGTGAATTCCGTAATAAACACAGGGCCGGCTCTGAAGTACATACTGTTTCTATGGGAGGTGTTAGCCTGAAACTGGCCGGCTGGTGCTTATCCTTTGCAGATGATGATGCAGATGCCAAAAGTGTGAAGCATGCGCTGAAAAATGTGCAGAAAGTAAAAATATACACCATCTCTAACGTGAACGGTAGTACGGTAAGCGGGGAAGATATTGCAGAACTGAAAAGCAACCTGCAACGCAATGAACATTTCGATCTGCTGATGGAAGTAAGAGAGAAAGGAAACCTGGTACACGTACTCAATCGGGGCAACGACGATGAGCTGGGTAATGTAGTAATGCTGGTGCAGGATCAATCAGATTTTGTGATTGTAAATCTGCAAACCACTTTAAAAATGTCCGACGTTAATAGCCTGATCCGTCAGTTTGCCTCCAACTGATCCCTTTTACCTGATCATCACTTCTTTTACAATGCTCTCTCCAAGCATTTCATTCACCAACTTGATGATCTTGTCTTTAGAATAAGTCAATTCCTGTTTTAATGGCGCCACTGTAGTGGTAACAATCAGTTTATGATCAATAAGCTGGATGCTCTGTGTGTAGCGCGCAATAGTTTTGCCCATTAATTGCTCCCAGTTATCCTGGATGCGTACCTCCATCAGGCGGGGTTTCATCCTGCTTTTGTTCATAAATTCCCGGAGTGCATCTCCAATACTCGTTGTTCCGTGGCGCATCCGGCAAAGCTAAGTTTTTTCAGGGATTTTTTTGCGCAAATGCGTAAAGAAGCAAGGCTTTTTTACGCATTTGTGTTATCACTATTTTGCGTAGTTAGGGAGTTGCCTACTTCAATGAGCTGCAACGCCTGGTCAATGCCCGCGAAAGCTTGCCGGAGGCGGTCGGCGTGGGTATCTGTAATAAATACCTGCCCGTAGTTATCGCTGGCAACCAGGGCTATGAGGCGGGTCACGCGTTCCTGGTCCAATTTTTCAAACACATCGTCGAGCAGCAGGAGCGGAGGGAATTTTTTATGTTGACGGATTACATCATATTGGGCCAGCTTCAGGGCAAAGAGGAAGCTTTTACGCTGTCCCTGGGAGGCGCTGGTTTTCATGAGGTGATCATTTAACAGAAAGGAGAGGTCGTCGCGATGAATGCCAGTGCTGGTGCGTTGCAGTTGCATATCGCGGTAGCGGGCATTATTCAGCTGCGTGGCATAGTCTTCTTCCTGCAGGGTACACTGGTATTGGATATTGACTACTTCGTGGGTGCCGGCAATATAATCGTACAGCTCCTGTACTTTAGGGATAAAGGTCTGAAGGAAGGCTTTCCGGGTTTCATACACTGGTACACCGTGCATCACCAATTGCAGGTCAAATACATCGAGGAGGCTATCCTGGTTTTGGCCGGTGGCCGCCATGTTTTTCAGGAGGGTATTCCGTTGTAATAATATTTTTTGGTAGATGATGAGATGATCGAGGTAGTCAGGATACAGTTGGGAGAGCAGGCTATCGAGCCATTTGCGTCTTTCTTCGCTGCCGCCGAGGATGATTTCTGCATCGTCGGGGGCAATCATTACCGCAGGGAACTGCCCGATATGACGGGAGAAGCGGTCGTACTTATCATCGTTGAGGCTGATTTCTTTTTTGCCTTCTTTTACGGTGCAAATGATTTTTTCTGCCTGTTGGTTTCTTTCGAGGTAGCCTTCCAGCCGGAAACCATTGGTTTGGTAGCGTACATTCTGGCTTTCATTGCTGGTAAAATAGCTGCGGGTGAAGCAAAGGTAGTAGATGGCGTCCAGCAGGTTGGTTTTACCGGCGCCGTTTCTGCCGGTGATGCCAACGATGCGATGACCGAAGGAAAACGTCTCCTGCGTGTAATTTTTAAATTGAACGAGCGATATTTTATTAATATAAAGCAAAGAAAAAGGTTATTTGTAAATAATAATATGCGAAAATTATCAATTGTATAACTGATAAAAAACCGCACTAATGGGAACTCCGCTGTGATTCCCTTGCAAATAAATGCAAAACTGTTTGAAATTGATGAATTTGCATAATTTAATAGGAATTGGAATTCATATTTATATTTTAGGATTTTCCTGTTATATTTGCGAACAAATTTAGAAAGAGTGCAAACTAAAACAGACGTGAAGACGAAATTCACCAAAGAGACATATCTGTACTGGTATGAATTGATGCTTTTGCTGCGCCGCTTTGAAGAAAAGACAGGCCAATTGTACGGGATGCAGAAAATCCGTGGCTTTTGTCATTTGTACATAGGACAGGAAGCAATTGCTGCAGGTGCGATGACAGCTACCAAGCCGGAGGATAAATTCATCACAGCTTATCGTGATCATGCGTTGGCAATTGCGAAGGGAATTTCCGCTAAAGCTTGTATGGCAGAACTGTATGGTAAAGCAACCGGTTGTTCGAAAGGAAAGGGAGGCAGTATGCACTTTTTCTCCAAGGAACATGGGTTCTTCGGTGGCCATGGTATTGTTGGTGCTCAGATAGGTACAGGTGCCGGATTGGCGCTTGCGGAGCAATACAAAGGAACAGACAACGTGGTGTTGTGTTTCTTCGGTGATGGTGCTGCCCGTCAGGGTATGCTTCATGAGACCTTTAACATGGCCATGACCTGGAAACTCCCTGTGATTTTCATTTGTGAAAATAACATGTACGCCATGGGTACTTCCGTAGAACGTACCTCCAACGTATTGGATATCTATAAGTTGGCCGATGCTTACGAAATGCCTGCCGATTCTATCGACGGTATGAGTTGCGAAGCAGTACATGATGGCGTGGAAAGAGCCGTAAAGCGTGCCCGTGAAAAAGGCGGTCCTACTTTACTGGAAATCAAAACTTACCGCTACCGTGGTCACTCCATGAGTGATCCGGCTAAATATCGTACTAAAGAAGAACTGGAAGAGTACAAAGAGAAAGATCCAATCAGCGAAGTACTCAGAGTGATTCAGAAAAATAAATGGGCGACCGAAGCTGAAATCGAAGCTATCAACGAACGCGTAAAAGTAGAAGTTGATGAGTGCGTAACTTTCGCAGAAGAGTCTCCATGGCCGAGCGATGATGAATTACTGAAAGATGTTTACATTCAGGAGGATTATCCTTTCATCGTTGACTAAAGCTTTTAGCCATTAGCAGTTAGCTTTTAGCTAATGCAGCGGAAATAGCATAATATTGTTATTCGCAGCATTAGCTAAAAGCTAACTGCTAATGGCTAACTGCGGTTTCGATACCTATTTAATAACTAAGCAATCAATCACAATTACACCTTTACAATGGCAGAAACTAAAGATAAAGCCACCGTGCCTCAACCTGCAAAAAATGATTTTGACCTGGAGAAATCCATGCACAAGGCAGAAGACTTCTTCTATAAAAACAAAAACGTTATTTCTATTGCCGTATTAGCAGTAGCAGTAGTGGTAGGCGGCTTCTTCGCCTATAACCGTTTCATTAAAGCACCAAATGAAAACAAAGCACAGGAAATGGTTTTCCATGCGCAAAACTACTTTGCAGTAGATTCATTCAAACTGGCACTGAACGGTGATGGTAATAATTATGGTTTCTTACAGGTAGCGGATAAATACGGTAGCACACAAGCTGGTAACCTGGCTAAATACAGTGCAGGCGTATGCTATATCCGTCTGGGTGAATTCCAGAAAGGTATCGACATGCTGAAATCCTTTAGCTCCAACGATCTGCTGCTCCAGCCAACCGCTTATGGTCTGATGGGAGACGCTTACATGGAACTGAATAAAACTAACGACGGTATCGAATCTTACAAGAAAGCCGGTCACTACAATGATAATGAGCTGACTGCCCCTGTTTACCTGTTCCGCGCCGGTTTGGCCCTGGAAAAAGCTGGTAAAGCACAGGATGCTGTTGCTATCTATAAAGAAATTAAAGAGAAGTTTCCGCTGACTAACGAAGGTCGCGAAATGGACAAGTACCTGGCAAGACTGGGTGATGTAAAGAACTAGCAGTTAGCTTTTAGCTTTTAGCAGTTAGTGTGCTTAGCTGACTGCTAAAAGCTAAAGGCTGGTAGCTTAAAGCTAAAAGAATATGTCCGATCACAATAAGAGCTTACTAAATGACGCTGGCATTCTCAACCTGGAGGATGCCAGTGTTGTTATGGTGTATACCGAATGGAATGACGCCATCGTGAATGAACTGGTAGCAGGTTGCGATAAAGCCCTCGACCAGTATCGTGTTACTAAAACAGAGAAAGTACTCGTACCCGGTGCTTTCGAATTACCTTACGCCTGTAAACAATATTGGGAAACCACCAAAGGCACCGGCAAACAGCCTGGCGCTATTATTGCTTTCGGTTGCGTGATCCGTGGCGAAACACCTCATTTTGATTACGTGTGTAAAGCAGTAACAGAAGGTATTCTTCAACTGAACCTTCAGTTACCCGTTCCTGTTATATTTGGCATACTGACAGTAGACAATGAACAGCAGGCATTAGACAGACTCGGAGGCGCTCACGGTCACAAAGGAGAAGAAGCCGCTATCACAGCGTTGAAAATGATTGCATTGCAAAGAAAGTTAGCCAACAGCTAACAGCTAAAAGCTAAAGGGCATATGAATGTACAGCTATTTATACCGTGTTTTGTAGACCAGTTGTTTCCGGAAACCGCCTTCAATATGGTGAAAGTACTGGAGAAACTAGGTTGTAATGTGATGTATAACACGGAGCAAACCTGTTGTGGTCAACCAGCCTACAATGCCGGATACCAGGATGAATGCAGAACAGTAGCCACCAAGTTTGTAAAGGATTTTAAAACCTTTGATTACATTGTTGCTCCCAGCGGTTCCTGCACCGGTTTTGTACGTAACTACTATGGGAAATTGTTTGATAACTCAGCTGCTCACAATGATGTAAAACTGCTGAAGAAAAATCTCTTCGAATTCACTGAATTCCTCACAGAAGTATTGCATGTAACGGACCTGGGTGCTACACTCAACGGGGTAGGCACTTACCACGATGCCTGTGGTGCGCTGCGGGAATGTGGTATCAAAGAAGGTCCGCGTAAATTACTGGAAAAAGTAAAGGGACTGGAATTGAAAGAGATGAATGATAGTGAAGTGTGTTGCGGATTTGGGGGTACTTTCTCCGTGAAGTTTGAACCCATCTCTATGGGCATGGGAGAACAGAAAGTCAACAATGCGCTGAACAGTGGCGCCGATTACCTGATTTCAACGGACCTGTCGTGCCTCATGCACCTGGATGGTTATATCCGCAAGCATGGCTCCAATGTGAAAGTAATGCACATTGCAGATGTACTGGCCAGCGGCTGGTAACGTGAACAGCTAAACGCTATTTATTATTACCCGAAAACTCTACATGATATGAACTATTGGTTGGTGAAATCGGAACCATTTAAATACTCCTGGGAACAGTTTGTAAAAGATAAAGTGACTTTCTGGGATGGGGTACGTAACTACCAGGCGCGCAACAACCTCAGAGGGATGAAGAAGGGCGACCAGGTACTGTTTTATCACAGTAACGAAGGCATGGAAATCGTAGGTCTTGCTACTGTAGCCAAAGAAGCTTACCAGGACCCCACCACACCAGATCCAAACTGGGTAGTGGTAGACCTGAAGCCCGGGAAAGCATTCAAAAAATTTGTGACGCTGGCAGAAATGAAAGCCGATAAAAGGCTGGCGAATCTGTCGCTGATCCGCCAGGGACGCTTGTCTGTATGCGATGTGAAACCGGAAGAATTTGAAGCCATTATGGAAATGGGTGGCATGAAAAAGTAAGTATTTGATTACATCATAAGCACGAAGGGTATCTTTCTTACAGGAAGGTACCCTTCGGTGTTTTTAGGAAGGCGGTTATGGAATTTTAAGAAGACGGACATCTTATCCCAAACTGCGCCATATGAAATATTCCTTTTTGCTGATGTTCAGCGCCACTGTATTGATTTGTGCCGGATGTAATAGTCGGTCTAAAGCACCCGTTTCGCGAAGTATGACAATTGCTGAAGTGAAGCCCCCTAATGAAGAAGCTTCAACGGATGAGAAAGAGCTGTTGGCAGCACCCGATGATAATAAATATACCGCCGCGGTACCCATCTCCCAAAAAATTATCAAAAATGGCAGGCTTTCTTTTGCTACCTCCGATTTCGATGCATGTAGAAGTCGTATAGTCGATACCGTTAAGAAATACGGGGGCTATATCGCCAATGAAAATCAGGCAAACGGACGTTTGCAATTGCGTAATGAGCTGGAAATAAAAGTACCGGCCGCAGTATTTGAACAATGCCTGGAAGCGCTGACAGGAGGCGCATCGCGGATAGATGAAAAAAGCATTACCTCTCAGGATATTACTGCGGAATATGTAGACATCGATGCACGCATGAAAGCGCGGCTGGCCGTAGAGCAACGGTATCTGCAGATATTGCAGCAGGCAAAAAAAGTAGAAGATATATTGGCTGTAGAAGCGCAGTTGAAAACTATCCGGGAAGATATAGAAGCAGCCAAGGGCCGCCTCCAATACATGGATCACCATGTGGCCTATAGCAGCATACAGCTTACTTATTATCAAACATTAGCCAATTCAGATCCGCAGGCGCCGGGATTTTTCCGGCAGTCGTGGTTATCCCTGCAGGAAGGCTGGAATGGTATTTTATCGTTTGCGCTGGGAATATTAACTGTATGGCCTTTGCTGCTTGGTATTGTTTTTCTTGTTATTTTTATAAGACGAGGAATAAGAAAATGGAAATTAAAAAAGGCCATTGCCCAAACCCCAACTAACGTAAACCTATAAACGAATTAACATGAAACCAAGATTGGTGGTGCTGACCGGAGCCGGCATCAGTGCAGAAAGCGGCCTCCGGACCTTCCGTGATACAGATGGATTATGGGAAGGCTATGATGTGTACGAAGTGGCCTCTCCGAAAGGCTGGGAAAAGAACCCGGCACTGGTACAGGAATTTTATAACGGTCGCCGTAAAGATGTAATGGCGGCCCTGCCCAACGCCGCTCATACCGGACTGGCGCAGCTGGAAGAAAAATTCGATGTACGGATTATTACCCAGAATATCGACGATCTGCACGAACGCGGCGGCTCCAGCAGTGTACTACACCTGCATGGAGAAATTTTCAAAATGCGCAGCGTGATCAACGATGAGCTGATCTATGATATCAGAGGCGATATCAAAATGGGCGACCTGGCCGCTGACGGCGGACAATTACGTCCGCATATTGTGTGGTTCGGGGAAGCGGTTCCGATGATTGAAAAGGCCGTACAGGAAGTACAGGCGGCGGATATTTTCGTGGTAATTGGTACGTCTTTGCAGGTGTACCCTGCGGCGAATCTTTTACAATTTGTAAAGTTCAGAACGCCTACCTATTTCATTGACCGTAAAATTCCGGTGATTGAATCCGGTGTGAACCAGTTCCGCATCGAAAAGCCCGCCACTGAAGGCGTACAGGAATTACTTCAACTTTTATAAAAAGAAAAACCTCCCCGCTCTGGGGAGGTATCACAAGTCCTTGGTGCCCGATAGAGTCCATCATAGGAAAACAATAACTTTCGCTTTATTCAAAGCTTTCCTCAAATCTGATATCGTACTCTTCTAATTCTTTTAGAACGGGGTTATAAATTTCCGGCATCACCGGTATTTGTAAGCCTGTAAGTGTTACTTTTTCCTGGAGTATGAGTTTTGCCATGATACCCAGTGGCAGGCCCACTGTTTTTGCCATGGCAGTATGTATATTGTCTTCACCCTGTACAATCATGTAACTATGCATCCTGGTGGCCATATTGCGGCGTTCGAACTCAATTTCATGCATCATTACAATCATGTCCTTGTCAGCCGGTTCCATTTTTAATTTGTTCTCTACGAGGAATTGTAGGATGTCCGCATTGGTTTGCTCCCCTAAATTTATGACATCTGTACTTAATAACCCCATAAATTTTAGCTGGCGGAGAACTTTCGATTTGGCGCTCACGCTCAGAAACTGGGCGATATTCTCTTCCGGGGTACCTGTTTGTTCCGTAATACGGGCGGTGGTCCATTGGGACCAGGTGAGGTGATCGGTGGCTATTTTAGTAGTGTCTTCCGTTAAACCCAGCTTTATCAGTGCATTCCAGCCTTCGCAGAAGTCGGGGTAGCGGAGAGTGGCGCGCATAAAGGTAGCCAGTTCTTCGAGTTTATACACTTCCATATAGCCGAGAGAGTCGCGGTTGGGGTAGAAGGCCAGTTTCCCTAAACCAGGTACCTGTATGGTTTTGGTATGGTCGAAGAGGTGTTCGTAGGCGACTTCTTTTACCTTTCCTTTTTCTTTATAGGTAGCGCCGGAACTGCCTGCCAACACAATGTTGCGGGCATTCCAGGACACTTTATACTGCCAGGGATTGTCGTTGCTATCCGGTGAAATCAGGCCACCACAGTAGGATTTAAAGGAAAATATCTGGCCGCCTTTTTTCTCAATGGAATGAATGAGTTTCATGGCGGACATATGGTCTATACCGGGGTCCAGGCCCATTTCGTACATAAAAAGCAATCCGGCTTTTTCTATTTCAGGCTGCAATTTTCGTACTTCCGGATCTATATAGGAGGCGGTGAGCAGGTTTTTTTTAGCTTCCAGGCAATCTTTTGCTACGAGGATATGCAGGGAGGCAGGCAGTAAGGAAATGACGAGATCCGTTTCCCGGATCAGTTGTAATCTGGCGGTATGGTCTTTAATATCAAGTGCCGTAGGCGTTGCGTAATATGATTTTCCTGTTTTGGACTTGATAAGCGACAGGTCGTGATCGGCTACGGTAACATGCCATTTTTGTCTGGGCGCATTTGTTAACAGATAATCAATCAGACTGGTGGCCGATTTTCCGGCGCCAAACAACAGTATGTTCTTCATGGTGTTCTTTAGAAAAGTGATTAAGAATCAGGGGAATAACAGCTCTTTTGATACTAATGTTCGAATTTAAAAGCCCATTCGGATTTATTCTTATTATATATATGTTTTCCGTTGATTCGACGTATTGATTTTCAGTTGGTTAGAAACAAATACTTTGCCAATATTTATATTCTAATATATTAAACCAGCTTAACATATTGCGGATAAATTAAAATCAGGGTAATTATCTATAACGTAAATGGAATATAAATGGTTGTCATTCATTGATTAAATCAATCATATATCGATCTTGCAATATAATCGTTAATCCCTATGGTCCTTTTTATTCACATTTCTTGATTTTTAGGTCAAAATAAGGGCTGAAATGGCTATATTTGCCTTTATCTGTTTTGAGCAGAAAAAACTGTAAATCAACACACAAAATGACAGAGCATACGGAAAATCAGCAGGAAGGGAGAATTGTCCAGATAAACATCGAGGAGCAGATGAAAACGGCTTACATAGATTACTCTATGTCCGTGATCGTTGGACGTGCCTTGCCCGATGTAAGAGATGGTTTGAAGCCTGTACACCGCCGTGTTTTATTCGGAATGAATGAACTCGGGAACCACAGTAACAAAGCCTACAAGAAATCAGCGCGTATTGTGGGTGAAGTAATGGGTAAATATCACCCTCACGGTGATGCTTCCATTTACGACACCATTGTACGTTTGGCGCAGCCCTGGAGTATGCGCTATCCGATGGTGGATGGTCAGGGTAACTTCGGTTCGGTGGATGGCGACATGCCGGCAGCGATGCGTTACACGGAAATCCGTCTGCAGAAGATTGCAGAAGCCATGTTGGAAGACATTGAAAAAGAAACAGTGGACTTCACCAATAACTTCGATGATACCCTCGAAGAGCCTACTGTATTACCCACCCGTATCCCCAATCTGTTGGTAAACGGTGCTTCTGGTATCGCTGTAGGTATGGCCACCAACATTATGCCGCATAACCTCAATGAGGTAGTGGATGGTGCGATTGCCTATATCGAAAACAGAGATATCACGATCGAAGAACTGATCAAACATGTAAAAGCACCTGACTTCCCAACAGGCGGTGTTATTTACGGTTTTGAAGGCGTTAAGCAGGGTTTTGAAACCGGTAGGGGCAGAGTAGTGGTAAGAGGTAAAATCACCTCAGAAACGGCTAAAAATGGCCGTGAAAAGCTGGTGATTTATGAGCTGCCTTATCAGATCAACAAAGCCGTGTTGCACCAGAAAATTGCACAGCTGGTAAACGATAAAATTATTGAAGGCATTTCCGATGTACGTGACGAAAGTGATCGTGAAGGGATGCGACTGGTAATTGATCTGAAAAGAGAAGCCATCTCTAATGTGATCATCAACCAGTTATTTAAATATTCAGAACTGCAAACATCTTATGGTATCAACAACGTGGCACTGGTAAAAGGCCGTCCGCGTATCCTGAACCTGAAAGATATGATTGCGGAATTCATCGACTTCCGTCATGAAGTAGTGGTAAGAAGAACCCGCTTTGACCTGCGTAAGGCAGAAGAAAAAGCACACATCCTTGCCGGCTACCTGATTGCACTGGATCATCTGGACCAGGTGATTGCCCTGATCCGCGCTGCGGCCACTCCGGAAGTAGCAAAAGATGGATTGATGAGCGAATTCGGATTGTCTGAAGTACAGTCGAAAGCCATACTGGAATTGCGTTTACAACGTTTGACCGGCATGGAACGCGATAAGATCCGCGCTGAGTACGATGAGATCATGAAACTGATCTCTTACCTGAAAGATGTACTGAACGATGAAGCTTTACGTATGAAAATCATCCGTGAAGAACTGGAAGAAGTGAAGAAGAAATTCGGTGACGAACGTAAAACAGAAATCCAGTACCTCGCCAGCGAAATGAGAATTGAAGATATCATTGCAGAAGAAGACGTGGTGATCACCATTTCTCACCTGGGTTATATCAAACGTACCTCTGCTTACGACTATCGTCAGCAGAAACGTGGCGGACGTGGCGCCATCGGCGGTAAAACACGTGACGAGGATTACATCGAACACCTGTTTGTGGCCTCTACGCACCATACCATGCTGTTCTTCACGGAAAAAGGCCGTTGCTACTGGCTGAAAGTATACGAAATTCCGGATGGAGAAAAGAGCGGTAAAGGACGTGCCATTCAGAATATGATTCAATTGCCGGCTGATGATAAAATCCGCGCTATCATTGATATCAAAGACCTGAGCGATAAGGACTTTATCAACAATCACTATATCGTACTTTGTACCAAGAAAGGTATCATCAAAAAGACCATGGTGGAAGAATTCTCCCGCCCACGTCAGAATGGTGTAAATGCCATCACTATCAATGAAGGCGATGAGCTGCTGGAAGCCAAACTGACGACTGGCGACAGCCAGATCATGATGGCCATTCAGAGTGGTCGTGCCATCCGCTTCCCTGAAGCAACCGTACGCGACACCGGTCGTGGTGCGATTGGTGTAAGAGGAATTGAGGTGGATAGCGACAACGACGAAGTGGTTGGTATGGTTTGTGTGAATAAGGAGGACGATCAGAAAACAATTCTGGTAGTGTCTGAAAAAGGTTTCGGTAAACGTACCAACATCGAAGAATATCGGATTACCAATCGTGGTGGTAAAGGGGTGAAAACCATCAACATCACGGAAAAAACCGGTAACCTGATTGCCGTCCTCGATGTAACGGAAAAACACGATCTGATGATCACCTGTAAGTCAGGTATCACCATTCGTATGGCCGTTGCCGATATTCGGGAAGCCGGTCGTGCCACACAAGGTGTGCGTTTGATCCGACTGGATGATAATGATGAAATAGCTGCTGTAGCACGCCTGGATGAACAGGAAGAAGAAGTAGAAATCCTGGAAGGCGAAGAAGGTAGTGAAAACGCCGCTGTAGCCACAGAAGATCAGGCACCTGATCAGGCATCTGAAGGAAATGATGCTGCTCCCGAAGAAGCGGACAGCAATGATGCCGAAACTAACGAATAACTAATCCAAGCAGGCAACTTACCTTGATAGACAAGCAGTTGCCTGCTTCTAATAAAAAGTATAGCCAGCTCTAGTGGTAACCCGGTTGCTGGTTGTATTATTATTTATTAGGAGCACCATACTCTTATTGTAATCAGCAACTAAAAAAACAAAAGCATGAAAAAATTATTGGTCTCTCTTCTCTTTTGCACGGCCGGTCTATCGGTAATGGCACAACGTGCAAAAGTTAGCAGTGCGGATGAGAACCTGAAGAAGCAGGATCTGGAAAAAGCTAAAGCGGATATTGACGCGGCGTTACAGAATGATAAAACCAAAAACGAGGCTAAAACATGGCTGGTAGATGGTAAGATCCTTGAGGCAATGGGCACCAAGCAAAAAAATGCTGCACTGGCAGGTGAAGCTTTTTCCGCTTTCAAAAAAGCGCTGGAAATTGATCCTAAAATGAAAGAGGCGGTTCTCGAAATGAACCAACCCCTGTTTAACGTATATGCTACCATCGCTAACGCTGGTTACGCTAACCTGAACGAACAGAAATGGGATTCCTCTCTCATCAACTTCAAACACGCCTTTGAAGTAGCTGACTTCTACAACAGCAAAAACTTAGGTGGTTCTATTCCTACCGATACTGCGCTCACTTTCTACGTAGGTTACGCTGCTAACCAGGCAGGCAAAAAAGATGACGCTTTCACTTACCTGAAAAAAGCAGTAGACCTGCAATTCAAAGGTGAACCAGCACTCTACGTTATCCTGGGTCAGCTGTACGAAGAAAAAGGTGATCAGGCTAACTGGCTGAAAACCATCGAAACCGCTAAAGCTGTATTCCCTAAGGATAAACGTTTTAACGATATGGAAATGGCTTTCTACAGCAAAACCGGTAAGACAAACGAATTACTCGGTATGCTGGAAAAGAAAATTGCCGATAATCCAAGCGATGAAGCTGCGGTACTGGACTACGCTATCCGTGTAGACAACCTGGCTAATCCACGCGATGAGAAAGGTAACGATGCTCCTAAACCAGCTAACTACGAAGAACTGATCGGTAAAGCCGAAGCAGCTTATAAGAAAGCGATCGAAATGAACCCTGCTGATGCTACAGCTAACTTCCAGCTGGGTGCACTGTACTTCAACCGCGCTGTTGTGTACAACAAAGATCTGAACGCACTGGATAGCAAACAACAGTCTTCTCCTAAAGCCAAAGAATTGCAGGGTAAAGTAGAAGGTCTGATGAACCAGGCATTGCCTTTCTTCGAAAAAGCGGATGCTGGTTTCACTGCGAAAGGCAGCAGCCTGGAGCAAAGCGACAAACAAACCTACGAAAGCTGCTTATATGCTTTGCAGAAGATCTATGCGATCAAAAACAACACTGCTAAAGTAGAAGAAGTGAAGAAGAAACTGGATGGGTTGAAATAATAGCACCCACTATACATATTTTGTAAAAGAGTCTGCCGCAAGGTGGACTCTTTTTTGTGGAGCATAAAGCAGAAGGCATAAAGCAAAAAGCTATTGAGGCGATTAATAAGAGCGAGTATACTAATTACTTATCCGCTTTTATTAATCGCCTCAATAGCTTTTTGCTTTGCGCTTTTAGCACCACAAAAAAATCCCGTCTACCTGAGGCAGACGGGACAAATAACTCAAACGCTGTATGGCTTAAATTATGCTTTTTTAGCTGCAGGTTTAGCTTCAGCTTTCTTAGCAGTTTTAGCAGCTTTCTTAGTAGTGTCAGCAGCAGGTTTTGCTTCAGCTTTAGCTTCAGTTTTAGCTTTTTCTTTCTTAGCTGGTTTAGCAGCAGGAGCTTGTGCGAAAGAAGCAGCAGAAATGCTCATTACCAGTACAGCGGCGATCAGGCTTTTTTTCATGATAATTGTCTTTTTAAATGATTAGATGATGAATGTTATTGTTATAATTTCTATTGTAAAAATACATCAGCCAGGCAGGTGTTAACGGCAGGTTTCGGTGAATCGGGAATTACTGTCGTTGAACAGGGAAAAATGTACGGTAATGTGTAAACGGAGCTAGAGTAAAATATTGATGGCCTCCTGTACAGCCTGTATACACAGGTGTTTCAGGGTATTAAACTGACCGGCTACTACCTGGGGATGGTAGTTGTTTTCCTGCAGCTTTTCCAGTGGTTCCAGGATAGGATAGAGGTGGGTTTCCAGTCCTATAAAAGATACCGTGGTTTTCAGGTTATGGGCGTTGGCACGAATGGCCGGGATGTCTTCTGCAACGACTGCTTTTTTAAGGAGCGACAATTCTTCCGGGAGCTGTGCAATGAATTGTTCCAGCATGGTTCTTTCAAAATTGAGGTTACCATTTGAAAGATCGTGGAGGTAGTGCATATTCAGCAGTTGTTGGGAAGTGCCGTTTTCATGCGCATGCACGGGTAGTTCCCGTGGGGGCAACTTGCCGATGTATACCTGGATCATCCGGTATAATTCGTCTTCTACAATGGGCTTCGAAATATATTCATTCATCCCCATCTGCAAACATTTCTCTCTTTCTCCTGCCATGGCATGGGCCGTCATCGCAATCACAGGGATGGTGGAATGCAATTCATTGCGGATGGCTTGTACTGCCGAGTAGCCGTCCATTTCCGGCATTTGAATATCCATCAGTACCAGGTCGTAATGCTGCTTTTCCAGGGCTTGTAAAACCTCTTTACCGTTATTGACAATTTTAAATTGCAGCTGCCAGCTACTGAGCAAATGGCGCAGCAGGTTCTGGTTCATTTTGTTATCTTCTGCCACCAGCAAACGTACATCCGGATGCAGGGGCAGCTGGTCGTTATCCGTGAAATAGGTATTCACTTCTTCCGACAGCGATTCCCCTAAAGTGTAGGGGAGTTCTACTTTAAAGGTAGCGCCTTCTCCGGCTTTGCTTTCTACTGAAATAAAACCGTTCTGTAATTCTATGAGTTGCTTTACAATGGTGAGGCCCAGGCCGGTGCCGCCGAATTTGCGGGTGGTAGAGGCTTCGGCCTGATTAAAGCGGTCGAAAATACTATGTAATTTGGAGGCGTCTATACCGATGCCGGTATCACTAACGGTAAACAATATACGCACTGAATTTTCTTCTGCCCAGATCTTGGTTACATGAATGCGAACTTCGCCTTCGTGCGTGAATTTAACGGCATTGCTGGTAAGGTTAATGAGTACCTGGGTCAGTCGCATTACATCTCCATATAAAATATCCGGTACTTCCTCATCAATGGTGACCGATAACTGGAGATGCTTTTCTTCGGCCTTGGGTCTGAACATGGTATTCACACCGTGCAGTACGCTGCGCAAGCTAAAAGAAGTTGCTTCTATGCGTATCATACCGGATTCTATTTTAGAAATATCCAGTATGTCATTGATGATTTCCAACAGGCTTTGTCCGGCATTTTCGATGGCGCCAACGTATTCTTTTGATTTATCGTTGAGTGGTTGTGCTTTCAGCAGATGTGTGAAGCCCAGCACGGCGTTCATTGGTGTACGGATTTCATGGCTCATATTCGCCAGGAACTGGTCTTTTACGGCGGCCAGCTTCTTTTCCTGTTGCTGTGAGGCATCGAGGGCTTCAATGAGTTGTTCCTGCCGGTGGATACGGCTGGTAATATATAAGAAAGCCAGCAGGCTGGTTAAGCAGGCAAAGAATACCAGTACGGTTCCCCAGCTTTGTGCTTTTTGGCCGCTGCTGTCGATCAGGTGGGTGGTGCGGTTTACTTCTGTTTGCCGGGTGGTATCCAGTTGCCGGATAATGCTGGTAATGGCTTCACCGAGTCGTTTCCCTTTCTGGTTATTGATCATTCTTTCAGCAGCCCATTTTCCATTGCTGTAAAAGGTATCCAATACCATCAGGTTAAAGTTGTTCTTCTCATCCACCAGATAATTGAGCTGGGTGAGGAGTTTTTCGGTGCTATCGTTTTTGATGATTTTATTAATCTCTTTGAGGTCGGCTTTGATGATGGCAATTTCTGCTTCGATGCCGGTAATATGGGTGGTATCCTGGGAAATAACGGCCCCGCGTACTTTGCTGTCGGTTTTGGCCATATTGGTTTGCAGCTTCTGCAGCTCATTTTTTACATTCAGTTCCTGCAGGAGTTGTTCGTTGCCTTTGATCAGCTTGCGGATGTTGTTGGAAGAATTAAACTGCAGCACAACAAATAACACCATTCCCGTAATGAACAGGCCGAGAAGGTAATATTTGATTTTTTTTGGCTGCATGACAGTTTAGTACATATAAACGCTGATATAGGAATGCCGGTTCATTAACGAAGGAATAAAAGTAGGAAATTATTCCGTAGTTCTTCAGACATTTAGCCTCAGAGCATCACTACTCTGAGGCTAAAGATCCTTACAATTCAATTCAGTAACGAATTGTGATTATTTTGCTTTTGGTGCAGCTGGAGTTGCAGCAGGTTTTGCTGCATGGTGATGATGATGTTTTTTATGAGCAGGAGCTTTCGCAGATGCTTCTTTCTTTACTTCTTTTTTAGTAGGTGTTGTTGTTTGAGCAAAAGATGATGCACTCATAAACAACATAGCTGCAGCGATGATAATACCAAACTTTTTCATGGTTGTATACTTTAATTAGTGATCAATTGTTTGACGACCTAAAGATACATCCACCTTACCCGTGGTTACACAACTTATGGCCCAACAGGCAGCAGCTATCGGTCAAAAAGGAGAAAGTGTCGTTGAGTTACAGCAGGTTCAGTTTATTATTCAGGGCGGAGCGGTATGCATCCGCCACTGGGATGGCATTCTTTTGAATAAGAATGGTCCCGTCTTCTATAGATTCGATTTTGTCAAGCGCTACAATATAGGAGCGGTGTACCCGCATAAATTTGCCAGCAGGCAGCTTTTCTTCCAGCGCTTTTAAAGTAGTATGGATGGCATGGAATTTCTGTGGTGTATTGAGTTTTACATAATCGCCCATGGCTTCCAGAAACAGGATGTCTTCTGTCCGGATTCTCTTTAACACGCCATTATCCCGGATGAAAACAAACTCGGTATCGGATACCTGTATTTCCCGGCTGGTGCTATCCATGATTTCCCGGGCTTTTTCGATGGCCTGAATAAAGCGGGCCGGTTGTACCGGTTTGATCAGGTAGTCGGCTACATTTAATTCAAAAGCTTCTACCGCGTATTCGGTTTTTACGGTGGTAAAAATGATCACAGGGCGTTTTTTGCCCAGGTTGCGGGTGAGCTCCAGGCCACTCATGCCTGGCATTTCAATATCCAGCAATAACAGGTCTACTTTCTCTTTCTGCAAAAGATTATAAGCTTCCATGGCGCTGCTGCATTCGCCCACTACCTGCAGTTGCTCTACATGGCTGGCAAGCTGCCGCATGGCCGTACGGGCCAGCTTATTATCATCTACTATCAGGCAATTCATGCGGCTAATTTAAGTACAAATCATAATATAAAATCATCTCAGCCGCAACTATGATGCAGTTTTTTTCGGGAGAGTTATACTTTTAATTTTTACATTTGTACACATGAGGTGGTTGCTTTATATATTTAGCTGTTACATACTGTTGCTGTCGTGCATGCCCTGCACCGACAACAATGGCATTACCAGCACCTCCAAAGCACCTGCTGCACTACTAAGCACCTCTCACCACCACGAATCATCGCAACCGGATTTTTGCTCTCCTTTATGTATATGCAGTTGCTGTAATGTACAGGTAACACCGGGTGCCCCTCTAACCGTTTATTTTTATGTACAACAAGCCGTCATCGACTATCCTGTGATGCCGGTTAATCCACTTCCTTCTTCCTTCGATAACATCTGGCAGCCGCCCCAGCTGGTTTAATACGGTTTTACGGAATGTTTTTGCTATGAGCATATCCGCATCACTATAAGATGCAGATATGGTTCAGGTACTTCATTTTTATTACTTATTGAATCAATCATGCTGGATAAGATTATTCGTTTCTCTGTGAGGAACAAATTGGTTATAGGTATCCTCACGCTTATATTAGCGGCTTGTGGTATCTACTCACTGTTACGCCTACCCGTAGATGCGGTACCGGATATTACCAATAACCAGGTACAGGTCATTACCCAATCGCCTTCTTTGGCCGCCCAGGAAGTAGAAAGGCTCATTACCTTTCCCATCGAACAAACCATGGCCGTGATCCCCGAACTGGCGGAAGTACGGTCTATTTCCAGGTTTGGGCTGTCGGTGGTGACGATTGTATTTCATGACGACGTAGATATTTACTGGGCCAGGCAACAGGTCAACGAAAAGCTGGGAGAAGCTAAAAGCAATATTCCACCAGGGATAGGTACACCTGAAATGTCGCCGATTTCCAGTGGATTGGGAGAAGTGTACCAGTATGTATTGCACCCGCAGAAAGGCTATGAAGATAAGTTCAATGCCCGGGACCTGCGCACTATACAAGACTGGTACGTACGGCGACAGCTGCTGGGTACGCCCGGTGTAGCGGAAGTCAATAGCTTTGGCGGTTTACTGAAGCAGTACCAGGTAACCCTGAACCCTGACAAGCTGCGTAGCTACCAATTGAGTATTGCCGATGTATTTAATGCCCTGGAGCGCAATAATCAGAATACCGGTGGCGCGTACATCGATAAAAAGCCCAACGCTTATTTTATTCGTAGCGAAGGGTTGATCGGCGGACTGGCAGACATAGAAAAGATTGTTATTAAGAATATTCCTAACGGACTGCCGGTATTGGTAAGAGATGTAGCTGCTGTGCAGATCGGCGATGCGGTGCGTTATGGGGCGCTCACCCGTAATGCCAGTGGAGAAGCGGTAGGCGGTATCGTGATGATGCTAAAGGGAAAGAATTCCAAGGAAGTAGTGGAAGCCGTGAAAACGCGCATTACGCAGATACAGAAAACATTGCCGCCGGGTGTGGTAGTAGAGCCTTTCCTGGACAGGAGTGAATTTGTGGGCAGGGCTGTGGGCACGGTACAGAAGAACCTGATAGAAGGTGCACTGATCGTGATTTTCGTGCTGGTGCTATTCCTCGGCAACCTGCGGGCGGGGCTGATTGTAGCCTCCGTTATCCCTTTGTCGATGTTGTTTGCAATCTCCATGATGTATTTGTTTGGCGTATCCGGTAATCTGATGAGCCTTGGTGCTATTGACTTTGGGCTTATTGTGGATGGTGCAGTAATTATCGTGGAAGCCACGCTGCATCACCTGGCGGGTAGAAACAAAACGAAAGGATTGCTGCGATTGTCGCAGGCGGAAATGGATGAAGAGGTATATGATTCCGCCAGTAAAATACGTAGCACAGCTGCCTTCGGCGAAATCATCATCCTCATCGTATACCTCCCTATTCTGGCATTGACAGGGATTGAAGGAAAGATGTTCCGCCCTATGGCGCAAACAGTTTCTTTCGCTATCCTGGGAGCATTTATATTGTCCCTCACTTATGTGCCTATGATGTCGGCTTTATTCCTCAGTAAAAATGGGAAGAATAGGGTCACCATTTCAGACCGGATGATGAACTTCTTCCAGCGTATATACGATCCCGTTATCCGGGGTGCATTACGTATAAAGGCTGTGGTAACAGGTACGGCCATCCTGTTGTTTGTAATAGCATTATTTGTATTTAGTAAGATGGGGGGAGAATTTATTCCTACCCTGGAAGAGGGCGATTTCGCCGTGGAAACGCGTTTGCTCACAGGTAGCTCATTGTCGGAAACCGTTGACAAAGTAAGCCTGGCTTCGGGGATATTAATGAAAAAGTTCCCGGAAGTAAGAGAGGTGATTGGTAAGATCGGTGCTGCGGAAATTCCAACGGACCCCATGCCAATGGAAGCTTGCGACCTGACCATTTTGCTCAAGCCGAAGAAGGAATGGACCAGCGCCCGTTCGCGGGAAGAGCTGGCGAATAAAATGCAGGAAGCACTGGAGGCGATTCCTGGTGTGAGCTTCGGCTTTAGTCAGCCTATCCAGCTTCGGTTCAATGAGCTGATTTCCGGCGTGCGACAGGATGTAGGAATCAAGATATTCGGAGAAGACCTGCCTACACTGGCGGGCCTGGCAGAAAAGATTGGCGCCATTGTAAACCGTACACCCGGCGCCAAAGACCTTTACGTAGAACAAACCGATGGGTTACCACAAATTGTGGTGACGGCCAACAGAGATAAAATAGCCCGCTACGGGCTGGACATTGCCACCATTAACCAGGCTATCAATACCGCATTTGCGGGGCAGAGCGCCGGGCTGGTGTATGAAGGAGAAAAACGTTTCGAGTTGGTACTCCGGCTGGAAAAGGAAAGTCGTCAGCAACTGACGGATGTACAGAATCTTTACATCACCACACCTTCCGGCAACCAGGTACCGCTGGCAGAAGTGGCCGACATTAGTATGACTACGGGACCTAACCAGGTACAGCGGGAAGATGCCAAACGTAGAACTATTGTAGGTTTTAACGTTCGTGGCCGCGATATTACCAGCGTAGTGGCAGACATTGAAAAAGCGATCGGCAAAGAGGTGAAACTGCCGGCAGGATACTTTATCCGTTATGGCGGACAATTCGAAAATCTGAAAGAGGCGAATCAGCGTTTATCCGTGGCCGTGCCTGTGGCCTTGCTGCTTATTTTCGGATTATTGTATTTCACTTTCCACTCCATCAAGCAATCGTTACTCATCTTTACCGCGATCCCGATGTCGGCCATAGGCGGGGTGTTTGCACTCTACCTGAGAGGATTGCCTTTCAGCATTTCCGCCGGGGTCGGCTTTATTGCCTTGTTTGGCGTAGCCGTGTTAAATGGTATTGTGTTGATAGGAGAGTTTAACCGGTTGAAGCAATCCGGCTTGACGGATCTGAACAGCATTGTACTAAATGGAACGGCTACACGCTTACGACCGGTGCTGATGACCGCCTTTGTGGCCTCGCTTGGCTTCTTACCGATGGCACTGGCCACCAGTGCGGGTGCGGAAGTACAGCGTCCATTGGCCACCGTAGTCATTGGGGGATTGATTACTTCTACCTTGCTCACCTTACTGGTATTACCTTGTTTATACCTCTATTTTGAAAAAGGGCTTTCAAAACAAAAGTTATGATGATCAGAATATTTTTCTTTTTACTGCTACCGTTTTCTGTGTTGGCGCAAACATCGCCCATTACGATAGAAACGGCTGTGCAGCAGGCGTTGCAGCAAAATAAAGGATTGAAATCTGCCGGCGCCTCTGTGGATTATTACCGCAAACTGGTGGGTACCAGCGGAGAATTGCCTAAAACGGAAGTGAGCCTGCAATATGGGCAAACCAATAGTTATGTGTCCAGTGACAATAACTATACGGTTTCTCAAACCATTCCGTTTCCTTCGCTGTTTGGCGCTAAGCGCCAACTCAATAATGCCCAGGTAGATAAAGCCGTGTGGCTGAAAGCAGCTACCCAAAATGAGCTGATTTACCAGGTGAAACAGGTATATGTGCAATTGCTGTATCTGCAGGAAGTAAGGGCATTAATTGTACACCAGGATAGTTTGTTTACAAAACTCGTACGCACCGCTGATCTCCGTTACAGAACCGGGGAAAGCAGGATGCTCGAAAAGATAGCCGCAGAGGGCCGTTTGAATGAAGTACGTAATACCCTGCGGCAGAATGAAGCGGATACAAAGATCTATATGGCCCGTTTACAGGCACTGTTAGGCGCCACCGGGGAGTTGACTATTACAGAACGCGCCATTCCGGAAGCCAATTTGTTATTGAGCAGCGATTCCGCAGCCGTGACTGCCAATCCGCAACTGCAATACCTGAAACAGGAAATTGCCATTGCCGAGAAGCAACAGAAAGTGTTCAAGGCAGCGATACTACCGGATATTACGGTGGGCTATTTTAACCAGTCGTTTATTGGCAACCCGTTGAATGCTTCCGGTTCACCTTTGGCCACTAATAGTAATCGTTTCCAGGGATTCCAGGTAGGACTGGCATTGCCGCTGTGGATGGGGCCCCTGAAGGCCAAAGTGAAAGCAGAGGAAAAGCTGCAACAGGTGGCCAGCCTGCGTTATGAAAATAATGTGGTGMAACTGCAGTCACAGTATGAACAGGCCGTACAGCAATTCGTGAAGAACCGCAATAGCCTGGAGTTTTATCAGCGTACTGCTTTGCCCAATATGGAATTGTTGTTGAAGCAATCAGAGAAATCATATAGCAGTGGCGACATTGGCTATGCTGAGTATTTCCTGAATCTGGAACAGGCCCTGGCAGCACAGCAAGGTTATCTGTTGGCAAGAAACGATGTAAAACAAGCGGAATTATACATGGCTTTCCTGGCTGGACAGCCGTAAGCCGCGCTGAATAAAGCCTTCACAGGCGGATGTCCAATTTATTTAAAACGATCCATTATGCAACTAGTTAAGAAATATATCCTGCTCCCTGTTATCACATTGGCCGCTGCTATGCTGGTAGTTTCCTGTGGTAGTAAATCTAAAGTCGGCGAAGCCGCGGATACCCATGATCACGAAGAAGAAACCGGTGTTGTTGAATTAACCGCCGAACAATTTAAGACGGTGGGAATCACCTACGGCAAATTGGAAAACCGCCAGATCAGTGGCGCCTTAAAAGTGAATGGGCTGTTGGATGTTCCACCACAGCAACAAGTGAGCATTGCCGTACCCATGGGTGGTTTTATAAAGCAAACGGAGCTTTTGCAAGGGATGCGGGTAAAGCAGGGAGAGGTAATTGCGGTACTAGAGAACCTGGACTATATACAGCTGCAGCAGGATTACCTGGAAACCAAAAGCCAGCTGGAATATGCCAACAAGGAATATGAGCGTCAACAGGAACTGTCGAAGGAAAACGTGAACGCGCTGAAAACCTTTCAACAGGCCAAGGCAACGTGGCAAACCCTGCTGGCCAAGGAAAATGGACTGCGCCAGAAACTCGGCATGCTGAACGTGAATATCCCGGCGCTGGAGAAGGGAAATATTCAGCGGACCGTGAATGTGGTGAGCCCCATCAGCGGCTACGTTACCCAGGTAAATGTAAACCTGGGCCAGTTTGTAACACCGGCGGATGTGCTGTTTCGGATAGTGAATACTGCGCATTTGCATGCGGAACTGACCGTATTTGAGAAAGATATTCCCAAGCTTAAAATAGGACAGCTGGTGCGTTTTACGCTGGCAAATGAAACAAAACAGCGGGAGGCTACCATCCACCTGATAGGCCGGGAAATCAGCCCGGAAAGAACGGTGCGGGTGCATTGCCACCTGGAGCAGGAAGATACGCAGCTGTTACCAGGTACTTATCTACAGGCACTGATTGAAACCGGCGGCGGGAATGTGAAAGCATTGCCAGATGCAGCTATTGTGGGTTTTGAGAACAAGTCGTATGTATTCCTGAAACAGCCCGGCTCCGATAGCACTTTCCATTTCAAGATGCAGGAAGTGCAGAGAGGCAACACCGAACAAGGATACACCGAAGTGACGTTACCTGCCAATGAATTGGATGCTGAAGTAGTAGTGACCGGGGCCTACGACCTGCTGGCCAAGATGAAAAACAGCGGAGAACATGAAGGCCATTAATACCCGGGGTTTCATCTCTTTAAAATTTAAATAATTTCATATATTTGAAATTATTAATTGATAAGAAGATGAATTATTTAAGATGGCCTATACTAGTGATTACACTGTTGCTCTGCCGGTTCGCAGTTGCCCAGGTGCCTGTAGTAACATTGGGACCTGCCTTTGAAGAACCAGGAGATGGTTGGGATAAGCTGATGCAGCTAAAGAACGGAAACACCGTGTACCTGCATTTTTCTAAGAAAGGAGGGCTGTCGGTATCTTTATACAACGCGCAGCGCGAGTTAATCGTTACCGATACCGTACATACGCAACAGTGGAACAGCAATGATCTTGAGTCGACCGAAATAGACGGCATCTATGAAATAAACGGGCAACCGGTGATCTTCCTGCAGCAATTGGTAAAGTATAACCCGGTCTTATACCGGTTGGTACTGGATGCCCAAACGGGCAAATTGCTGCGGGAAGATAAGCTGGGGGAGCTGCCTTCCGTACAGCATCGCAGTGTATTTGTGGATGATAACCTGGCCTCACATGATATTTATGTAGAGAAAGATCCCAACAGCGACTACTACGCCGTAGCCTTCTTTTCCGGCGCGGCGATTCAAAAAAACGATAGTATTCACGAACGTGTTCAGGTGCTGCATTTCTCACCTGCACATGAAATGATTCACCGGGGCTGGCTATACGTAGCAGATACTTCGTATAGCTATTTCAGTTATATCAATATGGCAGTAGCCGGCCGGGAACATGTATACCTTGGAACCGTTGCTTTCAATGCCAAACGTGGTGATGGAATTGCCGCACCCAAAGTCCTTTTCTCCATGTTGTCACCCGACTCCGTAACTTTTTCCCATCATGTGCTGGATTACTCTATTGGTGCAGGGAACGTAGGCGGATATATTCAAACAGTACCTGGCGCCGCATTGGTGCGGATGTTATTGTATATCCCCGCAAAGCAGAAGGAGGGCGGCAGCGGTATTATCCTGAATACTTTTCAGGCAGCCACCGGTAAGCTAAAGAAACATATGCAGCTGGCCTTTCCCGAGCTGGCCCGCAATGTAGAAATTAACCTGGGCTACAAGGAGCCGTATAAAGGTACACCACAACGGTTACTCCTAAACGAAGATGGCAGCAGCACATTGCTCATGGAAAATCTTTCTTTCTTTAAACAAGGCAATTCGCAAATCAATAAGCTCCATACCAATCTAGGTGATATTGGGATTGCCCAGCTGGATACGATGGGCAGAGAAAACACTACCATGGCGGTTTCCAAGTACCAGGTGATTACGGGGATGTGCGAGCCTTTTCAGCTGCAACGTCGTGCTAAAAGTGAATGGGTGTTCCGTAACAAAATTGCAGCGCTGAATACCAATACCTGGTTATCGTACGACTATATTTCGCGGCCCGCCGCCTCGTTTGTATTGTTCAACGACTACCTGCAATATCTTGATACCGGTGGGTCAGACAGGGTGCGTAAACCGCTGAAGTTTGCCGCAGATGCTAATTTCGTATGCTATCGTTTTTTTAACGGTAAAATGGAAAGACTTTATTTGTTTGGTATGCCGGAGGTCACCAAGGGATATGCGTGTATGATGGGAGCGGCGGATTATAATGCGCAGAGCGCGAGTTATGCGACGGTACTGGTTTCCCGCAAAGGAACAGAGAGAACCGCTCAAATCGCCTGGATAAAATTCTAAATGATAGCTTCCGCGTTGCTTCAATAACGGCAGCGCGGAAGCTATTACAACTCACTCCATCCTGCCGGTATTTCCCCCAGGCGGAATTGGTTCACCGCATTATGCGCCAGCCGCGTAGGCTCCGGCAAGCGATAGCCCCGTATGCATTGTTGTATAATATGCAGGCTTCCAGGAACATCCGTAAGATGTCCGGGAGATACAAAAATCGGTTTGACGTTATTTTTACTGCGTAGTACATTTCCCAGTACTTGCCCCTGCTTATCGGTGAGTGGCGTATAACTTCCTTTCTCTGGCGCCGGTTCTTCATAATTACCAAACAACTTTTTCTTAGCACTGCCAATGGTGGGCAGGTTGGTTAATACCCCGAAATGCGTGGCAATACCCACGCGGCGGGGATGCGCAATGCCATGGCCGTCTACCACCAGGATATCCGGTTTGATGGGCAGTTGCTCCCAGGCATCCAGCAGGGCCGGTACTTCCCGGAAGGCCAGAAAGCCGGGTACATAAGGAAACCGTACTTCTTTTTTTACGAGACTGTAGCCTACGGGCACGAGGGAAGGAAACTGTAACAACACAATACCAGCGTATACGGTAGTACTGAATTTATTGAAAGAAATATCCGCGCCGGCGATATAATTGACAGGATCAGTGTGCGGAACTATTTGTATCTGGTTTTGCATGTCCCGTTGAATGCGCGTGGCTTCCGGTACGGTGAGGTCATCATAGTTAATCATGGATATCGTTATTTAAAAGGCTACTCAGAACAGGGAGAGCTGATCTCCGCTTTGAGGTGTTGCTGGTTTTACCGCTTTCCCAAAAACGGTTCTGCCACCGTATTGCCAGGAGTTTTGACGTTCCTGTTCAATAACTTTTTCAAAATTGGCATTCGGCTCAAAGTCTGCTTCTATTTGCCGGGAGAGTACAGATAATTTCCGGATGGCATCTTTTTTTTCTGACTCACCCACTTTAGCCTTGTGCAGGGCGTCTTTAAGTGTCTGGATGGTTTCGTCATAAATGCGGGTGGGGACCGGAAAAGGATGGCCATCCTTACCTCCATGGGCAAACGAAAACCTGGCCGGGTCTTCAAAGCGGGAAGGGGTGCCATGAATGACCTCACTTACAAGCGTCAGTGATTGTAACGTTCTCGGGCCTACGCCTTCGAGCATCAGCAGGGCTTCAAAGTCGGCCGGATGCGTGTCATGCGCCAGCGCCAGCACGCTGCCCAGTCTTTTCAGATTTACATTTTCTGCTCTCACCTCATGGTGGGAAGGCATAATAAGGTGTTTAATCTCCGGCAGCAGGTCTACGGGCTTCTCAGTGGTGAGTTGCAGTATCCCTGCTTTGGTGCTATCGGCCAGGAGATCCGTCAGGTTGAGGATTTGTCCCTGGTTACGTCCGTATATAAAAGTGTGTGGTGCCGTGGTAAAGGACTTAAACGAGGTAGAATGCCAGTGATAGCGCCTCGCCATGCTGCTGGCGTCGTTCATGCCTTGTTGCACCACGGCCCATTCKCCCTCATCGGATAAAATAAAGGAATGCAGGTACAGCTGGAAGCCATCCTGGATAGCGGTGTTATCTACCTTTGCAGTGAGCTTACTGCTATATACCAGTTGATCGCCGGGAAGGCCTGTTTTATGTGCAATGGCGATGAGTTCTGCCGGGGTTTGTTTGCTATGCCGGCCTTTACCGCCACAGATATAGATACCCAGTTCTGCAGAACGGGGATTGATGGCTTTTTTAAGTGCGCCCATGACGCTGGTAGTGATGCCAGAGGAATGCCAGTCCATTCCTAATACACAGCCTAATGCCTGAAACCAACAGGGATCACTCAGCCGCTTTATCACTTCACCTTTTCCATAATCGGTTACAATAGCCTCTACAATGGCGCCGCCTAAAAGGCTCATGCGCTTTGCCAGCCAGGGTGGTACCTGACCATAGTGTAAAGGCAGATCTGCATATGATGGCATATTATTTCATTAAATACACTTTATAATGGGTTCGACTGCACCTGGTACTGGAAGATGCTTTTGTTCTGCAGCAAAAAGGCATCCAGTTGTTCCATTTTGCTGCGATGACCCCGCACCGCGTAATTTACCTCTATCATATTTTCCTTTCGCACCACCAGCAGTTTCCGGTACTTCAGCTGAAAGCTTTGTAGGATATTTTCAATATCGGTGTGTGGAAATTTCTCTTCATAAAAATATAAAGTGTACAGTCGTTTATCATTTATGGTGGCAATACTTCTTTCTACAAACTCCAGCAAAAACAACACTATTAACGAACCAGCGAGTGCTGCGGCTGCCAGCCAATACTGGCTCATACCTACGGCCATACCTATGGCCGCGGCAATCCAGATCGCTGCTGCGGTAGTAATACCGTCTATGGTGTAGTCGCCTTTGAAAATGACGCCTGCACCAATGAAACCTACGCCGGTAAGGATGTTGGAGGCTACACGGTCGGGCGAGGAGGGAAACCCCAGTTCTGCAGAGAGAATCGTAAATACCGCACTACTCATACATATCAGCGTCATGGTACGCATGCCTGCTGCTTTTCGTTTGTATTCTCTTTCAAGTCCCAGTAATGCTCCCATCACCAATGCGATCAATATCTTCAGCAATTGATCTTCTTCTATGATTTGCAAAACATGTTTCATGCGGTGGAAAATATATTGTTACAAATGTAAGGGTTGGCACAATTCTTTCCAGTAACAAAAAAGTAACAAACAATTAAAGTGTTTGTACCAAAAACTATAAAAGCAACGTTTAGTAACCATAAATTTATTTCGTAATGGAACCCATTTTTTATAAGACCTGTATCGTGTTATGCATCGCCGGTGTACTGAGTATCTTCCTTTTTTCATGTAGTGGTTCAAGAGAAGCGGGTCGTGAAGCTGATTCAGCTGCGGTGGCGATACCCAAGGTAGATAGTACCAGCGTTGTTCCGGTGGATACCACCAAAACAAAGCGGGATACCGCCCATTTATAAGTGGGCTGCCCAAATGCGGCGAGGAGCCATTTATCCCCGTGAGGGCTCTTCCCGGTGTGGTACAGGAACAGAAGATTCATCCAAAAACAGATCACGGCGTCCCTAAGCCCGTGATACAACGCCTCCGGATTTGTACGGTAAGTCCAAACCCGGAGGCGTTATAAATTTTTATCCCGCTTTTTCAATATATTTGATTCCTGTTCGTCTACCTCTATATAATCAAGCTATATCCGAAAAATGCAACATGAAAACGAGCTGGGAGCCTCCTCACCCAAACAACCCATTAAGCTGGCATCCCTGAGAAAAACATTCCGCCTGTTCCGTTATGTAAAACCTTACTGGCCCGAATTTGCACTAGGCTTACTTTTCCTCCTCATCTCCAGTTTAGCCGGATTGGCGTTTCCCAAACTGTTGGGCAACCTGGTAGATCCTGGCAGCAATGTAAACCTGATGAATGGCCTCAATAAAGCCGGCGTAATGCTGGTGGCCGTGTTAGTAGGACAAGCCATCTTTTCCTTTTTCCGTATAATATTATTTGTTAATGTAACAGAGAAGACCCTGGCCACCCTTCGCCAAACCATTTACAGTCACCTGATCCGCCTTCCCATGAAATTTTTTCTCGAAAGAAGGGTAGGTGAATTGAGCAGCCGTATATCGTCGGACATTTCCTTATTGCAGGAGACCTTTACCACCACCCTGGCAGAATTTATCCGGCAAATGATCATCATTGTTGGGGGCGTAGTCATTTTGCTGATTACTTCGCCCAAGCTCACCGCCTTTATGCTGGCCATTTTGCCGGTGATGATGGTGGCGGCTGTGTTCTTTGGGAAATTTATCCGCCGCTTCTCCAAACAGGTACAGGAGCAGGTAGCAGCTTCCAATACGGTGGTAGAAGAAACCTTACAGGGTATTTTGAACGTGAAAGCGTTTGCCAACGAGTTTTTTGAAATCGCCCGGTACCGGCAACGCACCAACGAAGCTGCCCGCATCGGTATGAAAAGCGGCAAGTATCGTGGCGCCTTTTCATCGTTCATCATCATGGGTATTTTTGGCGCGCTGGTAGCCGTTATCTGGAGAGGCGTTTCCATGGGTATGCCTACTTCGTCGCTATTATCCTTTGTATTGTATTCCCTGTTTATAGGTGGCTCCATTGCCGGACTCGCAGAGGTATATACCAACCTGCAAAAGAGTATTGGCGCTACGGAGCACCTGCTGGAAATCCTGGATGAACCAGAAGAAGCGATATCGCCGGTTGCGGAAATTGCACCGGAAAATCAGCTGGATGGTCAGATCAGCTTCCGTAATATCTCTTTTCATTACCCGTCCCGTCCGGATCTTACCATCATGAACAACGTATCGTTTGATGTATACGCTGATCAGAAAATAGCCCTGGTGGGGCCCAGTGGCGCCGGTAAAAGTACTATTGTATCCTTACTGTTACGGCTATACGATCCTGTAAGCGGTAGTATCCTGTTCGATGGAAAGGAAAGTACGGCGTTCCCTTTATCAGAATTGCGCGCTCAGATGGCCGTAGTGCCGCAGGACGTATTTCTTTTCGGTGGTACCATTGGTGAAAACATTGCCTATGGTAAGCCCGGCGCCTCTGTAGCAGAAATGGAGGCCGCTGCCAAACAGGCCAATGCCTGGGAATTCATACAGCGGTTCCCGTTAGGGCTAGAGACCGTAGTGGGAGAACGCGGCATCCAGCTTTCTGGCGGACAACGGCAACGCATCGCTATAGCCAGAGCCGTACTGAAAAATCCGCGGATACTCATTCTCGATGAAGCCACATCTGCGCTGGATTCTGAGTCCGAGCGACTGGTACAGGATGCATTGGATAAACTCATGGAAGGACGCACCTCTATTGTGATTGCACACCGGTTGGCCACCATCCGCGAAGCAGATAAAATCATTGTGCTGGATAAAGGACATATTGTGGAAGAAGGTACGCACAGTGAATTAATAGGACTGGATGGATTGTACAGAAGCTTGAGTGATATGCAGTTTAGCAGCTAAGCGGATTTTGTCTGTGGGCAGGATTAAACTGATTATACTGATTTCCTGATATTATTTTTGATTTTGTAAGATTTAAAAAGATAAGGGGAGATATAAGCATATACTTATATCTCCCCTTATCTTTTTAAATCAAAAAAGTAAAAATCAGTATAATCAGTTTAATCCTGCCCACAGACAAAATTCGCTCACATATACGGTTTCATCTCCTCGTCAATATCTTTCCGCAGGTCCATCAGTTTTTTCGCATAACCTTCCATCTGTATTTCATTGTCGGTGTGCGGAATCCATTTGGGTACTGAAATGGTTTTACCGGTATCGTCTACCGCGGCGAAAACCATGACACAGTGGGTGGTTTTGGTTTTCTGTTGTTGTCGTGGATTGCCTGCAAATACATCAATGGAAATATGCATGCTGGTGTTACCGGTATAAATGATGCTGGCGTTGATTTCTACCAGGTCGCCGATAGCGATAGGTTTGAAAAAGCGGATGCCTCCCACATATACGGTGACGGCGTAATTTCCGCTCCAATTGGCCGCACAGGTATAACCTGCCTGGTCAATCCATTTCATAACCGAGCCTCCATGTACTTTTCCGCCGAAATTTACGTCAGAAGGCTCGGCCAGGAAACGAAGGGTGATCGTGTGATAAATAGAGTCCATAACTGTTGTTTACGAACTACAAATTACGAATTAATAGCCATCACCGCCCCCCATATCGCCGTTGTTCTCTTTGGACTTATTATTTTTCCGTTTGAACAGATTCATATCCATTTTGCCAAAACGCCAGGTGGCATTCAATCTCAGCTCACGGGAAAGTCGTTTACGATAGTTTTCCTGCTCTGAAAAAGAGGTAGTGGTATAAGACAGGTTACGATCTGTATTGAAGATATCGTTAATACCGAGGGAAATGGACAAGGCTTTATTTTTCAGCATGTCTTTCTTAACCGCGGCATCCATAGACCATTTCGGTTCCCTTTCTCCCTGTGGTAAAATTTGTTTAGACTCATACTCTGCACTTACCTGGAACGTGAGATTCCATGGAAGTTTGGTGTTACTGTTTAACTTACCGAACCAGGTAATACCCTGGTTAGATAAATTGTTACCATTGGTACCGGTAGCATCAATTTTGGTTTGCGCCAGGTTGATGTTGGTAGTCAGGTCCCAGATTTTTGTGAGCTGACTTCTCAGCGTAAACTCCGCGCCATAAGAGTTCCGGGTGCTCGCATTGATAGGATAGGAGAGCAGTACATGCTGCGACTGTCCATTCAATTGCAAGGTGGTATCTACATAAAAATCAGTAATAGCATTGGTGGTATTACGATAGTATAAAGATACCAGCAGGTTGTGTTTATGTGCAAAGTCTTTCAGGTACGACAGCTCAAAAGAATTGGTAAACTCTGGTTTCAGATCCGGATTACCGGTGCTGGCGCTTTGTCCGCTGTAGTCGATGGTAGGTAACAGATCCCGGAACCATGGGCGGCGTATGCGGCGGCTGTAGTTCAGCTGTACTTCATGATCTCCTTTAAATTTCTGCGAGAGGAATATGCTGGGGAAAAGGCTTACCGGGTAGCTGATCTTATAGGAAGATTTTTCGCCCAGTCTTGTTTCTCCGTCATAATTAGATTGCTCCGCGCGTAAACCTACCTGGTAGCCGAAGTTATCTTTGGCGCCGGTATAGCTTACATAGCCCGCATTAATTTGTTCCTGGTAGTGGTAGTTATTGGAGAGGGCAGAATCCAGGGTGAAATCACCTGAAGGATAGTTCTGTCCGTAGGTATTTGTGAAGTTATCAAATCGACGGGTATTGCTGCGCAGCCCCATTTCAATTTTTGATTTTTCGGTCAGCGGCCTTACGTAATCTATCTGAGCGGTGAGATAGGTAGTTTTCCCTTCACCGCTACCATTGCGCAACTCCGGCTTTTTAGGATCATAAATCGGTTTGCCGGCCAGGTCGTGGTACTGGAGGGAGAATCCGGAACTGTTGTCGCCGGTGGCGTGGTTATACGTAAAATCAGCGGTCAGTTCTTCGCCTTCTTTTGCAAACGTATGCTTATATCCCAATTGGGTAGTGTAGTTACGGAAACCATTCAAGGTGTTGTCAATACCCGTAGCATAGCGTACTTTCTGGCGATTGGCATCCAGTTCATTGACGGTTTGTTCATTGTATTTATTGAAATTACCTCCGGTAATATTCTCTGAAATAGTAATGGTGTTGCGGTTATCGATGAACCAATCGAACCCGATGCGGCCTGTCTGGAATTTGCGATAGAAGTCGCCATCTTCCAGCTGTTCGGTATAGGTAGTAGTATCTTTACCTATATTTTTTCTGAACAGGCGGCTGGTCATAGGTGATTTACGATTACGGACATTGTAGTTGATGAAGAAGTTAAATTTTTCCTGGCGGAGGTTGAAGTCCACGCCACCGTTGGTGCTGCCGAGGGAAGAGGCGCCCGCATTAACAGATCCGTTGATACCTGCCTTTTTATTCTTTTTGAGTACGATATTTAAAATACCACTCATGCCTTCCGCGTCATATTTGGCGGAGGGGTTGGTGACCACTTCAATATTCTGAATGGCATCCGCCGGGATCTGATCCAGCGTCAGTGTAGACGGGCGCCCATCAATGAAGATGGTAGGCGTACCATTACGAACGGTCACGTTGCCATCGATGTCCACATTAACAGAAGGTACCTGTTTTAATACGTCTGTCGCGGTACCACCAATGCTCGACAAATTCTTATCTACGTTAAATACTCTTTTATCGATGGCCATAGTGAAGGCCGGCTTTTCGCCAACTACATTCACGGCAGCGAGTGATTTGACATTCGCTTTCAGCTTGATATTCCCCGCATCCAGGCTGGTTGTTTTAGCAGAAAGGGTAGCTGATTTATAGATCGTTTCGTAGCCAATGAAATTAATCTTGAGAATATATTTACTCAGCGCAATGTTTTCGAAACTGAAGTCTCCGTTAGTTTTGGAGAGCATACCGGTTTGCACAGACGAATCCGGACGGAGCAATGCCACAGATGCGTACTCAATAGGTTTGCCGGTTTGTGCGTCGAGCAGTTTACCATAAATGATTCCGGTGCTGGCCGAGGGGGCCTTGCCTCCTCCTCCTGGGTGTTGCGCCATAGTGGTAGAACAACATAACAATAGCCAGCCTGTAATTAGCGATACAATTTTTCTCATAATAGCTTCCAACAATTTATAGCGGGAGTAAAATTAGTTTTTATGTAGCAGGAAATGCCTTTTTTTGGGATGAAAGGTTGAATGGAATCCTCTACAGTCCGCTGTTTCAACTACAGAATTGAGCAGAATTGTTTGTGGTGGCAGGTTATGGAGTACGTGCGGAAAAAATACCCAATTGTTAATTAGTGTTAAGCTGGTTGTATATCCGGTGTAACGGCATGGACGCCAATATGAAGCATACGTTAAATTTTGTGGATAAAAAAGGGGCCAATACAAGTTTATCTTTTCCATTGTAACGGAGAGCAACGTATCTTTACAGCCCGCTGTTGCGTTATTTTAATTTTTTTATATGCATAAGGATTACCGACCGGACTGGGATATTTATACGTGTCATATTGAAGAAAGTCCAGCAGTAATAGGCCTTGACCTTGATCTGAGACGATTTGCGCCATTAAAGGAAAAGCCGAATGCCATATATATAACCGTGTATCTGAATCATCCACGTGAAGACGGATTTCCGCAAAACGATGAATTTGCCATCATGGGTGAAATTGAGGATAGTTTGGTAGAACAGCTACAAACTAAACTGGATGCGCATTTCGTTGGCCGTACTTTTTCCAATGGCGTACGTGATTTTTATTTCTATGCAGGCACTACTTTGCTGCATGATAAATTCATCGCGGATGCCATGATTGATTTCCCGAATTACCGCTATGACTATGGGGTGAAGGAAGATAATAACTGGGAATTATATTTCGATTACCTCTTTCCTGATGTATATGAATTTCAGCGTATACAAAACAGGAAAGTATTGCGCATGCTCCAACAGCATGGTGACGTTCCGGAAAAAGAACGCCCAATAGAACACTGGATACACTTCAGAACAGAAGAAGATAAAGTGGCTTACTGGGAACATATTAAAGAAAATGGCTTTACACTGGCCAGAGAAGATAAAACCGATAACCCGGAGTTCCCGTATAAATTATGTATTTCCCGCCCGGACAAAGCCAGCGAATCCATTATTGATAGCGTGGTGATGAGTCTCTGGGAACTGGCTCAACAGGTAAATGCTGAGTACGATGGTTGGGAAACCAGTATCGTAAAATAGCAGTTAGCTTTTAGCAGTTAGCTTTTAGTAAATGCAGCGAAGATAAACACTACCTGTTCTTCGCTGCATTTATTAAAAGCTATTTTTTTAACATGCCTGCAAGCAATGATATTGCAAACAGTATGAGGAAAATAAAGAACAATATTTTAGCGATACCAGCGGCGCTGGCTGCAATCCCACCAAAGCCGAAAATAGCAGCAATAATCGCTACGATAAAGAAAATAAGTGCCCAACGTAACATAAGCAATGCTTTTAAGGTGAACAATGTGAACAGCAATTGACGGTTAGTTATTTGTAACTTTCCTGTTGATTGTTCGTTCAATTAGCATTCCAGTTTTATTCGTTCAGGCGGCATTAGGTGTTTTAACTAAAAGCTATTGCTGTTGTACAATAATTGCTGTAGTTGCAATTTCATTTTTTTTCGATATAATTGTTGCCTGCTGCTAGCCTTGATGAACGATCTCAAAATATGGCCTACAATAACTGTCTTATGCTGGTTGATTAGCCTGCATTGTCCCGCGTTTGTATACGCCAGGGGGCAGCAGTTCCCGCACGCGGGAGATACGATCCCTCATAAGACGGGAGGTGGTTTGTTTAAAAAGATCGGGGAATACCGCGATTCTATCCGGAATAAAGACTATCGTCATACGCTGATTAAGCGCATTACCAAACAGGACGAACCCGCTCGCTCCAATGACAATGATAGTACGATCATTAAAAGTGAGGCATATTTTACCCCATTTGCGGGCAAAGTGATCAGAAATATCTACTATAGAAAGGTAAAGGTATTTGGTCCCAGCAATATCAATGATACCACCTTCACCTCCAGCATGAAATTAATTCATCTGGCTAACCGCCTGCATTATGACTCCAGGGAATGGGTCATCCGGCAATCGTTGTTTTTCAGGGAGGATCAAATGTTAGATCCTTTTGAGATGGCAGATAATGAGCGTTACCTGCGTAACAGGCCATTCATTCAGGATGCCCGGTTGTATGTGCGGAATTTGAGCGGTGACTCACTGGATGTGGAAGTAGTGACCAAAGACCTCTTTGAATACGGTGTAGATTTATCGCAGTTCAGCGCCACAGATATTCGCGCCAGTGTATCCAATAACGATTTGTTTGGTGCAGGCCAGGGACTCAAAGTGGGGATGCAATGGCGATCGGACTATTCTCCCACCTGGAATACCGAGGTACGCTATACGAAATATAACGTGTTTGGATCATTCATAGATATGAGTTTAGGCTATACCACGCTGAATAACTATGCCCAGCTGGATACGAATGCCTTTGAAGGAGCCGTTTTTATTAACTTCAACCGGCCTTTGTATCGCAATGCTGCCAAACTGGTAGGAGGGTTGTCTCTGTCTAAAAACTGGTCTATCAATATCAGGGGCGCCTTGCCCGCACCAGGTGACACCGCCTTCCGGGAATATAATTATTCGACGATAGATGGCTGGATAGGCTATAACTTTATCAATAACTATAAGCACGACGGTACCATTGGCCGAAAGCCCAATTTCGCCGTGCTGGCCAGGCACTATAATTTATCTTTCCAGCGAAAGCCGGACCAGGAGCGGTATAAGGATGACCCTATCTACAATAATCACCGTTTGTATCTTCTCGAGTTGCAAGCCTATCGGATTGATTATTTCAAAGCGCATTATTTCTTCGGCTTTGGCCGTACGGAAGATATTCCCCTGGGGTACAATGTCAGCGCCACCAGCGGATGGGAAAGCTGGAAGGGCCGGCGACGGCTGTATACAGGGATGGAAGCACAGAAATTCTGGATTACCCGGCATCAGGGGCTTTTCAATACGACTATCGGACTGGGTACTTACTGGCTGAGATCTACCACCGAAGATGCGGTTATGCATGCCAGACTGGAATATTACAGTCGCCTGATCAATATCCGTAAATCCCGGTTCCGGCAGTTTTTCAATGTCGATTATCTCAATAGTCCTGATCCTTTTTTTAATAAGCCGCTTAACATCAATATGGAATTCGGCATATGGGGCTACAAGAATACGAAGCTGAACGGTTTTCAACGTTTGAATCTCGGATCAGAAACGGTGTATTATAGTCCGCTTAAATTGCTCGGTTTTAAATTTAACTTCTTTACTTCCCTGCAGGGTTCTATGATCACTAATAATAGCGACGACCTGTTACGCAATCCCATGTATCTGGGTATTGGCGGTGGTTTCCGGATACGTAATGAAAACCTTTCCCTGAATACCATTAAAGTATCAGGTTATTATTATCCCAATGCACCACTCCCTATGAAGAAGTTAATGCTGGAAATCACCACCATCGTGGATTTCCGGTTCGATGTTTCTGCCCTGCGCGCACCTTCTGTGTTGAATTTCCGGTAAGCGAAACTTCCGTATTTTTAGGGTACTAAATTGATGGGTCATGGAATGGAAGAATGAATTTACCCGTACCCTTGGCATCACGTATCCGTTGATACAGGCGCCGATGTTAGGGATTACCACCCCTGCGATGGTAGCCGCAGTGAGTAATAGTGGAGGACTGGGATCTTTAGCGGTGGGCGGATTGCCCCCTGAAAAAGTAACCGCCCTGATTCGTGAGGTGAAAGCGCTGACACAACAGCCATTTGCGGTGAACCTGTTTACCTATGAGCCACCGGTTAACCCAGATCGTAAGGCGTTTGATGATATGCAGGAATTCCTGCATGGCCTTTTGAGGACCAATGGGATGACTGCTGCTCCCGTGATTTTTGAGGAGGCGCCTGTTTACTCCTGGCGCGACCAGCTACCAGTCCTKATTTCAGCCGGTATTAAATATGTGAGTTTTACTTTCGGCATGCCGGATGCAGCAGGGATTGCACTACTGAAGCAGCACCAGATATATTTGATGGGAACGGCCACGAGTGTGAAAGAAGCGGAAGCGTTGAACGCAGCAGGGGTGGATGCTATCGTTGCGCAGGGTATAGAAGCAGGTGGGCACCGGGGTTCCTTTTTGTCGGGAGAATTACCTCAGATCGGTACGATGGCCTTATTGCCGCAAGTAGTGGATCGTGTACGCATTCCCGTTATTGCTGCGGGTGGTATTGTGGATGGTCGCGGTGTAACAGCTGCAAAGACATTGGGCGCCAGCGCCGTACAAACCGGTAGTATTTACCTGCGGGCGCATGAAAGCGCCGCTGCGCCGGCATATAAAACAACACTGGCAGGTATAACGGAGACGGATACACTGCTTACCCGCGCGTTTTCCGGCCGCTGGGCCAGGATAGTTCGTAATACCCTGATCACGGAAGTGGAGGCTTCGGGATTGCCCGTGAATGAATATCCCTATCAGAATATACTTACACAGCCGATTCGCAAGGTAGCGCAGGAGCTGGGTAATGCTGCATTTATCGCTATGTGGGCCGGACAGGCAGCCGGAAAAGCCCGGGCCTGGAGTACTGCAGATATTTTTGCAGAACTGGTGCGTGAAACGTCGTTATTGTTGGCCTAGTAATCAATGCGGGTAAAAATCCCCGGGTAATCTTTCACGAGGTAGTGATCGTCGAAGGGAATCACTGCCGTGAAATCATTAGAGAGGTTATCGTATTGGTATTCGTGCGCACCCAGTTTGGTATAGCGCTGTTGTACCTGCTGTAATTCAAAATCGGGCAAATTGATATAAAGCATGTCGAGTACCTTGCTTTCGCCGGGTTCAAAAGACAGCCGTCTTACCGGCAACGTATTGGTAAAAGGCGTCAGCGAAATATCGATATCTATACAATTATCAAAAGCATCAATGTGGTTATTGTCTTTATCAAACCAATGCCCGTGCAGGTCTGAGGTGAGTCTTAGCTCCGTAGGGGCAATGCCCAGTTGCCGTATGTGAAAAGAAGACACCTGCCAGGTGGGGGTGATGCTTATTTCATAATGAATACAAAAAGGGCTGGTTGCTTTTACCCCATTTATACAGCCGCTGGCCAGCCAGCCATGTGTATTTTCCACCAGGGTGAAGTATTCTGTAGCGGTCCATTTTTCTGCCTGCCATATGATCGGATTCATGCACTATTGTTTTATCGTCGAAGTTTTTATTTTAATGATCACCAGCTTGGAGGTGGGGGTATTACTTTTGTCAGCTACGCTGTCTACCGGCACCAGCACATTGGTTTCCGGAAAATAGGTGGCCGTGCACTTTTCCGGAATAGAAAAGGATACAATAATGAAACCTTGTGCTACCCGCTCCGTTTGTCCGTGATAGTTATACAGGTCAACTACATCACCTGGGTGAAAGCCCGCCGCTGCTATGTCTGCGGGGTTCATAAATATTACTCTTCTTTCATGGTATACGCCGCGATAACGGTCGTCTAGTCCATAAATAGTAGTATTAAACTGATCGTGGCTACGGATGGTCATCATCATGTATTCATCGATGGCCAACGGTGTGGTAAGCACCGGTGCTACATGAAAATTGGCTTTTCCTGTGCCGGTATTGAATTGCCCTTTCCTGGCGCCGTTAGGCAAATAAAATCCGCCGGGATGCCGGACCCTTTTGTTGTAATCATCGAAGCCGGGAATGACTTTTTCAATAGCATCGCGTATACGGTCGTAATGCAACGCATAAGTAGTCCATGGAACGCGGGAAGTATCGCCAAACAATGCAGCAGCCAGTTCGCAGACAATAGCTGGTTCGCTTTTTAAATGAGTGGATACTGGCTCCAGGTTTCCTTTCGACATCTGGATCACACCCATAGAATTTTCGCAGGTCACAAATTGCTGTTCGTTTTGCTGCAGGTCTTTATCACTGCGTCCCAGGCAGGGCAGGATGAGCGCTTCTTTGCCGTGTACTACATGGCTCCGGTTTAACTTGGTAGAAACATGTACGGTCAGGTCGCAATTACGCAGCGCCTGTGCGGTATACAGCGTATCGGGTGTAGCCGAAAGGAAGTTGCCACCCATGGCGATAAATACTTTTGCCTGGTGTTGATACATCGCTTTAATGGCATTGACCACATCAAAGCCGTGTGCAGCGGGAGGTTCAAAGCCGTAGACGTCTTTTATTTTTTGGAGGAAAGCGGCGGAGGGCTTTTCATAGATGCCCATGGTCCGATCGCCCTGCACATTACTGTGGCCACGCACAGGGCAGGTGCCTGCGCCAGGCTTGCCTATACTGCCTTTCAGCAGTAACAGGTTCACTACTTCCCGGATAGTATCTACGGCATTTTTATGCTGCGTGAGGCCCATGGCCCAGCAGGCAATGATTTTCTTTTTACGGAACAATGCCTGTGCGGCTTGTTGTATCAGTTCGGGGGCTACGCCGGTTTCGGCCATTAACTGCGACAGGGATTGGGTTTTCAGGTGGGCGATATAATCGCTGTACCCCTGTGTGCTGGCCGCAATGAAGGCCTGGTCAAAAACAGTCCCCGGTGCGCGTTCTTCTTCCTGCAGCAGCAGCAACGACAATGCTTTCAGCAACGCCATATCGCCATTGATTTTTACCTGCAGGAAAATATCGGTGAGGTGTGTTTTTATATGGAGTACTCCTTTAACGGTTTGTGGATTCAGGAAATTCAGTAAACCGGTTTCAGGTAAAGGATTTACGGAGATGATGGTGGCGCCGTTGGCTTTGGCTTTCTGCAGTGCCGTCAACATGCGGGGATGGTTGGTACCTGGATTTTGTCCGAGGATAATGATCACCTCCGCTTCATGTATATCTTCCAAAGTCACCGATCCTTTTCCTATACCCAGTGATTCGCCTAACGCCACACCGCTGGACTCGTGGCACATGTTTGAACAATCCGGAAGATTATTCGTACCATATTCCCGGACCATCAGTTGATACAAAAAAGCAGCTTCGTTACTGGTTCTCCCGGAAGTATAAAAAATGGCTTCATTCGGGGATGCCAGCTGGTGAAGATGCCGGGCAATGAGCTGGTAGGCATTTTCCCAGGAGATGGGTGCATAATGGGTGGCGTCCGGCGCTAAGTACATGGGCTGGGCAATCCGGCCCTTTTTACCTATCTCATAATCCGTTAGCGCCCCCAGTTCTGCAATGCTATGTTGCGTGAAAAATTCCGGGGTGAGTTTTTTGGTAGTGGCTTCCTCCGCCACTGCTTTGGCGCCGTTTTCACAATATTCTGCGATACCGGATCTTTCATCATCGGGATCAGGCCAGGCGCAGCCGGGGCAGTCGAATCCATTTTTCTGATTCAGCATCAGGAGCGCTTTCATACCCCGCAAGGCATTCATCTCTTCCAGGATATGCCGCATGCTGGATACTACGGCGGGAAAGCCGGCAGCCACTGTTTTGGGAGGTCCCAATTTGATGCCGGTAAATCTGACCGGATTTTCTGCACTATCCTTGATCATGCGAGCTATTATTTTCTTCGAAACCAATTCGTTCCGGGTTACTGTAAATGTTGAATCGTTGTTCTTTTAAGAAGCCCAGCAACGTAATATTCCATTGCGTGGCCATTTTTACTGCCATGCTGGAAGGCGCGCCAATGGCGGCTATCACAGGAATACTGGCGGTGGCAGCTTTTTGTATCAGCTCAAATCCTGAGCGTCCGCTTAATAACAGCAAATGATTTTTTAAAGGTAGCCAATGTTGTGCCATTGCTGCACCGATGATTTTATCTACCGCATTGTGGCGGCCAATATCTTCCCGTAACAGGAGCAGGTTGCCGTGCTGATCTACGAGGGCAGCGGCATGCAATCCTCCGGTGGAGTCAAAGAGGGCCTGCTCGTGGCGCAACAGGGACGGCAAGCGAAACAGGAGGCCGGAGGAAAACAGCACGGGACTGTTGTTAACGGCAACGGCTGTATGAATATCGGCGGTGCTTGTTTTACCACAAACTCCGCAGGCTGCAGTAGCGGTAAAGTTGCGGGCCACATTCCCTAAATGGGCCACTATATTAGGTTTTAGGTGTACGGTGGCGATCTGGTTATCCTGCTCCGCAGACAGGTGGATGTCCTGGATAGCTTCCTGACCATTGATAATGCCTTCTGTGAAGAGGAAGCCGGCAGCCAGTTCTTTATCTTCACCAGGTGTGCGCATTGTCACCGATATATTCTGTTGGCGGCGGTTATGGGAAGGCCCATGTACCAGTCTGATTTCGAGTGGTTCTTCTGCGGCCAGGGCATCGCTGGTATCGGTAATACCAGCGGTGGCCACTTTTCTAACGCGGGTATGAACAACTGGGTTCGTCATACCCAAAATTACACTTTCACTATCATCTTACCACTGTTCTTGCCTGAAAATAATCCCAGTAATGCGGTGGGAAGTTCATCGAATCCTTCTACTACCGTTTCAGTATATTTTATTTTTCCTTCTTTCACCCAACCAGCTAATTGTTTTACCCCTTCACCGAAGCGGGTGGCGTAGTTGCCAATGGTGAAACCTTGCATTAAAATACTGCGGGTCACCATAATTGGCTGAATACGTGGGCCTACCGGCACTTCTGTAGAATTATACAAGGCAATCTGGCCGCAGAGTGGTACGCGGGCAAAGAAATTCAGGTGTCGGATGACGGCATCGGAAATATCGCCACCTACGTTGTCGAAATAGATGTCTACCCCATTAGGACAGGCAGCGGCAACGGCGGCATCTATATCCTGATTGCCTTTATAGTCGATGGCGGCATCAAAATTAAAGGTATCCGTAAGCAGCTTTATTTTTTCAGCGCCGCCGGCAATACCTACTGCGCGGCATCCCATGATTTTGGCAATTTGTCCTACTACAATGCCTACTGCACCTGCCGCGCCAGATACGACTACGGTTTCACCAGCTTTAGGTTTGCCGATATCCATCATGCCAAAGTAGGCAGTAAGACCAGGAACACCTAACAAGCCGAGGTAGTAGGTAGGAGGAATGCTATTATCTGTTTTCCGGAGATGACCAGCCGGGAAAATAGCGGCGGTTGCCCAGGGCAGGAAAGGCCTTGGTCCGCTACTCATCACTATCTCTCCTACGGTAAACTGGTCATCCTGGCTTTCTATTACTTCTCCTACACCGGCGCTTTCAATAGGTTCGTCCACCTGGAAGGGAGGGATATAGGAGCGGGCATCGTTCATACGGCCACGCATATACGGATCTACGGAAAAATAGAGCGGCTTAACCAGCACTTCGCCAGGCATCAGCTGGGGCAGGGTCGTTTCTACTGTTTTAAAAGTAGTGGCCGTGGGCATTCCCTGGGGGCGGGCGGCCAGCAGGATCTGTTTTATTTTCATATACAGCAGAGTTTATGCGTAAAAAGACAATGATTAGTTAACAGGTGGCAAAATGCTTTTGTTTAGTAACGGGAAAAGTGGGTGAATACATATGAAAAATGTACATTCGGGGTAAGAAACTTCACCATTTAAATTTAAAATCTACTTATGCGTCTTGATGATGAAGAAATGAGCGACAATGTCGAGAAACGTACTGGTGGCGGTATGCGCACCGTTGGTATCGGCGGCGGCATTGGCGGTATTATCATTATAGTACTGGCCATGCTCTTTAAACAGGACCCACAGCAGGTAATGCAGGCGGTACAACAGGTGCAGGGCCCCGGCCAGTCTACGGAGAAATCCGAGAAGCTGACGAAGGAAAATGCCAGTCCTTTTGAAATGATGGCCGCCAAAGTATTGAACAGCACCGACCGTGTATGGAAGGCGGAATTCCAGCAAAGGAGTAAAACCTATGAAACACCGCGGATGGTATCTTTTCAGAAAGGTACGGAATCTGGTTGTGGTTTCGCGGAATCGGCCATGGGGCCATTCTACTGCCCGGCAGACCATAAGGTGTACCTGGACGTGTCTTTCTTTGATGAGCTGGAGCAGCAGTTTGGGGTGAAGGGCGACTTTTCCAAAGCCTATGTAATTGCGCATGAAGTAGGGCACCACGTGCAGAATCTGCTCGGCATCAGTGGCCGGATGCAGGCGATGCGGTCCCGTTTGAGCGAAAAAGAATACAATAAATTGTCTGTGATGCTGGAACTGCAGGCCGATTTCCTGGCCGGCGTATGGGCTTACAAAGCTAACCAGATCAAGCCTTTCCTGGACCCGGGCGATATTGAATCCGGCCTGAATGCCGCCAGCGCGGTTGGCGACGACCGCCTGCAAAAAGCAGCCACCGGACAAGTAGTACCAGATGCCTTTACACACGGTACCTCTGAACAACGGATGTATTGGTTCAAAAAAGGGTTCCAATCCGGTGATGTGAAGCAGGGAGATACGGGGATTGGCCTTGGTAGCTGGTAAGGGCGGATATTGTCTTTGTATAGGATTAAACTGATTATATTTTTTTGATCAAAAGATTAGGGAAGATAGATGAACAATATGCTCATTTATCTTCCCTAATCTTTTTTATCTTCCTATATCTTAAAAACAAAAATCAGGTTTATGCTAATAGCATTTCCTTCGCCAGCTCTATCGTTCTTTCATCACCGGTATATTTCCCGCTTACATCCGACAGCTTTACCACAGGCGTCCACCGGGGGGCATCTTCAGGCAATGCCTCATACATTTTAATCACAATATTCAAGGCCGTTAATCCTACGTCATTCGTGAAATTGGTGCCAATTCCGAACGACATTCCTATTTTCCCCCGGCAATAAGCGGCAATATGGGCTACTTTTTCATAGTCCAGTCCATCGGAGAAGATGATTGTTTTACTCAGGGGATCTACACCTTTACCTTTGTAATGGGTGATGGTACGGTCTGCAAAGAGGATAGGGTCGCCGCTGTCGTGCCGTACCCCATCAAACAGTTTGGCGAATTTTTTATCGAATTGTTCAAAGAAAACCGGGGTGGTATAAGTGTCAGACAAGGCGATGCCCAGGTCGCCTCGATATACCTGGACCCAGTTCTCGAGTCCCAGCATATTGGCCATTTTAAAGCCGTATTTGGCGGCATGGAACATAAACCATTCATGGGCATGCGTGCCCACAGGTTTTACGTCATTTTTCATAGACAGGTGCACATTGCTGCTACCAATAAAACAACCTGTTCCATAATCTTTCAGGGTTTTCACCACCAGTTGATGCACGGCCAGGGAATGTCTGCGCCGGGTGCCAAAATCGGCGATGGTAATAGACATCTGTTTATAGCGCTCAATTTTCTCCCGGGTAATCCGGATCACTTCGGTATCGGATACGCGTTGCTGTCCGGTGAGCTGATAATAAAGTTCGCAGATGAGCGACATCAGCGGTACTTCCCATAAAATAGTACGGTACCAATAGCCTTCTACATGTACTTCCAGCTGATCTCCCAGTTGGGTAATCTGTACTTCCGCCGGATTATAGTGATAGCCCTGCAGGAAGTCCAGGTAAGTGGGATCGAGATAGGGGCAGGTAACGGCGAGATACGTTTTTTCATCCCGGGTAAGCCGCAGTTGCTGCATATCATTGACTGCTGCCTGTAATGCTTCCGCAAAACCGGGCGGGAAGGAGTGGTGTCCACGGTTAATGAAAGTATAACGTGCACGGGCCTTCGGAAATAACTTGATCACGCCATGCTGCATCGTGAATTTATAGAAGTCGTTGTCCAGGATGGAAGTAAGGATCATTTATTTGCTATTTAGATTCATAATATTATTATATTTTTGCGTCTGACCATATTGTTAGTTACCATGAAGAGTATTAAAGTAAAGTGGCCCCTTAACCCACAGGAAACCGTTCTGTACAAAGTAAATGCAGTTTATCTTAAAAATTCGTGGCAGGCAAAACAAGGTGCCATTTGCCTCACCAACGAAAGAATTGTATTTGAAAACAGACCCATGTTGATGTTTCTTTTATTCGGCGTTATCGGCTGGTTGATGACCCGGAACAAAAAGAGCCACGAGTTCGCCTTAGCGGATGTTACTAACTTCCAGAGAGGTAAACAGGGATTCAACAAGAAAGTTGCTGAATTTGAACTGATCGACGGAACTAAGTATCGTTTTGGGCTGACCGGTAAGTGGGAAGATTTTGATCTCGCTTACCAGAAAGCAATATTGGATGTACAACCGCTCTTTAGTGTTAAATAAGCACTTATAGTTTAGTACCGCAATATTTGCAGTAGTCCGCATTGTAGTCGTGTCCTTCACGCATACAATGCGGACAAATTCTGTGATCTACCTCTTCTTTATTGCGTATTCTGCTCATTTCTACGGTCACAATACCTGTAGGCACCGCAATAATTGCATAACCCATTATCATAATAATCGCGGAAAATGTTTGCCCCAATGGAGTGATGGGCGCTATGTCGCCATAGCCGACCGTTGTTAATGTTACCACCGCCCAGTAAACGCTTACCGGAATGCTGGTGAAGCCGGAGTTATGGCCAGATTCTATCACATACATAATTGCGCCAAGTACTACGGTCATCAGTCCTATGAAGAAAAAGAAGATGAATATTTTCCGTTGACTTTTCTGCAGCGCCAGGGAGAGCTGTTTACTTTCATTMAGGAAAGGTACCAGTTTAAAGATCCTGAAAATACGCATCAGGCGCAGGATGCGGATGGTGAGCAGGAAATGTGCGCCGCCGTAAAATGCTTCCACATAAGTAGGCAGGATACAAAGTAAATCCACAATGCCATAGAAGCTTTTCAGGTAAGCTTTTGGGCGATAGCTACACCAGATCCGGAATAGGTACTCTACGGTGAAGATGCCCGTGAATATCCATTCCAGTATGCGGAAAATGTCTCCATATTTTTGTTGTAACGAGGCCACACTTTCCATCATCACGATGGCCACACTCAGGAGAATAGCTATCAGCAGTATGATGTCAAATGCTTTGCCGGCGGGCGTGTCCGCCTCGAAGATAATGCGGTGCCATTTTTCACGGAAGGGGGAAAGTGATGGTGTAGATTGGTTAGTCATCCTGCTGAGTTATAATATTTAAACAAAAACGCTTTGTATATGTTTAGTGGACATTGTTATGTGAACAATTAGTGGCAGGTGCAACCGTTTTATATTTGCCGTACATCCGCCGCCCACGTTAAAACCTACAGCTAATTTATGACCAAATCTGACATCAGCGCAAAATTGCGCCTGAACATTGCCAGCGCAATTATTAGAACGCATACTGCCTACCGGTTACGGCTATTGAATGTTTTCATGAGAGCCGGACTGGATATTACACCAGACATGTATTTTATTCTACGTTATCTCTGGGGCGTAGAAGACGGCTGCCGACAGCAGGAATTGGCCGACAAAACAGGCAAAGATAAAGCCAGCCTTACCAAGTTACTGGATAATCTGGAAAAGAGACGCCTCGTAAAGCGCGCTGCTGATGAAGCTGACCGGCGAAGCAAGCGAATCTGGCTCACTGGCACGGGAAGAAAACTGAAGGAAAAAGTATATCCGTTGGCGTTATCGGTGGTGGAGCTGGCAGAGCAAGGTCTTTCCCGTCAGGAGCTGCAACAGGCACAGCATGTGCTGGAAACTGTTTACAATAATATTAAGCGGTGATCCGCCTCACTTTTCCTATCTTTAGCCTATGCTTACGGGTATATTAATCAACTTATTTGAGCGGGACCTCAGTAAACTGGAACAGGAGATCGCCGCATACGAGAGCGCTGAAGCCGTTTGGCAGGTGGCGCCGGGAATCACTAATTCCGCCGGGAATTTATGTTTACACCTTTGTGGTAATCTGCAACACTTTGTAGGCGCTGTACTCGGGAAAACGGGGTATGTGCGCAACAGGGAGCTGGAGTTCAGTGCGCGGAATGTGCCTACCCAGGATTTGCTGGTACTGGTGGGTAGTACCCGTCGTACGATCCTGACCGTAGTAGCCGGTTTAACGGCGGAAGACCTGGAAAAAGTGTACCCGGAGAAAGTCCTTTTTGATGGAATGACCACCGGGCATTTCCTGGTGCATCTGAGTACACATCTTAATTATCATCTTGGCCAGATTAATTATCATCGCCGTTTAACCCGGTAATTATTTCATGAGTAATTTCCTGCAGCGATTTGTTGGGGTGTACCAGCAGCTGAAATATTTTATATGGCCCTATGTCATCATTGTGGTGTTGGCACTGGTAATCCGGTTAGGGTGGAGCAGCCGCACGGGCACTTACTTTTTTATTAATGGGTTACATACGCCGGCAGGCGACTGGTTCTTTCCCTACATCACCGAGTTGGGCAGTACCAGTGCTGCGGTGTTAATCTGTTTGTTGCTGCTATTGATTAACAGGCGTATGGGGACTGTAATGGCCACTGCTTATCTGTTTACGGCTACGCTGAGTTTTACCATAAAAGCGTTGGTGGCATTCCCTCGTCCACATCGTTATTTTTCTGCGCGCTTACATGATATCTACTTTGTACCAGGCGTAGTTGTGCTGGACAATAGCCTGAGCTTTCCTTCGGGGCATAGTGTGTGCGCTTTTACAGCTGCCACCGTATTAGCTTATTATACCCGGAACAAATACTGGTCCCTGCTTTACCTTTTGCTGGCTTTGCTGGTAGCCTATTCCCGCATGTATATGAGCCAGCACTTCCTGGAAGATGTTAGCGCAGGATCTTTGCTGGGCGTATTTTTTTCGATGGTGTGGCTAAGTTTCTTTGGCCGCCGTGAAACGCCGTTGTCAGGACAATAAATCTCTTTTCGCTTCTATTGCCTGGATCAGGGAATCCTGGTGCTGCCGCAGCATGTCGTTATACAAGCTGGCGGCTGTTGTTACTTCCGGCTTCTTTTCCTTATACCAGACGGGAGTGGGAGTATATCTTGCCCATAATATTTCATAGCCGATGTAGATCTGGTATTTGCCTTCTCTTACATTATCGGTATGGCCTAAACGTCGTTCTTCTCCGGGGGCGAGATTTTCAATCAGGCGTGCCTGATGGGTGGTGCCCATGGTAGTGGTAATAACCTGGTCAACGGCTACTGTCATAAATTGTTTGTCAGACAGGTTCTTGACGCTACGCAGGTACCTGGATACCGTAAATACACTGTTGGATACACCCACAATTCGAACCGCCTGCAAGGCGTCTTCGCCAGCAATGGGCTTGAATTTCGTTTCCTTAAAATGGGTGCTGCGAAAACTCTGGGTTCTGAAATAGATATACCACATCAGGAAAAAGAGAAAAATAATTACCGGAACATACATATGATTAACAGCTTTTGAGGACGGGATTGTTGTGGCTTTCTTCAGCTACGGTTACAGGCAACAATACTTTAATTATCATTTTGATACTGCTAAAATAGACGGAATTATACATTGAACTGTAAATTCAATGTTAAAGAAAGTGGGATTATTTTACCTCTTTATAATAGTTTTTTATAAAAAGAAGTCATATTTTTGGTCGTTAACAAATGGATCACAAATTATTTCAACGGAAACCAGCAACTTTGCCCCATTGCCAAAAACAGGTGTTTGTAACCAGTCAACTTTAGGGGTTAACCCCCACATCGTCTATAATTAATGTCCCTTTTAATTTTTTAATGTGTTGCGTGAAACCCCGTTATTGTAACCGGGTATCAGCATAAGATTTTGTTGTCAGATAAGACAGATTAACGGGGAAAGAAGATAAAGCTTAGCCCGGCGCTGCGGAATTCGGGATTGTAATAAGGCATTACTACTTTGCTCGCAGTATGGTCGGTGTTTTTGAATAGCTTCCGTTGTATCCAGGGATATACCCAATAAGCCGCTTTCGTGCTTAATATGCCCATACCAGCACCCGCTACCACATCACTCAGCCAGTGTTTATTATTGTACATTCTAAGGGCGCCGGTGGCCGTAGCAGCAGCATAACCCGCTACGCCAATCCAGGGCGACACATCCTTGTATTCCTGCCGGAGGAATTCCGCAGAAGCAAAGGCGGTAGCCGTATGGCCGGAAGGGAACGACAGAAAATCTGATCCATCCGGGCGCTCTTCGTGGGTCCAGTGTTTGATACCCTCCACAGAACCAGCTGTAAGGATAGCAGAGATGCCCAGGATAATGGTCCGGTCCCGGAAATTATGTTTACCATGAATGCCCACAGCATTGAGGATATATACAGCAGCTACAGGGGAATATTGCAGGTAGTTATCTATTTGTGTCCGGAAGGTAGGATGATCTTCTTTTAATTCCGCTCTGGTACTGGTGTTCAAATCCCGCAGGGAAGGATTGGCAAGGGCTACAAAGCCATAGCCAATCATGACAGCAGGTACCGCGATTCCTGCAATGCTGCTATGAAAGCGCGCGTTGCTACTATATTTGGGGACAGCCGTAATTTGAATGGAATCTTTTTGAGATGGAATGGAATCCGTATCCTGTGCTTTTACACTATTGGAGCAGGTAAAGGCGCCTAATGCCAGTCCTGCTGAGAATATCATTTTCTTCATGCATCACTCCTTAATCTGCCAAAAATAGCGGCCAATTCTGAAGCAATTCTGTACTCCTCGCTATTCGCCACCCTTATCGATCCGGGGGAGGATCATCTCCGCTGTTTGCCGGGTATATTTATTGTGGAAGATGAAGGTAATGACCAGTCCAAGCAAACAACCGGCTAATACCGACAACACTCTTTCAACGGCCGTATCCCATACATGAGTGCCGGCTTCATGGGTCATTACGATAATAGTAGCTGCTAATGCCGTGCGCGTAGCTGCTTCCAGGTTAAGCAAATTGCAGATGACCACTGTAATGAATACCGCAACACACATCATCAGAATTAAGTGAGGATGTATCAGTATCAATAAAAAACCAACAATCCCACCCACTATATTCGCTTTAATCCGTGTAACCGCCAACGTTACTGCGTCCGATCCATCTGGCGATAATACCAGCATTACAGAAATCAGCACCCAGATAATGTCTTTGTAATTGGTAGCCCAGGATAGCCCCAACACTACCAGCACGCCGGTTACGCATTTTGCTGCGTAGGTCAGTACCCGTTTTATTCGCTGTATATCTGCCATGCTGCAATGATAGCAATTTATCATATATGTAGAGCAGGAAATAAAAATGTACTTTTGAGAAGAGCCGAATGCAGTCTTTATTCAACCAGTCTTCATATGAATTTAACCAAAGGAAGTTGCCTGTTAGTACTGATGCTGTCATTTTACGCCTGTATAAAAGAGGCGCCTGTTAACCCGGAAGCAGATATCGAATCATTTAAGATAGACCGCAAATACTTAACTGGCGACGTTTTCATCGACCAGATAAACGATAAAATTATTTTATCACTTACACCAGCCGCATTTGAAAGTGGCGTGAGGCCAGTTATCACGGTGTCGTCAGGGGCCACCATCGTGCCAGCATCCGGTGACTCACTGAAGTTTCAGGCGCCCGGCAGTGCTAAATATGTAGTGACTTCCGCCAATGGTAAAAACAAAAAAACATATACCGTAGAGATTAGTAATATTGGTGTATTCGCCTGGGACTTTGAAAGCTGGCTACTGAATGCGAAAGACAAATACCAGTATCCGGTGGAGATAGACAGTATTCTTGCTGATACCTCCCAGGCCTGGTCTTCCGGCAATCCCGGTGTAGCCTTGTCTGGTGTAAAGAAAGATCCGCTGGAATATCCATTGCGGGCTACTACCGATGCTTATCATGGGAAATATGCCGCTGAGCTGGTGACTCGTACCGGTACTGCTTTATCCAATCTGGTAGGCATCAAACTGTTTGCGGGCTCACTGTACCTTGGTGTTTTTGATCCGATGAATGCTTTAACAGCGCCATTAAAAGCCACACAATTCGGACAGCCCTATCTGGGTAAGCCTGTCCGTTTCACAGGATATTATAAATATACACCGGGAGATAAATACCAGGATAAGGCGGGAAATATCATACCGGGCATGAAAGACAGTTGTGCTATTTACGCCGTATTGTACGCTGGTACGCAGCGCCTGGATGCCACTAATATTCAAACATCTGACCGGATACTGGCCCGTGCCAGCATTCCGGATGGCGGCCCCAGAGCAGGTTGGACAAGGTTCGATGTGCCTTTTGTACAGGTACGCCCGTACACGGGGAATGATAAAATGATGATGGCCATTGTGGCGTCTTCCAGTAAAGATGGCGATACTTACAAAGGGGCCATTGGCAGTCGCCTGGTATTGGATAGCCTGCAAATTGTACAATAGTAAATTGTCCTGTTGGCGGATAAACATGGTGTCTGCTACATCTTTCGTACCTTCGCGGGGTTTTAACAAATCGAACGGAAAATGAATGTACGGAAACTATGTTATGTAGCGGCCACGGTGGGCGCGCTACAGTCCTGTATTAAGGATGCACCACTTAACCCGGAAGCAGACATCGAAACTTTTACACTAGCCCCCAATCAGGTCACCAGTGATGTTTTTATTGATCAGACAAAATCACAAATCCGCTTGTATCTGACAGATGAGGCATATCAGAAAGGAATCGCGCCAGTGATTAAAGTGAGTGCCGGGGGGCATGTATCACCTGCCTCTGGTGATTCCATCAAATTTAATGGAAGCAGTTTAAATGAATACCTGGTTACTTCTGCCACCGGTACAAAACGGAAATATACCGTAGAAGTAATCCAGACAGGTGTTTGGAAATTTGGATTTGAAAGATGGGATACCGTATCTGCTTCAGGTGCCAGCTGGAAATACGTGAATCCATTATCTGATGATGGTCGCAATATCTGGGCTTCTGGTAATATCGGTATTGCTATCACCGGTGTAACTGACATCAACGATTTTCCTTTACATGTTACCACAGATGCGAAAGATGGTAAATATGCGGCAGTGATGGAAACAAAGCCAGGTAATGCTATCTCTGCATGGATGGGTATTCATCTCTTTGCAGGCTCTATGTTCGTCGGCAATTTTGTAACAGATTACCTGTTGGAAAATCCGCTGAAATGCACCCAGTTCGGACAATTTTACGGAGGCATTGTCCCTAAAAGTTTTACAGGTGATTATAAATATCAGCCAGGTGCGCAGTTCATCGACAAAGATGCCAAGCCAGTTCCCGGGCAAATAGATGAATGTTCTATTTATGCGGTATTGTATACAGGTATTGAACGGCTCGATGCTACTAATATCCTGACTTCCGACAGAGTAGTCGCTACTGCTGTGTTGGCGGACGGTACTGCGAAAGCCGACTGGACCCATTTTGATATTCCGTTTGTTGCTGTCCCAGGTAAAAACGTATTGCCTGGCCAGTCTTTAATGTTGGCCATCATTGCTTCTTCCAGTAAAGAGGGAGATCACTACAGAGGCGCTGTAGGTAGCAAATTGATATTGGATAACGTTGAAATTGTACATCAGTAAAAGATTAATCAGAAACTATGAAAAGGAAAATATCAGGACTGGTGCTGGGTATGCTGATGGCAGCGACTACCATATTTGCACAGGATAACGGAAAGGAACAAACGAAAAATAGTGGTTTCACGCCAGGATTGGAACATCGTATTCTCGCAGGCTTCAATTTCGGCGCTACCACGCCCATTGGCTTTCCCAATACCATCCGTAAAGTAAACGGTTACTGGCCGGAATTCTCTCCTTCACTGGGGTATGAATTATCCTACCGGGCTACCAGGAAATGGGGCGCCGCTGTTGCCGTTAAACTGGATTACAAAGGAATGGGCACAAAAGATGAAGTACAGTATTTCCCAACCATTATTACTACTGAAGATGGTGGCCGTTTCCARGGAGATTTCTCCGGCAAAAACAAAACTATTGCACGTAATGCGTATGTATCATTCCCGGTGAGTGCGGTATTCACGCCTAACGACAAGTGGCGCTTTAACCTGGGCGGTTATGTTGCCTGGTTATTCAGCTCCAATTTCTATGGTACTGTTTCCGATGGTTATATCCGTAATGGCGGACCTACCGGTGAAAAGGTAATCATTACAGAAGCCAGCTTCGACTTCGGTAAAAACATGCGCACATTTGATGCGGGTTTGCAAGGTGGCGCTGCTTACCGGGTGGGTAAAAAACTCAGCGTGAATGGTAACCTGAACTGGGGCCTGCGTCCCATCTTCCCAAGTGATTTCCAGGGAATGTCGTTCCCTTTGTATAACGTGTATCTCACATTGGGAGTAACGTATAAGATATAGCGGAAAGCATAAAGCCGAAAGCATAAAGCTATTATAGCGAATGAAAAGAGCGGGTATTAATAATTTATCCGCTTTGATCATTCGCTATAATAGCTTTATGCTTTCGGCTTTATGCTTTCCGCTTCCTCAATATTTCGCTGGTTGACCTGCTTTTGGTATCGAGGCATTGATAAAAGCCCGGATATCATTATTCCCCGCTGCAAGATCATCTTTCCTTAAATACATCATATGACCGCTCCGGTAGCCACGCCAGGAGAGGCGGTCCTTTAAACGTCCACTGGGGTCCATCTGCCACATGCTGTATTTGGCATTGAAATAGTCGCAGGCGCCGTCGTAATAACCGGATTGTATCATCACATGCAGGTAGGGATTGGCTGCCATTGCGTCGCGGAGGTTAGCGCCGGTGTTATCGCCTTTGTTGTCCCACGGGAATACCTGACCAAACATCATGTATTTTAAATCGGTGCGGAATTTAAGTTCTCCTCTCAGGTAGATGTTGATGGCGGGGGTAAACGCATGTAGCCAGGACGTCAACTCTGCATTGTAGTCGGGGTTGTTACCTGCGTCTTCCCGGTCAATACCGCGGTAGCGGGAGTCCAGCCGACCTACAGTATAACCCTGATCCCGTAACAATTCTTTCCAGAAAAATCCCGTTGGTACGTCCAGGTTATGTTGCAGAATTACTTTCTCAGACAAACCGGAGTAGCGGGCCATTTTAGCCGCGATGTTTTTACGTTGCTGCTCGTCCAGGAACCCGCCCTGGCTGATAGCCGGGATCAGTTCACGAATAGTAAAGTCCTCTACTTCGGGTAGAATAGCGGTCAGGTCTTTCTGTTGCAGATCCGCCGGTAATGCTTTATGATACCAGGCGGTAGCGGCAAAGTAGGGCAGGCGCAGTGCAGCATCAACAGGACCGCTGCGGGCAATACCCAGCTCCGTAGGTGATACCAGGATGACGCCGTTCAGGTACATCCACTGTGCATTTTGCAGCTCCAGTGCCAATCCGGATACCCGGGTCGTACCGTAACTTTCGCCTATCAGGTATTTGGGAGATGCCCACCTGTTCTGGCGTGACACGAATGTATTGATCCACTCGGCCAGATAACGGATATCTGCATTCACACCGAAGAATTTCTCTTTGGGAACATCTTTCCCAATTAACCGGGAGAAGCCCGTGTTAGCCGGGTCTACATATAAAATATCAGCAATGTCGAGAATGGATTCGGGATTTTCGTGTATCCCATAAGGTTGTACCGGGTAGCCCTCTGCATCTATATTCAACAGGCGGGGACCGGTGTAAGCGATTTGCATCCATACGGAAGGTGTACCAGGACCGCCATTGAACGAAATGACCAAAGGCCGGGTGCTCCGGTCTTTCACATCTGTCCTTTCATAATAGGTGTAGAAAAGTCCGGCTAACACCTTACCATCCTGGTCCCACACTGGTTGTGTGCCCGCAATGGCTTTGTAAGGAATCTTCTGGCCTTTCACCGTTACATCGTGGTAAGTAGTCACGGTGGTATCCGGGTTAAGCGTTACCGACCAATGTGGCTGGAGATCTTCTTTCAGCGAGGGCGCTGGTGCCGCGGGTATCGCTTTCTTTTGTTGCGCCTGCACAGACGACAGGCTTACGATGCCTGCCAGCAGCAACGACAACATACATGGTTTGCTCTTTAAGTTCATGAAGCAGATCTTGATTGTCTTTCAAGATTAGTAAAACCCCCGATAAATGCAAACAAATTTATTTGAGCGGAAAGCAGAAAGCAGAAAGCATAAGGCTATTGTAGCGAGTGGACCAAAGCGAATATTATATCCGCTATAATCATCCGCTACAATAGCCTTATGCTTTGTGCTTTCTGCTTTCCGCTATATCTGGAAGTCGCTTGGCCTTTTGCCTACCAGTTTGTAAAAGGTATTACTGAAAGCGGAAACACTGTTGTAACCAATGTCCCATGCTATTTCATTGATGGTTTTCTGTGTTTCCAACAGGTATCCCATTGCTTTAATCATCCGGGCCAGTTTCAGGTATTGGAAGAAGGAAATATCCATGGTAGAGCGAAATAGACGGGTGAGGGTACGTTCACTGTAGTTGAATTCGTGGCCTACGCTTTCCAGCGACAACGGCTCTCCCAGGTTTTCCTGTATATACTTTAACACAGGCTGCAGCCGCGGGTTTTCTGTGGTCGGCAGGGTTATAGGCAACGGTACCGAACTGATTTCCGGCAACATGTTTTTAATGGCTTTGATGAAAATGAAACGTTTGTCGTTGGGCAACACATCGCCATCCCAGCTAGCAGTGTGCAGTATCATTTCCAGTAAAAGGTTGCTGACAGGGTAGATACCGGTTTTAGTATAAAACGGATCTTGTTGGTCTTCCGGTTCGCTGAAGAAATAAATGGTGCGGACAAAGTTGGCCGGATAGCGATGCTGAAAGTAATGTTCCACACCCGCAGGCACCCACATATAGTGGCGGGCAGGGAGGAAGTAGGTTTTATCTTTTGTGTACAAAAAAGCGGCCCCACCCTCAACATAGGTGAGCTGTCCTTTGTTATGTTGATGATAGGAAAAGTGATGTTCCGTTTTCCAGTGCCACACATACGCGGATTCCGGGATGGCATCAACGTCTTCCAATACCAGTTGTGGATTAATATCTTTCATTTGGCCGGATCTAACAATTTTATGGCAATTTATAGAAAATAAATTAACTAATAGGGTTGGAACTTTGCATCTTCATCACAATAGATATGTCTACAATTACTAATAAGTGGCTGGCCGGAACGGTGCTTTTAGCACTCTTCAGCATCCAGACAGCTGCTGGTCAGAACCCTGAGCAGAATACCCTAACGTTAACGGATGTATGGAAGAAAGCAGATGTATACAACCGGCAACTGCAAATGCAATATCTGCGCGTTCAGAGCATGGAAGCACGCACCAAAGCGGCCAAAGATGAGCGCCTGCCGGAAGTAAAAGCAAATGGCGTGTATGCCCGTGTTTCAAATCTGGCCATTTATGAAGATGGCCTTCTCAATGCACCTACACAATATCCGGTGGTGCACGGGTATTACCAGTTTGGCGCAGATGCATACCTCAACGTTTACAACGGCGGTAAAACAACCCGCGAAATCAAAGTCCGACAAACAGAAGCCGAGCTGGCCAAAGAACAGCAAAACCTTACTGGCACAGAGATACGCTATAAGGCAGCTTCACTTTACCTCGATGTATACCGGGGACGCATGTACGAAAAAGTGATGTTGCAGGACATCGCCGAACGCGAAAAAGAGCTGGATGAAATCCGGGAGCTGCATAAAAATGGGGTAGTCCTGAAAAGTGATTTACTCCGCGCCGAATTGAAATTATCAAAACAGAAGATGACGCTGCTTGAAATACGAAATGGCATCGCCATCGCCAACCAGCGACTGAATATTATGATAGGGCAGGCTGACAGTGTACAAAACCAGGTGGCTATAGATACGTTGCTGCTGCCGCAAACACCTGCACGCACCTACGAAGATTACCTGGCAGAAGCTTACGAGCATTCTTTTGCCTTTAAGATCTCTGAAAAAGAAACAGCACTGAGTGAATTGAAGCTGAAAGACGTGAAAAGCAATGTGCTCCCCAAAGTAGGGCTCTATGCCGAATACGCCTATACGTATCCGCAAATACTCTTTTATCCTTACTCCATCGCCTTATATGGTCTTGGCCAGGTAGGGGTTAAAGCCGGGGTACCCATCTCTGCATTATATCAGAACAAACATAAAAAGCAGGAAGCAAAGATCAACCTGGAGCGCCAGGAAATTGAACATGCGGATACCAAAGACCATGTCAGAGAAGACGTAAAAGCAGCTTACCTGCGCTACACGGAAGCACTGACACGCATCGGTGTAGCCAACGAAAATATTACACAGGCGAAAGAGAATTACCGGATTGTCAATAATACCTATTTCAATCAGCTGTCGTTACTGACAGACCTGCTGGATGCAGAAACACAACTGCTGCAATCCCGCTTCGACCTTACTACCGCGGAGGTAACKGCACAATTACAATACTATCAATTATTGAAAGCAACAGGCAACCTTTAATATATGAAGACGAACACAAACACCACTACGAACAAAACGGACAGACTTATTTCACGTATTACTACCATCATTGCATCTATTGTAGTGGTATGCCTGGCTATCTGGGGAATAAGGACATTGCTGTACCAGATGAAGTTTGAAGAAACCAACGACGCACAGGTAGATGAATATATTAACCCGGTAGTGGCAAAGGTGACCGGTTATATTGAGGAGATCCGGTATGAAGAAAATCAGGAAGTAAAAAAAGGGGATACGCTGATTATCATTGACAACAGCGAGTATGCCGCACAACAACAGGAAGCAGAAGCTTCTTTGTTAAACGCCAAAGCACAAGTGGGCATCCTGGAAAGCAATGTAACCACTACCGCTCAATCTTCCAAAGTATATCAGTCACAGATTGCGGCCGCCAAAGCAAAACTGACTCACCAGGAACAGGAATACGACCGATATAAAAAGTTGTACGACGTAGAATCAGCCACCAAACAGCAATTGGAAAGGGTAGAGGCAGCATTGGCCGTGGCCCGTTCTGACTATAATACAGCTATCGATGCATACCAGGCTTCCCTGGCTAAAATCAATGATGCCAAAGTACAGCAGAGCGCACTGGAAGCAGAAATCAAACGCAGAATGGCCGTGGTTACCAAAAACGATCTTAATGTTTCCTATACTATTATCACCGCTCCATATGATGGAAAGATGGGGCGTCGTACTATTCAGCCAAAACAGCTGGTACAGGCAGGGCAGGTGATGGCCTACATCGTAGATTGGGAAGCTGGTAAGTGGGTAGTCGCCAACTTTAAAGAAACACAAATCCGGCATATGCGTGTAGGGGAAACTGCGAAAATTGTAGTAGATGCTTATCCCGGAAAGAAAATTACCGGGAAAATAGAATCCCTGTCAGGTGCTACTGGTAGCCGTTTTTCGCTGCTGCCACCAGACAATGCCACGGGTAACTTTGTGAAAATAGCCCAGCGTATTCCGGTGCGCATCCGCCTCGACGGTTCTCCGGAGGAATTGAAATTATTATCTGCCGGTATGAACGTGAATGTTTCTATTGCAAAAGAACGTAAGTAATCATGGGGCAGGGTAAGCAAACATTTCGTTCCTGGGTGCCGGAATGGCTGATCCGGTTGACCATCTTCCTGGTGCTATTTCCAACGGTGATGTTGTTCGCATTGTCTACGGCTAACGTGAACGCCGCTACGGGATTTTATGGGGCAGAACCACAGGATATACAATTCTCCATGTTGGTGTACTATGCCGCGCTGGTGGCTTTTACACCAATGGAAAAACGCTTTTTCAGTCGCATTGCCACCAAAGAATATTTCCTGATTTGTATGGTGCTGCAGGTATTGGTGACTTATTGGTGCTATCATACCCGTGAAGTACCTGTGCTTTTCATTTGTCGCTTTTTACAGGGGATATTGAATTGTGGTGTCACCAGCATTTGTTTAACGTTGTTGTTCAGCCGCCTGAAATCGGAGCATGCCCGTGAAACAGGCTATGCCATCTTCTATGGGATGATTCTTTGTTCCGGATCATTGACCTCCCTGATTACAGCGCCTTTGGTAGATGATTTTGAATATAATGCCTTGTATAAAATGGTCATTTATTCGTTTGTGCCAGGAGCAGTATTGTTGTTGCTGTTAATGAACAGGGTACATTTGGTGCGCCGGGTACCGTTGTATCAGCTGGACTGGACCAGTTTCTTTTTGTACGCGCCTATGTTGATTATGCTGGGATACATCATGATCTATGGACAACAATACTACTGGTTGCAGGACCCACGCATCATAGGATGTATTATCGGGATCATATTGCTAACCATCACTTTCGTTGTACGACAGCTGCACCGCAAGCGTCCATTTATTAATATGGAGGTGTTTAAGTCGAGGGCATTTTTATTTGGGATTACGCTATTGGCGGGACTTTACCTGATTCGTGGATCTTTCAATATCACGACCAGCTTCTTTTCTACCGTATTGGGAATGGACCCCTTGCACACTTACGAGCTGCTGATTTACAATCTGATAGGGATTGTTATCGGATCTGTTATGTCAACACGGCTGGTGATCAACAAAAGGCCGCTGCAATTTATCTGGCTGGTCGGCTTCTTTGGTTTGCTGGTGTTTCATAGTGTGATGTATTTCCTGTTTACATCGGAAGCAGATCAGTCTACTTTTATATTGCCGTTGTTGATACAGGGCTGGGGAGCAGGGATGTTGTTAACGCCTATTGTGCTATTCATTATTTCTTCTGTGCCTGAAAGCATTAGTGTGTCTGCATCTACGGCAGGTGTATTTATACGATATACTTTCTTTGGATTGAGTACGGCGTTGATCAATTACTTTTCGCTCTACTTCACCAAAACACATGCAATGCGCTTAAGCGATGGCGTATCGAAGGTCGACAATGGGTTGTCGGAGCGATTGCATACTTACCAGGGGGCTTTGGAATCGCGGGGGCTCATGGCTGACCAGGCAGCAAAGCTGGCGCCGGGGCTGTTGGATAAGGCGATGCAGAAACAAGCCTTTCTGAAGTATGCGATGGATTATTATGAACTGGTGGCGATTCTGATTTTAATATTGATGTTGTTGATTGTGGCTACACCATATATCATTAATCGTACAGTCATTAACGTGAAAGCCAAGCAGCCAGCGGCGGCTACCATGTAATGTACGTGAGGGGAGTAGGCTCAGGAAAATTTTATTTTATCCCAGAGCTTACTCCGGACTACCTGTTCCAGCACCTGGTCGTGATAATTTCTGCTGATGGGAATGCGATGCGACTGTATGAAAATTTCATTGCCTTCAATTCCTTCTATTTGGTGGATAGCTACGATGTATGATTTATGTACGCGGATAAAGGCTTTCGGGTCCAGGTTTTGTTCCAGGTTTTTCAGGTATAGCAGTGTTACATATTTTCCTTTCCGGGTATAGATGGTGATGTAGTTCTGCATTGCTTCTACATATAGAATATCCTCAAAACAAATCTTCTCATACTTACTGCCGGATTTTATGAAGAAGTAATCCGCCGGTTTGGCGGCTGGTGGCACATCAACGGAGACGTTGGATTTGGTGAGCAGTTGATAATAATCTTTAGCCTTGTTTACCGATTGAAAAAAACGGTCAAACGTGATAGGCTTGAGTAAGTAGTCCAGCACATTTAGTTGAAATCCTTCCAGCGCATAAGTAGGAAAGGCTGTGGTAATGATGACCAGCGGCGGCTTCTGAACGATTTTAAGGAAGTCGATGCCATTCATTTTCGGCATCTGTATATCGAGAAAAATAAGATCGATGGGATGTTCGTCCAGTAACTTCATGAGTTCCACCGGATTTTTGCAAGTGCCTGTGAGTTGCAGAAAATCAATTTCCCTCACATAGCTGGCGAGGCCTTCTCTTGCCAGTGGTTCATCATCAATAATTACACAGTTCATCATCGGAGGTTATTTATAGGTGAAAGCTAGTTCGGGAGCAGCTGACTGTTGCCGCAGGGGCGTAAGCTGTAATGTCAGTTTTACGCTGAAGCTCGTGGTATCAGGTTGGATATCCAGCGCATATTGTCCTGGATAAATTAAGTCCAGTCTTCGTTGTACGTTTTTCAGGCCAATGCCGCCATAGTGAACCAGGTCCTGCTTTGTTTCCGGAGCCGAACTATTGGTAATAGTGACTTTCAGTTGTTGTTCATCCAGGTGTATGGCGATATATATCCAATTGGGCGCATCTGAATGTGTGGATACATGTTTGAAGGCATTCTCCACAAAGGTCATGAGTATGAAAGGGGCAATGAGCAGATGCCCTGTATGGGTAGCAGGGATATCTGTGGTTACCTCCATGTTGTGATTCTGTCTTAGCTTTTCCAGTTCAATGAAGTTTTCGAGGTAAGCGATTTCATTGCTTAAAGGAATTTGTTTGTCGTTGCATTCGTACAGCTGATACCTGAGCAGATCTGAGAATTTAGCCAATGAAGCGGAGGCCTTATCCGGGTTTTTATGGATGAGAAAAAAGATGGCATTAATAGAATTAAAAAGAAAGTGGGGATTGAATTGATACTTCAGGAAGTTCAGTTCCGTTTCCAGTTTTTCTTTCTCCAGCAGTTGTTGCCGTCTTTTTGTTTGCAGCCAGTTCCTGGTGAGAGCAATGCTCATGGCCAGCGTCATCACCGCCAACGTAGCCGGGAGTGCGGTGCCAAAGAACTGGTAGATGCAGTTAGCTGCGTTTGATCCGTATAGTTCCGTGACTGTTTTGCCTGCCACCGTTGCAGATAAATAATATCCGGGAATGATAAGGCAACTGGCGCATAAGATAGTGACGATGAGAGAAGTGATGTATATCGCAAACCGACCTTTCTCCAGGAAGCGGGGCATCAGGTAATACAGGTTGAAGTAAACAGCGGCGGCCTGAAATACAAGATAGAAAAGAAACTTGATGGTAAATGGAGATAAGAACATAGCGGTGGCAGCTTTTACCGGATTGCCAATGGCGATCGTCCACCAGAGGTAGTTGTAGGCTACCCAGAAAGGGAGGTGGTACAGCTTATACCTGAACACCCAATGTGTTGATTTACTATGTAATGACGTATTCATTTCATGTAATGATTTATCTGTACCGCCACCGGTATTGAAGTTACGTTAATCCGCAGGAATTTTCTCCACGCTATATGAATTCCTTAAAATAATTGACCAAATGCAGGCAGGGGTATACGACCGGAGAAACAGGTGCCTGGGAAGTGGAATGTAGGCAGACAGCGGTGTTTTAAGTCGTTCATCAATTATATTTCGCGGGTGGTCATTCTGATTTTTCGCCTGTTAGCGGCGCGCTTTTCTTTGTTGTATTCAGCTCCGTTCTCAAAAAAGAAAAGTATGAAAAGCAGGATGATTTATTTGTTGGTTTTTTGTCTTTCGCAATCCGCGCTGGCGCAGATAACAGGGAAGGTGGTAACAGCCGCCGGAGAGCCGGTTCCTTTTGCTAATGTGTTGTTATTAAAGGCATCAGATACCGCTGTTCTCAAAACCACTTTCACAGATCATGCAGGTAGTTACCTGTTTCCAGCTCCGGAACGTGGAAAGTATTTATTGCGTGTAAGCAGCATGGGGTATGAATCCTGGGAGTCGCCCTTATTTGAAATAGCCGGTCCGCGGGAGCAAAAAGAATTGGGTACGTCTTTGTTGAAAGTAGTGGCCACGCAGCTGGGAGCCGTTACAGTGCAGGCAAGTAAGCCATTGTACCAGCAGCAGGCAGATGGTATTGTGGTAAATGTAGAAAATAGTATTATGACGAAGGGAAGTACGGTGTTGGCTTTGTTGGAACGATCACCGGGTGTTGCTTTCGACTATCGCAATAACAGTATTTCTCTGAATGGAAAATCTGGTGTAGCTGTGATGCTGAATGGCAGACTATTAAGACTTCCATTGGACCAGGTAGTCAGTTTATTAAATGGGATGAGCGGGAATGATGTAGAGAAAATAGCGCTGCTAACAATGCCTGGCGCCAGTTATGACGCGGAGGGAAGTGCGGGCGTAATTAATATTATCACGAAGCGAAGTCATAAACCGGGCAGAAATGGCACATTGAGTTTGTCGGGTGGTTATGGCAAGGGCGAAAAAGGAAGCAGTAGCATCCGCCTGGCGGGAAATACCGCTAATACGAGTTTGGATGGATCATACTCGTTTTCTCATGACCGCACTTATAGCGATATGTTTATTGACAGCGACCAGGATATGCCTGCGTTGGGAGGCCAGATGAATGTGTTGGTATGGGATACCAGTAAGGTAGTAAGAAATACACATGATGTATCGCTGGGGATAGAGCGAAACATCAGGCCAGGTGTAAAGTTGGGTGGTAGTTTGTCTTTTAATAGCAGCATCGCATCTTCGGTCACTACTAATCGCTCCCGTTATCTGGTGTTACCTGATTCCCTGTTGCGTTACAATGGATCGGTACATAGCACAAACCGCTGGCGCAATGTCATGAGCTCCATCTACCTGGATAAAGAAATCCGGGAAGGGGAAAAAATCAATATAGATCTTGATTATCTCGGCTTCCGTAATAGTAGCCCTTCCGCCGTACAAAGTATATTTCTCAATAAGGACGATGCTGCTGCGGGAGCGGACGATCCGCTCTTTTCACCACAACAGCAAGGCTTTGCCAATACAACGATCAACGTAGGTGTGGTGAAAGTGGATTATGCGAAACCGTTGAATGAAAAATTCCTGCTGGCTGTTGGACTAAAGGGCAGCTACACCCGCAGCAGCAGTACGTCCGGCATACAAAGTCTGATTAATCACGAGTGGGTGGATAGAACAGAAACTTTCGAAAATGTATTGATGAAGGAGGCGATTGGCGCCGCTTACAGTACGGTTACGGCTTCCCTGCATCCAACGGTGACGGTGACATTGGGCCTCAGGTATGAGTACGCTTATACTCACATGATCAACCCGGTCACGCGTACGAATACATTGGAAAGAAGGCAGGGCGTGTTGTTTCCGGAAGCTACCATTTCGAAAAAGTTAGGGGAATCAGCCTCGTTGCAGTTGTCGTATAGCAAACGGATTAGTCGGCCGGCGTATAATGATCTTGCGTCCTACGTTATTTATAGTGATCCCACGGCGGTATACACTGGTAATCCATTCTTACAATCCACCATTACCAACAACATTAAAATAGGATATAACTATAAAGGGTATACGTTTTCGTTGTTGTTTAGCAGAGATGATCATCCAATTGCCAGGTATCAGCTGACTGAAAAAGCGGCGGGGAATCTGCTGTATGTATCTCCCCAGAATCTCCAATATCAAAACTATATCACGTTGCAGGCAAATTTGCCATGGAAGGTCACCGAGTGGTGGAGCATGAATTATAATCTGACCGGAGGACTCCGTCAGTTCAAACTGGATTATACGCGGAAGCCACTGGATAAAGCGTATCTGGCTTATATACTGAGCGCAACAGAGTCGTTTACGTTGCCGAAAAATTATGCGATCGAGCTGAGTGGTTGGTATAATTCATTGTCGTATGGAGGTTCAAGTAGGCGGCTTGGGGGCGATAAATCTTGGCGTCAAAAAAGAGCTGCCGCGTAATTTGGGCAGTTTACAATTCGCATGGACGGATGTATTGCGGACGGTTCATATTAATACGTATTACGGTACGTTAACGGAGGAAGCATTTGCCATAAAAAATCATGTGTCTATTCATACAGAATCTAATGCGGCAACGGTGATCAGGTTGACTTATACGAAATCGTTTGGCTCAGATGTAAAAACACGGACTGCTGGCGCCAGGGAGGAGGGCGATCGGATTCGCAAAGAATGATTTGCGTTGTTATTGATTTACGCAGGATGTGGCGCCGCTGTGAGATTTTCGAATTTGGAGGCGTGCTGACCGTGTAAGATTGAACTGAATAGAGATATCCATTCGAAGAAATGTGCGGCCGGACGGGCTTCGTTAAGCCGATTTCGGAGGCCGTAAATATGGGGTAGGTTATAAATGCTTTATGCTTTTAAATGGTAATTCTTTATTTAACATAATATAAATTATATGAATAATCCTGAACACAAAAACTCCACTGAAAAGTCTTTAAATGTCTGGGGGCTTTTTCTTATTGCTTAAGAATTTATGGCTTCTCAKGGCCTATAAGCTCTTGATTGGGGATCTTATTATTGGGTTGGTAAAAGGTATTATTCTCTCGCATCATACCCCCGAATCGCCTAATATCGACAAATTGAGAATTTCTTATTAGCATGTGCGTTTTTTTGAAGTGATGCGCCCCCTATTGTTGCGAGAATTTCGGCGGCGCTCCATCGCCTTCCACGTCTTTGGGATTTCTATTTGGGCGATTAACCAGGTATCTCATAGTTGCATCTATTAATGACCTATTTTGGGGTTAAATCATTGAAAATGAATGCGCTGAGAATCGCATGGAAAATTATTCCTTGCCGATTGCCCGGGATATTTCATTCTCAGCCCGCTTAAAACGCATGAAAAAACCGTTTGAAATGGGATGAGGTATTCATCTCATTTCAAACGGTTGAAGTGTTATCTAATCCAGATGGTCTGGAATAAATCAGCTACGTTTCACCGCGAGCATTTCAATTTCTATCAACATACCGTCAAGGGCTAAACGCGGTACTGGAATCAATGTATTCACGGGGAACTTTTTGTTGGTCCAGATCAGCGATGTTTCCTCACCGAGAATATGGAGTCTGTCTTCTGTGTGATCTACCACCAAAGTGGTTTGTTTTACCACATCCTGGAAGGTTAATCCCTGAGATGCCAGCGCTGTAGCCAGGTTAGCGAAAGCTTGTTTGACCTGCGTACGGAAATCATTGACCAGGTTACCGTCGGCGGTTTCGCCGCCTTGTCCGGAGATATATACCAATGTATGGCCCGCGGGTACCACGGCCATGTGAGAATATGCATTCGGTGTTGGGTCGTATAAACCCGCAGGATTGATCAGCTGCGGGGCTTTGATATCGTTTTCCATGCTATTGATTTTTTTATTTTATACCACAAAGTAACAGGAATCCGCAACATGAAATCCCATACAGAATACGATCATTCTCCCATAACAGTCACGTTTTAATGTGGTTCAATAAATTCGATGACTTCACCATCTAATCCGTATACGAGTGAATTATGGATGATCAAAGGCGGTTCCCCGAGATGAAGCTCCGCTGGCGGCACGCAGCTTGTAGCGCCCAACGCAATCGCTTCGTGATATGCCACTGTAGCATCTGTCACGGTAAGCGCAAAATGAAGCAGGGCGCCAGTTACAGGCGATTCCCCTTGTATAGCGCGGCGTCCCTGTGCGGGAATGTTGGCGTTTTTATCAAATACTTCTATATAGGCGTTGCTGCCTGGTATATTGAGTAGTGCGGCATATTCAATATTGAACTCCGGGAATGTCCAGCTGTGAAACAGCTGTAGTCCTAATCTTTCATAAAACCGGATGGTGGCTTTATAATCTTTTGCTTGTATGGCAATATGATGTATACCTATGATGCTTGTCATAAGTCAAAGGTAAAGCGAAGCCGAAAAATAAACGGGTACTAACAAAATTGTTAGTGCAACTTCCGTACTTCCAGTCGCTGTGCACCATAGATGCCCGAGTGTCCGCTGAAATAATACGCCGTAAAGCAGGCTATGGCGAAATACAATACATGGTCGGTACCAAATAATTCGATGCCCATCAAGGTACAGGCAATGGGTGTATTGGTGGCGCCTGCAAAAACAGCGATGAAACCAAGTCCTGCAAAGAGATCTACCGGAGCGCCCATCAGGAGGGCCAGTGTATGTCCCAGCGTGGCGCCTATGAAAAAAAGTGGGGTCACTTCTCCCCCTTTAAATCCCATTCCCAGCGTGATGGCCGTGAAAACCAGCTTCCAGAGCCAACTCCAGTCGTTTACATGGCTATTGGCATCGAAGGCAGCTAATATACTGATCCCATCGGGCGATTTACTGCTGACGCCTAAGCCCAGGTAATCCGTAGTTCCGGCGAGGTAACTTAATAATATAATGACTACACCACCTACCACTGGAATTAACCAGGGGATTTTAATATAGGCGTTGGCGTGATGCTTAATGCTATGCATCAACTTAGAGAATAAGGCACTGCTTAATCCAAAAGCCACACCTGCTACAATTACTTTGCCCAGGAGCCAGAGATCCAGATGAATAAAAGGAATGGCGGCAGTAAGGGGTTCTCCTATATAATGAATGGCATAATGCGTATGATGAATATTCCAGGCACTACAAACGATGTCGGCGAAAACGGCAGCAATTAAACAAGGTATCAGCGCATCATACCGCATCACGCCAATGGCCAGCACTTCCAGCGCAAATACGGCGCCTGTCAGCGGTGTGCCAAATACGGCGCCGAAACCTGCGGCGATTCCCGTCATCAGTAAAATTCGTATATCCGCTGCCGATAGTCCCAGCTTTTTCCCGATCAGGCCCGCCATGCTGCCCCCAATCTGTACGGCTGTTCCTTCCCGTCCGGCTGAACCACCAAATAAATGAGTGATAATGGTGGTGAGCAACACCAGTGGCGCCATTCGGGCGGGCACTCCACCACCAGGCTGATGAATCTCATCCATAATGAGGTTATTCCCCTTGTCGGCCTGTTTACCGCCAATACGATACAACCAATAAATGAGTACACCCGCCAGTGGCAAACCAAACAATAGCCACTCATGTTCCCAGCGTATATGCGTTACCTGATCCAGTAACCACAAAAATAAGGCAACCAGTGAGCCTACGATGATGGCGACAGGTATTACCAATACAGTCCAGCGCAGCAGCTGATAAGCTACTGTCAATTGTTCCAGCGAAGTTTTCAGTTTATTCATATCCTACAAATAGCGATGTGATATGGCAGTTGCTGCCATGCTAATATTTGTAGGCGCCATCAGACAGCCTATGGCTGACGGTTTGGATCAGGAAGACACCATTTCCTGTGTTATTCTCAAAAGTAGTGTTAATCTTTTAATAATCCAGCATAAAATGCAGCTCCCCATAAGGCGGACTTATCATTATTGACAATATGAATAGGTACGCTTGCCAGTAACTCCGCCATGCGATCACCCTGCATATAATGATGATAGAACTCTCCCGTTTCCAATAGCACCGCTATTTTTGGCGGAATCCCTCCACCCAGGAACAAGCCTCCGGTAGCCTTCATTTTTAATACCAGGTTACAGGATTCTCTGGCAAGATAACGCACAAATAATTCCATCGTTTTCACACAAACTGGTACCTTATCACTAATGGCAGCCTTACTGATTTCTGCTGACGGATCTCCGGCATTCATAGCGGTGCGCAGTTCGGTGGGTTCTTCCATTCCTTTTATATCTCTCAAAAACTGGTAAATATCATACACACCTGGTCCGCTGATCAGTCGTTCCCAACTTACAATATCATATTTCTCCTGCAGATAACGCAATAGCAGTATATCCAGGTCTGTTCTTGGAGCAAAATCGGTATGGCCTCCCTCCGTCGGAAATGGATGATGATAGGTACCATCCCAGTATAATCCCGCCATGCCCAAACCTGTGCCTGGCGCAATGATGGCCATATTTCCCGTATGTTCCGAGGCGCCCCGGTGTAGCGTGGTTAGCTGTTGAGGCGATAAAGTGGCCAGTCCATAGGCAGTGGCTTCCAGGTCGTTGATCAGGGCTACCCGTTGTATACCTGTGGTTTGGCGGATTTCATCTTCACTCAGTTCACGGGACAAATTAGTCAGCTCCACTTTACCTTTTACTACGGGACCAGCTACGCCAATGCATATACGCTGCGGTGGARTATCCTTGCTTTCACTGATAAAATGCTGGATGATCTCTGAAAAATTAGCATAATCGCGCGATGCGTATTTATGTTCCCGGATCATGTCCAGCTGCCCATCAGCACTGCTGAACAATGCGAGATTTGTTTTGGTACCTCCCAGGTCACCGGCCAATAAATAAGTGTTGGCATCCCCTGTTTGCGTTGGCGTCAGAAACTGAGGCAGATAATGCTGCTTTTTCAATGTTTGCATCGCTGTGGAACTTTATACTTAAAAATAAGGGTTTCCATTAAGATTGTAGAATGATATGTTTTGTTAATAAATGTAGACCGGCCTCCCCACCTGCCATTATTGGAATAGCTTTTGTTCCGCCATGAACAATTTCAGGTAAAAAGTGTAATTCAAAAAAATCGCAGGTTTTATGGAAAGACATACGTATCAGACAGGCATTATTGGCAACTGCGCGTTCCTGGCGCATGTAAACAAAAACACAAACATTGATTGGCTCTGCTGGCCCCGCATGGATAGCTCCTTTATTTTCGGCGGACTGCTGGACAAAAAAAAGGGAGGTGAATTCTCTATACTACCATCAGCCGATTACGCTACGCATCAATATTACCTCGAAAACACCAATGTGCTTTGCACGGAAATCAGCACTACAGAAGGGAGTTACCGCATTACCGATTTTGCGCCCCGCTTTCTGCAATACGAACGCTTTTTTAAGCCGCTGATGCTGATCCGCAAAATAGAGCCATTGGAAGGGTCGCMCCGTATTCAGGTAAAATGTACCCCAGTATGTGATTACGGTGCAGAAAAACTGCGACGCCTGCGAGGCAGCAGCCATATTGAATTTGGCGGCTGTGATGAAAATCTCCGCCTCACCACTAATATTCCAGTGAGCTATTTGTTCGATGAAGAATTCTTTGTACTCAACGATACCCGTTATCTCATTCTTACCTATGGGCATCCCCTGGAAGCACCACTGGCAAGCACTGCAGAGCGGTTTCTCCGCGAAACGATTGCCTACTGGCGCACCTGGATCAAACATTCTTCCATTGCCAATTATTTTCAGCCCTACGTGATCCGGGCTGCCTTAACCCTGAAAATTCACCAATATGAAGATACCGGCGCCATTATCGCCGCCAGCACTACCAGCTTACCTGAATTCCCCGAAAGTGGCCGTAACTGGGACTACCGCTATTGCTGGATGCGTGATACTTATTATGTAATCACCGCGCTGAATCACATTGGGCACTTCGAAGAAATGGAACGCTACTTCGGATACATTACGGATATCTCCTTCTCGGGCGACTTCCGCTACCAGCCACTGTACGGTATTACCGGTCAAAAAACGTTGTCGGAAACGATACTCCCCCACCTGGACGGTTACCTGGGGAATCAACCGGTACGGATAGGCAACCAGGCATACGAGCATATTCAGAATGATATATATGGACAGGTACTAATCTCGATGCTACCATTATATACCGACCACCGCTTCATTTTCTCTGAACGGAAAGACTCCGATCGATGGATAGAATTGCTGCTGAAGAAGATTGAGAAAACCATTGATGAAAAAGATGCAGGCATCTGGGAGTTCCGGAATATGGCTAACATTCACTGCTATACGAATCTTTTCCAATGGGCCGGTTGCGCCGCTGCTGAAAAGATGGCCCGCACCATTGGCAACGATGCCTTGCTGGAAAGAGCCGTGGCCCTCAAAAACCGGGCGGCCGCACATATTGAAAGCTGCTACGACCCGGTAAGAAAAGTATATACCAATGCAGCAGGCAGTCAACACCTGGATGCCAGCACGTTACAGCTTATCATGATGAACTACCTGGACCCGGCCTCTGAGCGTGCCCGTGACCACCTCATTGCCCTGGAGAAAGAACTGAAAACACCCGAAGGCTTATTTTATCGCTACCGTCATTCCGATGATTTCGGTAAACCTAAAACTACGTTTCTCGTATGTGCGTTCTGGTATGTGGAGGCACTCGCGTGTGTAGGCCGCCTGGATGATGCCCAACGGGAATTTGGCAAACTACTCCAGTACTCCAACCACCTATTGCTTTTCAGTGAAGATGTAGAAGCCGAAACCGGCAGCCAGTGGGGTAACTTCCCACAAGCGTATAGCCATGTGGGTTTGATGAACGCTGCTTATCGGATTGCCATGAAACTGGATGTACCAATATTTCTATAACTGTTTATCTTACCCGGGATTAATCAGTATAATCCCGGGTAAGACAATATACTATACTTCTCTGTTGCGCAATGTCCGCAGCAAATGTCGCACCTCATGATAACTTCTTAAATAGTACCTGGCGGCCGATACCTGACTACCTACTTTGATGGTAATCGCTTTGGTGGGTAAGGCTTTAAAGATGTCTTCATCAGTTACATCATCTCCCATGGCCATTATAAAATCATACTTCTTATGATTGAGCCAACTAAGGGCCGCTTTACCTTTATTTATCTCTACATTTTTTACTTCAATCACTTTGTCGCCGGGCAATACCTGTAATCCTTTTTCTACCGTATAGTAACGAAGGGTACTCATTAATTCGTTGGCGCGTAATTCGCCCAGGCCAGGTTCCACTTTACGGTAGTGCCATACCAGCGAATAGCTTTTCTCTTCAATAAAAGAACCGGGGGTACGATCTGTGGCTAGTTCCATGATGGGAAGTAATTCCTTCTTCCATTGGTCTGTTAAGCCAGGAAGCTGGTACCACTCTCCTTCTTTGGTTTTTTGCCATGCTCCGTGTTCTGCAATCAAGTCAAGCTTTAAATGCCCAAACCACTCTCCCAGCGTTTCATGATTTCTGCCGCTGATCATCACCAGGTCATTGCCTGGTATGCTGGACAGCTCCCGCAGCAGCTGATATAGGTCCGGGTCCGGTGAGGCCATATCTATATCGGGCTGAAAACCAACCAGGGTACCGTCGTAGTCCAGGAAGATGATACGCTTCCGGGTATTATAATATTGCTGCCGGATTAATACCGCCGTTTCCTGGTTCACGCGACGGGCCAGCATATTCTGCTGCATTTCATTTACTTCCTGCAGGCGGGTCATGAACAGCTTCACCCAGTGATGAATATTGAACTTCGCTACTACCGAACGCATTTGCTTCATGCGCCGTTGTTGTTCGGCCAGCGGCATGTTGAGGGCATCCACAATGGCCCGGGTAATGGCGCCAATATTATTGGGATTGACAATGATAGCGTCTATTAATTCTTTAGATGCACCGGCCATTTCACTCAGTATCAATACGCCATCGTTGTTACTACGACTCGCCACATATTCCTTGCTGACCAGGTTCATGCCGTCGCGCATGGGTGTAACGAGACAGATGTCCGCGAAATTATACAGGGCCGATAACGTTTCAATGGGAAAGGAACGATAGAAGTACTGGATAGGATGCCAGGTGAGCGTACGGAAGCGGGCATTCACATTGCCTACATACTTATCTATCTGGTCACGTAGCTCTTTGTATTGGGCAACTGTATCGCGGGATGGCACGACAATCATGTACAGTACTACTTTACCAATATATTCCGGATGTAGTTGCAGCAATAGTTCAAAGGCTTCCAGTCTTTGCAGGATACCTTTGCTATAATCAAGACGGTCAATTGAAAGAATGAGGCGGTCTTCCTGGAAGTTTTCCTTGAGACGTTGCAGCTGCAACTGTACCTCCGGGTCTTTGCCCATGCCGGCGTACTTATTATAGTCGATGCCCATGGGAAATGTTTCCACCACTATGGCCCGGTCGTTATAAGAAACAATATTCGCGGAGGTGTTAACCGGGAGTAATCTGTTGGCGGCGTTCAGAAAATGTCGTGTGTCATCGAAAGTATGGAAGCCCATGAGATCGGCGCCCAGCATCCCTTCCAGAATCTCCACGCGCCAGGGTATCAGCCGGAATAGTTCATAAGACGGGAATGGGATATGTTGAAAGAAGCCAATGGAGATCTCTGGCATTTCCATCCGTACCATTCCCGGTAATAATAATAACTGGTAGTCGTGCACCCAGATAATATCGCCAGGTGCGGCTACCTTCATAATAATATCTCTGAATTTTTTATTTACCTGGTAATAGGCATCCCAATGTGTTTGTTCATAGTGGGCATATACCGCCATATAGTGGAAAACCGGCCACAGTGTTTCATTGGAAAAGCCTTCATAAAAGTTGTTAATCTCATCTTGTGTCAGGAAAACAGGCATCAGGTTCATTTTGCGCAATTGCTTCGTCATGTTGTCCTGCTGCTTCGGGTCAGTGATTTCCTGTCCCGGCCATCCTATCCAGATGTTATTCCCTTCTCTGTAAATAGATCCGAGGCCTGTTGCCAGTCCTCCTTCACTGGGTTGTAAGGTATATTCACCGTTTGTTTCTGAGATCTTTACCGGTAGCCTGTTCGATACAATAATGGTCTTTCGCATAGTCAGTTTGTATAATCTATTAGCTAATTACATTCAGTTGAAGTAGCACTGTCGAACAAAAAATGCACCCAAAAGACTGGCATCAACACATATAAATAAACACAATACAACTATCCGCACCCTATTAACTACTTATCGGCGGCCCAGGGTCATCATCACCACCCCACTGATTACCACGGCGGCGGAAAGTCCTACCATAGGCGTAATGGCCTCATTGCCGATGGCCCAGCCGAGTAATAAAGCTACAATTGGGTTAACATATGCATAAGTAGCGGTAAGTCCCGGGGGCGCATTTTTCGACAACCAGCTATACGACGTATATCCTACCAATGAGCCGATGAGTACCAGGTATACATAGGCTTGCCAGCCTTCTGTGGTCATGGCGGGTAATGTATGAATAGCGCCGGGTTCAAATACAAGGCTCATCCCGAAAGAGAATATACCTCCGGCCAGCATTTGTATAGCTGTACTGGTGATTTGGGTAGGCATCGACAGCCGCTGTACCAGCAAGGTGCCTATAGCCCAGCAGATATTACCCGCTACTACCACCGTCACCGGCCATAAGGGGAAAGTCCGGGCTTCATGGTGAGCAAAAGGATTAAACAAGAGGAACAGTCCCGCAAAGCCGATGGCGATCCCGATCAATGTTAATCCGGATGGACGTTGCTTACTAAAAAAAGCCCAGTCCATTCCCATGATCCAGGCAGGCATAGCGGCCACCATGAGAGCCACGAGACCGGAGGGCATATAATGTACGGCCAGGGCAACGGTCGTATTCCCAATCCCAATCAGCGCGATCCCGATTCCACATGCTGCCAGCAATTGCCGGCGGTCAGGCCAGGTACGCTCCCGCCAGTAACCGAAGATTAACAACAGACTTCCTGCTGCCAGGAAACGCAGGGACGACAGGAAAAAGGGCGGCACCACTTTGGTCGCGATCTTCATCCCGAGATAAGTGGACCCCCATATAATGTATACGGCTAAAAGACAAAATATAAGTTTGGACGATAGGCTACTTTGCTGGTTCATGGTTTCTTTCTTTTGGTACGTTGATAATTCCGGGTTACTTTATCTACATCTCCACAGGTACTCATGCTGCACCATTTACGGGAGCCATTGCGACTCTTGTCCAGGAACAGCCATCCGCAGGCGGGGCATTCCTTTATCTGGGCCGGCTTTCCGGCGGTGTATAATTCCACGGCCGATTTCACCAGCCACCAGTAGACCTGCTCCAGTGCGGGGGCATTAAACTGCAATTTCCCTGCTGCCGTCAGTTCGATGTTGGCGTAGGCTTCCCCGATATAAGTATTGAACTGCATTAAATCAGCAGGCGCTGGTGATTTGCCTGCTATCATGACCGTAAATAGGCGATGTAATAGTTCCCGCAGCACCAGGCTTTTTTCAAAAACGACGGCTGCCTTCTGCGGATAATCTTTGGCCAGCCGTTCCAGGGTATGGATAATTTTGGGAGATAGGGCGCCGGTCCGGGCATACCAAAGCAACAAATCTTTGAACGTGCTCAGATAGTCGCAAGTGCCTACTTTTTTACGATTGTCGATCGTATTAACGAAATCCAGGCACAGGATGCCGCCGTCGAATCGAAGGGTAGAAATGGATTTGGAAACAGACATATCTCCTTGCTTTTAGTCGTACCCCACAAAGGTAAATCTATTTATTAACCAGTAAAACTTATTTTACCGGTTAATAAAAAAGTGATCAAAAACAAGGTATTCATCTACCTAAAACAACACTTAAATAGATGAGATATAATTAGATAAAAATCAATTTATTACAAAAACAAAAACAGCCCCGTTCGGAGCTGTTTTTTATAGACTATTGATAGTATTTTAAATGTTGGTGATGCACAGGAGCTATTGATTCCTTCGCATCCGGCTTAAAGATACATAAATCATTTTACATATACTTCAATAATTGCATTTGTCGGTCTTCTCGGGGCCAGAAAACTATCTACCTGATGATAGTGCACTTTCAATTCATCTCTCAATGCAAACGGGAAAAAGTTATTTAAACCGGGTGCATATTCGTAGATGATCAGGTCATAATAGTGACCTTGTACCTTCTGTTTGTAAATGGCCAACTGCTTGTTGAACATCCCCACACCGAGGTGATACCATAACGGACAATCAGGTCCGGTTTCCGGTTTATAAGGAATGGTCACCGCCAATGGTGTCAGCTCCGACATATTCAACACCTTCAGCTCCCCTTTTTGGTCTTTTACCACCGGCAGGTTCATGAGGCGATCCATTCCTTTCACCGTTGATTCAGGCATATATATTTTACGGAATGGCTTCAGATCTGAGAACACCCATTTTGAAACCGGCACATCGGTGCTATCACCCTCCAACATGAAGTTGTGCTTATTGACCACATTCTCGTGATTGGGATCGAGATGACGCGCATCCACCATTTCCGGAGCGGGGAACAGCCGGTCGGTAAAACGGCCCACATACTTCCACCAGGTACCTGACCACCAGAACAGCACCAATACGGTGGCTGCCAGCAGTGGCTTTACCTGATCCACATTGATCTGCAACAGGCGGCAGAGATAGGTGGCCACAAAGGCAAACGCGAAACTGTGGAAAAAGATATTGTTATCCGGTGGCGTATAACTGGTTACCTGAAAAATGGCCGCTTCCCCAAGGATACCCAGGGTCAGTAAAAAGAATAACACTTCTTTCCGTTGCTGCAACCAGGTACTCCATTGTTTAACACCAGCCACCAGGGAGAAGATCACCAATACCACCCAGAACTTGATCCAGTTGGAATTACCCAGAATTTCATCTGTAAAATCATTGAACGCCAGGCGGGAACTATGTGGCGCCTGACCATGGTTGAACCAATAGCCGAAGCCGGGCATCAACGGCGCAATAAAGATGACGGCTATTAACGCAAACATCCCTACGAAAATTGGCACGTCGATCCAGCGACGGGTCTGGAAACTATTATAAGCCAGGAAAAGCAGGCTTAACATAAAAGCCATGCCGCCGCCATCCTGCTTGGTGAAAAGAGACAGGAAGATAAATAATGCGGCCGCAGCCATCCATATATAGCTACGCACACGGCTATCCGAAAAGAAGGACTTGAAAAGAAAACTCAGTCCTACCAGTTCAAATACAATCACCGTATGATTATACCAGGGCCAGAAATTAAAGAAGGAGTAAGACAGCACAAACACCAGCACGGACAACAATCGGATACCCGGACGCACATCCAGACTTTTCAAAATAGACCGGAAAGCAAAGCCCGCCATGATATTCACGAAGACCTGCGCTTTTACCAGGGAAATCATTTCCGGTCCAAAGATCTTAAAGAACAGTGCAGGGATAATCCAGAATCCATATCCCAATGGTGATCCGAAATCCTTGAACGGAATCTGACCAGAAGAGATACGATAGGCTCCTTCCCAGGAGAGGAAAATATTTACCCGGTAAGGGAATGTTACGAACAAAGGCACCAGCGCCAACAAAATAATAATCAGACTTTCGGTAACGGTCCACTTCCGACCTTGCAGGGAAATACTTGGCATAGACGTTTGGGATTTGCTATAATAGTAATGCTCCGGTAACAGGAACGGGGGCAAAAGTAATCGAATAAATTGTATCTTGGCCCGTCAAGAATCAACTTTTTAGTTCCCCATGAAATACATCAAATTACTTAGGCCAAAACATTGGGTAAAAAATGCGTTCCTGTTTATTCCTCTTTTCTTTGCCGGAGAAATATTCAATACTGAGAAAATATTGCACTTGTTGATTGCCTTTGCCGCTTTCAGTTTGATCGCCAGTAGCATTTACATTCTCAATGATTACCAGGATATTGAGGCCGACAAACAGCATCCGGTGAAATGTAAACGCCCGCTGGCATCTGGGGCCATTTCAAAAACCAGCGCCTTATTACTTTTTGTGGTATGCGTGTTGGCCGGCGGCGCCATTGCCTCGTTGGTGAGCCTGAAGTTTATATTTGTACTGGGCATTTACTTCGTATTAAACCTCCTGTATTGTTTCGGCTTAAAGCATATATCTATACTGGACATCATGATCCTGTCGACAGGATTTGTGCTTCGGGTGAAGTCAGGTGGCATCGCTGCGGACGTGGCCATGTCCGAATGGCTGATGATCATGATCTTCCTGCTGGCCCTCTTCATGGCCATTGCCAAACGCCGGGACGACATCCTGATTAAGCAGGAACTGGGAAAGGAAATGCGGAAAGCCGCCAGCGGTTACAATATGGATTTCCTGAATGTGATGCTCGCACTGGTATCTGCCGTGATGATTGTATGTTATTTAATGTATACCATTTCCCCGGAAACGCAGGCCAGATTTAAAACTTATCGCCTTTATTACACCACGCTGTTTGTAATTGGCGGATTATTACGATATTTGCAAATAACCTACGTGGAGAACAATACAGGTTCTCCCACCAAAATCCTATATAAAGACCGTTTTATTCAATTGACCATACTCCTGTGGGTACTTAGTTTTTATGTATTAATTTATTTACCGACAGATAAAACTTTTTTTGAATAATGCAAAAGCGGTTATCCAACTGGGGAAATTACCCCGCAGTTGCCAGTGAAGAAAGTGCATTTACCCAGGAAGATCAACTCCGCCAATTTGTGGTGGGGAACTCCCAAATGATTGCCAGAGGCAATGGGCGCTGTTATGGCGATGCCTCATTGGGCAAGCATAGCATTTCCATGTTGAAGTATGATAAAATGCTTTCACTGGATACAACAAATGGTATTATAGATGTACAGGCCGGCGTAACGCTGGACCAGATCCTGGATATCATTGTTCCCAAAGGTTGGTTTTTACCAGTGACTCCTGGTACCAAATACATCACCGTAGGTGGTGCAGTCGCCTCTGACGTACATGGAAAGAATCACCACGTTGATGGTGCCATCTCCGGTCACATCATTGACATGGATGTATTAACCGGTTCCGGTGAAACCATCTGCTGCTCGGCTGATCAGCACAGCGACCTGTTCTGGGCTACCTGTGGTGGTATGGGCCTAACCGGTGTGATTACCCGTGTAAAGTTCGACTTAAAGAAAATCGCTACCGCTTATATCAAACAAACACAGCTGAAAGCCAGGAACCTGGAAGAGGTGATCCGCCTGTTCGACGAGTATAAGCATTACACGTACTCCATGGCATGGATTGACTGCCTGCAAAAGGGCGACTCCTTTGGCCGCAGCATCCTCATTGTGGGTGAACATGCGACCCCGGAAGAACTGAACGAGCAACAACGAAAAGCACCACTTACCCTTCCGGCTAAACGAAAACTGACTGTTCCGTTTAATCTTCCTTCTTTTGTGCTGAATACTTTCACCGTGAAAGCATTCAACTGGTTGTACTATAACAAGAACTATAAGAAGGAGATGCACAAGGTGATTCCTTACGAACCCTTCTTCTACCCACTGGATGCCATTCTTCACTGGAACCGGGGATATGGAAAAGCAGGATTTGTGCAGTACCAGTTTGTGGTGTCACTGGAGCAGAAAGAGGGATTGATTTCTATTCTTCAAAGAATCAGTGATAAGGGCTGGGGATCTTTCCTGGCGGTGCTGAAGGTTTTTGGTAAGCAGGATAGCCTCATCTCTTTTCCAATGGAAGGTTATACCCTGGCGCTGGACTTCCCCATCCGCAAAGGATTATTCGAATTCCTGGATGAGCTGGATGAAATTGTGCTRCAATATGGAGGCCGTTTGTACCTGTCGAAAGATGCGCGCATGAAGCCAGAAATATTCCGCAACAGCTACGCCAATGCGGCACGTTTTGCTGACATTGTAAAGCAGTATAATCCTGATCGCCGGTTTGAATCCCTGCAGTCTGAAAGATTATCTTTAATAAAATAGTTTTCCCCTGATTAACCAAACACCTCTCATGCCGACAGTTTTATTACTGGGCGCAGGTTCGGATATGGCTGTAGCCATTGCCAGAAAATTTGCTGCCCAACAATATCATATTCAATTAGCAGGCCGTCATACAACTGCGCTGCAAGCGCAGCAACAGGATCTGCAGGTACGTTATGGCGTTACTGCAAGTGTTCATGCGTTTGATGCCACCGATTTCAATTCCCATACTGACTTCTATGCTGGTTTGCCCGTGCAACCGGATATCACCATTTGTGTATTTGGCTACCTTGGAGAACAAACAAAGGCGCAGGACAACTGGGCGGAAGCAGCTGCCATTATCAACACCAACTACACCGGCGCGGTATCTATATTAAATGTCGTTGCCAACAGCTATGCCGCAAAGCAACAGGGTACTATTATCGGTATCAGCTCTGTAGCGGGAGAAAGAGGACGGCAAAGCAATTATATATATGGTAGCGCCAAAGCTGGTTTTACCGCTTACCTCAGCGGATTGAGAAATCGTCTTTTTCGTAGTGGCGTACACGTGATGAGTGTACAACCGGGCTTTGTTGATACCCGGATGACGCAACACTTAACACTTCCTCCCCTGCTCACTGCACAGCCGGAAGCAGTTGCCCAGGCTATCTTTAAAGCCATGAAGAAGAAAAAAAATGTGCTGTATGTAAAATGGCATTGGAAATATATCATGCTCATTATCAAATTAATACCTGAAGGTATTTTCAAAAAACTTTCACTGTGACCATTGCCTTTTTCGACTTTGACGGCACTATTACCAACAGGGATACACTCTGGGAAATCATCCGTTTCCATCGGGGCCGCGCCGCCATGTATGCAGGTATGGTGCAGTTGTTGCCCGCTTTGATACGATTTAAACTAAAGCTGATTCCGGCACAGGAAATGAAGGAGCAGGTGCTGGAATATTTTTTCAGGGAGATATCAGCCTCCGAGTTTGCTGCCGGCTGCGACAAATTTTGCAAGGAGCGTTTACCCCTGCTTATCCGCCCTCTCGCGTTGATGGCTATACGAAAACACCAGGCACAGGGACATCATGTGGTAGTGGTAACTGCCTCTGCGCAAGACTGGGTAGCCCCCTGGTGCAGGAAAGAAAATATTGTATGCTTAGGTACCCGTCTGGAAGTAAAAGACAAACTGATTACGGGTAAGATACAGGGTATCAATTGTAACGGCGAAGAAAAAGTACATCGCATCCGCCACGCGTACCGCCTGGAGAACTTCTCCGAGATCTATGCTTACGGCGACAGTGAAGGCGATCGCCCCATGCTGGCATTGGCACAACATGCGTACTTTAAGCCATTTCGTAACAGCTTTTAGCCATTAGCTTTTAGCTTTTAGCAAAATGCAGCGAAGATTAACATATCATGTTCTTCGCTGCATTTTGCTAAAAGCTAAAAGCTAATGGCTAAAAGCTCTCTTAAAAGTATACTGGAAAATCAGACCCAGCAAAACTACCAGCAAACAACCAATGGCATTCAGCCATAGAAACGACACCGTACCTGTCCAGTAAATGACCAGCACCACTATTTCCGAGATGATAGCCGCCCAGAAAGTAGCCGTTCCCCCTACCTTTTTCAGGTAGAAAGCTACCATAAAAATGCCCAGGATAACCCCGTAGAACCAGGACCCCAGCACATTTACCACTTCGATCAGGCTCCCCAGACTACCGGCAAACTGCGCCACCACAATACAAAACACGCCCCAGATCAATGTCCATAGCTTAGACATCTTCAGGTAGTGTTCTTCGTTGGCGTGTTCATTATATAGTCGCTTATATACATCTACCACTGTAGTGGAAGCCAGAGAATTCAATGCCGCCGCAATACTACCCCAGGCCGCCAGGAAAATAATGGCAATGAGCAGGCCCACCAGGCCTTTGGGTAAACTGTTCACCACAAAATGCAGGAAGATGTAATTAGTATCATTGGTATCTGCGGTAGGATCTGCTGATTTAATCAGGGTCAGCGCCGCTGTTCTTACCTCCTGCGACTTATCATCTGTTTGCTGTAACGCTTTTTTAGCACTGGCAATCTGGCTGCTGTTATCTGTTTCCAATGCTGCTGCCAGCTGCTTCACCTGCTGCTGTTTCAGCTGTCCCAGCTCACTGTATTTATCTTCCAGCTTCTTGAGCGCGGGACCTTGTTCCGTTTTGTGTACCCGTGCCAATTGCGCTTCATTAAAGAAGATAGGCGCTTTGAAATACAGGTAAAACACGAATACCAGCGCACCTATCAACAGAATCAGGAATTGCATGGGTACCTTCACCAATCCATTCATCAACAGGCCCAAGCGGCTTTCTTTCACAGACTTAGCAGTAAGATAACGCCCCACCTGCGACTGGTCTGTACCGAAGTAAGACAAGGCCAGGAAGAACCCTCCGATAATTCCGCTCCATATATTGTATTTATCTTTCCAGTCGAATTTAGTGACAATCACATTCAGCTTATCCATTTTACCAGATACCTGTAATGCTTCTTTGAAACCTATCTCCTTAGGCAGTAAATGTACTACCATCCAACCTGCGAGGAACATGCCCCCGAAAATGATCACCAGCTGCAACGTTTGCGTATAGGCAACCGCGCGGGTACCGCCCACTACGGTGTAGATGATGAGCAGTCCGCCCATGATCATATTGGTCCAGTAAAGGTTCCAACCCAACAGGGACGACAGAATAATAGAAGGTGCACAGATACTAATGCCAGTAGACAAGCCCCGTTGTATCAGAAAGAGCGAAGACGCGAGGGTACGCGTTTTCAGGTCAAACCGTTGTTCCAGGTATTCGTAAGCAGTATATACTTTTAAGCGGTGAAAGATCGGTACAAATGTAATACAAAGCACTACCATGGCTAAAGGCAGGCCGAAGTAATATTGCACAAAACGCATTCCATCAGTGTAAGCCTGTCCTGGCGCCGACACAAAAGTAATGGCGCTGGCCTGTGTACCGATGATTGATAACAGCACGATATACCAGGGCATAGACTGGTTATCCAGAAAATAGCTGTCCATGTTTCGTTGGCCGCGGCTTTTCCAGATACCGTATAGAATGATTATTGTGAGTGTGCTAATCAGCACGATCCAGTCTAAAGGACTCATGAAAACGTTTTGGTGAATAAATAGAACAATACGATCAGCAATAGCAGCCAGGCTATTACCAATACATACCAATACGTCCATGTTGGAAATAAAGGTGGCTTCTCTTCGTGTAGATTTTCTGACGCCATTGTATTATTCGCTTGATTTACTCCACATACTTCCTGTTAACAGCCCCAGTGCAATGCCTATTACCAATCCCACCTGCACCCGTTTGATAGAAAAGCCTATCAACAAGCCCAGGATGATACAAAATATAGCCGCAATTCTCAATCTGGGCCGGTTTTGTTCGTGTTTCTTACTCATGTTCGTTCAGTCCTCTATTTAACAGAAATCAGGTTTACAAATAACCGGTATGCACCAGGGACACCGGCGGGCAATTGCCTGAAAAAAGATATACCGGTATAAACGTAGCATCCTTTACCATAATGTGCCAACAAGGTGGAACCATCCAGTGGGGATTCTCCTTTGTCGTTCATGATGAAGAGCTTATCGTATGCTTTGTCGGCGTTGACAGTGTAATATAGTCCTCTTTCCTGCACCCAGCCGTTGAAATCTGTGTCGGTAATTTCATTGGGATAATGGAATACCGGGCTTTTCGGGTTGATGAAATGCACAGGTGCATTTTCATCGGTCACCCTGTTGCGGGAAAGGCTAAAGGGATAAGGTCCCAGGTCGTTGATAACGAGGGGGTCATTTACGTTATACTGAATCACCAGCTTGCCGCCGTTCTTCACATATTCCATGAGTTTAGGCTGCCAGTATTTCATACGTGCATTCACGTTATAGGCGCGTACACCGGCAATGATGGCATCGTACTGCTGCAGGTTACCGCTCATGATATCTTTTTCACTGAGTTCGGTTACATCATATCCTACCTGACGTAAGGAGGCCGCTACCATGTCGCCCGCACCGGGGATATAACCCAGGCGGTTGCCATTATGCTTCAGGTTTACAGATACCAGTCGCGCCTGAGCTGCGGGGAATAAGGTAATCAGTGGAATATGATCGTAACGGATCTGCTGCATGCTTTGCGTATATTCCTTACCGTTATTCTCCATCACTACCGTAAACGTATCTACGTGATTATCAGCAATTCCTTTTACCGGGTTGATATTAAAACGTAACTCTACCTCGTCGCCTTTTTGTGCAAGGGCGTAGGTAGCGTTGTTGTTGGCGGAGGTGAAACCGGCGGGTAACCGCAGGTGTACGGTACCTTTCACATTATCCGCCATGGCTTTTACTTTCACCGGAACGGATTGTGATTTGGTATCTGTAAAGATGTATACCTGGTTACTGAGGTCTGCTACTACCGGTGGTGCAATCACCAATGGTTGATAGATTTCTCCTTTTACCGGATCAGTGTATTTGTATTGTAAAGGACGGTTGATCGTGAAGTCCTGGTCGCCGATGCGGAGGCGAATGGTAGCCTGCAGCGCCGGAATATTTTCCGGGTTGCCTACCAGTAGCGGATCACTGAATACATACATGCCTACCGGATGGGCGGCTGCCAGCCAATACGGCTGCGATTCCGGCGTACCTGCTGGTATAGCCAGACTTTGGGAGATGCTGGTAAATTTATTGTAGGCCAGCTCCTGCTTGCCTGTTATATTAGGTTTGCCAGGGAGATCTATCTGTTCCAGAGATACTTTTACATTCCCCCGGTTGCGGTTGATCAGCTGCACGGTGGCTTCCATGTTATAACCCGGTACTACTGTAGGCGTAGTGCTATATGCTTCGGCCCAGATACCTGCGCAGGCGTAGATCAGCTGTTCCGTTTCTTTTAATTTGAGATTGCGCCAGTAGCCGTCGGGCAGCGCCTGGATGGCGCGGCGTATTTCCAGCAAAGCGGCAACAGAGGCAGAAGGATCTTCCATATTGTACGCAGCCAGTGCAGCGTCTACGAGGGCGCCTACTTTGCTACCGCCCGGAATCCTTGACCAGCTGGTGTTTACATCATCTAATAAGCTGTGTTTAGGCGTACTTCCTTTTATTGTGAGAAAGTATTCGGCCACACTGCCACGGGAGGCTGGTACACCAAAGCCCTGGCTTTTGTGCTGAGAGCGACTTTCGGCGGCTATTTCCCCGAAGCCTTTACCCAACAGCGGGTTAAAGCTTCCCACGTCCATTTTAAACTGGTCGTCGGAAGTGGTATTGATGCTGCCGAAGTTGAAGGTATTCCAGAGAATGCGTTTGGCTTGCCAGGGTTTCACCAGCGACAGCTGTTCCGGAAAGCGGCTGGGATCTGCAGCAGCCGTGTAGGCTTCTTCCGCCAGCATCGCTGAGGCGGTATGATGTCCGTGGCCGGCACGACTATCCGCTGGAAAACGACAGATGATCACGTCCGGTTGAAATTTACGGATCATGTATACCACATCTGCCAAAATCTTTTCTCTATCCCAGATGGTAAAGGTTTCCTGTGGATTCTTTGAGAAACCAAAATCCTGTGCATGTGTAAAAAACTGTTCTGCGCCATCAATGCGGCGGGCTGCCAGTAATTCCTGGGTACGGATGAGTCCCAGTAACTCGGCCTGCTCGTTCCCGATCAGGTTTTGTCCGCCATCCCCACGGGTTAAGGAAAGGTATCCGGTGCGGTATAGCTTCTCTTTCGCCAGGTAACCCAACAGACGGGTATTCTCGTCGTCAGGATGGGCGGCAATATACAATACGCTTCCAAGCGTATCCAGTTTTTTCAATTGCAGTTTAATATCAGCAGCGTTCCATACCGGCGAAGGTTGTGCCATGGCAGGAAATGCCCATGCTGATAATAAAATGATAATCAGGGCAGTGTAACGTCTTATAATCATTTGATGATGCGTGAATTTATGGATTGCCAAAAGTAGCAATTAATTGGTGGCAGGAAAGGAGAAATTGGTTGAGTGGTGGAAATAGTTGGTAAAATAAAAGTCCCGGTTGGACCAACCAGGACTTTATTTCTTCATAAGCAAAAAACCAACCAGCTGTAAAGCAAAAACCAATTATTAACAAAGGCGGTTTAGATTTATTTGTATCCTTCGTTCTGCTGGTTGCGAATATTGGGGTTAGCATCCAGTTCTCTTTGTGGAATGGGCAGTATCACTTTGGTACTGGGCCAGACCACGGGTATAATTTTATCACTTGCCAGATATTTGACAAATGACTGTTTGGTTCGTATTAAGTCAAATAAGCGATGTCCTTCAAAAGCAAGTTCCTTGCGCCTTTCCAACTGCACTGCATCCAGGAGTTCCTGCCCGGTAACGGTTACCGGTAAGGCATCGCGATCGGCACGTTGTGCCACGACATTCAGATCAGCCTGCGCTTCCGGAGCTTTCCCAAGGTGTGTCTGTGCTTCTGCACGGATCAGGTACAATTCTGCCAGTCGTATTACTTTAATACCTTCAGAGAAGGCTGACACATCACTGTATTTGGTGATCACATTCGCCGGATTCTCTCCGCCGTTCCCTGCTCTTTTACTCTTCTTCAAAAAGTTTCGCCGTACATCACCGCCTGCATAAATATTATATATATTGTTTGTCGCCAGCACATCACCATAGCCATCCTGACTGAATAAATACCCCAGTCCATCTGTACCTGCATTATCTACCGGCGTATTAATAATTTCAAAAATCGTTTCGCCGTTACCGGTCATTTTAAAGTTGCTCACCAGCTTATCTCTATCCAGCAGTGAATATTTCCCGCTGTTGATGACGTCTGTGGCTAAAGTAGCCGCCCCTGCCCAATCTTCTTTATAGAGTAGCACCCTTGCCAATAGCGCCTTTGCGGAATAGACATTGATTCTACCGGAGGCAAAAGCCGTGGTACCACTTTCTTCAAATTTGCGGATAGCCGTTCTCAGGTCGTTGATGATCTGCGCATAAGTATCTTTCATACTACTGCGGGAGGGCGACTGCACGGAATCTATATTCGTTACCGTTACAATAGGTACACCCATATGGGAAGCATCCGGCGTAAAATTGTAAGGCTGTGCGTACATCCGAGACAGATCAAAAAATGCAAGTCCGCGAATCGCATAAGCTTCTGCCACCAGTTGTTTTGCTTCCACACTATCTGTGGATGAAGGCAGCAGCGAAACATTGGGTCCTCTCGCAATCACCATATTCGCATTGGCTACCACACTATACAGCGTATTCCACGAATCGGTGGTATATACATCATTGGCGGTAACGATGTACTGGTCCTGATTACGATAACGGTTGCTGTTGATCACACTGATGAAACTATTATCGGACCGCAGATCTGGTAACAAGGGCATCGTACGGCCGTAGTAGTTAGCTCCCTGCATCAGGGAATACACGCCGCTTGTTGCAGACCTTAAACCTGGTAAATCCCTGATGGCCTTGCCTGTTTCCGCAGACTGATCTGGTTTTAAGTCCAGAAAGTCCTTGCTGCAAGCGGCAAAGAGGCCTGTCAGCAATATCATGATACCATATGTATACGTCTTCCGCATGAATACTTTAAAAATTTACATCCAGTCCTACCAAAAATGTTTTGAATACCGGTGGTCGTTGGTCGTAGTCCCCTGTTACAGGTACTTCCGGGTCCATCGTAAGGCGTTTATCTTTTATGTAAGTCCATAAGTTATTGCCCCGCAGGTATACTTTCACTTCATTGATATTCGCTTTGTTCAACCAGGTGGGTGACAGGCTGTAGGACAACATAATATCTCTCAGCCGGATGAAGCTGTCGTCATAAAGAAAGCGGGAAGATACCTGGTTGCTTAACCCCGATTGGGTTCCACCAAACACCACTTTAGGAACGCTGGTGATATCTCCCGGATGTTGCCAGCGGTTTTCGTAAGTAAGGCGTGACATTTTAGAGCCACCACCAAATCCTCCGCTGCCGTCTGATTCTGTAAAGGGTCCCCAGTTATCGTATACTTTATTGCCCCAGTTGTAGAAGAACTGGAAGCTCAGTTCAAAGCGCTTATAACTGAAGTAGTTGGTAATGCCCCCATAAAATTTCGGTAAGGCACTTCCCTGGTAAAAGCGTTGCGCTTCGCCGTAAGACTTGGTAGTACTGGATTTAGAAGCATCCTTATACCAAAGTGCTTCTCCGGTTTGTGGGTCTGCACCTGCGAAGCCAACCATATAGAACTGGTAAAAGTCTCTGCCCACTTCTCTTCTGAAGTTGAGGTCAGTGATCTGATTATCCAGCCGGGTGATAATATTTTTCAGCGTTGAGAAATTCACATCTGTACGCCATGAGAAATCATATTCTTTTTTCGCGATGATATTGCGGGAAGAAAGGGCTATTTCTATGCCGCTGTTTTTCATCTCTCCGTTATTTCTAAAAACAGTAGTAATACCATTTGCAGAAGATACCGGTACATTCAACAGCAACCGGGAAGTGGTTCTGTTATAGTATTCGATAGTACCAGACAGGCGATTTTTAAATACCGCGAAATCGAGGCCTACATTGAATGGCCTGTTTTGTTCCCAGGTGAGAAAGGAATTGGGGTATTGCGTGAGCACGTACCCCGGTTTCCCATCATAGTCATTTCCCGGGCTATACAGCGATAAGGCTGCATAGTTGTCAATAGCCTGGTTTCCGTTGCTGCCGTAGCTTGCTCTTATCTTTAATTCGTTAATGCCGGTGATGGGTTGCAGGAATGATTCCCTGTAAATATTCCAGGCGGCTCCCAGCGACCAGAAAGCGGCGCTTCTTCGTTCGCTGCCGAACCGTGAAGAGGCGTCTCTCCGTATGGAGGCTGTGAGATAATATTTTTGTTGGTAGTCGTAGCTGTTATTCAGAAACACGCCGGTCAATGAATTGGCGTTGGACACGGAAGTAATTTTCTCTGGTTTGGAAGCATCTGCCAGGGCTTCGAGTCCGGGGAGCAGGTTAGATGCTTCTGACGCGTTGCCGTTATTGGTAGTTTTCTGTGCTTCGTAACCAATGAAGGTATTGATGCCGTGGTTGCCCCAGCGCCTGTTGAATCGCAGGATATTGGTAGATACCCAGTTGTTCCACAGTGTATTATTGACCGATACCCAGCCATTGGTATTTCGTCCGTCTGCAAAGCCCGGTGCAAAAAAGAGATTGCTGTGGGCGTAGTTAAGATCGAGGCTGATTTTTGTTTCGAAAGATAAAAAATCAGTAAATGAGTATTTGGCGGCGGCTCCTCCCAGCAGGCCATATGTGCTACCTGTCCGGGAGTTTCCATTCAATATCGCTACCGGATTAAAGGTATTGTTATAACTGAAATCGTAGTTGCCGTCTTTGTTGTAAACCTTCAGCCAGGGCTGAATTCGGGCCAGTGAACGTACGGGATTACCCATGAGCCCCACGTCTGCCACCGCGTTGGCGCGTTGGTACGACAGGGATAAGTTCACATCAAACGATAAACGGTTGGTAGCCTGATTACTCAGGTTTAACTTGCCGGTCATGCGTTTATAGTCCACTCCTTTAAGGGCTGATTTGGAATCGTAGTATCCCCCGGAGACGTAAAATTTAGTTTTATTGCTACCGCCTGCGGCAGATAAATTTGCCTGTGTGTAGCTTCCATGGCGGGTAAGTTCATTGATCCAGTCCGTATTCACGGTAGTATCTACTCCACGGGCTTTTATTTCCCGTTGGAACCCTGCTTCTCCGGAGCCATCTGCTTTGTTGGCCCACCCTTCCCGCAACAGTACTAACATCTCTTTGGTATTAAGCGGATAGTTAGCTTTGGGAATGGTGAGTTGATTGCTACCTCTTTGTACGGAGGCACTGATCTTTGTTTTGCCCTGACTGCCTGTTTTAGTGGTAATTAATATTACCCCGTTGGCAGCGCGGGAGCCATAGATCGAAGCGGAAGCGGCATCCTTCAAAATAGAGATGGAGGCGATATCGGCACTGTTAATTCCTGCCAGGGAATTTACATTATAGTCGGTGAGATTGTCTGTTACTACGGGTACGCCGTCTACCACGTAAAGTGGCGAGCTACCTGCAGTAATAGATCCTATACCACGAATATGAATACTCGGTACGGAGCCGGGTTGACCGGAGCCGTTGGTAGATTGTAATCCTGTTACATTGCCTTGTAAGCTTTCCTGGAAGCTGCTACGGGGTGCTTTATCATACAATGAAGCATTTACCATAGTAGCTGATCCTGTCAAAGAACTTCTTGTTTGCACGCTGTAAGCCACTACCACCACTTCATTCAATCCTTTGGAATCATCTTTCAGCGTGATGTTGAAGTGGGTATGATTATTTACCGGCACTTTCTGTTCTTCATAACCGATGAAGGAACAAATCAACGTCGCTGTAGCGGGTGCTTCCAAATGAAACAAACCAGTTTCATCTGTGGTAGTACCTTTATTCAGGCCTGCAATACGCAAACTCACACCGGGTAATGGATGTCCGAAAACATCTGTTACCGTTCCGGATATCCGAATACCTGCGATCACTTTTTCTTCTGGTGTAATGGCCACCAGGTTAGCTGAAAGCTGTTTGAAAGTGAGACCGGTATTCTTCAATATTTTTTTCAAAATATCTTCAGTCAAAGCATTATTTACATCGATCGACACTCTGTTATTGGCTGGGAGCAGATCGTTGCGGTATACAAAACGACAACCGCTTTTCTTCTCGATCAGCTTTAACAGCTTGGTCAGTGGCAATGAATCTGCTTTGATGGAGATGCGACGATCCGTTTGACCGAAGACATCTCCCGTTATTTGCAAACAGGTAATAAGAATAATAAAGGACACCAGTTTCATTATCAGTACAACTTTTCCCTATGTTTTCAGACGCAAAAGGATTGCTTAATGTATGAATTTTTTCCATACATTTAGGTTGTAAAAGGTCATAAAACTACGACAGGACTACATTGCCAAGTGAAGCTAACTGCCGTTTGATCTCAACAAAAGGGGTAAATGTTTGCAGCATTTGCCCTTTTTTTATATGAGAGGTATCGATTTTCGTTTTTTTTCAACCGCCTATTGGGTAATAAATACGTCATTACCTGCTATCCGGCAATGGAATGATGTTGTAACCTTCAGCGCTTCCAGTACTTCCGGAAACGATTCATCTTTAAATGTGCCTGTAAAGTGGAAGCCTTTCAGCTTGTCGCTCAGATGTATCTGAATCCCATACCAGCGTTCCATTTTAAGGGCAATATCTTCGAATTTCTCATTATCAAATACCAGGTAATTATCTCTCCAGGCTGTTTCTGCCACCATATTATCCGGCTGGTTGCTATGGAGACTTTCCACCTTATAACCCGCTACCAGGTTAGGTTGGGTTAATTGGGCGCCCTCACCGTGCTGTAACACAATTTTCTGATTAGGCAACAGTTTCACACTGCGTTCCAGTCCGTCGTTCAAGGTTACTTCCACGGCGCCGGAGATCAGTGTTGCTTCTGTTGTTTGATCCTGCGTATAGGCTTTCACGTTAAATGAAGTACCTAATACTTTAATGCCCATTTTGGCGGTGCGGATATAAAATGGTTTGGCAACATTCTTTGCCACATCAAAGAAGGCTTCTCCTTCCAAAGTAACTTCCCGGTTGTCCAGGTTGTTCATATCAGGATTATAGGTTAAACGGCTGCCTCCATTGAGCCATACTTCGGTACCATCGGGTAATTGTGCTTTAGAGCGAACGCCGTCGCGGGTAAAGATGGCTGCCATCGCCCTGGCGCTGTTCTTCAGCGGCGATTTATTTGCCAGCAGGTATACGCAATAGCTACCCAGTAATAATACCAGTACGCTGAGTGCAGCTACAATTTTGCGGATACTGCGACCCGTTTTCTTCATTGGCAACTCTGCAGACGGCAGTATTACCGCCATTTTCTGGAGATGTTTTTCCAGTGCTGCATCTGTTCGCTGATTCCATTCTTCGCTATGCGCTGGCTGTGGCCAGTTGCTTAAAACGGAAAGTTTGTATCTCAGATCCGGATCTTTCTGCAACAGCTCTTCCAGCTCACGCAGTTCCCCCATCGTGGCTTCGCCCGATACCTTTCTTCCCATCAAAAGCCATATTCTTTCCTGTTCCATGTGTGATACAAAAGCATGATTATATAGAAGGACAAGCAGATTTTGAAAATCTACTACTCCAGCTAAAAAAAAATTTAAATTATTTTGTTTTGACGAAGGAGAGGTTAATTACCTCGCTGATTTTTTTGAGGGCCTGGGCCATGTGTACATCAATGGTATTCACAGAGATATCAAGGATCTGGGCTACTTCTTTGTATTTGAGACCATCTTCACGGATCAGTTTGAAGATCATTTTTCTTTTCGGAGGAAGGGCATTGACGGCGGCTTCTATTCTTTTGACCATTTCGCCGGAAATGAAGATTTGTTCCGGGGTGGCATTACTGACGCTGAAGTCCACTGCCAGCTCGTCTAAGCTGAAATGTTGGGTCCGGGCTGCTTTATTCAGGTAGTTGAGCGCAATATTTTTCGTGGATACATAAAGGTATACGCGGAGATTTTCTACCTGGAGCAGGCGCTCCCGGTGGTTCCAGACATTCATGAATACATCTGACGCAATTTCTTCTGCTGATTCCCAGGATTTAATGATAGAATAGGCAAACTGACTCAATGGCTTGTAAAATAACCTGAACAGTGCTTTGTAAGCCTGCTCATCGCCTAAAGAGGCCACCCGTTCCACCAGTAGCTGTATATTAGCTTCTTCCCTCAATGGTTTCTTTTTTGGTTGAAAGTTGATCCCTAAAGATAATACGGATTCATATTAAATTAATATTGTTTGAGATATTTTTTTATATAGTGTGTTTATTTATAATGCAATATGGCTGTTATTGCGTTACTTTTTGAACATAAAATATACGGCGCCGATGAGGAAGAAAAAGGACACGAGATAATTCCAGCGCAGGGGTTCTTTCAGGAAGGTAACCGCGAAGATGCTGAAAACAGTCAGGGTAATTACTTCCTGGATGGTTTTCAGCTGAAACCCGCTGAAGCCTTCCTGCATACCATAGCGATTGGCTGGTACCATAAAACAGTACTCAAAAAAGGCAATGCCCCAGCTGATCAGGATGACCTTCCAGAGCGCTACATCCTGATGTTTCAGGTGCCCATACCAGGCGAAAGTCATAAAGGTGTTGGAAATGGTAAGCAAAATGATGGTACGCATGAATATATCTAAATTTTCTGCCGCCAATTTACAGTTATCTGGGTTATTTATCCATACAAATAAAATACCATATAATAAAAGGGGCAAAAAAAGAGGGACCGTAGTGGGTCCCCCTGGATCAAACAAAATGGGTTTCCATATTGAATGATGTTGTGTTGTTGGTTGCTATTTCATTTTAATTCAGACTATTGCTCCAGTTTGATTTCGCCCAGATCGGTTGCCTTTCCGTCTTCTACCTTCACTTCTTTAATGATGGCATTTTTATAAGGGCTTTTACCAAGAATTGTAACGGTATAACTACCGGCTTTGGCAGCAGGGATGGTGAATGCACCCTGAGATACCGCGCCTTTTAATTTATCCGTACCATTAACGGCTTCTACTTCTGTAGCACCATCACCCGGCGTAATTTTACCAGTGATAGAACCACCTTCAACGGCTACACTTTTCAGGGAATCAGTACCCTGTAAAGAATCTACACGTTGCAGAGAATCAAATCTCATTAAAGAATCAAATCTCATTAAAGAGTCGGTACCCTTTAAAGAATCGAGGCTTTGCAGAGAGTCGATACTTTGCGCAGCATTCAATCCGTACATTCTCATAGAATCCAGGCGAACCAGGGAATCTACACCTGCTATTGAATCCACCATTGTGGCGGTGCTGTCAACAGACTTTACTGCAACTACGTCAGCACTTTTAAAAGCGGACATTCCTACGACCATTGTTGCTAATGCGAGCATTCCTACAATTGATTTTTTCATGGCATTCAATTTTTTGTATGGTTAAAATTTAATGATGACTCTTCTCCGGCCCTGACAGAAGTGCATGGTTTTTGATATATGCCCTCATCGTTGGCTGCCGTATAATAACAATACATCCAGATATTCACTTACCATTAGTCAAAGAAATGTTAAAGTGAAAAAAGAATAAGGAGCCATCTATGGGTAAGCGTTCGTAATTAGTAATTTTAAAAATTATCTTCGCACTACGGAAACAAATACAAAAGATCAAAAGCATGTTGCAATTGAGTAATGACGAAATAGTAAAAGGCATCCGGAGCAGAAATAAAGATGTATTTGAAGCTGTTTTTAAACAGTTCGCCCCTTCTATGTATAATATAGCGGTAAAGTATGTGAAGAATGAAGATGATGCGAATGATATGGTACAGGATGTATTCCTCAACTTGTGGAAAGGTGCGGAAAACGTGGATGAAAGAGCCCCTATTAATCATTACCTGGCGAGAGCAACCGTCAACACCTGTTTAAATCGCCTCAAAAAAGATCAACGACAGGAAGTATATACTAAAGAACAAATGCAGCGTAGCCACCCGGCAGACAATAATCATCAGCTGCTGGAACATAAAGAACTGGAAGCACAATATCATAGTGCGCTGGAGAAATTACCGGATCAATGTCGCCGTGTTTTTGAAATGAGTCGCCTCAAAGGCTTATCACMAGCCGAAATCGCCGCACAACTTAATATCTCCATTAATACCGTATATGCACATCTGACTACCGCATTGAAACGTTTGCGTGTAGACCTGATTAATAAATCCTGATCGTTTTGAAATTTTTTTTTCAGATCGCTTAGTGGTATCACATACACCGGTTGTATTACTAATAAGTAGCCATGAATAATCAAACAGACATAGATATAGTAGTCCGTTACCTGGAAGATCCGGAAAATGAGCAGTTCAAGCAACAGCTCAACGACTGGATACAGCAGGATGCTGGCCACCTGGATATTTTCCTGGATATGAAAGCTATGTGGCATGGAGATCCACTCCCCGCGCCTACGGCTTTTGATACCAATGGAAAATGGCAGGAATTGAATGCCATGCTGGACGAAGTGCCTGTTACCACAACAGCGACCCCTGCTACTAATAATAGCGGTCGCGTTATTAAAATGAAACGTCGCTACTGGTGGGCAGCCGCCGCTGTGCTGGCCATTGCCGGCACCTGGACCTGGCTGGGGCCCGGTGGTTACCAAACATACGCTACTGCACAACAACAGGATAGTCTGAAACTGCCGGATGGTACAATGATGTACCTGAACGCACATACGCAGGTACGCTATGCCCGCTCATTTGGAAAAGCTAACCGCCTAGTTAAAATAGATAAAGGAGAAGCGTTTTTTGATGTCACAAAAAATGATGCCCTCCCCTTCATCGTGAATGCGCCAGAAGTAGAAGTACAGGTACTGGGTACCGCCTTCAACGTAAAGGCAGCTAACAGCGGTGTAAAAGTATTTGTACAATCTGGTAAAGTAAGCGCCGCCTATAAAGGCACGGAGAAAAAAGTCATTCTCACCCCCGGTGAAGAAGCCTCTCTGAAGCGCAACGGTAGTGAAATTGACACCCGCATACACAAAAAGAATAATAATATCCTGGCGTGGAAAACCCGGACCCTCACTTTTGATGACACCCCGCTGAATGAAGTGGCGGAATCATTGGAAGATTTCTATCATGTTCAGATAAAGATCAGCAATCAGCAACTGGCTGATAAAAAACTGCTGGCTACCTTCCCCAATATGTCATTGGATGAGGTACTGGACATTATGAGAAAGACCCTGCAAATTAATATCACGCATAAAAACGACCTGGTAGACATCTACTAATACGCGCCTGACTCTTTGCTTATGCAGCATTTATTGCTACAGGCGCGTTGCTCCAAAACCAGGTTTGGGTGCGTGCCTGATTTTCTTTTTATTGTTATCCTGGTATTGGCCAACGCAGTTGCTATGGCCCAAAATCCTATTGCCCCTCCTAAGCGAATTACACTGCAAGTCAGCAATGCCAGCCTGAAGACAGTGATCCGGGAAATAGAAAAACAAACAAAATATACCTTCGCCATTTCTTCTGAAGAGCTGGAAAGTCGCCATGGAGTTAGTTTACATGTACATAATGCCAGGCTCACAGAAGTGCTTCCCAGTATCTTTCCACCTGCTAAGTATAAAGTAGAAATAAAAGACGGGCAGATTATTGTGATCCCGCTCAATGCCGTTGCTCCTGAAGTAGTACCCGTTCCCAACAACAATACAGACAACAACAAATGGCCGATCACCGGCCTGGTAACGGATGGTATACAACCACTCAGTGGGGTATCTATTCGTGAAAAGGGCAGCACCAATGGCACTGCCACCGCGGAAAACGGGACGTTTAAACTAGACCTGGCCAATGCGCAGGCTACCCTACAGGTGTCGCTGATTGGTTACGAAACCAAAGAGGTGTATGTACGGGAACGTAGAAACATTTCTGTGGTCCTGGAGCCGGACCTTCGTAAGCTCAATGAGCTGGTGGTGCTGGGATATGGCTTGCAGAAACGCGCCAACATTACCGGCGCTATTGCCCAGGTGGATGGTGTTCGGCTAAGAAGCCGTCCTGTGGCCAATGTGATGGCCGCCTTACAAGGTACCGCCACCGGCCTGGTAGTCACCCGCAGCAACGGACAACCGGGCCGTGAAGGCTTTAATATCCAGGTAAGAGGCGCCAGCTCCGCTTCCGGCAACACGCCTGTTATTATAGATGGTGTGCCTGGCTCTCTGGCGGTGCTGAACCCGGATGATATAGAATCCGTTTCTATTCTCAAAGATGCATCTGCTGCGTCTATCTATGGCGCACGTGGCGCCGGAGGCGTTGTACTGGTCACCACGCGTACTGGTAAACCGGGCAAACTGAGAGTAGATTTTAATACCCTCGCCGGTTTCGAAACACCCATCCGGCTTCCGAACCGGGTACCGTCATGGAAAGCCGCTGCGATGGAGAATGAAGCAGCACTTAATGCCGGTGGCGTTGCGCCCTGGGACCCATCGGAAATAGCCCTGATGCAATCCGGCAACCACTACGCCATCGACTATCAACGCCCGGACTATTATAAATACTATTACAATTTTGATCCTATAAAGGTGCTGACCAAAAGTAAAACAGGTGTTCAGAACTATAACATATCTGTTAAAGGCGGTGACAGCACCAACCAATTCTCTGTGTCCTTAGGATATTTCGGGCGGCAGGGACTTTTTGCCGTAGGCCCAGATAAAACACATCGGGTTAATGCGCGGGCCAATATGAACAACCGGCTCAGCAAACATGTGAGCCTCGAGACCCGCTTATCCTATGCACAAACCAATACCTTCTCCCCTTCCCAAACCGTGGAAGGCCCTAATGGCTTGCTGGCAGGCCTTTACAGGGGTCCTGGAAATGTACCGGTATACGTGCCCAACACCAATCATTATGCTTATGGCGCGGCGCCCGTTTATGCGATTTTAGAAAATGGCGGTGAACGCGATGAAAAAAATAATTACGCAGATGCGGTGTTCACAGTACGCATTGACAGTATCGTGAAAGGCCTTACCCTACGACTGGTATACAGTCCGCAGCAACATACCCTGCGGGATCACCTTGGAAGAAATACGATTGCCTTATGGAATCGGGTTGACACCGCTGCGCTGGTACAACCGGATAATTTCCTGCAGCAAAGCAAGCTGGTATCCAAAGGCGGCAACCTGCAACTATTGGGAGACTATGATCTCAAAAAAGAGAAACACTATATTCACCTGTTAGGAGGCTATACACAGGAAACGTATAACACCACGCAAAATACAGCCGCGGCCTACCATGTTCCAACGACAGATATTAACCAGGACCGGTTCTCTAACGCTCCCGAATATACGCAGTTGCTGGCGGCTTMCGGGTCTATGCAATCTTTCTTTGGTAAACTAAATTATAACTACGATAACCGCTACCTGCTGGAAGCCAACCTGATTGGCGCCCGGCTCACACAGTACAGCACTTCGTTTTCAGGTGGTACACAGTGGCAGGCGTTTCCCTCCTTCTCTGCAGGATGGCGCCTGAATAACGAAACGTGGTTTAACAATGCCCTGCCGTTTTTCAACGACTTTAAACTGCGCTGGTCCTGGGGCAGACTCGGGAATGTGAACAGCTGGAATAGTATTCCAAATGATGAGCGGCTACAAACTTTTTCTTTTGCTAACAACCGGCCTTTCCAACCCTTTGTGTATAAGAATCCGGTGATACAGGCGCAGGGATGGGAAAATATTTCCACTTATAATTATGGCTGGGATGCCACACTTTTCCGGGGACGGTTGACCATTGCGGCAGATTATTTTGTGAAGCGAAACCGGGACATGCAAATTCCAGTGTTAACGGCATCTACCATGGGTGCATGGCCTACGGGTTTTCACAGCGGAGAAATGAAAACCTGGGGCTGGGAAATMAATGCCGGCTGGCGCGATGATCGCGGCCCCTTTACCTGGTACATCAATGCCAACCTGTTTAACAGCCAGAACAAAGTGTTGCGCAACGACAATGTTGCACCACAGGCAGGCTGGAACCAGGGCATCGCGGGGTATCCCTACTCTTCCCTGTTTGGCTACCAGACGGAAGGCTACTTCCAAACGGCTAACGAAGTAAGCCAACATGCTTATCAAACTGCACAAACAGGCCCGGGCGATCTTCGGTATAAAGACATCAACGGCGATCATAAAATCGATAATGCCGACCTCGTATACCTGGGCAGTACTGATCCGCAATTCTCATATGGTATAGACGCCGGCTTTGCCTGGAAAGGATTTGACTTCTCTGTTTTCTTCCAGGGTGTGGCACAGCGTAAGGTGATGCCTGATCCCCGCTATAATATACCGTTTACCGGTACCTGGCAACAGCCCTGGGACATCAACCAGGACTACTGGACGCCCACACATCCGGATGCCCTGTTCCCCCGCTTGTATATGGACGATCAACAGAATACCGTCCCATCCTCGCACTGGGTAATGAACGGCGCTTACATCCGGCTTAAAAATCTGCAGCTGGGATATACCATTCCCCGCAGCTGGCTGCAGAAAATGAAGATTACCAATTTACGTGTTTACTTCTCCGGGCAAGACTTATGGGAAACCACTAAAATGAAAATAAAATATTATGATCCTGAACAGGCGGGTGGGTATAACGGGAACGTATATCCGTTTTTCCGCTCTTATACGTTGGGATTAGGAGTTAGCTTCTAGTGCAGGAGCTTTTATTTTTTGATAAATAAGATTAAAGAGAGAAGGGAAGATAGCTGCCAGACCGGCTTCTATCTTCCCTTCTTCTTTTTTTTATCTTTATAAAACAGAATACTATTCTGATTTCTTTCCTGCCAGTAAGTACAGTGCCGCCATACGAATTGCCACACCGTTTTCTACCTGTTCGAGAATGATGGACTGACCTGAATCAGCCACATCAGAATTTATTTCTACGCCGCGGTTAATTGGGCCGGGGTGCATAATCACAATTTCTTTATTCAGGCTATCCAGCAGCTGGCGGTTTACACCGTAAGCCAGCGAATATTCCCGGAGGGAAGAGAATAAAGGCGTGTTTTGTCTTTCCAGCTGAATACGCAATACGTTGGCTACATCACACCATTGCAGTGCTTCCCGTATATCATAGCTCACATTCACACCGAGTGCGGCGGCCATGTATTTAGGAATCAGCGTAGGCGGGCCTACTACCGTTACTTCAGCGCCCAGTTTCTTCAGGCAATAAATATTGGAGAGCGCTACCCTGGAGTGCATGATATCCCCGCAGATGGCGACCTTCTTACCTTCAACGCTACCCAGTCTTTCGCGGATAGAGAAGGCATCCAGCAATGCCTGCGTGGGATGTTCATTGATACCATCGCCCGCATTGAGGATAGGCACGTTGATGTGCTTGGCCAGGAAGTGCGGTGCGCCGCTGGCTGAGTGGCGCATCACCACCATATCCACTTTCATGGACAGGATGTTGTTCACCGTATCAATCAGCGTTTCACCTTTGGAAACGGAGGAACCGGAAGCAGAGAAGTTAACGGTATCTGCACCCAGCCGCTTTTCCGCTAACTCAAAGGAGATGCGTGTGCGGGTAGAATTCTCAAAAAATAAATTAACAATAGTTGTATCGCGTAGCGTAGGAACCTTTTTAATAGGCCTTTGTAAAACCTCCTTAAACTGGTCGGCTGTTTGAAAAATAAGCTCTATATCCTGGCGCTGCAGATCGCGAATTCCGAGTAAGTGTTTTACAGAAAGTGACATTAATGTGCAAATATAAAGGTTGAAATCTGAATTCTGAAATCCGGATTCGTATTAGTCAATTAGAATTACTTCGTCATTACCATCTCTTTCGTTCCATAATACCCTTACTTTCTGGGAAATCAGGGCGTCTATGGTCCGTCCGGTATAGTCGGGCTGAATAGGTAACTGTCTGCTGAATCGTCTGTCGATCAGCGTAAGCAGCTCTACCGAAGCAGGCCGGCCGAAATCCAGCATTGCATCCAGTGCCGAACGGATGGTGCGGCCTGTATACAACACATCATCTATCAACACTACCTTTTTATTTTCTATAGAAAAGTCAATGCTTGTTTCGCTGGGTACGTGTAACGTTTTGCTTTGATTAAAGTCGTCCCGGTAAAAGGTGATATCCAGTTTACCGTAGTCAATATGCGCGCCTGGTACCAATTTCAACAAGGTTTGATGAATTCTGCCGGATAAATAAATCCCACGTGGTTGCAATCCAATCAGCACCGTTTGTTCAAACTGTAAATGATTTTCTATCAACTGGTGACAAAGCCGGTCTATTGTGATAGCCATCTGCTTGCCGTTTAGTATGGTTTTCAAAACACAACGTTTTAGGTGCCAAAAATAATGATTAAATGCAACAGATAAAAAGCTGATTGTGAGAAATGCCTGATTAACAATCTAATATTTCATTTTGATGCCTGTTTTATCACTACGACAAAAGAAAAGGGCCAACAGGATATTCAGCTTCGTCAGTACCGTTGGGCGATCTTTAAAGTATTCTCTCATATGATAAAAAAGACATTTAGTTGGAGGCATTGTGCTAATCTTCGTAATTTAGGGTCCTCAATACTGTAAAGTATGCAACTTCTTAAGTCAATTATAGCTATGGCCGCTTTCTTTCAGCTCTGGGGCAGTAATGCAGACGCCCAAATTAAAACAGGAGATAAAATACCCGCCTTCTCTTTACAGGATCAAAATGGGAAAACCTTTGATGTTACTACTGTTTTAGGAAAACAGCCACTGGTAATTTATTTTTATCCGAAAGATGAAACCAGTGTATGTACCAAAGAAGCTTGTTCTTTCCGCGACTCGTTCCAGGACTTCCAGCAGTATGGCGCTATGGTAATCGGTATCAGTTCAGATGGTGTGGCGTCGCATAAAAGCTTTGCTACACATCACAACCTTCCTTTTACCCTGTTGAGTGATCCAAAAAATGAAGTGCGTAAACTGTTTGGTGTGCCTAAAACGTTTGTGATACCTGGCCGTGTTACTTATATCGTGGATAAGAAAGGCATTGTGGTACATGAGTTTAACTCCCTGCGTGATGGAGAGAAACATGTAACAGAAGCGTTGGCCGCTTTGAAGAAAATGCAATAACTATTTCTTTACCTCCTTTTGTTCCACTATTTTACCTGACGCTATAATCCGCCAGGTAGTATAAGTGCTGTCTATAGGCACAATGGAATCTGAATCAAGATCCAGATGAGACATCTCCAATACCTGGATGGTAGTGTCGTTGAGGAAATTCCGGGTGTATTCACTGATATAGTGGCCATAGTCGCCATCACATTCCATACTTAGCATCTTCCAGTCTATGGTTACCATGGATGCTTTGTCGATTGTTACCACATAATGATTGGCACAACCCTGTTGATCATTCCCCCAAAATGTAGCCAAAGCAAAACGTCTTCCTACGGGGAAGAATATACGAGAACCGGTAATTGTATTGGTGGAGTCCAATCCGGGAAGATGCCATCTGACTTGTTCCGGTGTTAACTCCAGTCCGTGCTGGATACTATCGAAGAAGGTATATGGCTCCGGGCGTGCAGGGAGGCTGATCTCTTTTGGAGCAGGTTGTTCGGACGGTATTGGCGCCTGGTTCGCACAGGCTGCCAGCGATAAACACAGGGCGGGATAATAAAATTTCATAGCATCTCAAGATACTATAAACGTCTTAAATCTCTAAACGAACTAATTTCTTCTTTCAGGGCAAACAATTGTATACCCCATATCAAGCCACGCACCAGTGCAAAAGCTACCAGGGCCAGGGAAAAGGAGACCTGCATAAAGCTGCCTTCCTCGCGGTTGGTGAGCGTTATCACGCGGATGAGGAATACTAAAGCTACTGCGAGGAAAATACCGGCTTTAACGCCGGTGGTACGCATCTGCTTACTGAAATACTCATTAAATCCTTTAACGGCGGCAATGCTGGCTTCTGGTTGAGTTACACCAGCAGCCAGGAGTCGTTGCTCCAGGTCGGCCACCCGACGTTGTTTATGATATTCTGAGAAATAAGTGGTAATGATCTCCGCCTGCGTAGTTTCCATGATACTAAAATGAGGGTGCAAGGTACAAAAAAGGCGATGGATATACATCCACCGCCTGCATATAAATCATGAACATTTACTAAGCTTCTTTCAGGAACGGATACCGGTAATCGGTAGCAGGAACGAAAGTTTCCTTGATACTTCTTGCACTCAGCCAACGGTAGAGGTTCAGCATAGAGCCGGCTTTATCGTTGGTACCGGAAGCGCGGGCGCCGCCAAATGGCTGCTGGCCTACTACTGCGCCGGTTGGCTTATCGTTGATATAGAAGTTACCTGCACTGTTTACCAGTTTGCGGGTAGCCAGTTCCACCGCATAACGATCCTGTGCAATGATAGCACCGGTTAATGCGTATTCGGAAGTGGTATCTACTACCTGCATGATTTCTTCAAACTTATCGGCTTCATATACGTGGATCGTCAGCACTGGGCCGAAGATTTCCTCGCACATGGTAATGTACTTAGGATCGGTGGTTTCAATGATGGTAGGCTCAATGAAATAACCTTCTGCTTTGCTGTAGTTACCGCCCGCAATGATTTTTACGGAAGGATCTTTCTTTGCATTATCGATGTATTGCGCAATTTTATCGAAAGAGCGTTCATCGATTACTGCATTGATGAAGTTGCTGAAATCTTCTGTGGTACCCATTTTCATGGTTTTCAGTTCGGCAACTAATTTTGATTTTATATTGTCAGCAAGATTGTTTGGTATGTATGCACGGGAGGCAGCAGAACATTTCTGGCCCTGGTATTCGAAAGCGCCACGGGCTAAGGCGGTAACAGCAATATCTACATCGGCTGATTTGTGAATGAGCACGAAGTCTTTACCACCTGTTTCCCCTACGATGCGTGGGTATGTTTTGTATTTGTGAATGTTTTCGCCGATGGTTTTCCACATAGTCTGGAATACGCCGGTAGAACCGGTGAAGTGGATACCAGCGAAGTGAGGATCTGCGAAGCAGATATCGCCGATGAGCGGACCGCCTGCATATACCAGGTTGATTACACCAGCAGGTAATCCTGCTTCTATCAGCACTTTCATGATGATCTGAGCGGCAAACACCTGTGTATTAGCGGGCTTCCACACTACTACGTTACCGCACATGGCTGCGGAAGTAGGCAGGTTACCAGCAATAGCGGTGAAGTTAAATGGCGTAACCGCGAGTACGAAACCTTCGAGTGGACGATATTCTACGCGGTTGTGAATGCCTGGCGCACATACAGGCTGCTGGCGATAAATTTCGCTCAGGAAGTGCACATTGTAGCGGAGGAAGTCGATCAGTTCACAAGCACTGTCTATTTCAGCCTGGTAAGCATTTTTGCTTTGACCGAGCATGGTAGCAGCGTTGATATGATAGCGATATTTGGTAGCTAGGAGTTCAGCAGCGCGTAAGAAGATGCCGGCGCGTTGCTCCCAATCCATATTAGCCCATTTTTCACGGGCATCCAAAGCGGCTTTGATAGCGGCTTTCACGTGGGAGGCCTCCCCCATATGGAAATGACCTAATTTGTGCTTGATTTCGTGCGGAGGGTGCAGATCTACCGTTTTACCGGTACGAATTTCTTCACCGCCGATGTACATAGGTATATCAGCTACTTCTCCCTTAAATGCGGCTAATTGTTTCTTTAGGGCAATTCTCTCAGCGGAACCTGGCGCATAAGACAACACAGGCTCATTGGCTGGCGCTGCGTATTCAAAGTATCCTGTATTCATTGTAACCTGATTTTATATTTGTTTATTTGGCTATTTATAGGCCTGGTGAAAATACCGGGACTGTAAACAACCAAATAAACAAACGACTACGTGTTTTGTTTCCGCAGCAAAATTAATGGTTACAAAGCCTAAAGGCTTAATAATAATTAGTAGATCCTTATTAATTATTGTCCTCTTCCTTCTGCATCATCAGGTAAGCTTTGATAAATCCGTTGAGTTCACCGTCCATTACAGGCCCTACGTTACCTACTTCAAAATCGGTGCGGTGGTCTTTGATCATTTTATACGGATGGAATACGTATGATCTGATCTGTGAGCCCCATTCGATTTTGCGTTTGTTGGCGTTGGCTGCATTTTTCAGCTCTTCTCTTTTACGGATCTCTTCTTCATACAAGCGCGACTTTAACATGGTGAGCGCCTTTTCGCGGTTCTCTCCCTGTGTACGGGCCTGCTGACATTCGATGATGATTCCGGAAGGGATGTGCTTCAATCGCACCGCCGTTTCCACCTTGTTTACGTTCTGTCCGCCCTTACCACCGGAACGATAGAATTCCCATTCCAGGTCTGCAGGGTTTACAGCAATCTCGATAGTATTGTCTACTAACGGATATACATATACGGAGGCGAAAGAGGTGTGCCGGCGCGCATTGGAGTCAAATGGTGAAATACGTACCAGTCGGTGTACCCCGCTTTCTGCTTTGAGGTGACCATAAGCAAAGTCGCCATCAAATTCCAGTGTAGCGGATTTAATCCCGGCACCATCCCCATATTGTGTATCAATTTCTGATACTTTCCAACCTTGTTTCTCTCCATACATGCGGTACATACGCAGCAGCATTTCGGCCCAATCCTGGCTTTCCGTGCCGCCTGCACCGGAGTTAATGGTGAGTACTGCAGGCATTTCATCTTCCGGCTGGTTTAAAGTAGATTTAAACTCCAGATCGTCCAATGCCACTACTGCAGCACCATACGCCTGTTCTACTTCTTCCTCGGAAGCTTCTCCTTCTTTGAAAAAATCGTTCAGGACCGCACTATCATCGATAGCCGCGTTTACCTGATCGTAAAGGTCCACCCAATATTTGTTTACCTTAATTTCCTTCAGAATCGAAGTTGCTCTGACGTTGTCGTCCCAGAAACCGGGCGCCAGGCTTAGTTGTTTGTCGTTTTCTATTTTAGCTAATCGGTCAGGTACGTTAAAGAAAACCTCCCAGGACATATAAACGGTCCCTCATAGCTTTAAGTTGCTCAGCTGTCATAGCTGGCAAATGTATGTAAAAATACAGATATCTGCTAATGTCGGCTAAGTTTGTTTTACTTGTCCATTTTAGCATAATATTTGCGCCATAACGCGGTAACCATGTCGCTAATATTACAAAAAGTGTTTATTCATTATGGTCAGCCATGAAACCCTCATTTTTAAGAACAAGTCTATCTTTAATACGCTCGGTTATATCCTCATGTTAACAGTCAATGTACTGGCAGTGGCCCTTCCCATCAATGGCAAAACCACCGCCCAGATTTCGGAGGAATATCCCAATCTTTTTGCACCGGCGCATTTCACATTTTTGATCTGGGGGCTGATCTATTTTTCTATTGGCGTATTTATTATTTACCAGCTCTGGCTGGCCTTCTCCAACAAACATCCGGATGCTTTATCCCGGCTGATGCAGAAAATGAAGGAATGGTTTCTCATCTCCTCCGTGGCCAATGCCTGCTGGCTTTTTGCCTGGCACTACCACCTGATTCCTGTTAGTGTAGTCATCATGTTTATACTACTCATTTCCATCGTGATCATTCACCTGAACTTTCGCATAGGCACGGTACCCGCTACATTACCTGAAAGATGGTTTGTCCATTTCCCTTTCAGTCTTTACCTGGGCTGGCTGGCCATTGCCACCATGGCCAACATCACTACCCTGCTGGTATACGCCGGCTGGGAAGGCAACCTGCACAATCAAATCCGCTGGACCATCGGCATGATTGGACTGGGTACCTTGTCCAGCATGGCCATGGTATTGCTTCGCAACAATATCGTGTACGCACTTGTTAGTGTATGGGCATTCTACGGCATCCTGGTGAAAAGAAAATCAATGGATATACTGGAAGAGAATGCCATTGTGCATAGCTGCATCATTGCCATCGGCATTATTGCCATCACAATTTCCTGGCAATTCTACAGGAAACAGAAATCCTGATACTAAAAGATTATTTTTGACGCGCATTTAATATATACACTACTATGTTTCCATCTACCAATCCAACTACCACCAAATCGTGGGATGCTTTAAAGAAACACGCTGAAGAAATGAAAAAGGTACATATGCGTGCCTTGTTTATGGAGAATAAAGAACGCTTTAGTCAATTCTCACTGCAGTTTGAAGACATCCTTTTCGATTATTCCAAGAATATTATTACTGAAGATACCCGCAACCTCTTATTAGGCCTGGCCAATGAATGTGGGGTGCCCGCCGCTATCCAGGCGATGTTTGGTGCAGAAAAAATCAATGTCACCGAAAACCGTGCGGTACTGCATACCGCCTTACGCAATACTTCCGACAAACCAGTGATGCTGGATGGCCGCGATGTAATGCCAGATGTAAAAGCAGTACTGAACAAAATGGATCACATCTGCCGGCAAATTCATTCCGGTGAATGGAAGGGATATACGGGTAAGCCTATACGTTATATTGTAAACATCGGTATCGGTGGTTCCGACCTGGGTCCGGTAATGGTAACAGAGGCACTGAAGCCTTACTGGAAACCTAACATCCAGACTTACTTCGTTTCCAATGTAGACGGTACACACATCGCTGAAACGCTGAAGAAAATAACACCGGATGAAACCCTGTTCCTGATTGCTTCCAAAACCTTTACCACGCAGGAAACCATGACCAATGCGCACACCGCACGCAGCTGGTTCCTGGAACATGCTGAAGACGAAAAGTTCATCGCCAAACATTTTGCAGCCTTGTCTACCAATGAAAAAGCAGTGACAGCTTTTGGTATCGATCCTAAAAACATGTTCGAATTCTGGGATTGGGTAGGTGGCCGTTATTCCTTATGGTCCGCTATTGGTTTATCCATTGCCCTCACCATTGGCTTCGACAACTTCACCGAGTTACTGGAAGGCGCACACGTAGTAGATCGCCACTTTGCTGAAACACCATTGGAACAAAATATCCCGGTGACCATGGCGCTCATCGGTCTTTGGTACGGCAACTTCTTTGGCAGCGCTACAGAAGCAATACTTCCGTACGACCAATACATGCACCGTTTTGCAGCTTACTTCCAACAGGGTAATATGGAAAGCAATGGTAAAACAGCAGATCGTACAGGCCATAACGTTAGTTATGAAACCGGGCCGATTGTATGGGGTGAACCAGGTACTAACGGACAACATGCTTTCTACCAACTGATTCACCAGGGTACACGTATAATCCCCTGCGATTTTATCGCACCAGCCATCAGCCACAACCCAATCGGCGACCATCATGTGAAGCTGTTATCCAACTTCTTTGCGCAAACAGAAGCACTGATGAATGGTAAAACAGAAGCGGAAGTACGTGCAGAACTGGAAAAGTCAGGCGCCTCTGCAGAAGAGCTGGCGAAGATTGTACCATCGAAAATATTCAGCGGTAATCGTCCTACTAACTCCTTCCTGCTCAAGAAAATTACGCCTCGTTCACTGGGCTCACTGATAGCCCTATACGAACATAAGATCTTCGTACAGGGAGTGATCTGGAATATCTATAGCTTTGACCAATGGGGCGTAGAATTAGGCAAACAATTGGCTAGTAAAATACTGCCGGAGCTGGAAAACAACAATGTGATATTGAACCACGATGCCAGCACCAATGGGCTCATTAATGCCTGGAAAGCTATGCGGACAGCATAAAGCATAAAGCGGAAAGCAAAAAGCCATTGAGGCGATTGATCAAAGCGAATATAATATACGCACTGGTCAATCGCCTCAATGGCTTTTTGCTTTCCGCTTTATGCTTTTACCTCAATAAAGAACCCCCGGAGAAATCCGGGGGTTGACAATTATTTTAAGTAAAAAAATTGAGTAAAAAATCTTACCATTTATCTACCTCATCTGAGCTATGTGAAGCTGGCGCAGCAACTGACGCCTCTACAGGAACTGCTTCAACTGCAGCTGGAGTGCGTACTTCCGCACCTTCTGCACCGTCTGCATCTGTTTCGTCCTGTTCTTCCTGCACATAATCATGGTTGTACGCATCAAAGTCGAAATCGGGCATCAATTCTGTTTTAACATAGTTGATGGTTTCGGTCAGTGCGTTCAGGAACTTGTTGAAGTCTTCCTTGTACAGGAATACTTTGTGCCTGTCATAACCATTGTCATTAAAACGTTTCTTACTTTCTGTTATAGTAAGAAAATAGTCGTTTCCCCGAGTGGTCTTTACATCAAAGAAGTACGTTCTTCTTTTGCCCGCTTTCAATCGTTTAGAAAAGATGCTATCATTGTTTCTTTCCTGTTGATTGTTGTTTTCGTACGCCACAGTTGATAGATTTAAGTGTTAACGAATCAAATCCTGTTACAATAAGAAACAAATATACTATTGTTTTACAAATATCAAAATATTTTTAAATGATTTTGAAAAATCATAAAACCAGCGTGTAACCGGCTTCCGTGGGGGATATACAAGCACATGATTGCTACTCAGTTACACTTTCCTCCTCTCCGGATTGCTGACGGTTATACAGATCTGCGTAGTAACCATTCAATGATAATAAATCACTATGCGTACCTTGTTCAACGATCTTTCCTTCGTCCAGAACGATGATTTTATCGAATTCAAATAGTGCAAAAATGCGATGGGTAATGATGATGGCCGTTTTGTTTTTCAGATAGGCATACAGGTTGCCTATGATCTCTTTCTCTGTGCGGGCATCTACGGCCGACAGGCAGTCGTCGAAAATGAGGATATCCGGATTCTTGATCAATGCGCGGGCAATGGAAATACGTTGCTTCTGTCCGCCACTCAACGTCACCCCCCGCTCTCCTATTTCCGTATCAAATCCTTCATTAAAGCCCAGGATATCTTTCTCTACAGAAGCCTGTCTGGCAGCGGTTTGCACCGTTTGCAGGCTGGCAGCAGGATCTCCGAAACGAATGTTATTGGCAATGCTGTCGGAAAACAGGAATACGTCCTGTGGCACATAACTAATCTGACTACGTAAGCTGGAGAGTTCCAGCTGTCGCACATCCAGATTATCTACCATCACTTTTCCCTTTTGCGGATCATACATACGGATGAGCAGCTGTGCCAGCGTGCTCTTGCCGGAGCCGGTACGACCAATAACAGCGACCTTTTGACCGGGCGCAATGTCCAGGTTGAAGTTACTGATAGCAGTGATACCGGTATGCGGATAAGTGAATGTTACATTCTCTAACCGCACGCCGCCCTGCAGCTTTGCCGGTTTGGCGCCAGGCAGATCCTTAATAACAGGCTCCTGCTGCAGAAATTCGTTTATACGTTGCTGTGAGGCAGCTGCGCGCTGTATCATAGCCGCTACCATGCCGATGGAGAAGAACGGAAACATGAGCATGTTTACGTAAATCACAAACTCCGCGAGGTTACCCACGGTAATATTACCATGTATCACCTGTATGCCCCCGATGAAGATAGTGAGTATCACACTCAACCCTATCATCAGCGCCATGGTAGGTTGAAACAAGGCATCTGTTTTCGCCAGGCTGATAGAGCTTTGCTTGTATGCTTCACTCGCTTCTTCGAAATGCTGTGCACTGGCTTCTTCCTGGATATAAGATTTGATGACGCGGATACCACTGTATGATTCCTGCGCAATGGAAGTAATATTTGATAACTGCGACTGTATCCTTTCACTTTTACGATGAATAATCCTGTTCACGTAATAAATCGTTAATGCCAGAAAAGGCAGTGGCGACAAGGTATACAGCGTCAACAGCGGATTCACCTGCAACATCAGGTAGACTATAATCACAATGAGAAACAGCGTACGGGACGCATACATAATGGCTGGTCCTACGTACATGCGTACCCGTGATACATCTTCGGTTATACGACTCATCAGGTCGCCGGTACGATGCATCTTAAAGAAATTCAGGTCCAGCTTCTGATAGTGCTGGTATATTTCATTCTTCAGATCGTATTCGATATGCCGGCTCATCACAATGAGTGTTTGTCTTTGCAGAAAAAGAAAGAATCCACTCAGCAATGCAAAGATCAAAATACTCACACCATAAAATGCAAGTACATGAGTAAAATCAGCGCGGAAGAAGCTTTTCAATGATGTATCACTCAGCAACCGGTATTCATCAATGTTATGAGAAAGCAGGTCAAATATCTGTCTGACCATAATGGGTTGGAAAACGCTGAATACAATAGATATCGCGGTAAACAACAATCCCAGGATCAGGCGCCATTTATTAGAGAGAAAATATTTATTAAGTGCGGCAAGGTGTTTCAATGGTTCGTCAATTTGCTAACAAAAATAAGGGATTTTGAGGAGCAGAAAGCATAAAGCCGAAAGCAAAAAGCTATTGACGCGAATGAACAAAGCGTAGTAATATTCGCAATGATCATTCGCGTCAATAGCTTTTTGCTTTCGGCTTTATGCTTTATGCTCTACTTTGCCACGAAGGAATTGAGTATTCCATCCAGTTGTGGCGCATATTTTTCTAATTCATCGGCGAGGGTGGTCATGGTAATGGCATACACAATATTACGTTTCACCAGAACGGTAACGATGATATTCAGCTTCGTACCGGTTTCCCGGTGTGTATACTGGCATTTCAACCATTTTGCCTTTACATCTGTAACGGTGCGTTCTCCGTCTTCCAGTTGCCGATAGCCGTCGAAATAATTTTGCATTTCCTGTTGGGTAGCTGCCATGTATTTATCTAACGAAGACCCATTTTTCAACTCCTGGGTAATAATATTTACATTGGCCTGAAATGCGCTACCTGCTTGGGCAGGAGCCATCATAAAGGTATATTCCACCCGGCTGATGACGGTATCTTTTTTACTCCAGCCTTCGGGTGTTTGTACAGAAAAGGTGCCGTTACCCGCATTCATGCCAGGCGCTTTCCCGGCCTGTTCCAGTATTTCAGCGCTGCTTAATTCTTTAGGAGATTTGGTGCCGTTGTTACAGGCGCTCATGCTTAACAAACAAACTGCCGCGGAGATCAATTGTATTTTCATCGTGCACAAAAGGGATAAAACTGCTCCGGTAGTAAGCTACCAGAGCAGTTAAAATGATTATAAACTTTTCAGTGCAGCTATAATTCTGGATTCTGCATCCGCAGCCGCAACTTCTTCTTTCACAAATTTTTGACCGGTAATGTTTTCGAACAGCTCGATGTAACGCTCGCTTACGCTGTTTACAAATTCGTCTGTCATTTCCGGTACCTGTTGTCCGTCTTTACCCTGGAAACCGTTATCCATCAGCCATTCGCGAACAAACTCTTTACTGAGTTGTTTTTGTTGGGTACCATTTTTCTGATTTTCTTCGTAGCCTTCTGCGTAGAAGTAACGGGAAGAATCTGGTGTATGGATTTCGTCGATTACGTAGATGGTATCGCCGATTTTTCCAAACTCATATTTGGTATCTACCAGGATCAGTCCACGTGCACTTGCCATTTCCTTACCTCTCTGGAACAAGGCGAGGGTGTATTTTTCCAGTTGTTCGTAGTCTTCTTTGCTTACCAGACCTTGTGCAATGATTTCTTCACGGGAAATATCCTCATCGTGTCCTTCATGTGCTTTGGTGGTAGGTGTAATAATTGGAGCCGGGAAGAAATCGTTTTCCTTCATTCCATCAGGCATAGTAACGCCACACAATACACGCTGACCGGATTTATAAGTTCTCCAGGCATGGCCGGTAAGGTTACCACGTACCACCATTTCCACCGGGAAAGTTTCGCATTTCAAACCGATAGTAACGTTTGGCAGCGGAGATGATTTTACCCAGTTAGGCATAATATCCTTAGTGGCTTCCAACATAATAGCAGCAACCTGGTTCAGCACCTGACCTTTGAAAGGAATCGGGCGCGGCAGTACTACGTCAAATGCAGAGATACGATCACTTACTACCATTACCATCAGCCTGTCATCAATGGTGTAAACATCACGTACTTTTCCTTTGTAAAAAGCAGTTTGACCTGGCAATTTGAAATTTGACTCTAACATGAATAAAAATTAATAATTAAAGAAGTAAATCACTGTTACGAGGTGCAAAAGTAATTAGGAATCACCTGAATTTCAGCGATTGTGTGATTTTTTTTATTGACCCGGATTTTTGTTTAGGGAGATGACTACCTTTTGTTGTTTGCTATTCAGCTGACATCCGACAACTGCCGGCTGTTGCTGGCGTACGGGCGAAGCAAGCCAATGATCACTTCATTTTCCGCGTAGGGCGTCAGGTATTCCCGGAACTGATCCGCTGCTGAGGTGTCGATGTGCGCCGGGATATAGCCCATCCCGTAAAAGCGGCCCTTCTCCATCAGGATACAGCTCTTTTCTTCCGGGTGGCGGCCTTTGTCAACGATGATCACCGAGGGCTGTTGTTCCTGGAGGAACGCTACAGCCGCTTTCATACGCTCATTGTAGCTGGCCGGAGCTTCCGCTTTCTCACAGGCGCCTTTGCAGGTGGCAGCGGTAACGCCGGCACAGGTCCCACTCCCCTTTTGCAGGAAGCATAATTTAGGACATAGCTCAAACTCCTTAATCAGGGAGCGTAACAGCCGGTGTCCGTCTATCAGCAAGTTAAAGCTGTGTACCGGATGCGAATACTTGCGCTTTTTCTCGATGGCCAGCCGGAGGTAGCCCTGCTGGTCTTCAAACAGGTAGAAGCCGTAGCGGAATTCCACCCGCTTCTGGGAATAGTTGAAAACAGGCCACAGGCGCTTGATTTCTACGGACTCCAATATGCAGGCCATCAGTTCTGTGGCCGTTTCCTGATGGGTAATACTATAAATGGTTCTCAGGAAATTTTGCCGCTGACGACTGGTGCTATGTCCGGTAAAATGGCTATTAACACGCTTCTTCAGATCTTTCGCCTTACCTACGTATACAATTTTTCCTTTCTGATCATGGAAGTAGTACACGCCAGGTCTGTCTGGCAGCGACTTTACCTGATCCGGTGGCAGGTTAGGCGGCAGGAATTGTTCTTTGGAGCCCACTTTCAGGGCGGCGGCAATATGTTTTTCATTATCATTGGCCAGTAAGAGGCCGAAGAGTTTTGTAGTGGCTTCCGCATCTCCGCCGGCGCGGTGGCGGCCATTCACGGGGATACCGAAATGCCGGCAGATGTTACCGAGACTGTATGATTTCAGGCCCGGGAATATTTTCCGTCCCAGSCGCACCGTACACAGCTTTTTGCATTGCAGGTCCAACCCTGCATTGCCCAGCTGGTGCTTGATAAAGGAGTAATCGAAATTAACATTGTGCGCCACAAAAATGCGGTCTTTCAGCAAATCGTACAGCAGTGGGGCAATCGCCTCAAAGGGCGGCGCTGTTGCTACCATACTGTTACTGATACCCGTAAGTGATTCAATGTAATAAGGAATGGGGATACCGGGGTTTACCAACGTCTGGTAATGCTGCGTAATTTCCTTTCCGTCATACAAGAAAACGGCGATTTCCGTAATGCCATTAGCGCTGGCATGGCCGCCTGTCGTTTCTATATCTACAATTGCATACATCCGTTACAAAGATAGGGATTGTTGTTGCTTATGCAAGCGCCTTAATCCGAGCAGCGCCAGCAAGGTATAAAAGGCGGATAATGCCAGCAAATGCAGCACAGATGGCACATTATCGGATATGGTACCACCGGTTTGCACTACAGACTCATAGAACCGGAGAAAGGGCGTGGTAGGCACCATCGACGATACCCATTGCAAAGGCACCGGTAAGGAATCGTATGGCCACACATAGCCGGCAATCAGAAATACCGGGTAGGTAGAAAAAACCATCATCTGAGCCGCTAACAACTGACTGGGAAACATGGTACCCAGCCAAATCGCCATGGGAATGAGGGTAAAAAAGAAACAGCCAAACGCCACCACCACGTCGGATACATGCCCGCGGAAAGGAATATTCAACGTTGTATAGTTCACCGTCATGAAAAAGAAAGCATAGCAACCAAACAATATCATATAAAAAAGTCCTTTTCCCCAGAGCGTGGCCGACAGGCTGCCACCACCCATGTTCACCATTTCCGGCACCTTTATTCTTTCCTTGTCCAATGCCATACTTTCCGACAGACCTATTAATAAGGTCTGCTGTAATATCAATGCCAGTAAACCGGGCAACAGAAAAGCACCGTAGCTGGAGCGGGAATTATACATCGGGCGGTAATCCAGGTTCACAGGTTGGGTTTCCCGCATGGCCATTTGTGTATTCATGCCCTGCATTTCGTTGTATTTTAAACGTACCCCTGCCCCCACTGTGAGTGCCAGCGCGGTAATCCCCCCGGCCAATTCGCTGGATGGCAGGAAGCGCGCAGCATTTACCGCTAATACAATATCTCCTTGCTGTAAAGCGAGCACTTTCTTTTGTACGCCATTCGGGATGTAAAGATAGCCCTGGCAATTGCCGTAATACATTTTCTCCTGGGCATCTTTCAGGTCTACCGCCCCCACTACTTCCACTATCTGCATTTTGGTCAGCTGTTGCAGGAAGGTGTGGGATAACTCACTTTTATCATCATCTGCCACCGCGAGGGTCACTTTTTCTTCTACCTTATAACTATATATACTCCCATAGAAAAAAGCATACAGGATAGGCGCTATCAGCAAAGTAAGCAACAGACTGTGATCTTTAGCCACCAGCTTCAGTTCCCGCAGGAACAACCGGATAATATGACGAAAAAAATCACGCATGCGCCAATGATAATTTATTCAACCTGCGTTGCAGGAATAACAGCGCCACCGGGAGGGTAACGATGATGTAAATGAATAGCTGTCCTATTTCCTTATATACATAATGTAATGGCAATGCCATAAAATACACTTTAAAAAATCCATCCAGGAAAGGCGTAAAAGGCATCAGCCACGCGTAATACTGATCATACCAGGGCATCGCCCAGCGGGGAAAAGTAAAACCGCTGAATACAAAAGCCGGGGAAGTATAGAACAGGCCCAGGTCGCAGGACACCATTACGTCACTCACAATGGCTGACACCATAAAACCAATACTGATACAAGCAATAATGAGCAGGGTAAAAAGTGAAAACAATGCCCAGGACCCGCCAATTCTTCCGCTGGCAAAAACCGGGTATACGATACATGTTACCAGGATATAATGCATCCAGCTTACGCTCAGATATGCCAATCCCTTTCCCAGCAACACATTGGAGGCAGAGCCTTTTGCAAGCTGATTCAACTCCGCCAGCGTACCGCGCTTCCCTTCCAGGTTAATCGTCAATATGGTCACCATAATGATCATCATCTGCAACGCCACGGCAATAAGGCCTGGCACCAGGTATTGCAGGTAACTGAACTGGGGATTATACAGTATATAAGAAGTTAGTTTGATGGGTTGTACCAACGCCATAGCCCTGCCTGCCGGCATACCTGTTTTCGTGAACTTTTGCAATACCACGCCGGAACCCGCCGTAATCAATACTTTGGCGGCATCCTTATAAATCAGTTTCGCCGTTACCACAGCCGCGCCGTTGGTATAAACGGTGATATACACCGGCTGACGGCTCTTGATGTGATCATCCATGCGAACCGGGAAATGAATGGCTCCCTGGATAAGCCCCCGCTGCATCATCTCTTCTACCGTGGCCTCATTGTGTACCTGTTGCGTAATATGAATACTCTCTGTTTGTTCCAGCATGAACGTAAACTGCCTCGATAAAGGCGAATTGGACTCGTCCCAGATCGCCACCGGCAATTCACGTGCAAACTGGTTTTTATAAATGTAGCCGTATAGGAAGCATACCAGTGCCGGCAATACCAGCAGCACCAGGTAATGTTCCGGGAGCGTGAGGATACGCTTCCATTCCCGGATAGTGATATGGGTAATGGTGCGCAGCATCATGGGAGGGTCATGGAGGCAGTCATGCCGGGGCGGAGCCCTTTGATATCGGTTTGACGAATGGGTTTCAGGTCTACCGTGAAGGTACGCAGCTCAAATTTTCCGGTTTCCTTTACCGGTACCCAGTTAGCAAATGTGAGAGATGGTGCTACTTTAGATACTTCTGCTTCAAAGTTTTCTGGATCGCAGCCTGGTACCCGCATATTAAACTTACTGCCCAGTGGAAAATCTTTCATATCATCCTGCCGGATATTATAGGTAATATGATAGGTAGCTGGTTTCTGTATGGTCATCAATGGATATCCGATGGCTACAATTTCGCCTTCTTCAATGACCATGGAAGTGATAATACCATCTGAAGGTGCATGAATGTATGTATTATCCGACAAGGCTTTAGTGAGTTCATATCCCTGTTGTGCCTGGCGAACAATTGCCTCCGCGGTGGTAATCAGTTCGGGGCGGCTGCCTTGTTGCAACATATCCATATTCAGTTTGGCCGTTTCCATTTCTTTTTTGGCCGCCTGTAGTTTAAAGTAAACCAGGTCTTTTTCCTGACCGGAAATCACCTCATCATCGAACAGGTTTTGCATACGCTGATAGGTTTTCTGCATCAGCTCATATTGGCGTTGAGTGATGTTATAGAGGTTATCGGCGGCTTTGATGGCTTCCGGGCGGGCTCCTTTCTGTAAAAGTGTAAGCTGCCCTTTCGCGGCGTCTATGGCCGCTTCTGCCTGATTACGAATGGCATTTATTTCGGTGGATCTGAGTACGCCCAGCAGTTGTCCTTTACGGATGGTATCTCCCTGTTTTACCAGCAGGCTATCGAGCCGGCCGGGAAATTCAGCGGCAACATCCACATAGTCTGCATCTACCATCCCAATTACTGACTTATCTGCTGCTGCAGGCTTCTTCGCAACAAAGAACAGTGCAATAATTAATACCGCAATGGGAATCAGCAGCGCCCAATAATTTTTTAATATGCCTTTCATGAATGATGCTGTTTATCTGTCAACGTAAGTAGCAAATTGTTCCGGTGTACCTACTACATTCCAATATTCTGCCAGTGCCAGGTAGTAGCCCATCACGGCGGTATAATAGATCTTCTGCATTTCTTCTTCCTGCAAAAGTGCGTCATTGACATCTTTTACGGACGACAACTGATTCTGCATCCGGTCGGTGACCAGTGTGGTGGTGACGCGGGCCTGTTGTCTGGCGCTGTCGAGGGAGGCCACATCATTTTGGAGAGCCTTCATCTTGTTCATGGCTACACGTAGTCGCAGTTCCAATGATGTTTTAGTATTGGCTGCGGCCATCTGTGCCTCTTCCACCAGCATTTTGGAGGCTTTGGTACGCTTATACTTCTGTAATCCATCGAAAAGATTCCACTGCATTTCCACGCCAACAAGCCATGGTGGGATCGTTACGGGTAAATCTTTCTGATATAGATTTAAACTGCCGATCGCAAATATGTTGGGTAACGCCAGTGAGCGGGAGGCTTTCAGGGCTACATTGGCGAGATCCGTTTTATTTTCCACCAAACGGTAGGTCGGGTTATTGGTGAGTTGCGTCATTTGCCCGTCGCCGGCAACAGGTTTCAGCTCATACTGCAGGGTATCTTCAATGATGATAGGCGTTTCCAGCGGCTGGCCCAGGAGGTTGTTCAGCTCCAGCAGCGCATTTTCTTTTTCCAGTTCGAGGTTACTGTACCGGCTGGTGGCCTGTATATAGGCTACCCTGGCCCAGTTGAGCAGATATGGGGGTAATATCTGATTATCTTTCAGTGAAGTAGCGTAATCGCGGTTCTTCTTAAACGCTTCTACAATCACTTCTTCATGTGCCATCATCGTATTGAGGTAAAGGATACGGATATACTGAGCGCCAATGGCGAAGTATAATCCCTTTTCGACTACCTGTTGATTGAATTGCCCACCTACCACCTGGGTACGTGCCAGCTGCTGTGCAGCGGCAATTTTCCCTCCCAGGTAAATGGGCTGACGCAATGCCAGCGCGGCGGTAAAGTAAGATTGTTTGGATAGCTCAGGGTTATAGTCCGGGTAAAAAGTATTGATAATCCCTTTCGTACCATTATAGATGACATCCTTTACACTTTGGGGAAGTGGCTGGCCGGTGATTTGTTGAAATACGGTATTGGCGGTATTTACACTTTGGGCAGATGATCCATTGACTACACCATCTTTTACCTGCTGCAGATTTATCTCCAGTGGTTTACCCAGGTAATTATATCCCGCCAGGAGATCCAGCTTCGGGTAATAGCTGCTGTTCTCTGCCTGTAGGTTGTATTCTCTTGCCTGTAAGGAGCGTTGGGCCTGCTGGATGAGGGTATTCCCATTCTTTGCGAGTTGATAACATTGTTTTAAGGTCAGCTGTTGCCCGTTCTGTTGTGCCCTCACATGTAATACAGTCAATAACGGTATTAAAAGCAGGTAGTATCTCATACGGTTCTCTTTTCATCAGGAAGGCGGCGCCAACCCCAACACCAACAAACAATATTTTATGAATAATGTTTAAAAATTATACATAATTTGATAATAAAGTACTTACCTGAAATTTGTTATCTTTAGTAGCTGTCATAAATAGTACATCAATTACGGCATTTGGTCCATTTTAGCCCTGCCTCTTTCAACCGACATTTGTGATAGCGAAGCACTAAACAATAAGCAGGAATACTTGTTAGAATATAGCCCTGCAGCGACTTACGCGGCAACGATCATTTCATTGATTCATTTTAAAATTACATTTACTTATGGCAAAACAACAATGGGCCGTAGACCTTAGTCACAGTGAGCTGGGATTCAAAATCCGCCACCTGATGATCACCAATATCAGTGGTAAATTTTACAACTTCAACGTAGAAGCTGAAACAGAAGAAGAAGACTTTATGACAGCAAAAGTAAAAGTAACCGTAGATGTAGATTCTATTTCTACGGGTAGTGATGACCGTGATAAGCACCTTCGTTCTCCTGATTTCTTTGACGTTAATACCCATCGGAACATCACATTTGTAGCTACCAAATATGAGAATATAGACAATGATGGCTCTTATGAATTATACGGAGATCTGACCATCCGCGATGTTACCAAAAACATTAAGCTTTCTGTAGAATTCGGCGGTGTGGTAAAAGATCCATGGGGCAATACCAAAGCAGGTTTTACCATCAATGGAAAAATTAACCGTAAAGATTTTGGTCTCAACTGGAATGCAGTTACAGAAGCTGGCGGCGTTATGGTAAGTGACGAAGTGAAAATAAACGGCGAAGTGCAGTTGATTAAAAAATAGTTGTTTGCATTTAGCTGTTAGCTACCCCATCGCTAACAGCTGAATCAACCGCTTAAAGATAAAAGGAGTAACTATGAACGACATAACAGGTATCCATCATGTGACGGCGATTGCTGGCAATGCTAAAAAGAATTATGATTTTTATACCCGGGTAATGGGGTTACGTTTTGTAAAGAAAACTGTCAACTTTGATGACCCGCATACTTATCATTTTTATTATGGAGACGAAACTGGTACACCTGGCACAATCCTCACATTTTTCCCCTGGCAGGATATTACGACGGGCCGCAGAGGCACACATATGGCCACCGAAGTGGGTTATTCCATTCCTGAGGGCAGTATTGATTTCTGGCTGAAAAGATTGGATAAAGAGAATGTTATCTATAATAAACCTTCTGCCAAATTCGGCGACATCTACCTGACTTTTATTGATCCTGACGGATTAAAAGTAGAGTTAACAGTACCGGAAAAAGCAGATAACAGACAGCCCTGGGTTACCAATGAAGTAACAGAAGCAAATGCCACCCGTGGCTTTCATCATGTTACCCTTACTTTGGACGACATACAACCTACGGCTGATTTGCTGGTATCTGTGTTCGGATATCAATTGGAAAAAAATCACACCAATCGCTACCGGTTTGCCCCGCCTGCCGGTGATACCGCCAACTATATTGACCTGGTAGAAGCCAAGGGGGAACCCCGGGGTCATGTAGCAGGTGGCAGTGTACATCATATTGCTTTCCGCATGAAAGATGATGCCATGCAAATGCATTATCGGCAACTGTTGGAAGACCGTGGCTTAAACGTCACGCCACAACTAGATCGCAAATATTTCCGTTCCGTATACTTCCGGGAACCGGGTGGGGTTTTATTTGAACTGGCTACCGATACACCGGGATTTACGGTAGATGAGCCGGCAGCAGAACTGGGTACCCACCTGATGTTACCAGAACAGTATGAAGCGCAACGGGAAGAGATTGTGCAAAAACTGATAAAACTGGACTGATATGCATTTCAGGCCAATACAATACATATTCCAGCCGGTTGACAACGGCGCCGCCTATACGTTGTTACTGCCAACCGCCAAATAATTTCAGTAAATTAAAGACATGGATCAGGAAGTAAAAGTAAGTTTATCAGGTCACCTCTACCAGGTATCTATTAGTGCAAGGGACCACCGCTGGCTGGGAGATGAACCGGAAGAAGTGGGTGGCGGAGATACAGGACCACAACCCGGAGAGTTATTATTGAGCAGCCTGGCTGCCTGTACAGCGATCACCGTAAAAATGTACGCCAACCGAAAGAAATGGCCCGTGGAAAATATAGAGATTGAGTTGCGCTACAACAGCGCCGCCAAACCTACTCCGCAAACCACCGTCATTGATATGGAGGTTCATTTTGTAGGCGATCTCACCGACGAACAACGGGCCAGATTGTTGGAGATAGCCCACTCCTGTCCTATTCACAAAGCTTTGACCAACCCTATTATAGTGAATACAAAAGCTGTTTAAACGATGAAAGACATCACCAAACACTACACCAACGGAGAAGTGACCATTGTATGGAAGCCCAATGTCTGTATCCATTCAGAAGTGTGCTTTCATGGTCTTCCCGCGGTATTCAACCCAAATCAAAAGCCCTGGATTCAGGCAGATGCAGCCACCACAGAACAGATTGTGGCACAGGTAAAACAATGTCCTTCCGGTGCGCTCACCTATTTTATGAACGCCGACGTAGCGGCAGAAGGCGGCGTAGCGCCTGAAATCACCGCGGAAAGCATTGTAGAACCAACGCCCAACGGGCCTTTGCTGGTGTATGGAAATATTATTGTGCGGGATGCCAATGGCAAGGAAACCCGTAAGAATAAGGTAACTGCTTTTTGTCGTTGTGGCGCTTCATCCAACAAACCATACTGCGATGGTACGCATACAAAAATCAAATTTTCGGACAAGTCCTGAGCTGCGGCAAAGGAATTGCCCAATACATCACCTACTTTAGCTACAACTTTATGGAACTCACTATTCAAAACAATACTGCCAAACATCAGTTTGAAACCGTGGTAGACGGCCACACCGCGCTGATTGCCTACACATTATTTCCCGGAGGCATTGCCTATGTTCACACAGAAGTTCCACCGGAACTGGAAGGCAAAGGCATCGCCGGGCAAATGGCCAAATATGTACTGGAGTATGCKCGGGAAAATCACCTGAAGGTAAAGCCATACTGTCCTTACGTAAATGCCTATATGAAAAGGCATCCGGAGTATAATGATTTGCTCTGAAGCAGAAAGCACAAAGGCGAAAGCAAAAAGCTATTGTAGCGGATAATGAAAGCGAGTATTATTAACTTAATCGCATCCGTCATCCGCTACAATAGCTTTTTGCTTTCGCCTTTGTGCTTTCTGCTCCTCCAATTTCGTAATTTCATTTTCTTAAAACTATCGCTATGGAACTATTAAAGTTTATCCAGCAGCCCTGGCATTGGTCCATATCCGGGCTATTGATAGGCCTCACGGTGCCGGTACTACTAATACTGGGCAATAAGGCCTTTGGTATTTCTTCTTCACTGCGGCATATTTGCGCTGCCTGTTTTCCGGCTAACATTTCCTTCTTCAAATACGACTGGAAAAAGGAATCCTGGAATTTGTTTTTTGTAGCGGGTATTTTGCTGGGAGGCTTTCTGGCAGCACATTATCTGCAGGATGGTCAGGATATACAAGTGGCAACGGCCACGCAACAACGACTGGCTACCTACGGCATACATGACTACAGTGCTTTGTTACCGCCGGAAATATTCAGCTGGTCGAATCTGTTTACCTGGAAGGGATTGGTCTTTTTTGTGCTGGGAGGCTTCCTTGTTGGGTTTGGTACCCGCTACGCTGGTGGCTGTACGTCCGGACATTCTATTATGGGGTTGTCTAATCTTCAATGGCCTTCGCTGGTGGCTACCTGCTGCTTTATGGCCGGCGGTTTCTTTAGTGCCAATGTATTGATCCCTTATTTCTTTAAATGTTTTCAATGATGAAGAATATTAAATTTCTGGTAGCAGGTGTTTTCTTCGGTGTGGTGCTGGTAAAAGCGCAGGTGATCAGCTGGTTCCGTATACAGGAGATGTTTCAGCTTACTTCGTTTCATATGTATGGTGTAATTGGCACTGCCGTAGTCACTGGTATTATTTCGTTGCAACTGATCAAACGGTTCAATATAAAAACGATTGCCGGCGAACCTATTAGTGTAGCGCCCAAAACATTTAACAAAGGTCAAATAATCGGTGGGTTGTTATTTGGTTTGGGATGGGCTATCACCGGTGCTTGTCCGGGTCCGTTGTTTGCGCAGATTGGTACCGGCTTCACGGTGGTGGGTGTTACTTTACTCAGCGCTATTGCAGGTACGTGGGTATATGGTGCGCTGAAGTCCCGCCTTCCTCATTAAAAAAAGCTTCAAGGAGCTGGCCCTTGAAGCTATCATTGCAATTCCCGTGATTCACTGAAAATCTGTTACGCTATTTTTTCAAACTGGTTTGAATGGCTTTGGCGGAATCCAGGTGCGCTTTTAAAGTTGGTAATGTATTACGGGCCCATGTTTTCAGATCTGCGTCCGTTACATTATCAGATGCTTTTTCAAATTCACTTACTACTTTTTCATGTCCCTCTACCATCATGTCGATGTAGTGCTTATCAAAGTCCTTCCCTGTTTTCTTCGCCATGTCATCCATGTGTTTTTTATCTTCTGTTGATAATTCTGCTGGTAATGTGATATTCTCTTTTTGTGCCAGTGCTTTCAGTTCATCACCAGCTTTGGTGTGATCATTCACCATCATGGTACCAAAAGATTTCACCTTTGGATTCTGTGCTTTCTCTTGCGCCAGTTTTCCCAACTCCACTTCATGCATATTGGCATTAGCCGCATCCACCGCAAATTGTGATGATTTCTCATCTACTGGTTTAACTACCTGATTGATATCTTGTGCACTGTCTACCGGTTTTTCATTTTGTGGATTCTTTGCATTGTTTCCACAGGATTGCGTCATCCACATGGCTAAAAATGTTGCTGACAAGACGAGGAGCTTCTTCATGATGTATTGTTTTGGGTTGGTAATACGTGTGTCTGTTTATACCAACTCACTTTGCAAAAACGGTACCCGGAAAAAGCGGCCTCACGGAAACACAATACCAGACAGCATTACAAAACAATACTTCCAAACTAGCGAGCACAAATTATTGTAGATGGTTTTCCCCACAGCGCGAAAAAAAACTGGTGACGCTGCCTGCATTTCTGCAAGCGACGTCACCAGTTTATGGGAAAGAAAATTAATTAGATTGTGCCAGCGAATAAATCACTATGATGGCGAGGATAATGATCAATATCAATCCTACGATCTTCATCCAGCTGTAAGGACGATCACCGGTTACTTCACCAGTGCAGGCATTTACCACAAAGTGATATAGCTTACCATTGTAGCGATAAGCACTGATCCAAACAGGGAGTAACAGGTATTTCAAGCCCAGGTTATTGTATTCCACATCATAGCTGTCGATGCTTTGTTCATCTCCCCCAATATCATCTCTGATCTCTTCGCGAATAACCGGGTCCATTCTTTTCTTGGCCACTACCAACGCCTGTTCCGCATTGGTTTGATAGATTTCAGCGCGGAAGCCACTCAGGTAGCGTCCATCATATTTTTTGAGCTGATCCAGTAGCCAGGGTTCCAGGATTTCCGCCATTTTCAAAGGCAGTGAAGGACTGGCAGATACCAATACATCGCGGAAGTTGTTATTTACCCTGCCGGAAGTTGGATACCATGCGGTATGTCTTACTTCCCGGGTACGGGTTTCTGTTCTTCCGTTTACTTCTTCTGTATAGGTTTCTGTGGTATAATAATATTCACCGCGTTGCCCCGAATACTCAGTATATGTATCCGTATCATAGCTCCAGTGAGGAATATACACCCCTTTCAATTGTTGTGAGGAGCCGTCTTTCACTTTCTTCACCATATCTGATGGTGCAAACCAGAGTTTACCCATCCAGGTTCTGAAATATTGCACGGCCTCACTATCTTTCACCACGAAGGGCAACACATAATGCGGCTGAAGAATAGCCGTCGTTTGCGCAGTATCCACTACCAGTGGCGACGCGCAGAACGGGCAGGAATCGGCCGTTACATTAGGTAGCATGGTGGTAGAGGCACCGCAACCGGTACACTTGACCACTACTGCCTCCTGCGTTGTTTCGGTATGACTTTGCTGATCTGCAATAAATTGCTCGTAGTCGACCGGCTGAATGGCAACCGGCAAGGTGGCTTCTTCGATCTGATTTACCGTACCACAGTATTCGCATTTCAGGCTATTGGTACCTGGTGCATAATGCAGTATTGCTCCGCAGTTTTGACATTTTAGTGAATTGACTGTTTCACTTGTTTTTTCCTCAAAAGACATAGGAATATTTTGGAGCGGCTGTAGCAAAGGACAAAGGATCTTGTGATAGAAGCGCTCTGGCATTTGCTACAGCCGGATCTTTAGTTTTATGGTAATGGTGGAGGCACGGTAGCTAATACCGGCGCCAGTTCTGGAACGGTAGATGCGGCAGACCAGGCGGCCATACCGGTTTTCCATACCAGTGTTTGTGCATTCAGACTACCCGCAGCGGCCAGTTGACGCAGTTGCTCCTGATCAAAAGGACCACTTTGTTTACCGTCTACCGCTACATAGAAAGGAGCGGCTGTTGGCAAAGGAGGTGGTGCGCCACCGCCCACGTTAGGCTGCTGATTATTATTTTGGAAGATGTTCCCTACTTGTCCCATCATGGCTGCGCCCATACCCGCGCCTAATCCTGCCGCAGCAAGTCCGCCACCGGAAGGATTTTCTGCTGCCTTTTCCATGGCATTTGCAGCCTGGAACTGTGAATATGCACCCAGGTTGCCCACGATGCCAATGCTGCTGCGCTTATCAAGTGCAGCTTCTACTTCAGGCGGCAGGGAAATATTTTCGATGAGGAATTTGGTCAGTTCCAGTCCCAGTTCATTAAACTCTGATCCGATTTTACCGGTGATCTGGGTGGATACTTCTTCATAATTGGCAGCCAGGTCCAGTACAGGGATTTTAGCTTCTGCGATGGCTTCCATACCACGGGATACCGCCAGGTTGCGCAATTGCTCGTTAATCCCTTCTACCGTGAATTCCGGATTAGTGGCAGATACTTCTTTCAGGAAAGAGCCGGGGTCTTTCACGCGGAAAGCGTAGCTACCAAAAGCGCGGACACGCAATGGTCCAAACTCCGCATCACGGAGCATTACCGGATTCTTGGTTCCCCATTTCTGGTTAGTGAACTGCCGCATGCTCACAAAGAACACATCAGCTTTGAAAGGGCTGTTAAAGCCATATTTCCATCCCTGTAATGTACTCAGTACAGGCATATTTTGTGTAGTCAGTGAATACATGCCGGGTTGAAAAACATCGGCAATCTTACCTTCATTCATAAAAACAGCCACCTGTGATTCACGCACAGTGAGCTTGGCATTCATTTTTATTTCATTCTGGTAACGGGGAAACTTCCACACAATGGTGTCTGTGGACGCGTCCGTCCACTCAATAATGTCAATAAATTCGTTCCTGAGCTTATCAAAAATTCCCATAGTAACAGGTTTTATACGCTGCCAATTTAAAGAATTATTTACTTGAAAAGCTATATCCTGCTAGTTATAATTTCGCCAATCTTTATTTCATGGCCATTTTTAGCCATTTTTCCAGAAGTCCGGGCCATGCTTCTGCAGCAGGATTACCAGGACGTAATCCGTACCCATGGCCGCCTTTGGGATAAAAATGTAATTCCACCGCAGCTTTTGCGTCCCGCAGGGCTCCTGCCATTACCAGCGCACTGTTACCATAGGGATCATCGGCGGTGGCAAAAAGGAACATGGGAGGCGTTTGGCTGTCTGGCTTCAGTTCCGGTGTCAATGTCCTGTTAGCTCCATTATCAAGATAAGCTGGATATAGCAGTACGCCGAAAGCCGGACGGGCAGAGAGGCTGTCGGCTTTATCAAATGGCGTATAGGTATGAACGTTATATAGTGTGGCGGCTCTTGCAGTAAGACTGCCACCTGCTGAAAATCCGAGCATACCAATCTTATCAGGTTGTACGTTCCATTCAGCGGCGCGGCTGCGTACAATACGCATGGCACGTTGGGCGTCCTGCAAGGCGCCGGCCTCTTTCTTCGGTACCCGATATTGCAGTACAAAGGCGGTATATCCCAGTTTATTGAGCCAGGCAGCTATTTCATATCCTTCCAGGTTAATGGCCAGGATGTTATAGCCTCCGCCCGGGCAAACCACCACGCCTACGCCGTTATTATTGGAGGCCGGAGCTGGAAATACTTCCAGCAGCGGATCAGTTACATCGGTTAAACGTGTAACGTTATTACTTCCATCTGCGGCGACTTTGGCCATCTGCTTTGCCGCAGGTTCCTCCGGTACGGTACCGGGCCAGAGGTGAATGGCTTGTTGCTGAGCGCTAATAGCGGTAGTTATTCCTATCATCGTGAATAAAATACAAAGTTGTTTCATAACTGGAATTTCGTGTAATAAAACAAATGTAATAAATGTTAGGTGCAGATAAAAGGGCAGCTTCCTGAACAGGAAGCTGCGTGCTCTTCTGACCACCAGGCATACAGGTCCTGGAGATGTTTTTATCGATTAACCGTTACATAACTTTCTATGTCGTTACCCCTCAAAAATGGGACAGCTCCCTAAAGAGGAAGCTGTGGCGCCAATCTGACCAACAGGATATGCAGTACCTGAAGGTATCCTTGCTTATGAAATTGAATGCTAACCGTTCTTTAATCGCTTAAATAGCTTCATATACTATTGTTAATGTACGTACCATATCATCATCCTCATCAAACTTTCCGGTAACAGTGATGGTCACCTTCTTATCACTGTTTTTCACCGCCTTGTAGGTGCCTTTGAAATCATCATCACCAAACCCTTCCAAAGTTCCATCGTCCTTCAATTTCCAGTTGAAGTTCCTTCTTTGAGTAGCATACGGACATATATCAGCGCCTTCGTCTGCCACGCCAGTGCCATCAGCATTGAACACTGTAAAGTTGTCTGCCAGACAAGGCATTTTCTGTAACATATCGATTACCAGCTGGCCGTCGCCAAAATCCATTCCCGGGTTTATAGTCATCACCTTCGTCTGCCATTTTTTTCCTACCAGGAAGGCGCCGTTAAGGCCGCCGTTTGCCGGCTCGTCTTTATGCTTTCTACATTGTGTAAAAAACAATACCGTTATAATAGCAACGAGGAATAAAGTGGCATCGCCAGCAAATCTGTTAAATACTTTTTTCATACTTTAAAATTAATGTGAAACAAAAGGGGTTAATGAGTGCAAAGCTATTGTGCTGGAGGGTTTCACATCTCAGTAGAAGTACTTAATCTGAAAATTGAGTAGTGGTTGGGAGGAAGGAATTTTACACCACGCCGTAAGACGTGGTGCAAATATAGGTCTATTATTTTACGCATTGCTGCCAGGCTTCTGCCATCAGTTGAGCGCCTGCCACACTGGGATGTACGCCATCACCGGTCCAGTAAACACCCGGGGCCGACTGTAGTGCTTTATCAAAAATGGCCTGATATGGAATGAAGATCGCCTGGTATTTATCTGCTATAGCCCGCGCTGCTGCACGATATTCGTCGAATGCAGGATACCATTTATCATCCACAGACTTTACGTTGCTTACGGCGAAAGGCTCTCCGATAATCAGCTGCACATCCGGCAAAGCAGCCATGGTACGAGATAACAGCTTATCGTAATCATCCTTGTAAGTTTGAACGGTGCCTTTGTAATTGTTATTGATGGTATGCCAATAATCGTTCACTCCCACCAGGATACTGAGTACATCCGGCTTGATAGCCAAACAATCAACATCCCAACGGTCGGCCAGCTGAAACACTTTGTTACCGCTAATGCCTTTGTTATAAATCTTCAGATTTTTACCGGCATGTTTGAGCAACAGTCCCGATGCCGCCATTAGGGCGTAGCCACTGCCTAAAGCAGCACTGCTGTTGGCTTCATCATGATCTCTTTTGCGACCGGCATCGGTAATGGAATCGCCCTGGAATAATACGACACCTTCTTTTTTGAGCGTTATTTTTTTAGGTTTCTCTGCGGCAACAGCGGCAGATACAATGCCTGGAATGCTGATAGCAGCAAGACTTCCCAGCGATACATTCCTGAGAAAGTTACGACGGTTAGATGAATTCATAACGGGAACTGATTAAGTGACCATTGCGGCTTACTCCGCAATCGGGCACTTAAACTATAAAAAAGATTTCACATTTTTCAGACAAAAGCGCTAAACCCGGTGATGGCCCGTCCTACAATCAGGGAATTAATTTCCTTGGTGCCTTCGTAAGAATAAATAGCTTCTGCATCCGCTACAAACCGGGCCACATTGTATTCCAGCAGGATGCCATTTCCTCCCATCACTTCACGGGCGCGACTCACCACATCGCGTGTACGCAGGGTACAAAAAACTTTCGCCAGCGAAGCATGCTCGTCTTTTAACTGGCCCGCATCCTGTATTTCGGACAATCGGTACACCATGGTTTGCATGGCCGTAAGATTGGATAACATTTCTACCAGGTGGCCCTGTATCAACTGAAAAGAGGCGATTGGTTTACCAAATTGTTCACGGGTACGGGTGTACGCCAGTGCGTTCTCATAGGCGCCGCGGGCACAGCCTACAGCTTCCCACGCCACACCTGCCCGCGTCATTTGCAGCACCTTGGCGGTATCTTTAAAGGAGTTGGCATTTTGCAGGCGGTCTGCCTCTGCAATGTGGCAATCTGTTAAGGTAATCAGCCCGTTTTGTACAATGCGCAACGCCATTTTATCATGAATCTTTTCTACGCTGAAACCAGGAGTATCTTTTCTCAGCAGAAAGCCTTTCACCTGGTTGTCATCCACATCCCTGGCCCATATCACGATCACATCAGCGAAAGTAGCGTTGCCGATCCACTTCTTCTGTCCATTTAATACCCAGGTGTCTCCTGTACGTTTAGCCGTAGTAGTTAGTCCGCCGGCGGTACCGGAGCCTACTTCCGGTTCTGTTAATCCAAAGGCGCCAATAAGGTTCAGCTGCTGCATGCCCGGTAGCCATTCTTGTTTCTGTGCTTCCGATCCCAGCATATAAATTGATCCCATGGCTAATCCGCTTTGTACCCCGAAGAAAGTAGCAATAGAAGCATCTACCCTGGCCATTTCCATGGCGATAATTCCCTCCATCAGAAACGAGCGGTTAGGGCAACCATAGCCTTCGTAGGTAACCCCGCAGATATTGAGTTCTCTGAACTTAGGAATAATTTCAAGGGGGAAGCTGGCTTTCAGCCAGTGCTCATTGACAAGCGGCTGTATTTCCTTTTCCATGAATGCCCGTACTTTCAACTGCAGCGCCCGGTCGTMGGCATTCAGTTTGCTGCCAAGGTCGTAGAAGTCGCCCTCAATAGGAGGCAGTGCTTTTTTGGCTCCTTTGCTGCTCAGCATCTTCATCAGGCCGTTCAGCTGGGTGTCGTCCATCTTTGCAACCGACGCCATTACTTTAGGAAGGTCTACTTTTTCAGAGAGTTTGGCCAGCATATTGAAATCGACGCTCTTCAACAGGTGGTACGCGTTTTTCAGTTTGGAGAAGGTTCCGGACATATTGCATGGTTTTGTATAAAAATACGGATTCACGCGGATTTTGTCTTGTGTGGGATTAGACTGATTTTTATTTTTTGGGTTTTAGAAGATATAAAAAGATGATGGGAGATAGCAGCAGAAATACCCGCCCCGATCTCCCATCTTGCTAAATGCTATAAAATATTATTCTATTACAAAATCCTGCTTCAATTTAATATCCTCTGAAGAGGCGCCGATCAGCACTTCGAATTCGCCGGGTTCTACGGTCCAGTTCATATTACGATCGAGTATGGCCAGATCATCAGGGTGTAGTACAAAAGAGCATGTTTTCTTTTCACCTGGTTCCAGGGAAACACGTTCAAAACCGCGCAGTTGCATTACATACGTGGTCACGCTACTTACTTTGTCTTTCAGGTATAACTGTACCACGTCATCGCCTTTTCGTTTACCCGTGTTAGTGATATCCACGCTTACATGAATATCCCCTTGTGAGGCTTGTTTCGTGGGCGTTACCACCAGGTTGCTATAGTTAAAAGTGGTATAGCTCAATCCATAACCAAAAGGATACAGGGCGCCGTTTACGCTCGTGTTGCCGTAACCGTTATTTCCTGAAGATGGTTGTCCGGCGTGAGATCCCGGCTTAAAGGGGAAGTTCAATTCTATTTGCCCGGTAGATTTCGGGAATGTAACCGGGAGGCGGCCACCGGGATTATAGTCGCCGAATAAAGCCTCCGCAATGGCGGTACCGCCCTGTGGGCCGGGGAACCAGGCTTCCAGGATGGCGGGCAGATTTTGCTGCTCCCAGTTAATGGTGAGGGGCTGGCCGTTGATCAGTACCGCTATCACGGGTTTTCCGGTGGCATGTAGTGCCTGCAGCAGTTGCAGTTGACGGCCGGGCAGCGATAAGCCGGTACGGGAAAGGCTTTCCCCTACTCTCTTTTCATCTTCTCCAACTACGGCAATGATGACATCTGCCTGTTGTGCTTTACTAACGGCATCGGCTATACTGGCATTTTCGGTACTGTCCAATGGTGTAGGAATCAGCTCTGTGCCAGGCCAGCCGGGATTTACCACATCGCAGCCCCTGGCGTAGCTGACGGTCATGTTTTTTCCGGCATGTTGGGTAATGCCATCCAGCACGGAAGTTACTTTATTGTTGGAGGGACCATAACGGCTCACCGCGTGTGTAGTGGCTGCTGCCAGTGGTCCGGTAACGAGAATACGCTGGATCTTTTGCGGGTTGAGTGGCAACGTTTCTTTCTCGTTCTTCAGGAGTACCAGCGACTCGCGATTCAGCTGTAACGCAAAAGCCTCGTCTGCCGCGGTGTGCACGCCCTTATCCGCCAGCTTTGCATCCGTGTAGGGATGATCGAACACGCCAAGGCGGAACTTTACCCTAAGCACGTCTGCTACCCGGCTATCGATGGTGGCCATGGACACCTTTCCTTCTTTCACCAGTTCCCGCAGCGGCAGGATGAACTGTTCTGGTGGCGTGAAATTGGTGCGTACATTTAATCCGGCTTCCACAGATTGTCTCACCGCGTCTTTATAATCGGCGGCTACGTGATGCTTACTGAAAAGGTATTCCACTGCTTCGCTGTCTGATACCACATATCCGGTAAAGCCATACGCTTGTCGTAGTAGCTGGGTAAGAAAATAATAGCTGCCGGTGATGGGAACGCCGTCCCAGTCGTTGTAGCTGCTCATYACGCCCATGGGATGGGCTTCCGTGATCACACGACGAAAAGGATACAGGTATATCTGGTGCATTTCCCTTGGGGCCACATGTGGATCGGTGCGGGCATCGCCATCGCGGCCACCTTTGGGAACGCTGTACACCGCGAAGTGTTTCAGGGTAGCGGCTACGCCTTCCTGCTGTACGCCGAGCGTCATTTGTTTTCCCAGTTCAGCTACAAGGAAGGGATCTTCCCCATAACATTCTACTACCCTGCCCCAGCGTGGATCGCGTGCGGGGTCCAGGATGGGAACATACACATTCGTATAGCCGAGTAGTTTAGCTTCTCTTCCTACAATATGTCCGGCGCGGCTTACCAGGTCTTTATTCCAGGTGCTGCCGATTCCGATCGGCGCACATAACGGMGTGGCGCGGTCGTGGCACAGGCCATGAATACCTTCATTGGTAAAGTCTACGGGTATGCCCAGCCGGGTGGATTCAATAAACCAGCGTTGTACGGTATTGATGGCGGTAGCATGTTTACTGTATGGAAAAGAGTATTCGGATTTAGCCCTTTTATTATAGGGTAAACTATTGAGTTCTTCATCGATGTTGGCGATACCGTCTTTCCATATTTCCTGTTTCCATGCGGGTGTTGGCATTTCATCTTTCAGCACACGGCCATAGCCATACAGGGTAGCCATCTGGCAGGTTTTTTCGTCCAGGGTCATTTGCGAGAGCAGGTCCTGGATACGTTGTTCAATGGGTTGCCTGGTATCTTCAAAAATATCTTTACGGCCATTTTTATTGAAGTCGATCCAGCCATCGTGGTAGATGGAAGCCGGTTGTTGGGCGGTGGCGGTGGTTACCGTCAGTGCGGCACCTATTATTCCCGTGATCAGTTGTTTCGTCCTATAGCTATACATTCCGGGCGTCTTTTTTTGATTAACAACGCCAATTTACCAGTCGTTGCAATGGATTGCAAAAATAATCCAAAACAATATCATGATTAGTTAAAATGGTACCGGCACAAAAAAAGGGTTGCACAGAACGAGATGCAACCCCTGGTTTTAAAAAACACAACTAAAAAAAATATTGCTATAAAAATATAGGCATGGCTGTTATGACTGATAACGCGGAAAAACGCTCGTCCCTCTATTCTTCTTTTTTAACAGCTATATTTGAAGTTGATAAATTACTACTGCTTAATTGGTTATTCTTTTCAAAAAGATAGTTACTTTCGCAAGGATCATTTCATATATATATTAAAATATCGTGAAGGTTAATGCTTACATCACCTTCTTACCAGGCATATAAAGAACTATTTCATTCACAGTATAATGACTTATGTAACTATGCCTATAGTTTTCTGAAAGACGATGCGGCTGCAGAAGATGTGGTACAGGAAACATTTATCAAGCTCTGGGAAAAACATCAGAACCTGATTGGTATACCAAATATAAAAGCTTACCTGTTCCGGGCAGTGCGTAATAACTCTATTTCCGCATTACGCAAACTGAATACCGAAGAAGCAGGCAACAAAGGTTTTGAGTGGATCACAGATAGTACCGACGATCCGGATGCCAAAGAGATAGAAAATGCCAGACCTTACTATGAGCAACTGATTTATGAGGCCGTCGCCAACTTACCGCCACAATGCCGTGAAGTATTTACCTGTTGCCGGATCAATGGGATGACTCACCAACAAACCGCAGTCAAGCTTGGACTTTCTGCTAAAACTGTTGAAAACTATATGGGGCGGGCATTAAAGCTGCTGAGGAAATACCTGCAGCAGTACGGATTGCCAGTCGGTATTCTTTTTTTATTGAAAATATTAATGCCCTGATAGAGGGTTGTCACACTAACGAGCGTTATCTAATTAGAGCACACTGCAATGTAACTATGGAGCATTTTGACACCTACCTGTATGAACTTATAGCTAAAAAGCTGGCTGGTCATTGTACCGAGGCAGAATCTGCCGAACTACAACAATGGCTGGATGCCTCACCTGAAAATCAGGCAGAGTTCAAGGCTTTAGCGACCATCTGGAAGGACAGTTCCAATGCCGCCATCGCTCCGCGACAATACAATACAGCGGCAGCCTGGGACAAAACCAGTCGGACTATTCAACCACCCGTTTCCCGGATTAAATCACTCTATACGAAATATGCTGCTGCAGCTGCCATTATAATGCTGCTGACAGGAKGCGCGTGGTGGCTGGAAAGTCGCTCTTCCCTGAAAAAACATGAACTGGCCGCTAATGACGGTAAAATAAAGAGCCTGGAGTTACCTGATAAATCTACGGTAACCCTGCGTCAGGGCGCCCGTATCCGGTACCTGAATGGCTACCATCACGATCAGCGGGTAGTAGAACTGGAAGGGGAAGCTTTTTTCGAAATCGCCAATGATCCCGGACATCCCTTCCTCGTAAAAACACCTAACCAATCCGTGATAGAAGTATTGGGTACCTCCTTCACTGTGCAAACAGGGAAAGACAGCACCGCAGTTATTGTTGCTTCCGGCCGGGTAAAACTGGGCCTGGAAGGTGATACGACAGCGCTTATCCTCGGCAGCGGACAAAAAGGTACCTGGGGAAATGGCCAGTTATATGCCGGCAATAACAACAATGTAAATTTTATTGCCTGGAAAACCGGTGTTTTGCAATTTAATGATGAATCACTTCTTGAAATATTGCCACAATTAGCCGACTTTTACGCAAAAGAAATCAGGATCGATGATCAATACCGTGAAACAGCCTCGCAGCAAAAAGCTACGATCACGTTCCGGAATCAGTCCTGTGATGATGTTTTGCATGAATTACAACTATTGCTTGGGTTTAAATACCAACAAAACGGCGATACGATCGTCATCAGCCAGTAATTTTAGTCGCTTTTTATACCTGCTTAGTTTTATTGTCTTGTTCTTCGCCGCTCCCCTGCAGGCGCAGAACAATGAAAGTGATTTGTTGCAACAATCCTATACGCCCCCGGCCAGGCAGGGCACCATCCTTTTTTTCATACAACATATTCAAAAAAGTACCGGAATCAGTATCTCTTACAGTTCCAGCTTTCTGCACCTCAATAAGAAAGTACAGCTAAATGGCACAGAACTTACCACTGGCGCCATTTTAAACACCATTTTACAGGGAACCGGTATCCAGGCCGCCGCATTAAACGGCAAAATATTTTTACTGCGCGAAAATTCGCAAACACAATATTATACCATCAGTGGCTTTGTAAAAGAAGCCAGCAGCAATGAGCTGATCATCAACGCGTCCGTATACGACCCGGTTACCCGGAAAGGCACGGAAACCAATGCTTTCGGGTTCTATAGCCTGCAGGTACCGGATTCCTGCCAGGGCGTTGTGTTTTCTCATGTAGGCTACCAGCCTGCATTCCAGCACCTCCCTCCTCCCGACGAAGGGCAGCTGGACATACACCTGGAGCCCCGTAGTATGCTGCAAACCGTGGTAGTAAAAGGCGAACATGAGGAGGTGGCCTCTCAGCAAAGCTATATCAATATGCCCGTGGGCTATGTATCCGGCTTTCCTGYCCTGCTGGGAGAAAAGGATGTATTGAAATCACTGCAACTGTATCCAGGTACCAGCAGCTCCCTGGAGAGTAGCGCCAACCTCCTGATCAGGGGTGGTGGTGCTGACCAGAACCTCTACCTCCTGGATGGCGTTCCACTTTACCATACCGGCCACCTGTTTGGACTCTTTTCTATCTTTAACGGAGACGCCGTAAAGGATGTATCGCTGTATAAAGATGCCTTTCCCGCACGATATGGCGGCCGCCTGTCATCTGTTGTAGATATCCGTACCAGAGATGGCGATATGAAAAACTGGCATGGTAGCTTTAAACTCAGCCCTGTATCCGGCAATATATTACTGGAAGGCCCCATTGTAAAGGACAAAAGCTCCATGTCCCTGTCGCTTCGGCGCTCACTGGTAGATGTACTGTATGGTAGCAGGTATCTTTCGGACTATGGCAAATATTATCTGTACGATATTAACTTCAAACTGAACCAGGTTATTAACGACAGGAACCGGCTGTACATCAGTTTCTATAAGGGGCAGGACAAAATGTTTATCCAGAGTTCCAACCCGGTGATACAGTTGTTTGACGACTACAACTTTGACTGGAGTAATATTACTGCGGCAGCCAAATGGACACGGGTAATCAGCCCGAAAGTATTCACCAACACCATTGCCACCTATAGCCGTTTTTATAATGTATTCACGCAAAATTCCATTATCCCGCTTTCCTTTTTCGACTCCCTTTTTGTAAAAGGTAAAGGCGTTTCCAGGGTACGGGATGTGGCCATTAAAAACGAAACAGAATACAATGTGAGTAACTGGCAACATATTTCTTTCGGAGGCAGTTATACGTATCACAACTTTGCCCCTACGGCCTATCATAACAATATTTCCGCCGGAGAAGCCCAGCAGCGAAAAGCGCCTATCTATTATATGTCGGAGTTTTCTGCTTATGGTGAAGATGAGCTGAGTTTATTAAATGACCGGTTGATCATCAGACCTGGCCTGCATTTCGGGGCGCTTGCACAGAAATCCTCATTTTACACCAGTTTGCAGCCACGCTTAATGGTGCGGTGGCAATTGCCGCAATCACAGTACATCCAGGTCTCGTTTGCAAAAATGACGCAGTTTGTGCATCAACTAACTACCCCGGTGATTAACTTACCTACCGATTTGTGGGTACCCAGCACCGAAAATATTAAGCCGGAGCATGCCTTCTCCTATGGCCTGGGCTATCAACGCCAATGGCAGGGCAATTGGCGATTCAATGTGAATCTATACTATAAACAGCTGAAAAATATTGTTACTACCAACACCGTGTTGAATATCTTTGATAACTCGGACCTGTGGGAGAAAAAAGTAATTGCCGGCAACGGATATAATTATGGCAGTGAATTGTTGCTGGAGAAAACACAAGGGCGACTCACCGGAATTTTTTCCTATACGCTTTCCTGGGCATGGCGGCAGTTTGACCGGATAAATGGTGGTAAGATGTATCCTTATAAAGAAGACCGGAGACATAATATTTCCCTGGCGCTGAAGTACCAGTTTAATCCTAAATGGACCATTTCCGCTACCTATAAGTTCGCCTCTGGTGCACCTTTTACCCTGCCGGTACAAATATTCCCGGACTTCGATTGGAGCCGGAATATCAAAGGATACCTGGATGAACGCTATTCACCCTTTTCTACCAGTCAGGTTAACTATCTCCCGTATATAGCCCGGCTAAATAACTACCGCTTAAACCCGGTACATCACCTGGATGTAGGCGCCACGCTCAGCCTGGGGGCCCAAAAACGTTTCCAGCACGTTATTACAGGTGGTATATATAACATCTATAACCGTAGTAATCCGTTTATTGTCAGCTTTGACCAGTTTTCTTATTTTGCTTTTGATGACATTTACCCGTTACAATTATACCAATACAGTTTGTTCCGGGCATTACCGTATCTGAGTTATACTTTCAAATTTTAATCATGAAGTACCTGTTGCTATTATTGCCGTTTGTGAGTGTGATGCTGTTTGGATGCGAGCAGGAACTTCCCTTGCCGCATACCCAAACTGCGCCACGGGGTGTTGTTTACGCGGAACTGGTGGCCAATGGTACGCCGGAAGTACGTGTAGGAAAAAGTAAGCCGGTGTCAGGTCCTTTTCTCGACAACAGCTTTCAGTTGGTAGAAAATGCCAAAGTGCAGCTGATGGATAAGAACGGGCAGCAACTGGAAATACTGTCGTATGTAAAGGATACCTCCAATGTAATGGGGCTTTACACGGGCAAAACCAAACTGGAAGCCAACAAAAACTATAAACTGCAGGTAGACATACCGACGCTGAAACCTATTACTGCTATGGCCACTATCCCTCCGCCCTTCCGGGTGGAGCTCCTGGATACGCTCCGCTCCCTCTTGAATGGGCGGCCGGTATTGCGTTTTCATCTTACCATATATCCGTTACCGGGAGTAAAACAATATGTGGTGATGGAGGCTTTGAAACAAACCGTTGATCTGGATACCTCGTTTACCTACCACGGAGTAAGGTACCGGAAAAGTGAGCAACCTGACTTATATGAGCTGGCCAAAAATTTGCCTGACGCCGCAGCGAAAAAGGATAGCTTTTATATGAACGACTATCTCCGCATTCCCTGCTATACACAGGATGAAAATGCAGATAATAACCAGGTGGGCGGTTTGAATGAGAACTATAACAGCATCCTCTTTACTCAATCCGGAAAACCACTCACTACTTATTTCTATATTAATGCTACCGCGCTCAGTGCAAATGCAGTAGAAGACATTTCTCCGGTGGGAAGAGTGCTGGTATACGTAAAATCCGTTTCCAAAGAGTATTATGACTTCCTGCTTACCTACGAAAAAGTGAAGCGTAATCCGGGGCTTAACAGCCTTATACAAGCCATACAGCTGCGGAGTAACACCCAGGGAGGATTGGGAGTGGTTGGAGGTAGTTATCAGAAGGTATATTATCTGTATTACGATAAGCTGTGAAAAAAAATTACGAATTACGAATTACGGCTTTGTGAGAAGACCATAGCGAATAGTCTTCGCGTTTACTATCTTCTCACAAAGCCGTAATTCGTAATTCGTAATTCGTAATTTTTTACTTCACTTCGTAAACATTGTCTCTTTTATTGATATCGGCTACCCAGGTGCTGCCCAGGATTACTTTTTTTATTTTTTTGGGAGATGAAAACGCGAGTGATACTGTTTTGTTTCCTTTCTCCCAGGCTGCGATGCTCCGATGAATTTTAGTGGTGGAGTTGTCGTCGAAGAAAACGGTGACATCAATGGGCACTGGTTTATTACCGATGGAGCGGATTTCTATGAGTCCTTCTTTCCCTTTCTGTGTTACTTTGCTGATGCCCAGGTCGGGATAGCCATTGTCGAAGAACCAGCTTTTCCAGAACCAGTCCATATTCTTTCCGGCGCCGGTATTCATGCAATAGAAGAAATCGTAAGGCTGTGGATGTTTTCCATGCCACTGGGCAATATAATGATGCAGGGCTTTGAGAAAAAGGCTATCTCCCAGCATATCTTTTACATACAGGTATCCCAAAGCTGGCTTAGGATAAGAATTAGTGACGTAGGCGTCTGTTGTTTGATTGGACGGCGTCGTGATTGGCAAATCAGCTGCCTTGCCGGCAATAAAATTGTAGGGAGCCATACCGTAATCGTCAACAATACTACTGTCTATACAGGGCGAAATAATCCATTCTCCGATAGTGGCCCAGCCTTCGTCCATCCAGGCATACAGCGTTTCGTTGGTACCCATATAAAAGGGGAAGATGGTATGAAATATTTCGTGGTCGGTGAGTTCAATGGCCTGGGCTTTATCTGCCAGGGGATTATCGTTTACCATCATGGGGTATTCCATCTGATCGAGTCCGTCGAACACGGTTTCATGATTGTATGGATAGGGCCATTTAGGGAAGTAGTGACTTATTTTATCTACTGTGATGCGGGCGTAGTGTATTACATCGAAGAAATCGGCGTGGGCGGCATTAAAGGCAACGTCAACGCGGGTACGTCGTTTCGTAGTGGCGTCTACTTCCACGCTGGTGGCGTTCCACAGGTAGTGGTTGCTAACGCCGATGGCAAAGTCGGTGACGTTGGTGGCTTCATAGCGCCAGGTCTGATTGCTGTTTTTATTCCGGGAGATGTTACCTGCCTTGATATCGTTACTATCGATCACAGCAATGATGTCATTACTTTTTTCGGCGGTAGCAATGCGTTGCACATATTTATCATTATACACCTCGCTGGTATTCTTAAGATCACCGGTAGCCCATACCTGGTAGTTGCCTGGTACGGTGATGGCTACACGAAAATCGCAGAAGTCGTTATAAAACTCCTGGGTACCTATGTAAGGAATCATGTCCCAGCCATTCACATCATCGTATACCGCGATGCGTGGAAAAAAGTAGGCGATGAAATAAGCGCCGCTATCAACCGCCCCGGTTCTGATATRTGTATTTTCAGTAAGGGTATAGGAAAAATCCAGGTCGAAGCGGGTGGTTTGTCCGGGGTACAATGCAGGGATACCCATTGGCATATTGGTACCGCGGGTAGCTCCTGGCAGGGGTTTATCCGTGCCATTCACTTTCATATTTTTGATGACAACCCCGTCTGTCAGATCATCGGGGGCAACCCCCATGCTTCTGATAGCGCCTTTTTGGAACAGGTTGGAAAACAGTTTTATATTAACCATGTTCAGGGTATCGGGGCTATTGTTGGTATAGCTGATTTGTTCGGTGCCTGATACCAGGTTGTTTGTAGGATCGAAAGAGACGCGGATATCGTATGTAGCTTTATTCTGCCAGTACTTGCTTCCGGGGGCGCCGCTATATGATCTGGTTTGCTGGTCATATGCCTTCCTGATGCTCAGAGGCATGTATAATGGGGTTTGTGCGATGGTTTGTTGCGCCGTTAGCAGCAGCAACAAAAAAATACAATATCTTCTCATAAGCTAAATAAAAGCGATCACATCAAATGTAGGGAATTAGTATGAAAATGCACGGCAGATGTGTGCGTTGGTCAGAAGGGCTGCCGGGTGGTATCAATAGGCATTTTCAGGGAGTCCGTTACAACATGGGCGCTATCAGTTAGTGCGGCGGTACTGTCGTTTCCGTGACTGTCTTTACCCGGTATTGGAATAGTTGGGCCCGTATGGCGGCGTTTGGCGGTATAGCCGGATACGTTGCCCTGATGTTGCATGTCTTTCATTGTCTTTTTATCAAAGAGATATTTGGGATGTTTCTCCGGCCGAAGTCCCCGGTCAAATTGCGCCTCTGCTCCTACAGCGGGCGCCTTATAAACCTTTTGGGAGGAATGACAAGCCAGGAGCACAACACAGGCTGCGGGTACCAGGTACTTCATGCAAATAAGTATGAGCGTGAGTATAGGCAAGGGAAAGGGGACACCGATATAACGTGACGAAATGGTTTTTATTATGATGAATATCCGATGAAAACAGCTGTCTGTCGTTCTATTTTGAAATTCGGGGCCCCTGTATTAATTTTAGCCTAAATTCGCCAGGTGGTCATGCCCTTGTTCTAACAATTTTTTATCTTTAACCGCTATTTCAATCCCGATGAAAACCCTCCCGCAGGAGAGTCACGGCTAACAACAAAGTACTATGAAAGTATCAACAACCAGCTTCCCAAGCGTTTTTGAGACCGCATTCGGAAACACAGAAAACTCAAGTAAGGATCTCCTCAATGGATTAAAAATTAAAAAGGACGATACCTGGTACCTGGTGGGTAACCTGGCCAAAAGAGGTGGTATCAATCCGGGGAGAGTCACCAATGCGGCTCCCTCAGAAGAGGATTACGAAATATTATTCAAAGCGGCTTTGTTGAATACGATTGATAAAGTGCAACAACCAATTGCGCTTACCGTTGGCTTCCCTTTCTCTACTTACAACATTTACAAAACGGCTGCCGAGCAGTTCCTGAGTAAAAGACATTTTCTGATTGATTACGATACCCAGACTTACAACACCAAAGGCTCTTTCAAAAAAGCCATGTTTGATATTGAAAAGTATGAGGTGATCCCGGAAATTGTGGGTGGTATTATTGGGTTAAAGAAAACCATCAATGAGCCTCAGCTGGACAACTTCATCGCCATCAGCTTTGGTTTTGGTACCATTGAAGGCGGTATGGCTACGGGCGATGGGTTGATTCACCGTACCTGTTTCAGCTCGCATGGTATTCGTTATGCTATTAACAACCTTACACGTGAGCTGAACCAGAAGCATTACCTGGAAATGAAAAACGAGCACCAGGTAGATGATGCCTTTATGAAAGGTTCCATCTTCACCAACCGTAAGCGCATTGATTTGCGTGATATGCGTAAAGGGGTGCTGACACAATATTACAAAGAGGTGGTATCTCCGTTGATGCGTAGTTATTTCACCGACCTGGATTTTGAAACCTGCGAAAAAATTTACCTGATGGGTGGCGGCGCACACTATCGTGAGCTGACCGATGCGTTTGTAGAAGAGTTCCGCGATTTTATCCCGGTAGAAGTAGCGCCTGAGCCGGAAAAGCTGATGAGCATCGGCTATMTTTACAACTCGCTGAGAATTTCAGATAATAAGCCACAACGCAGTGTAGGATTAGATCTCGGCAACTCCAGCTCTATCATCTCTACCTTTGACGATCAGATACAGCACACACCAACTATCACACCTAATCCGAATATCAATCCAAACCCGAATCCGAATCCTGTCACCCTCTAATTCTAACGCGTGATCAACGTCCGACATTTTTTCCGAAATATAATTGTACCCGGAGCTTTCCGTATTCCTAAAACCGTGTCCGTAAATGGCAGCATTGATGCTTCTGTTTCGGGACGGATTGATGGTCATGTGCGGGGCGATGTAAAAACCAGCGGCAAGCTGGTAGTGAGTGAAACGGCAAGTATACGTGGCCATATTTATGCTACCGACCTGGTGGTACACGGAAAAGTGTATGGCGATGTTTACATCAGTAACAAAGCACATATCAGCAACAAAGCGCTGGTAAAAGGCGATGTAAATGCGATGGTACTTGAAATTGAAGAGGGAGCGGTAGTAGAAGGCGCGATCCGTAAAAATGTACCTCCGGTACCCAAAAGCGAACCGCATCATACTGCCGGCGAAGCGGAAGAAGTAAAAACAGCAGCGCCTGCAGCAGTAGTTGCACCTCCGGAGGAAGAAGAACAAAACACCAGTTGGTTCTGATCCCTTCTTTGCCAACATATATCTTATTAAAAGGGCTGTTTCTACGAGAGAAACAGCCCTTTTACTTTATCGTTTATGACGCTTTAATAGCGCGGCTTTTTCAGGGGATCAAGCAGCTGGGATAACCCATTCATTTTAATCACCAGCATCGTTTCCAGGAGCATCCCCAACTTTCCCTGTGGGAATCCTTTACGTTGAAACCATTCCAGGTAACTCACCGGCAGGTCGCAGAGCACCACATCTTTATACTTACCAAATGGCATTTTCATCACTACCAACTGTTGCAATAACGCCGGATCAGGCTGAGTCATCTCCATAAATGCTGATTTAAGTTAAGCACGAATTTAAATTATAAATCGGTTTTCGCACGCTTCTTCGTATTTTGGAACTACGCAAAATACCTCCCGGATGAAAAATTACCTGTTCCTTGTACTCGCTATTTCCTTTGCCGGCTGTGTGCAGCCCGGCGGCAAAATCAGTCTTGCTAATGCCAATACAGTGGTGATAAAAGATCTCTTTGAAGCGTTTAATGCTCACGACTGGTCCCGTATGGCGGCTTGTTATAAAGATACTGCTACTTTCCTCGATCCTTCTCTCGGGCTGGGGCCTGTGCTACGTACCCGTGCACAAACGATCCAGAAGTACCAGGAATTACAGCAAATTTTTCCGGATGTGCGTGATGAAGTATTGACGATTTACGGCGATAAAAATCATATCACTGTCGAGTTTTTATCCACCGGTACAGGGCCTGATGGCAAAAAATGGCAACTACCTATCTGTACGGTGTTCACCGTTGAAGATGGTAAAATAGTGAGAGACAATACCTACTACGACAACAGTCATTGATTATTTTTTGAGCAATCCTCCGTTATCAAGTGCGGTGGAAACCTTTGCTGCGAAGGCTTTAGCAAAGGATTCCAGGCTATTTGGATTATACGTTTCCGATTGTCCGGACCAAACCAGTTTACCATCTTGTGAAAGATCATACAAGTTGCTTTCCAGGAAATAGGTTTTGTCGGTGGTATAATATCCGGGGGAGTATACGGAGTTGTACATGTAGCCATAATATCCCCAGAAGCGGCCATACCAGCCAAAAGCAGGATAAGGTGCATATACGGTGCCTGGCACATATCGGGATTCCGATTCTTTGTTTACCAATGACACGGTGAGTACCGCTGTATATCCGGCGGCTCTCATTTTATCGGCGGTAGCGGCTTTATCTGCTTCATTGCGCGGATCAAATTTCGGTGGAAAATACCCCAGGCCGCTGGCTGCTACAATGCCATGTTTTTTCAGGGCATCTACCATCCTGCCTTCTACCATTTGCTGCACATCCAGTTTGGATGTTACGGCTACCACCAGCATATTATGGAATCCTGCTGCCGGGGCTTCCGGTGCCTTCCAGGTGCCGGTCATATTTACGGTAGTGCCACATCCGCCCAATATACATAGCGCGCCTATGAGTGCTGCGGTGATGATTGCTTTCATACATGTTGTTTTTACTTACACCATAGGAGAACACGGGAAGCTAACAAAAGGTTCGTCGAGCAGAAGGCAGAAAACTACTGTAGCGAATGATTAAAGTGTATTAATACCCGCTGCAATAGCTTTTTATACTTTACCGATTATTACCGGGGATTTACCGGGAAACGGCGGCAGCCCGCCTCCCTCCTATTTATACCGCCTTTGAGCGCTGCTACATTTGTATAAAACAGCGTACAGATGTTCACGGCAACACTATCACTGATATCCATTTATCTGACCATATTACACCTGATTTATCATCAGGCTACCAGTCATACAGCATTGTTTCCTTTCCATCATGGTAAACAGCTGGCAATGCAGGAGCGCATGGGAGACATGCTGATTTCCCTGTTACTCTTCTTTCTGCCCTTGCCTGCTATATTATTGCACAGTCGTATATGGCTGAGCGTAACCACCTTCCTCACCGGTTTTTCGCTCGTGGAAGAATGGCATACCTGGCGTGAACTGTATGGCTGGAGCATAGAAAAAGCGTGGCAACAAACGGCTCTACTGGCTATTCGCCGCTAGCGCCCGTACGACGGGCACAGGCCACCCGGTAAAATTCATATCCTTTCTCCGCCCGTTGCGGCAGGTAGCGTTGCCGGTAATCTTCTGCTCCCAGATCTTCCATCAATGTAAAGTCAAATGCCTGTAAATAACCGGGCAAAGCGGCGGGCTCAAAACCGAATGTCCATTGTTCTTCCAAAGACGCTACATCCTGTAATAATTTCTCTCCACCATAAAATGCGGTTGGTTCATCCAGTACCTGCTGATGTACATAGGTAAAGATAACCGTGGAACCGGGTGCAAAGCGCTGTAAAAAGGTGAAGGTATTATCTATCGCTTCTTTATTCAGATAATTGGTTACCCCTTCCCAGATAATGGTGGTGGGCAAGGTAAAGTCGAAGTGATGAAGGGCGCTCAGCTGATCCAGGCTTTGTTTGTTGAAGTCGATCTGGTAGTAGTGTACACGGGGAGGTACCTTATGTGCCCTTAGTTTAGCCAGTTTATATGCAGCCGTGTTGGGATGATCAATTTCTACCACTTTAATATTTTCCAGGAAGGGTAAACGTAATCCACGAGTATCAAAGCCGGCGCCCAGTATAAATACCTGTTGTATGCCGTTGGTAACCGACTGCTGCAGGAGGTCATCAATATATTTCGTACGGGCGATACCGGAGGACAATGCACCTGGTATTTTTTTCCGGATAATCTTTTCTGCGATGGTTCTCCAGCCGGGGATACGACATAACCATACGCCTGTTTTCAATCCATTGTCGAGAAACCAGGTGGCAAAGCGATCGGTAAAGAGTCGTTCATTTTTGGGGCGGGTAGTTTCTATTGCTCTGAAAAGGGCCATATATTGGGCGGTTCTACTCGTCAGGTTAGCTTTCATGGAGCATATTTTATGTGGGACTATAGGTTTTGAAGAATAAATTTAACTAAAAAACAGGGACTCTCCTTTATGGCAAATGAAGTGATTTGTGCTGACAGCTGGCCTTTTTAGCTTTAAGAAAGCAGAAAGAAAAGTTCCTCGTGATCTATTTTGCGATAATTTCAAAAAATTACCTAATTTTAGAAAAAAATCTAAATTGCGTAGCTAAAATGAGCCACCCATTGAATATTGACAAATTAGACCTACAGATCATCTCGGAGATGTCAACCGATGCCGGGATCTCTTATGCCGAATTAGGAAAAAAGCTATTTGTTTCCGGCGGTACTATTCATGTACGCATTAAGAAGCTGCATGAAATGGGCGTCATCAAAGGTACCCGGTTACAGGTAAATCTGCGTGCCATTGGTTATGATGTGCTGGCCTTTATTGGTATTTACCTGGAGAAGAGTTCGCTCTATGAAAGTGTTGCCAAACAATTATTAAAGATTCCGCAGATTGTGCGGTTGAACTATACCACCGGCTCCTATAGCATGTTTGCAGAGATTATCTGTAAAGACAGCGGAGAGTTACGGAAAATTTTACAGGACGATCTGCAACATATCAAAGGTATTGAGCGGACAGAAACCATTATATCACTGGAAGAAAGTTTCTCCAGACCGATTAATGTAAGTGAAGTAATATAAAACCATCATCCTTCGATACAGGCGCTGCTTATAGATAGCAGCGCTTCTTTTATGTGCTGACGGGTCATGATAAGTAGTGCTATCAACGAAAAGTTAAAGTACGCCTACTGTTTTCTTCCCGCAAAATTTTATGCTAGCTTCCCGTAAATAATTTACTACGATATGAAGCTCTTTTTACTTCCTGTAGCAGTACTATTTTTGTTCTCCTGTAGACCAGTACCTCCAAAGTCTTATTACACGGGACTTTACCCTCTTCAAACTTACGACAGCTCCCGTCGCTTTGATGAAAATTTTCGCCCGGTAAAAATTGATTTATTCTATCCGGCCAGCAAAGTATCTGGTACTGACCCATTGAGCTTTGGTGAAATACTGGATATGGCATCCCTCCGGTTGGACTATCATTTGCCCAAAGACAGTTGTCACCTGGAGAGCCAGATGATTGCCGATGCCATTGCGAAGGAATGGAAGCTGGACAGCGCCGTACGGCTATTTCATTATAACACGGACATCTACGCGGCACCGCACCCGGGCAAGGATAAACGAAAATATCCTGTTATCATTTATGCAGCGGGAATGAATGGCAGCAGTTGGGAAAACATACTCCTCTTCCGCGAATTGGTGCAACAGGGCTATATCGTGGCGGCTGTAAGCTCTGTGGGGCTTTATCCCGGCTATATGACCGCTGCGGTGGACCTGGAGGAGCAGGTAAAAGATATCCTCTTTACCCGGGAACAATTAGCACAAGTGCCAATGGCAGATACTACCCGTGTGGGCCTGTTGGGTTGGAGTATGGGTGGCAGCGCCATTAGTAACGCAGCCATGCGACGTCCGGATTTCAAATGTCTGTTATCATTTGATGGTACCGAGATACATCGTTACGGCGGAGAAGCGGAATGGGATAAAGTATATAATGAAATAACGCGTGTACCAACTGTAGTACCACAAAAAATAAAGATTCCCTATTGCTACCTGAGTAGCGAACATTCGCCCAAAGTGGACTCTATCTATGATGTACAACGGCAAAGCGCTGCAACGCCTCAATACTTTATTAAATTCATGCATGCGCGGCACGAAGATTTCAGTGATATGATGGCTATCGCCATGAAGGTACAACCTGCTGTGGGTGATTTAGATCAGGGCCGGCAACGGGATATCCGGCGTCTCACGGGGTTGTTTTTCGACGAATATTTAAAAGGGAATACGCAAACAGGATTTGGGCATTATGCAGACTCACTGGTGAATACACAGCCTGCAAAATATAACAAGGAATACTGATTAGCTGTTAGCTTTTAGCAAAATGCAGCAGAGATATAAGCAAAGTAAAATAATATTTACGCTTATATCTCTGCTGCATTTTGCTAAAAGCTAAAACCCTATTCCTGCACCAACTTCCGCGCATCGCGGGTGCCGGCATACAGTTCATATTCGAGAAGGCGACAGTCGATGGTACTGTTATAAAATTCTATTCTGCGTTTGGCTTTCAGCCCTATTTTCTTGGCCAGTTCCAGGTTACCGGTGAATACGTAACCATGATAGCCGCCACATTTTTGTTTCATGAAATCACCGATGCGACCGTAGGTTTCTTCCAGTGCCTCTATTTCACCTAAGCGCAGGCCGTATTCTGGGTTCATATATACCACGCCAGCTACGCCTTCCGGCACTTCAGTGCTGGCAAAATCGCATACGCGGAATTCAATCATATCTTCAACGCCGGCGGCTTTTGCATTTTTGCGGGCGTTAACGATAGCCATGTCGCTGAGATCTGTGGCGATAATACGCAGGTCAGGTACTTCCGTGATTTGTTTTTCCAACAGGCCTCGTTCTTTGAGGTATACATCTTCCTTAAAACCCTGCAGGTGCATGAAAGCATAATTATCCCTGAACAATCCCGGACGGCTGTTAGTGGCTATCAGCGCTGCTTCAATGGCTACGGTGCCGGAGCCACACATCGGGTTGATGAACGGACTTTTGCGGTCCCATTTAGTGGCCAGGATGGTGGAGGCAGCCAGTGCTTCCAGCATCGGCGCCCGGCCGGGTATTTTACGATAACCGTGGCGGGCCAGGGAATCGCCGGAAGTATCTATAAATATTTCTGCGTTTTCATTTTTCCAGAACAGGTGAATAACGGCGCCGGTCAGCTCCGCTCCGGTAGAAGGACGTTTGCCTGTTTTAGCACGCATACGGTCTACTACCGCATCTTTCACGCGCAGGTTGGCAAACATGCTGTTGTTGATCGATTCATTCTGCACATTGCTGGTAATGGAGAAATAGCCATCCTCCGGCAAGATGGTTTCCCATGGGAAGGTATGCAGCTGACTGTATATTTCATCGCCATCCAGCGCCTCAAATTGCTTCAGGCTATAAAGTACCTGGCTGCCGCAGCGCAGGTTCAGATTCAGGCGGATACATTCATTGAGAGAAGCATTCAACCGTACACCGGTAACGAATGTTTCTTCCACAGTAAATCCCAGGTCTTTCACTTCCTGCTCCAGGAAGGGTGTCAAGCGCTTGTTACAGGTGATTGTAACGGTTCCCTTTGTTGTATATAATGACATAAGGCGGCAAATTTACCATTCTTTATGATAATCGCCTTGTATTCCTTATTTTAACGTGCACACTTATATCCCATACTCATATGCGACACTATATTTCTCTACTTTGGATGACGGTACTATATATACCGCTCCAGGCCCAGGTAAAGGCCACGCTGATCCGTCATGAATTGATAATGCCAAAGCCGGTAACCCCGTCCAGTCATGCTTCTACGATTGTTGCCCTGCCGGATGGCCGGTTGATGAGCGCCTGGTTTGGCGGCACGGAAGAAGGCAATAAAGACGTGGCGATCTGGGGTTCCGTTTATGAAAATCACCAGTGGCAGCCGCCGGTACAAATGGCCGATGGTATTATCAACGACCAACTCCGGTATCCTTGTTGGAACCCGGTATTATTCCGCACCAGGGCTAATTTGCTTTGCCTCTTCTACAAAGTGGGGCCTAGCCCGCGGGAGTGGTGGGGCATGGTCCGCTACAGCCGCGACAACGGCAAAAGCTGGTCTTCTCCCGAAAAACTACCAGACGGCATGCTGGGGCCTATTAAGAACAAATGTATTCAGCTGGCGGATGGACGCCTGTTACATCCTTCCAGCACCGAAAGTGTGAAGGGCAATATCTGGGTATCGCATATGGAAATCAGCGATAGCACTGGTCATCAATGGCAAACCGTTCCTGTTCCCTGTGATACGTTCGGGATTATTCAGCCCACCATTCTTCATCACGCAGATGGCCGTTTGCAGGCGTTGTTCCGCAGTCGCCAGAATGTAATTGCCAATAGCTGGTCGGATAACAATGGCGCCAGCTGGAGTACCGTTACCGGGTTATCTTTACTGAATCCTAATTCTGGTATTGATGCGGTGACCCGGCCGGATGGCTTGCAGGTGCTGGTTTACAACCCGACTATCAGTGGCAAAGACTGGTCTAATGGTCGTAATGAGCTACGGGTGGCTGTTTCAAGAGATGGTCTCCAATGGAAAGATGTATATGTGCTGGAGAAACATAAAAGTGGCGAATATAGCTATCCTGCTATAGTCGCCACCGCAGATGATTGGGTGCATATTACCTACACCGATAACCGGAAAAATATTATGGCGGTTACCTTACAACTGAAATAATCAGTTCCATATTTCATTGGCAGCCGTCAATATCACGGGGTCCTGGTCGGTGACCACAATCGTATGTTCATGCTGGGCTACGAAGCCACCTTTGTTACCTATCAGCGTCCAGCCATCCTTGCTTTGGTTGGCGAAAGACGAACTGGTAGAAATAAAGGTTTCGATAGCCACCACCGCATTCTTTTTAAAGCGGGTTCTGTTAAAGCGTACATAACAGTTGAGGATATCGTCCGGGGCCTCGTGTAAGCTTCTACCAACACCATGTCCGGCCAGATTGCGAATCACGGTATAGCCTGATTTCCGGGCTTCCATTTCAATCAGCTTCCCCACATCAGCTACACGGGTACCGGTTTTAATATGGTGAATGGCTTTATGCAAAATCGCCTTGGACGCGTCTACCAGGGCCTGATGCTGATGAATATCTTCTCCGAGAACAAATGATCCACCATTATCCGACCAGTATCCGTTCAGTTCAGCGGATACATCGATGTTGACCAGGTCACCCTCCTGCAATATTTTTTTCTCTGAAGGAATGCCATGCGCAATTTCATTATTCACGCTGATACAAGTCCAGCCGGGAAAGCCATAGGTCAGGCGCGGAGCTGATTTAGCACCGAGTTTTTTCAATATTTCTCCGCCGTATTCATCCACCTCGCGGGCGGTMATACCCGGACGGGTGTAATGTCTCATTTCCTTCAGCGTGATGGCCACGGCTTCACTCACTCTTTTCATGCCATTCAGTTCAGCTTCTGTAGTTATTGACATATCTTTTTTTATTAAAAGTACTAAAATAGCCGTTAGCTTACATCAATATGCCCCACTCGTCGTCACGCTCCGGATAGTCTTTAAAGCGTTCATCGCCGCCTCTGTCTTTCCAGTCGGAATCTATTACCAGTTTAGAACTGATACCTCCGCGTGGATTACAGATCAGCGTTATACGCAAACGATCGGCTTCGTACACTTCCATCATGTGATCATAGATGATGTTAATGAGGCGTTCATAAGACACGATGATATCACGCAGGTGATACACGTACAGCTTCAGCGACTTCAGTTCTATGATCTTATTCTTTGGATAGAAAGTGATATACAACTTCGCAAAGTCCGGCTGTTCGTGCATTCCGAGGAAAGTAAACTCCGGTACCTTTATCTTCATCTCATACTTTTCCTTAGAGGGGTTTGGCAGTCCTTTCAGGATTGTTTTATCGATGTGTTGATAGAGCTTCTTTGTCATAATAGGAAGGCTTGTGATTGATAGTGATCGCAAAAGTAATATCTCTCCTCCTCAATTCTTCCGGCAATCTACACAAGATAAGTTATTACTGGATATACTTTKGCGGTACTTCATCTGTGAGCCAAACGCCATTAGCAGATAAGTAAAAGGGAATTCCATCCCGATGCATTTGTCCGCTGCAAATGGTTAATATCTTAGCCACTCCTCTCCTGTTACCTACATTTTCGGCGGTGCCCAGGTTTTCGGAGAGATGTACATGGTGACGGTTCATTCTTTGCAGGCCGTTTGCCCTGATGTCTTTCATGAATTTAGGCACCGTGCCATGATAAAGGAATTCCGGCGGCATAGCTTGCGGGAGGTCCAGTGCTACTTCGATGGAATGTCCCTGGTTAGCACGGATGCGTGTTTTATCTTCGTTAAAAGCAAAGCGTTGCTTATCATTTTCTGTCACCACTGTTTCCAATGTTGCAAAGGTGAGGTGATGGCCATGCGCCTTGCATTGCTGCAGCAGCGTGGCTACATCTGCCCAGCCATGGTCGTCGAGTGTAAGTCCAATAGTTGCTGGATTATGTCTGAGAATAAGGCTCAGGAATTTACTGATTGATTTAATGTTCATGTTATTTCAGTTGATCCCTTGCAGTCATGAGCGCATAGCCTAACAGGTTATGCCCCCGCCACTGTAAAGGATTTTCTACGTGTGCGTTGGTGGCAGCCATGCCAATGCCCCAGATGCGGTCCAATGGGCTGGCTTCTACCAGTACACGATCGTATGTGTTTAGTAAAAAAGTTTTTAATGCCGGGTGTTGCGAGAATTTATGATAATTCCCAGCCACAACCAGGTCAAATTTATGAGCGTCCCAGATGGCGGGATCAAAATTTTTCACCTGTCGCCCCAGTTTTTTTGCCTGTGCAGGAGATCCCGCCTGCAGTACTTTTTCGAAGATGTCGGTGTCTCCGAAAAGTTTGGCTTTACCCGCCATCATCCAGTGTTCTGCTGTTGCGTAGGTATGATCATCCACTGTGAAGGCAGCTGGCCACCACTGACTAAAGCAACTCTGGGTAACACTACCGTCGGCGGCTGCCCGGTGGCCCCAGAAAAACAGGAATTTTATCTTCTCTTTGGCCTCATACTTAGCGATGAGCCATGGGTTATTATACGGCATGTGGTGCAAATTTATTTTTGAAAGCCTGTAGGTTATGCCGATGCTCTGATGTGTCGTACACGGCAAATACTACTTTTTCGAAGGCATTTTTAAATGTTTCATTCTCCAGGATATGCTGTGCAAACCAGTTGGCTATTTCAGCCGGATTGTTGCGAAACACGCCACAGCCCCAGGCGCCGAGGATAATGGTGGTTTGTTTATTTGCTACTGCTACCGACAAAACCTTTTCGATCCTGGCCAGCATTACGCTTTCTATTTCGTGCAGGCGATGCCGTTCGTTATTCTTTACGGCGCCGGCGTTAGCAGCAGGTGCGGTAATGATGGATACCTTGTAAGGTTCATCAATGAAGATATCTCTATCATCTCTGAAAACAGGCACCAATGGGGAATAAATCATGTTATCGGTGTACAAACAGGTATTGTTGGCGCGATTAATATCGTACATCGCCCTTTTGGAAATCAGCGAAGCGTATAGTCCGCTGGCCCTGGCCAATGCTTCTTCCTGTGCCTGTGCGCCTCCCAGGAATCCGCCTCCGGGATTTTTAGCAGAGGCAAAGTTGAGGCAGCAAACATGGCTGCGACCTTCCTCTACTACCAACCGGCGCGCTGCGGCGAAGGTGGTTTCATCGGTGACGGTGATATCAATGGGTCGAACCGGAGCTGCTGTCAGCACCTGATCTCTTTGGGCAAATACAGTATCAAAATCTTCTGGTCGGTAGTGAACAGTATTGGCAACGGTATATCTCAATGCAGCACTGATGTCTACAGCTTCTTGTTGTTGGTTTTGATAATAGCCAGCCTCTATAATATCCAGGGTTTCGTATGCTATCACCGCTCTGTGGCTTTTTTTCATATCGTTTTAGTTGTTATCAGGATTACGGGATAATAAATTGGGGTTAACTATTCCATAATAACTGAAGGGTCAAAAAATTGTTTACGTCAATCTGACGCAAAGTAAAGAAATATTTATTTATCTACCATATTTTTTTTCGGGAGATGGATAACGCGGGCGGGAAACGAAGGCGGAGAGCGGGTTACAGGTGGTATAAATACAAACGGCGTTTTCCGTGAAGAAAACGCCGTTATATAAGAATAATATGTATCAGCACTACTTACCAGGTGCGGGCGCTGGTGTTGCCGGCAAGTGCGAAGTGTCACTACCGCAACCACAAACGGCGCCGACAGGTTTCAGCTTTGCAACGGCATTAAGTAAAGAATCCACCTGCTTCATATCTTTTGCATTTTTAGTATCCACTGCTTTCAGGGAAAAACCAACGGTCTCCAATTCTTTCGTGAAACGATTAAACGCCTCCTTATCAGAAGGGGCCAGCGTAACGTTTAGCTGTTGGCTCAAACTGGTTTCGAAAACAGTGGTTCCGAAGAGTAGCACATCTTCTGATTCATCCGCTACTATAACATACGCCTTTCGTTTCTGTGGCAATGGGATCATGTCATCGGGTGTATAAAAATTATATTCATTGTTGCCGCCTTCCTTTAAAACTCCGAACAGATACGCTTTATCTTGCGGGATCACCATAAATACCTTGGTTTTTGCTGTAACGGTTCCCGTTACACGTACTATCAGCTTACTTTTCAGGTATTCGGGGTTACTGTCAAGCAGCAGGTCTATATTAAACCATCCGAAGGTATTTATCTCAAAGTTATAGTAACTATTATAAGTAACACTTTCGGCTGGCCGGAATTTGGAGCCGGGGTCATTTTCCAGTGGCAGCGGATCTCTATTTTGTACCGTCACGGATTTGCCGTTATCCAGCAACAAGGAATCTTTTTCATGCTGCAACTGCTTAACGGCGCTCAGATAGGCGCTACAACTGTCAACAGCATGACCTGCCTGCTCATAACCTGCCAGGTCTATCCGCTTGCTTTCATTTTCGATGTATGCCAGGAGGTCATGCATAGGTGCGCCTTTCAGGGTGGGAAATGCCGTCATCGCTGTCTGATTGTAGTCTTCGAACAGTTGATTGGCGTAGCAATCGCCGCTGGCCATTACTTTCATATTGTTGACGATATAGTCTTCCAGCCATTGATAGGAATGGCGGGCCGTGGTATGGAGTAACGGTGGACCAGTGAGCTTTTTATCAATCGCATGACAAGCAGCACAGTTTTGCTGGAATATCTTCTTTCCGGCATCCAACTGAGCAGTCTTTTCGTCCGGCACTAAATCCTTGGGATCGGTCCAGTTAATAGTGCTATCCTTGGTATATTCCCCCTTAAAGAGCTGCATACCTTTGGTGATAAAAGGTGTTGGCAGTTTTACCCCTATCGGTTTCACAATGGCGGCATCTGATTTATTGACCGGCGCTATATAAATCATACCACCACTGCTCAGTGGTTGCCCGTTGCTCTGCGTGTATAATCCTGCCTTCACAATGTCAGCAATCGAATAGGCTTCTTTTACTTCCAGCGCTACGGTATGCCCGGCTTTAGTACTGATAGCACCAGCTTTGATGTAGATGAGGGCCCCTTTGCTGGTTTTCAGCACCGTATCGCTCCGGATATCGACAGTAAAAACCTCGGATGGCAACCGTTGGGTAAGAGATTGGGGTTCATTACTACGGTTATTACAGGCGATACAAGCCAGTAACAGGAGACAGTACAGCAGGTATTTGTTCATAGATAGAGATATTCAGGATATAAAGATACATCCCGCTTACGGGTTCACCTTTGGCATTCCACACTTTTTTATCTTGATTAAAAAAAAACGTATAACCTGCAGGGTTAGTGTTAACTTAATAGTACCAAACCCATTGCCTCCGTGAAAACGGAATTAGGCCATCTTCCCGGCTCGGATGCCCTATAATTTTCCACCACGACATTAATATTAGCTATATCCTACCTAAGGCCATCGGTAAACATCGGTGGCCATTTTTTTGTTAACATAAGACACTCACTAAAAACATCATTCCATGCAGGTATTAATTGTATTAACATCGCACGATGAACTGGGTAATACTGGCCACAAAACAGGATTCTGGATAGAAGAATTTGCGGCACCTTATTATGTGCTGGCTGATGCCGGCGCAGACATCACCCTTGCCTCCCCTAAAGGCGGCCAACCACCTATAGACCCTAAAAGCGAGCTGCCCGAATTTCAGACGGCAGACACCACCCGCTTTAAACGGGATGAAGCCTTGCAAAAAAAGCTGGCACATACGGTGAAGCTAAACGAAGTAGATGCGGCTGATTACGACGCCGTGTTTTACCCGGGCGGTCATGGGCCGCTATGGGACCTCGCCGGTGATCCCAGCTCCATTGCATTGATCGAAGCCTTTTATCAGCAGCACAAGCCCATCGCGTTTGTGTGCCATGCCCCCGCCGCATTGGTAAAGGTAAAAGATGCACATGGCGATCCGGTAGTAAAAGGTAAAGAAGTAACCGGGTTTAGTAATACAGAAGAAGAAGCGGTGCAACTTACCAACGTAGTACCATTCCTGTTAGAAGATGAATTGAAAAAGCTGGGAGGTATATACAGCAAGGGGAAAGACTGGCACCCCTATGCCTTGAAAGACGGGTTACTGATCACCGGCCAGAATCCGGCATCATCGACGGAAGTAGCCAGGATATTAATGGAAACGTTAGCTTAATATACGGAGAGGGACTTCCATCCCTCTCCGTTTTTGCATAAAAAAAACACTACTTCGCTTTGTAAGCTTCATTCTGCTCCATATTGATATTTGCATTCATTTCTGATTGCGGAATAGGCAGAATGGTTCGTTTGTCCGTTTTATCAATCGCAATACTTCTACCAGAAAGAAATTTGGTAAAACTCAGTTTATTGCGGGTCAGATCAAACAGTCGATGGCCTTCAAACGCAAGCTCCTTGCGGCGCTCATCCAGCACAATTGTTTTCAGTGCATCGCCGGTAGCGGTAACTGGCTTCCAGTCAACATCTGCACGGCCACCTACTACATCCACATCTGCTGCGGCAAGTCCATCCAATCCTTCATTTGCGCGGGCTTCTGCGCGGATCAGGTATACTTCTGCCAAACGAATCACCCGCACAGGTTCTTCGTAATTAACATTGTTCGTGTATTTGGTAATCAGGTAAGCAGGGTTCTCTCCATTTTTACGGCTGCCTTTCGTGACAAAACTGCGTCTTATATCAGTGGCGGCGTATTTCTTGTACAGGTCTTCAGTGGCCAGCCCATCTCCATAACTACCCGACTGCCAGTAAAAGTTTACCAGCGCATCACTATCCAGGTTGTCGAGGATATTATACTGAATTTCGAAAATCGCTTCCACACTGTTCTGCTTCCTGGATTCCTCCACCATAGTAGCACGCGGCAGGAGGTTATATCCCCCTTTCGCAATCACATCGGTTGCCAGTGTGTCTGCTGCCACCCAATCACCTTTATACAGCTGGACTCTGGATAACAAAGCTTTGGCGCCATAGTAGCTCATTCTGCCACGCAGGGAAGATTTAAAACCTACGGGCGATTTAGGCATCAGACTCATGGCTTTGTTAAAATCGGCGATAATTTGTGTGTACACTTCTTTAGCCGTGTTACGTTTCGGCGAAATTACCTGGCTGTTATCGGTGCCACTTTTCAGCACCACCGGTACTCCCAGGTGGGAACCATCGGCCGTATAATTGTAAGGCAGCGCAAAAAAGCGCATCAGGTCAAAGTAAGCGAGGGCCCGCAGTGCATAGGCTTCACCGATAATAAACTGTGCCTCTGCTTTATCCGCCTCGGGATAATCATTCGCTTCCGCTTTTGCTATAAGCAGATTCGTGTTGACAACCACCCGATACAACTGTTTCCATAAATCACTGGCGGTACCATCCGTGGCATTCACAATGTATTGATCGTAGTTCAGATAACGTTTCTGGTTAACACTGCTTACAAATCCATTGTCACTCATCAGATCCGGCAGCACCATAGCATGACGGCCATAATAAGTCAGCGGTTGCATGAGAGAATAAACACCGGTAATAGCGGCGCGGGTTCCCGGCAGGTCTTTCACCACCAGATCCGCATCCGTTTGTTGCTGTGGATCTAAGTCCAGAAAAGTTTTTTTGCAGGACATCGTCAGCACAAGACCTGCTATGGCATATATATAGATTGACTTTTTCATGTTAGTTTAATTTGAAGATTAAAACCGGATATCGATTCCCAGTACAACTGTTTTATACATCGGTGCGTTTTGATCCGCCTGTCCATCAATACCCACTTCAGGATCAAAATTCATCCGTTTATCTTCTACATAGGTAAACAGGTTACTTGCTCTGGCATAGATGCGTACACCGCCCATGTGAGCAGCTTTCATCATATAAGCAGGCAGGTCGTAAGAGAGTGAGATATCGCGTAAACGGATATAGTTACCGCTATAAAGGAAACGGGTGGAACTGTAACCGCCAGACTGTGTGCCTTTATACACTACTTTCGGTACATCCGTTATATCGCCTTCCTGCTGCCAGCGATGCAGGTAAGTGTATCTGGGCAAGCTAGAGGCGCCATTCAATGGTGATGCACCGTCACCATTAGCATTAGATCCCCAGTTATCATAAATCTTGTTGCCGTAATTGAAGAACACCAGGCAGCTTAAGGAGATACCTTTATAAGTGAACGTGTTGGTTAATCCTCCAAAGAATTTGGGCAACGCACTGCCCTGATCGTATTGTACCGCATTACCATATACATTGGTGGTTTTTGTTTTAGTACCATCTGTATACCAAAGGGACTCTCCATTTTTAGGATCTACGCCGGCATATCCTTTTAAATAAATCTGGTAGAAGTCGCCGCCTACGTGACGATCATAGATATCAGAAAGAATAGGGCTATTTAAAGCGGTGACTTCATTCTTCAGTGTTGAGATATTAAAGCTGGTATTCCATGCAAAGCCATTGTTGCGGGATATAATGTTCTGCGTATTTACCTGGAATTCCCATCCGCTGTTTTTCATTTCACCAACATTTGAAAAATAGCTGCTCAGGCCATTAGTGGCGGAGATAGGCATATCCAGCAGCAGGTCGGTAGTTTTACGGGTGTAGTATTCTACGGTACCGGTAATACGATTGCTCAGTACGCCGAAGTCGAGGCCCACATTAAATGGTTTATTCTTTTCCCAGGTCAGTCTTTTATTACCATATCTCGAAAAGTAGTAGCCGGGGCTTTGGTTATAATCGGTATTGCTATAAAGTCCGCGGGACACGAAATCACCGATATCCTGGTTGCCATTTACCCCGTAGCTGGTGCGTAAACGCAGCTCAGACACCGCACGTACGGATTTCATAAATGCTTCATCTGCGATATTCCAGGAAGCACCTACTGACCAGAAGTTACCGAATCTGGTAGCGGTTCCGAAACGGGAAGAGCCGTCACGGCGCACAGATGCGCTGAGGTAATAACGGGATTTAAAGTTATATCCGGCGTTGGCGAAAATAGAATTCAGGGAGTTACCTGTTTCATTGGAGCCGGCAGCAGTAGCGATAGCAGCATTATCCATGGTATAAGTACCTGGCAGGAAATTTTGCACGGCCGCATTATTACCACCGGAGCTCACTTTCTGTGCTTCATACCCCAGGTAAGCATTGACACCATGTTCTCCGAAATTTTGATTAAAGCGGAGAATACTGGTATTCACCCAATTGAATGTTTTATAGGTAGCGTAAGATCCTTCTCCTCCATTGGTGCGTGCAGTGCCAATACCACCTTTATAAAACACCTGTGCATCATTGTAGTTAAAGTCAATGCTGGATTGATTTTCGAGGCTGAGTGATTTAGTGAAATCATACTTTGCACTGGCATTTGCTACGGCGCCATAGTCGGAACGAATGTTCCAGTTTTCTCTGACGATGGCCAGGGGATTGTATTTATTCAGGTAGCTCAGGTCGTAGGTGCCATCATTATTGAACACGCGTAACCAGGGCATATAGCGTTTATACATTCTTACCGGGTTGCCGTTGGAGCCTGCGTCTGGTTGATCACGGCGTTGACGGTAACTCAACTGTATCCCTAATTTAAAAGACAATTTATCGGTGGCCTTATTGCTGAGTTTAAAATTACCGGTGGCGCGTTTAAACTCGCTGCCTTCCAGTGCGGCCTTGCTGGTATAATAACTCCCGGAGCCATAGAACGTTGTTTTTTCTGTTCCGCCGCTGGCAGAGAGATCATACTGCTGAAACTGACCATTGCGTGTCAGCACATCAAACCAATCGGTATTAACGGTGGTATCGATGCCGGCAGTTTTAAGCTCCGACTGGAAATAGGCTTCGTCTTTCCCTGCATTCTTCACGCCTTCTCTCAGCAGGGTAATCATTTCGTTGGTATTGAGCGGATAGAGGTCTTTATTCAGTGTGACTTTATTGAATCCGAACTGGGAAGATGCATTGAATTTTGTTTTACCGCTTTTTCCTTTTTTGGTCGTGATCAGGACTACGCCGTTAGCGGCACGGGAGCCGTAGATAGAGGCTGCCGCCGCATCTTTCAACACGGTAAAGCTTTCAATATCGGCGCTATTGATGCTGCTTACACCGGTGGCAGCTAATGGAATCCCATCTACCACGTAGAGCGGTGAGCTGCCGGCGTTCACGGACCCCACACCTCTTACACGGATATCCGGCGCAACGCCAGGTTGGCCGGTGCCGCTGGTAGCCATTACACCTGCTACATTCCCCTGCAGATTTTCCTGTACCGAAGCCCTGGGAGAGCCTTGAAAAGCATCTGGTTTCAGGGTGGCAGCGGAGCCGGTGAAGCTCGAACGTTTTTGTGTGCCGTAGGCCACTACCACCACTTCATTCAACGGGTTGAGACCGTCAGGCAGCAGGAGATTCACCACCACTTCTTTGCCGCTGAGTGTAATGCTGGCCGAAGCTTTTTCAAAGCCGATGGAAGAGGCGACAATAGTATAATTACCTTCTTTTAGTCCTTTGATGACGAATATACCTTCTGCGTTGGTAGTCGCGCCCTGTGAGGTACCAGCAACATGCACCGTGGCGCCGGCAATCGGATTGCCTTTGGCATCGGTGACTTTACCGCGCACCTGGCCATCTTCCTTCACTACCGTGGTATTCACGGTGGCAGGCGTTTCCACTGCACCATTATAAATAATAAAATGATCGTTTACAATCCTGTAGCGTAGCGGTGTTCCGGCCAGTAATAAATCCAGCTGCTCCGAAATGGTACGGGTACCCTTCGGTATAGAAACGTTGTTGAAAGCGGCCACCTGGTCCTGGGTATAAATAAAACGCACTTCCGCGAGGCGTTCAATACGTGACAAGGCAGCATTCAAAGACTCGTGCTGCACACTTAAGGTAACTGTAGTTTTGGCCAGGCTTTGCCCTTTACCGGGAGCGGCCATTAACAATTGTGTGCTGGCAAAAGTGATGGCGGCAGCCATTACATTTAATCTCATAAATAGATTCAGTGTTCTTTGGTTGATAACCATTTTGGGATGACGGCGCAAAGCAGGGCCTTGCGCATTCGCCCCTGGCAAAAGCGTAAAATTTTGCATAAATTGCAATGGGTTTTAAGTGTTCTACATAAAGTATTTGAAACCTGTTAAGCAATCCTGGTAGCAGCCGGGGTTGCTTTTTTTCTTATATAGCTAATTATAACAGCATCATTTTTGTTTTTAAATTATTGACAATTACCTCCGCTAATGGTGACGATACTGTCTTGTATACTATAAGTTGATCCATTGAATGCACAGAGTATGGTAAGAATATCTTCCAGCGATGATTGATTTTTAAATGAGGTGGTAAACCTGCAATTCAACAATGCGGCCTGTTGAAAATTAATACGGATACCATATTGTTCCATCAGTACTTTGGCCGCTTCTTCATAGGTAACGTTATTAAATACGAGGTCTTCTTTCACCCAGTCTACTACAGGCGCCACATTAACCCCCTCCTCTTTCCGGTATTGCACCGCTAATTGGTCAACAGCTATTTGCTGATTAGATCCTATTTCTCCCAGTGTTTTACCATTGGCGGCGACCTGTACTTTTCCCTGTGTTACTGTTACGGTTATGGCGCTATCGCCTGGCAGCGCTTTGATATTAAATACGGTGCCCAATACAGTAGTAGCCACATTGCGGGTGTGTACAATAAAAGGCTGGCGGCTGTTGGCAGCAATGTCGAAATAGGCTTCGCCGCTGAGGTACACTTCGCGGGTATTTCCCGTAAAAACAGGTGGATACTTTAATTCACTTTGGGCATTGAGTAGTACCGCACTGCCATCCGACAGTTTGATAAAGCGTTTCTTCACCTTTCCGGTTTTGCCTGCCACAATGTTGGAGGTCACCGGTTTTCGGGGCTGCAGGAAATAAAAAGTGGCGCCTGCGCCTATCAGCAATATGGCTGCAGCGGCCGCCCAGCGACGAATAGGGAATATTTTCTTTCGGGTGGCCGTTGGTTGTTTGATCGTTTGCAACACCTGTTGGTACAGCACCTCATAGGCTGGCTGCATGCCAGCACTATCTGGCAGCTGATCCTCTTCTGTATCAAAGCTCTGATAGAACTTTTCAATAAGATAACGTTCCTCTTCTGTACACTGGCCATCCTGGTATTTTTGCAGGAGTTCGGCCAATTTTTCTCCGTTCATAAGGTGAATGTCTTTCTAACTAAACACATCAACCGCCAGTTACCGCCATTCGAATGGAAACTTTTTTTTGCGGCTGTCTGCCTACAGGCATTCGATTTCTCATTTTTTTTAAATACTTTTCCCCTGTGAACCTGTAATCCGGAGATGAATAATGCCTGACCTGACTGTAACATATGCCGACTTATCTGATGATCGCCTGCTGGCAGCGATGAAGCAGGATGATGAAACTGCTTTTAAAACACTGTATCAACGCTACATCGATGTAATGTACCGCACTGCCTATAAACGGCTACAGTCGATAGCTGCAGCCGATGATGCCGTACAGGAAGTATTTGTACGCTTTTATGAGCGCCGGCATTTACTGGATATCCGGCAGCCCATAAAGCCTTACCTGCTGGGCAGTTTAAAAAACCGTATCCTCAACGAATTTCGCAACCAGCTCATACATGCGGCGCACCATGCTAATATAGCCGCTACACAGGTCACCCACCAGGTGATACAACCGACCATAGACGGGAAAGCCCTGGAATGGCGTTTCCGGCAAACGCTGGCACAGATGCCGGATAAATGCCGGGAGGTTTTTGAACTCAGTCGTTTTGAACTACTCACTAATAAAGGCATTGCAGAGCGATTAGGCATCTCTGTTAATACCGTAGAAAAGCATATGGGCAAAGCGTTAGCCATCTTGCGAAAAGAATTTAATAGCCACGAGCTCCTTTTGTTAATATTATTTACGGGCTATAATTTCTTCGCCTGATTCATTATCTTTCTTTCCTATTGATACCTGTTGTACAGGACACCTATTTCTTGTTGTAAACCATTCCACGATTATGGAGCATTTTAACATTGCGCGCCGTCGTTTCCTGAAAGGCGCCACAGCCTCACTCGCATTGGCCGCTATTGGCGCCAGCGCACTCGATTTCATCAACCCGGACAAACCTTATCGCGTAGCGCTTATTGGTACCGGCTGGTACGGCAAAAGCGATTTATTTCGGCTCATACAGGTAGCACCCGTGCAGGTGGTGGCCTTATGTGATGTGGACAAGCAGATGCTACAGGCGGCGGGCGATATGGTCAGAAAGCGACAGACCTCCGGCGCCACGCCGAAGCTGTACACCGACTACCGTAAATTATTAGCCGAGAATGAGCTGGATATTGTATTGGTAGGCACACCGGATCATTGGCATGCCCTGCAAACCATTGCAGCCCTGCAGGCAGGTGCGCATGTGTATGTACAAAAGCCTATCAGTGTGGACGTAATAGAGGGAGAAGCCATGGTGGCCGCAGCCCGTAAATACAACCGGGTAGTGCAGGTAGGTACACAGCGAAAAAGCACCCCACATCTCATAGAAGCGAAAAAAAACATTGTGGATGCCGGACTATTGGGGAAGGTATCGCATGTAGAAATGTGCTGTTACTATCATATGCGAAATAACGGCAACCCGCCGGTACAGGCGGTACCGGAATACTTCGACTACGACATGTGGACCGGCCCGGCTCCGCTCCGTCCTTTTGATGGATTGCCACATGTCCGCTGGTGGCGCACTTTCATGGAATATGGCAATGGCATTATGGGCGATATGTGTATCCATATGTTCGACACCGTTCGGTGGATGCTGCAGCTGGGCTGGCCGAAACGCATCAGCTCCACCGGTGGTATTTACGTACAAAAAGAAGGCAAATCCAATATAACGGATACGCAGTCCGCCATTTTTGAATACGACAACCTCAACTGTGTATGGCAACACCGCACCTGGGGCACGCCGGCCGATCCCAAGTATCCGTGGGCGTTTAAGCTATACGGGGAGAAAGGCACGCTTGCTGCCAGCACCATGTCTTACGACTTTATACCCGAAGGCAATGGTACCCCTGTTCACCGGGATGTAGTATATGAAAAGGAAAAATACCCGGAAGACGTTACCGAGCCTGCTATTGAACTGAATGCAGCACCTGCTACCCGCCTGCACCTGCTTAATTTCCTGGGCGCCATTAAAAATGGTGGCAAGCCGGTGGCTGATATTGAAGAAGGCCATATCTCTACGGCCAGCTGTATTCTCGCCAATATCTCCCTGCAAACCGGCCGGCCGGTGGTATATGATCCGCATAAACGGATTATTACCGGTGATCCTGCTGCTACCGCCCTGTTACAACGCCCCTACCGCGGGCCCTGGGAGCATCCGCAGGTGTAAGGAATCACTGAGATAAGCGGCCATAAACTTATCATGAAATAATATATTTGATTATTATAAGTACACTTATTATATTTGCACTTATAAATAATTATTGACTTCAAAAACATACTTTATGTGGTCACAATCTCACACCATCGTTACAAAAGAAGCTACCAAAGAGCAAATGTGGAAACTGTTTGCGGACGTCAACAACTGGCATACCTGGGATAATGGCATTGAATATGCTAAATTGGATGGCCAGTTTGAACAGGGCAACTACTTCCTGCTGAAACCGAAAAATGGTCCGAAGGTAAAAATTCAGTTATGGGAAACAGTTCCTAACAAAAAGTTCGTGGACCTCACGCGTTTCCCATTGGCTAAAATGTACGGTGAGCACACGTTTGAAGAAACACCTGAAGGATTGAAATTAACGGTTACGATGAAGGTGTCAGGCGTGTTAGGATTTCTGTGGAAGAAAATAGTAGCACAGGATATTGTGAATCGTTTACCGGAAGAGATGGAAAACCAGGTGCGTGTAGCGAGCAAACTATAGTTATTTTTACCCGAAAAATAAGGGAAGATGAAAAAAGAAGATAATGCCTTTAGTACGCCCTCGGCTGAGGAAAGTCCTGGCTTTCTGCTATGGCAGGTAACCAGTTTATGGCAAAGAGAGATCCGGAAGGCCCTGGAAAAATATGACCTTACCCATTCCCAGTTCGTGCTGCTGGCCAGCATTATGTGGCTTACACAGCAGCACGAACCGGTGACGCAAATTCTGCTTTCCGCGCATTCCAAAATAGATCCAATGACCACGTCCACCGTGCTGCGCACCTTGCAAACAAAAGGATTGCTGGAAAGAAAGGAACATGCCACAGATACCCGCGCTAAAACAGTAGCGTTAACCGCAGCCGGAGAAAAGATTACACGGCAGGCGATCAAAGTGGTAGAACAATTTGACAAAGATTTCTTTGAACCACTGGGTACGAAAACAGGCGAGTTTAATCGTAAACTACGGATGCTGCTGGGGCAATGAGGTACGGCGGCGTTTAGTGGAGATGCTTCCGGATAACTGCTGTTAAAAGCAGTTCCGGAAATGTTTACTCCCTGATCACCTTTACCTGCGCCGGCGCTTTGATATCCGACTGTACTTTCCCATTAGCAAATCGTGTATGCTTTACCGTTACAATGCCATACGGCGTAGGGAACGTTCCCTCTGCAAACTGCAGATCTCCCAGGTGAGGCGACACCTTGATCACTTTACATCCGGGCGCAACAACGGTAATACCCAGCACATGTTCCGTGAGCCAGGGCGTGGGGCCGGAAGCCCAGCCATGGCAGAGGCTATGCCGGAATCCTTTGTAGCAGTAAGCACCATAATCGCCATGAATATCTTTTTGTCCGGGTTGTACAAGTGCATCAATGCGGGACGCATTGGGCAGCCAGTCCATATTAAAATCCTCCCAGAAAGTAGTAGCGCCCAGTTTCAACATGGCGCCCCAATAGGTACGGATATCGTTTAGCCCTCCCTGATAGTCGCCCGCTTTGGCCTTTGCCTGCAGCATATAGTAGCCGTAGAATGTAGAATAATCTTTTACGCCGCCCACCGATAAAATCTCTTTATTGATTTTTTCGGCAGGTACCAGTCCGGATAACGCAAGTAGCGCCGCGGCTTGTTTGGAGCCGTTGGCATCAGGAACATTTTTCTTCAAACGGGTAATAGCGGCTTCGCATTCCTTCACGGTAACGGCATCATTCAGTACTTTACTGAGTGATGCACCGGCATCCAACGTCATGATCATCATGGCTTGCAAACCGGCGTGTATGCCCGGTTTATTTTCGCTGGAAGGCCAGTCCAGAAAGCGGGTACCGTCCTGCAGATCTTCGCTGTTGTTCGCATCAATTTTACCACAGAGATGGTGCAGCAATCCCTTCAGATAGGCGGCCTGCTGTGTCAGATACGCCAGGTTACCGGTGTGTTGGTACCAGTCGCGCTGAATCAGCACCCACCACATAGAGTACGACACCATGCCATTCATATATTGCGGTAATGGCGTGATATCCCGCGACAAATCAAGACTGCGCGGCACTACTTCATTGTAGCCAAATACGGCGCTGATCGTAGACGTTTCGGGATGCATGTCGCCAATCCATACGAGGCGATCGCGCTTAATGCCATCCCACAGATAGTCCTGCATATTCAGGTGTACGGTATAAGCGCCGGTGAGCCATATTTGATTCAGCAATTCATCACTGCACTTAAACGAGCCCAGGTAAGGCAGGTCCCGATATACGAAGATGGCGCGTACTTCTTTGAGTTGCAGTGCTGCATTATCGTCCAGCAGGTCGATGCGTACGAAACGGAAACCCGTATTACCCACTTCCAGTTTACCCAGCCAGGGCACCTCTACCACCATATCTCTGACGGCGTGGTCATTGGTGGCGTTTTTACCGGGTTCAATATCACTCATGGCTTCACTCACCGATTCGCCGAATCGGATGCGGAGCTTGACTGGCTTCCCACTTTTATACATGCCGGTCACTATTTGTAAACCACCATGCAGCTCTTTACCAAAGTCAAACAACAGGCCAGGATGTACGGTAGTCGTGCTTTTCAAGACACACATATTTTGATTGGCCAGATCAGCTTGTCCGTTACCTGGTAGCAGGAAACGGGTGGCATTAGTAATATTGTCTGTTTGCCATATAATTTTTTCGGGAGATAAATACCTCCGCACGGTTGACGTAGATTGGACCGTGGCCATGCGGCTGCTGTCGAACACCGGCGGTAGCTGGGCCAGGGCAGGAACGCTTCCCAGCAGGATAACACTGAATTGTAACAGCCTTTTGTATATGCTCATGTGATGTAATGCTTGCGTGAATTAATATGACACCGCTATTAATTTTACCGGACCCAATAAGCCGGCCGATTGTAGGGTGGAATTCGGCGTATAGGGGTTTACGTTACTACATGTTGTACGTGCCTCTTTTGGTAGCTGACTATCGCCAATCAACCGGTTTACCCAGGTATTTACGACGGTGACAGTAAGCTTAGATGTTCACCTTCCCACTTTGATCGACAGCGGCCTTTTTCCGGAATAGCACAAAACCACTTTGACACGCTGCTAACGTTAACGGCACAACGGCATTCTTATCCGTCATGGTAAACTCAGGCAACTCACGGGTGACGCCGGTTACAGCGGTGGCGGCTAACAGCAGCCCCAACAACGTAGCCGATGATTTTGGCAGACTCCTCATGTAATTATTTTAAAATATCGTATAGTGTTCTCCGTTATACATAGCTTTCCCGCTGTTATTATTCATAACACGATATAAAACCTATCTCAAAATAGGAAATAGTATCAGTATAACTGTCCTGTACCTCCCTGTAAGAGCGGGTTATCGGGGTTCAGCATCCCCATACGGCCCATCCATTTCATCACGATTTGCATCCAGCCCTCAGCGGGTAGTTTCAGTACAAAGCCGTGGTCGCCTTCGGGATAGATATGCATTTCGGCCGGCACGTGCTGGTGGCGTAACGCCTGGTAAAACAGTAGTGTATTGTCGACGTCCACTACTTTGTCGTCGCCGGTGTGGAATAATATGGTAGGTGGTGTTTGTGGCGTTACCTGCCGGTCGTTGGAGTAATATTTAACAGTCAGTTCATCCGGACTTTCTCCCAGTAAGCGTTTGCGAGAACCGGGATGCGTAAGGTTCTTTTCCATGCTGATCACCGGATATACGAGGATCATAAAGTCGGGGCGCAGGTTAATTCCTGCATTGGCAGCCAGCACGGGGCGGTCAAAGTGAGTACCCACCGTAGATGCCAGGTGGCCACCGGCAGAAAAGCCCATGATGCCTACGCGGTTGCTATCGATGTTCCATTCTTTCACATGCGCCCGGATGAGTTTCATCGCCTCCTGTGCGTCCTGTAAGGGACCGCTACGCTTGTCTGTCATGATGTTATCAGATGGCAGGCGGTATTTAAGTACAAAGGCGGCGATGCCCTGTTTCACGAAGTATTCAGCGAAGTTTAATCCTTCTTTTTGCAGCACTACCCCTCCGTAAGCGCCACCCGGACAAATCAATACAGCCGTACCGGTAGCTTTCTCTTTTGCAGGTATAAATGCAGTGAGTGTAGGCACGCTGGTGCGCATCCGGTTGTTGTCCTTGTCGGTGATTTCTTCGTCTGGTGTAGCAATGCCACCAGGTGGCAAGCCAGGATATAAGGGCATCACGGTTTGTGCATAGGAAGCAAAGCTAACAAAGCAGCAAAAGATAATAATGAGGGCACGCATAATATGATTATTGGCAGTAAAAGTAATATAGTAAAAAGTCTATAAAGTTAAGTCATGCGTCACCGAATAATATTTTAATTCAATCAGGTTGTTGGGTAATGGCTGGCTATTCCAGGCAGCATGGATAGCGAGTGCTGCTCCCATGGCAGTAGCCTGCGCCATAGATGCAGCAAAGATTTCTATCTCTGGAAATAGTATTGCCAGCAAATTCATATAAATCACATTTTTACTGAATCCACCGTCCACGAATATACGTTTCACCGGCGCCCCGTTGAGCACTCTTTGTGTAGCGATATATTGTTMGTTGGCAATGTCCAGCATCAGTTGGTGATAGGCTTCGGTATCTGAAGAAAACGTGTGCAGTTCTCTTTGGCCGAATACGGACGCTTCGGATAACTGCGGGTCCGGGCGCTTCAGCAGGTGATCTTGTTTGTTGCGCTCTTTGAGTTGCCGGATAATACTCCCATCAAAAGTGATGTTGCGATAATGACCGGTATGTTGATTAAAATGTGCGGCGATCCGTTTTACCTGTTGTTCATGTTCATAACCGGCAAACAAGCGGGAAGCCTTCACGGGCTTGCCCTGGAAAGTGAGGTAGCATAAACAGTCGGCGGCCAGCTCCTCGTCGGTAAGCGGCGTTTCATTAAACGGATGTAAGCTGATGCACCAGGTACCCGTGGAAATCAATACAAAGGGTTCCTGGAAATTCAACAGGTATGGAATCAGTGCTGCAGAGCTATCATGCAAACCGGTGCCTACGGCATAGTTGTTCCCCGGAAAAGCAGCGGGCATCACGGCGGTAGACGATAAAAGAGGCGCCAGCTTTTCCAGCGCCCCCTCCTTTATTAACCACGTATGATAGCCTTGTTGTTGAAAGTCCCATAAATTGGTATGGCAGCCGATGCTGGTGATATCTGCACAGGCCACGCCCGACAGCAAATAGCTCATATACTGCGGCAAATGCAGCGCATACTTTACCTGCTGGTAAATGGCTGGCTGCGTGTATTTCAGCCGGTACAACTGCATCCCGGAATTGAGGCTGCCCAATACCGGCGAAGCGGTTTGCACCGAGAAATGCTTTTCTCCGCCGTAAGCCTGATAAAACTGCTCCCGTAAGGCAGCGGGATATTCTTTCAGGTAATTGTATAGCGGTGTTAATGGTCGTCCTTCTTCATCGATGTATACCAAACTGGCGCCATAAGTCGAAAAGTTAATCGCTTTGATCACGATATCTTTTCGGCGGAATACTTCTCTCAAAGAATCAAATACAGAGAGACGAAGGCTTTCCAGGTTTTCACAGGGCGCTCCATCTTCATCCACGGTTTCCGTAAAACGGGCGGTTCGTTCAAACACAAGCTGGTACTGCTCATCAAAAAGGAACAGTTTCTTGTTGGTTTTACCAACATCAAAGATGGCTATAACGGGAATTTCACTCATAACTACTTTTAAAATTACAGACCGGTGGCCATTACTTTATTACCTCTTTCCCGAATCAGTTGTTCTCTTATTTTTTCCGACCGGAATAATGTAAGTGGCTGTAAAGCGCCGCCAGCCTGCAGTCTTGCGGCTGCCACCAGTGGGCGTACATCCGTGCGAAAAGCTTGTTGCAGCACTTCCTGCGCCATTACCACATCGTTGTTTTGCTGGGCCGCATATAATTTTTTACGGTCTACCAGCAAGGCCTGCGCATAGCTGGTCATGATAGCTTCTACCGATTGCAGCAAGTCTTCCAGCGGGTCCTTCACATTATGCGACGCATCTATCATCCAGGCCAGATCGGTGTGGTGCGTCATGTTACGTGCATCCATGCCTTCCACCAGTTCATTGAAAATTAAAAACAGCTGGTATGGCTTGATACTACCTACGGTGAGGTCATCATCGCCAAATTTGGAATCGTTGAAATGGAAACCACCGAGTTTACCTTCCATGAGCAACAGCGACACAATCTGCTCGATGTTGGCATTGGGCAGGTGATGTCCCAGGTCTACGAGGGAATAAGCTTTAGGACCCAGCTTATTGGCGAATAGCAGCGACTGCCCCCAGTCGCCCACCGTGGTGGAATAGAAATTAGGCTCTGCGGCTTTATATTCCACAAAAATTTTCCAGTGGTCCGGCAGCGCAGCATAAATTTCGTGCAGGCTTTCCAGTGTGTTTTGAAATGCGTGCCGGAAATTCAGTTGTCCCGGAAAACAGGAGCCATCGGACAACCATACGGATAGCACATCCGAGCCTAACGCAACACCTAGTTCTATCACCGCAATATTATGTTCAATGGCTTGTTTGCGTACGTCTTTGTTCACATGCTGCAGGGAGCCAAACTTATAACTCAGTGCTTGTCCCGGCTGATCCTGGAAAGTGTTGGAGTTCATGGCATCGAAGCGCAATCCATGTTGTGCGGCCACGGCTTTGATATGCGCCGGATTATCCGGCACATCCCAGGGAATATGCAGAGAGATGGCGCCGCTGGACTGATTCAGCTGATGCAGTAATCCTACATCACCTATTTTTTCTTCCAGGCTGCGGGGCTCACCGCCGCCGGGGAAGCGCCCGAAGCGGGTGCCGCCTGTGCCGAGTGCCCAGCTGGGGATGGCTACCTGGAAGTCCATCAGTTGCTGCACGATGCCGGCAGCATTGGGGACTTCATCCGCCAGGTAGTTAAAAGCACGTTCATGTGCCGGCAACAATGCCTGGTTATGTTCATTTATTTTATAGGATGCTAATTGCATGAGGATCGTTTTTTTACGCCAATAAAATAGGGCTTTTATCTTACAAAAGCCATCGCTACGCCACCATCCACATTCAGTACGTTGCCGGTGGCTTTATTCAACAGTCCGCTTACAAATACGAAGCAGGCGTTGGCAATATCTTCGGGGACAATGATTTCGTTTAACAGGGTACGTTTGGCGTAGAATGCCGGTAGTTCTTCCACCTTCACACCATAGGCTTTGGCACGGCCTTCGGCCCAGGCGCCCGCCCATATTTTACTGTCGGAAATAACGGCATCGGGGTTCACCACGTTTACGCGTATACGATCTTTTCCCAGTTCTGCAGCATTCAGGCGGCTCAGGTGGAGTTGAGCAGCTTTAGCAGAGCCATAGGCCGCATTGTTGGGGCCAGACACGAGCGCATTTTTGCTGACAATATTCAATACATCACCACCGGTGCCTTGCTTACGGATAATGTCTACGCCGGTTTGCGTTACCAGGAATTGTCCTTTTACCAATACATCGTATAACAGGTCCCAGTCTTTTTCGGTGTGTTCTTCGAGTGGTTTTGAAATAGAGAGTCCTGCGCAGTTGACAATGATATCAACGCCACCAAAGGCCAGCACGGCGGTATTAAAGGTTTGATGAATCGACGCCGCATTTGTTACATCCAGCAGGTCTGCTGCGAATACATCTTTCCCAAATAATTTATTAAACTCTTCCGTGGCAGTAGCCAGGCGTTGTTCATCATTATCGTTGATCACTACTACGGCGCCTTCTTCTGCAAATTTTCTGGCAATGGCTTTACCGATACCGCCGGCGCTGCCTGTCACCAGTGCAATGCGGCCAGTCAGTGCTTTCGGCTTAGGCATACGTTGCAGCTTTGCTTCTTCCAGCAACCAGTATTCGATATTGAAAGCTTCCTGGCGGGGCAAAGAAGTATATTCCGAAATGGTCTCCGCACCTTTCATCACATTGATAGCATTGATATAAAACTCTGCCGCTACACGGGCGGTTTGTTTATCTTTCGCGAAAGTAAACATCCCTACGCCCGGATACAGGATCACTACGGGATTGGGATCGCGCATAGCTGGACTGTTCGGGTGTTTGCAGGTGTTGTAGTAATTCGCATACATTTCCCGGTAGGCATCAAAGAGCGGCGCCAGTCCGGCTTTCACCGCGGCTACGTCTTCCAGGGAAGCATCCGGGGCGAGGTTCAATACCAGCGGACTGATTTTAGTACGCAGGAAGTGATCCGGGCAACTGGTGCCCAGCGGTGCGAGGCGATCCAGGTCTTGTGAGTTGATAAATTCCAGTACGCGGGGGTCGTCTGTGAAGTGTCCCACCATTTTCTGCTGGGAAGAACAGTAACCGCGTAAAACCGGCGCCAAAGCAGCCGCCTGGACCTTGCGTACTTCCGGCGCCAATGAAGTGATTTTTGCGCCTCCAAATACCGGTTTTGTGCGGCCGGTATTTTCTTCGAGATAAGTGGCACAGCGTTCTATCACTTCCAGGGTATTGATATAGCTTTCGTAAGCGGTATCGCCCCAGGTGAACAGGCCATGAGATCCCAGCATAATGCCTCGGATACCGGGATTTTCATCGAGGCATTGTTTCAGTTGTAATCCCAGGTCGAAGCCGGGCTTCTGCCAGGGTACCCAACCGATGGTGCCGTTGAATAATTCCTGCGTGATTTTTTTCCCGTCTTTCGCGGCAGCAATTGCAATAGCGGCATCGGGGTGCAGGTGATCAATATGTTTGAAAGGGAGAAATCCGTGTAACGGGGTATCAATGGAAGGGGCTTTGGAACTGAGGTCGTAGATACAGTGATTAAACAACTCCACCATTTCATCTTCATGTGCTATGCCGCGGTAGATTTGCTGCAGGCTGCGGAGCCGGTCTACATATAGTGCGGCCAACCCATTTCTTTTCAGTGTACCGAGGTCGCCGCCAGAACCTTTTACCCACATCACTTCAACGGGTTCGCCTGTCAGCGGATCTTTGGCCATGGCTTTACAGGAAGTATTTCCGCCCCCATAATTGGTTAACCGCAGGTCAGCACCCAATAAATTGGAACGATAAATCAACAAAGCTACTTCATCGCCCGCCATACCAGCTGCTGTTGCTTCATCCCATAAATAACTGACATGCCTGAATGGCGTGGTAATTCTATCTAAAGACATACTATATAAATTTTAACGTTTAATTGGTTAATGAATTACCATATCCCACCAGTACAACAGAAAGAATGATGGTGAATATACCGAGGGAAATAGTAGCGAATGTTTTACTGCTGGCGTTCTTCCATTCCTTCAGCACAAATCCCCACATGCCGGAGATGAGGATAATAAAGGCCATGTGCAGTATCCAGGAACTGGCGTCATTACCCAGCTTACTTTCTCCCATACCATAAAAAAAGAATTGCAGGAACCAGGTAGTACCGGCAATAGCGGCGAACAGATAATTTTTTACCAGTGGTGTTTCCTTATTGGTGTAGTCGTTGAACGACTGATTTCTTCTATTGAGGATCATACACCAGGTAAAATTGGTGGTGAGCCCACCCAGCATGATGATCACAAAAATAACATTGTTTTTGAACAGGGGGTTCACGTTATTAGCCACGGCGGCCTCTCCCATGCTGCCACCCGCTGAAATGGCAAAGCTCATACAAGCGCTTAGTATACCGGAAATGATGGCAACGATCAGTCCTTTGCGCAGATTGAATTCCTTGATGGCGGCTGTTTTTTCTTCGTCCGACAGTTCCCGTTCCTTTAATACGCCTGCCCTGCCACAGATAGCAATACCAATCAGGCATACCACTACTCCCATCAATACATACAAGCCTTTGCTGGAATGTAACATGGCGCCGAAAGTATTGGGATCATCGGTAAAAAGTTGACGGTACACCGGTGGTATGAGCGCGCCAAAAGCGGAGCAGAATCCCAGGGCAACCGCCATCCCTAATGACATACCCAGGTAGCGCATCGACAACCCAAAGGTTAAGCCACCGATACCCCATAATACACCCAGGAAATAGGTCCAGAAAAGTACATGCCCCTGTGTGCTGCCAATAATATCCATAAAGCCGGGGACAGTTAGCCAGGCCGCCATCAGCGGCACCACCAGCCAGGAAAATATTCCGCCCACAATCCAGTAGCTTTCCCAACTCCAGCCCTTCACTTTCTTGTAAGGGATATAAAAACTTCCGGAGGCAAATCCTCCGATAAAGTGGAATAAAACGCCCAGTAAAGCTTGCATAACAAGTATGTAATTTGTAACGTGGAAAACTAATGTTTCATAAAAATAAAGCATGAATCATTTCAAACTGTCATGCACTGTCATGCTTCCAATATCCGCTACCAATTGTTGAATTAAATGACTATCATTGTCGGGAAAAGTTGCTGACAGCAAATTCCACGGGACTAACACCTATTGCGCATGAAACAACATCCGATTTTTAAATACCTGTTTATAGACGACTTCTCGGCCACTCCTAAATATTTCCAACTGGCCAATTCCATTATTAAAGCCATTGTAGACCAGAAAGTACAACAGGATGATATTTTGCCTTCCATCAATGAGGTTAGCTATGCATTTGAAATATCAAGAGATACCGCAGAAAAAGCCTACAAGTACCTCAAAGGCCTGGGGATACTGGGGTCTGTGCCAGGTAAAGGATATTATGTACAACATACTAATCTTGACCAGCAATACAAGATACTACTCCTGTTTAATAAACTGAGCGAGCACAAAAAAATCATTTATGATTCCTTCGCCGATAAATTAGGAGAACAGGCCAACATCGACTTTTATATTTACAACAGTGACTTCAGCCTGTTTAAAAAACTGTTGTCCGAAAACATACAGGAATATACGCATGTGGTGATCCTTCCGCATTTCCGCGAGCGCTGGGAGCATGTAGATGAAGTGATCAACACCATTCCCAAAGAGAAGCTTATTTTGCTGGATAAGAAGCTGAAAGGCGTTACCGGTGAATATGGCGCGGTGTATGAAAATTTTCAGGAAGATATTTATGGCGCCCTGGAACAAGCCATGGATAAGCTGCAGCAGTACCATACCCTGAAAATAATTTACCCGGAAAACACCTATTACCCGGAAGAAATTTATGAAGGGTTTGCGCAGTTCTGTCAGAATTATGCATTCAACAGTAAAAAGGTGAATGAAATTGAGATAGAAGATATCCAGCCGGGAGACGTATATATTAACCTGCGGGAAAATGACCTGGTGTTGCTGATAGAAAGAATTATTTCTCTGAATCTGCAGATAGGCAAAGATGTGGGCGTAATTTCCTATAATGAAACCCCGCTAAAAAAGTTCATCCTGAACGGCATTACCACTATTTCCACGGACTTCAAATGTATGGGAGAAATGGCGGCGCAACTGATCCTGGATCATTCCAGGGCACAGATTGAGGTACCGTTTTATGTGACCATGCGGGCGTCGCTATAACTATTTTCCTACCTTTGGGGCATTAAACGGAAAAATATGCAAACACCAGAAAAATCCAATGATCCGCTGCACGGGCTTACCTTAGAGAAAATAGTGACGCACCTCTATGAGAGTTATGGCTGGGAAGAACTGGGACAACAGATCAGGATTAATTGTTTCACGAGCAATCCATCGGTACAGAGCAGTTTGAAGTTCCTGCGTAAAACGCCCTGGGCGCGGCAAAAGGTGGAAGACTTCTACAAATATTCCCTGAGAAAAAATAAGTTGAAATAATGATCATTACGGGATGTTCGATTTCGAACATCCCGCCTCCAAAAACGAACATTTAACCCCACATACCACTTCCCTATCTCCTGAAAATCATAACGTTAACAAATGGCACCGCTTTAGCGGCCAGGTACACTTCCATCAAACCGTTGCCCATGTTTATCAGCTATCTAAAAACTGCCTATAGCATTCTCCGGCGAAATATCAGTTACACGGTGTTAAACGTAGCGGGGCTTACCCTGAGTATTGCTGCCTGCCTGATGATATTCCTGATTGTAAAGAATGAACTGGGGTACGACCGGTTTTATAAAAAGGCAGATCGTACGTACCGGGTAACGCTGCATGCACTGGATTATAATCCCAGTGTATCCGTGGCGGTAGCGCCTGCGTTACGCAACGACTTTCCGGAGCTGGAACAGGTAGCGCAATACTGGTACCTGGGAACCGGGTTGGTAAAAACAGGCAATACCCGGTATAACGAAAAGGGATTTGCTTTTGCGGACGCCGCCTTCCTGCAGATCTTTGATAACACCTGGCTGGCAGGTGATCCGCGTACAGCGCTATCTGACCCTAATGAGGTGGTGCTTACTGCCAGTATAGCAAGGAAATATTTTGGCGATAATGATCCTATGGGGCAGATCATTAACCTGGACAATGAGCATAATCTGAAAGTAACTGGCGTAGTGAAAGACCCTCCGGCCAATAGCAGCCAGCCGTTTATATTTCTTGTTTCATATGAAACCATCCGGAAAGATATGCTGGCCAATGCCAACTTCTATAACATTTCAGGCGCCAGCACTTATGTGCTGCTACCGGAAAAATACAATGCTGCGCAGCTACAAAGCAGGATGAAGGGCTTTATTACGAAAAACTGGGGCGCTGATATTGCGGCGGACGCTAATTTGTTGGTACAGCCCTTAAAAGAAATACACTTTGACCAGCGTTACCAGGAAAGCCCCGCCGCTCCTACCGCCAACAAAGCCACCTACTGGGGCCTGTTGATGGTGGCGCTTTTTATTATCCTCACTGCATGTATCAATTTCATCAATATGGCTACCGTGCAGGCAATACGCCGGGCCAAAGAAGTGGGCGTACGCAAGGTATTGGGGGCACATCGCGGACAACTGATCTGGCAATTCCTGTCTGAAACGGCCTTGCTGGTAATATTTGCAGTGGTGCTGGGCATTGCTGCGGCTACCCTGTTTCTTCCTGTCGTAGCCACCTGGATCGGTGTTCAGCTGAATGCCTCCGGCTTATTGCAACCATCACTTTTACTCACTATCGCCGGTATAACGGTAACGGTTATACTATTAGCGGGTGGTTATCCTGCATTTATACAATCCGCCTTCCAACCGGTCACTTCCCTAAAAAGCAATACCAGTGTAAGTATAAAGGGATTAGGTGTTCGAAAAATACTGGTAGGTACCCAGTTTGGTATTTCTCAACTATTAATTGCAGGCACCCTCATTGTTGGTTACCAGATGGATTTCCTGAAAAACCAGGACCTGGGTTTTAACAAAGATGCCATCATTTCTTTTCCCGTTCCGGATGGTAGCAAGCGGGATGTGCTGGAAGCGCAATTGCTGGCCAATCCCGGTGTAAAGCAACTCAGCTTTGCTTCCGGTCCGCCGGTAGGTGGGAGTAGCTATGCCGCATTTACCTGTCCGGCAGAAGGTTTGATCAAAGACGATGTCACCGAAAGAAAAGCCATAGATGAAAAATACCTGGACCTGTTTTCCATCAAACTATTGGCTGGGGAAAAGCTGCATAAAGGTTTGGAAGGAGATACGCTGCGCCAGGTATTGATCAACGAAACCATGCTGCATAAACTGCATATCCAGGTACCGGAAAAAGCGATTGGCAAAACGTTTTATATCAACAACGACGCCGTGATGATCAAAGGAGTAGTGCAAAATTTCCAGAGTGAATCGCGGTATAAGAAAAGCAGACCTTGTGTACTGCAATACAGGTCTGACCGGTTCAGCACCGCCTGTGTACAGCTGGCCTCCAAAGATATGTCAGGCACGCTGGCCCGCATTGATAAATCCTGGTCAGCGCTTTTCACCGATGAACTTTTTCAATACGACTTCCTGGACGAGCGTATTGCACGGTTGTACAAACAGGAGCAACGACTATACACCGCCTTCAAGCTGTTTTCTGCATTGGCTATCCTGATTGGTTGCCTTGGACTGTACGGCCTGGTGGCCTTTGCCGCGGTGCAACGCAAACGGGAAGTAGGCATCCGCAAAGTATTGGGCGCTTCTTTATTCCAGATTACCGGACTTTTTGCCAAAGAATTTATTGTACTGATACTGTTAGCCTTTTGTGTAGCGGGACCAGTAGCGTGGTTGGTGATGCATCACTGGCTGGATAATTTTGCCTATCAAACGCATATTGGGGGTGGTACATTCCTGATAGCGATCAGTATATCGGTGGTGATTGCAGGGGTGACCATTGCGTCACAGGCAATCAAAGCGGGGTTGGCGAATCCTGTAAAGAGTTTACGATAACCATAAAGCGCGGGTTGTGGACTTTTCCACCGCCCGCGATTACCACTTCACTTTCAGACCCATTTCTTTTTTCATCGTGAGCAATGCTTCGGCGTTGCCTTTGGCATCGTCTACCGGATGATGGGTATGCCGGGTTTTCCGGAGATGTTTAAACGTAGTAAAGGTGTCTTTCATCATACCTTTGTACAAGCTACCCAGGTTCTGAGAGCTGAATCCGAAAGGGTTTTCGCCCAGGAAGTGATGAAAGTACCAGCAGATAAACATCCAGTCGAAGCCGTTGTTGTCGCTGATAAACATAGGCCGGTCCCTGCTTACGGAAGCTATCCAGTTTTTAAAATTCAGCATCACGGTTGCCGGATCTTCGAACTGCAACGTTGCCTCCCGGGTGTGGCCGGATACCCCCAATGCCTCCGGAATAAATTTATCGGAAATGGGTTTCAACTGACCGTAAAAGGTCTGATTCAGCTGTTCATTGACGAGAACAGCGCCAAATGAGATCATGGAGTAGTCGCCCGGAATAGGTCCGTCGCTTTCCACGTCCACCATAATAAAAGCCATAAAATGGGTTTGTTTTTTTTGGGTTAAACAAATTTTTATTTCAGCCGCAAAGATATAATAATATTTTCCATATCTGCAAAATCAATGCAGTAGCACTTCTTCTTTGCTACAAAAAAGACTATCTTTTCCAAAAGTCTGGTATGAAATATTTCCTCGGATTGTTATTGGTGAGTGCACTGCTTTATTGTAATACGATCTATTCTCAGGTAGTTAATAAAAACACCATTCCGATTACCAAAATATGCAAGCAGATTGACGGAGATGCTTCTCTTCGGAAAGTAGCTTCCACCGGGGATTTATCCCGTTTACCTGCATATGGCAAGACCAAGGAATTAACAGGGTACTACAAAGACAGCACCCTTGTAAAAATGATTTTGAAGGGGCATGATAAAAACGGTAAGGAAACATTTGTTTACTACTATCATCATAATGCCCTTATTTACGTTTATAATGAGTATTTCGGCCCCCATTACAATGAAGCGGGGAAACGCGTCCCTAATGCCTTTGAAAGCAACTTCCAGGGCTATTATTACTTCAGGAATGGAAAATGGCTGGATGAGATATCCACTGGCCACAACCGGTTTGAAGACGACCAACTCGATTCAGGCAAGATACTACCCGCAGAGGCAAAGGAATGCAGACAGCTGCTTCCATAAAAGAAAAAGGCATCCCGGCTTTGCCAGGATGCCTTTAACGCCAAAGCGTTAACAGAGTCTTTTATGGAGCCCCCCTTTGATTAAACTAAATTAATCGCAGGTGTCCATGAATATTCTGTAGATTGCATGAATACCTCCTTTTCTTTGGTGAGTAATGAAATTACTGGAAAATATCCAGAAAAGAAAATACTACCACAAAAAAATTACTTATTGCTGCAGTGGAATGATATATTACTTCCCGCTTACCACGGGCAGCGCTATTTCATGGATCCTTTTTTCAAAATAATAAGCGCGGTCCATATTAGAAGAATTCGGTCCTATATTCTCCAACACCACAATACTGCTGCGGGTAGCCGGATAATAAAAGTTGATACCAATAAAACCGCGGTCCGGTAAAAAGCCGGTATGTCCAATTTCTGTTTTGCTGTCGTTGACCATCAAACCGTATCCTCCGCCCGTTTCACCTATTACCGGATGCTGCCGGGGCGCATAAACAGTGGTCATCGCCTTATACATGCTATCACTCAATATTTTGCCACTGTTCAACCATTCATTCCAGCGGGCCAGGTCCGGGGCGGTAGATACTACTCCTCCCGCTCCCAGTAAGCTTTCCGGGATGGGCTCCGTCTTTGCCTGTAGCTGCCCCTCTTGGTTTTCCTCATAACCGGTCATCGGTTTTATACGCGGAGGCACTCCGGAATTGGGCATGCTGTTTTGTTGAAACAGGTCTTTCAGTAATACCGCATATACTTTGCCGGTAACATGTTCCAGAACAGATTCCAGTAATACATATCCAAAATTGGAATAGGCCAGTTTAGCGCCGGGGGTAAATGCCAGGGGTTTGTCGTACCACACCACCCCTGCCGTATGATTCAGGAGCTGATGGATGGTCACGCTATCGGCCCAGGCGTCTTTTATAGCAGGCAGATAAGTACGCAGCGTTTTTTGCAGCTGAATATTTCCTTTTTCTACCTCCTTTAATACCAGCACTGCCGTGATTTGCTTGGACACAGACATAATAACAAAACGGCTATCCATGGTCACTGGTTCCTTTGTCTCCCGGTTAGCATATCCCATCGTTTTGGCATATAGCGTTTTGCCATTTTGTTTAATCAACACCACGCCGCTGAACTCCCGCACATTTTTAGCGGCCAGCAATGAATCCAGGCGGACGGGAAGGCTTTGCTGGGCTACGGCGCAGCCGCCAGCCAACACTAGTAATCCGGTAAATAATCTCCTCAGCTGTATCACTTATTTCTTTTTTAAAGCGGTAGCAATGGCTTTTTCTGCCAGTGGGCCCATCACGAGATAACCTTCCTTGTTAGGATGCACCCCATCATAGGTCAATTCTTTTTTCAATCCTTTTTGTTCATCTGCCATCGCGCTGTAGTAGTCGAGGTATACGCAACCATTTTTCGCAGCATATTCTTTAATCAGCTGATTCAGTTGCGCAATTTTAGTAACTGGGTCCAGTCCTTTGCGCCATGGATAATCATATGCAGGCAGTACAGACGACAACACTACTCTTATGCCATTGGCTTTTGCCAGTTCCGCCATAGATACGATGTTGCCAAAGATGGTGGGAACAGGCGTATAGCCGGTGTTTCCTGCGATATCATTGGTACCCGCCAGGATCACTACCACTTTAGGATGCAGTTCAATTACATCGGGTCGGAAACGAATCAGCATCTGTGGTGTAGTTTGACCGCTGATGCCTCTGTTGATATAAGGTTTGCCGGTAAAGAACTCCGGGTTCAGATTTCCCCAGCCGATAGTAATAGAGTTGCCCATGAAAACGACCCGCTGCTCGCCGGCTTTCGGAGCCTCCACTTTAGCGTTATCTTCCTGAAAACATTTCAGGCAGGCCCAATCCTGCTTCATCAGTTCCGAGTCTTTATCCTGTGCAAAAGCAGCGGTACCCAGCAGGGCAAACAATACCATTAATGGCCAACTTAATTTTTTCATTTTCATCTATCAGATTTTATAACGCGGTTAGCAGTTAAATGCGCCAGAAAAATAACGCTTTTTTTCTGGCATTACCAACCATCAATTTTTAAAGGTGTACTGTCAAGGGTCGGCGGCCATAAAACAGGACAGTGCAGGACAGTACAGGACGCAACAGGACAGGAATCTATGATACTTCGCCTAAATTTATTTCCGTTAAGCATCGCCGTTTCATCACACCTAATTCCACTTGTTATGATTAAAGTCTACATCCTTTGTCGTAAAGGATACACCGTTATGGCACGTTATGGCGTCACGTTTTTATTACTATTCTTTTGCCTGCCAGGCTTTGCGCAGGAAAAAAATAGCGTCACCGGACAAATAACTGATGCAGGTACCGGCGCTCCTCTTCCCAGCGTTACCGTTGGGGTTAAGGGCAGCAGCAAGGGTACTTTTAGTGACGCCAATGGCAGATACACCATTGCTGCCGGCACTGCTGATTCACTTGTTTTTAGTTTTATCGGGTACGTTTCCAAAACCCTGCATGTGGGTAATCGTACCAAAATCAGTACACAGCTGGAATCCAGCAACAAAGTACTCAACCAGGTAGTAGTAGTGGGTTATGGTACCCAACAAAAGAAAGATGTTACGGGTTCTGTGGGTATTGTTGCCATGAAAAATGTGAAAGACATGCCGATAGCAGGTCCTGATCAGGCCCTGGCCGGGCAGATTGCCGGTATCCAGGTAAGCACCTCCAACGGTATTCCCGGTGGTGGCCCACAGGTACAGGTGCGTGGCATTGGTGCTGTAGGCGCCGGCAGCCAGCCCCTGTATGTAGTAGATGGTTATCCACTGGCCTCATCTTCTGATCAGATATCTGATCCGATGAATGCCATTAATCCACAGGACATAGAGTCTATGGCGGTATTGAAAGATGCATCTGCCACGGCGATCTATGGTTCCAGAGGTGCAAATGGTGTAGTACTTATTACCACCAAACGTGGTAGCTCCGGTATTCCCACCGTGCAACTCTCCGCCAACTATGGCCTCCAGCAAATTCCGCAAAAAGGCCGGCCTAACCTGATGAACGGACAGGAATTTGCACAATTCAGAAAAGAAGCGATTGAAGACAACATCCGCTTCACTGAACACCGTGAACCTACCGATGCGGATATTCCGGAAATTTATCGTCACCCTGAACTGATCGGCGAAGGTACMAACTGGTTCAATGCCATTACCCGCGTGGCTCCTATGCAGGACATCAACCTTAGTGTAAGCGGCGGTACAGAGAAAATAAGAACCTATATTTCTGCCGGATACTACAACCAGGATGGTGTAGTGATCAACTCCGGGTACAAAAGATTTTCTGTCAGAGCTAATGTAGATGCCAACCTTTCTGACCGGTTGAAAATCGGTTTTAACATCGCGCCCTCTTATACCACCCGCAAAGGCAATACCAACGGGGAAGGCAGAGGCAACTACTTCGGTATCGCCAGTCCTATTGAGCCGATTTACAAACCAGATGGCAGTTACAATGCCTATATCCAGAGTCCGGGTACTTTCGGTTTGCCTAATCCGGTGATGTTCCTCAATGAGGTCATTAACCGCTCCAAGAGCACCCGTATTTTGTTCAACACCTACGGCGAATATGAAATTATTAAAAACCTGAAGTTTAAATCTACCTTTAACGTAGACTACCAGGAAGGTTCCGGAGAATATTTCCTGCCTTCTACGATCGGCGGCACCAACGTAGCACCCCCTACCATTCCTTCTGGTGGCTACAACAGCGGTAACTACCTGAACTGGCTAAACGAAAATACTTTAACCTATCAGTATAACACCAACAATGGTCATGCCTTCACCGGGTTACTCGGCTATAGCGTACAATCACAAAAAGAACAATATGGTGGCTTCAATGGCGCCAACTATCCTGACGATGATATCAAAACATTAAACGCCGCAGCTACCATCACCGGCGGTACTGATAAAACCGAATGGGCGTTACTGTCTTATCTCGCCAGGATCAACTATGCATATAAAGACAAATACCTCGCCACCGCCACCGTGAGAAGTGATGGATCGTCCCGCTTTGGGCCTGATAACCGCTGGGGCACCTTCCCTTCTGTGGCTTTAGGATGGCGTGTTTCGCAGGAAGATTTCATGAAGTCGTCCCGCATTTTCAGCGATCTGAAACTAAGAGTTTCCTATGGTTTCTCTGGTAACTTCAACATCGGCAACTACTCTTACATGAGTAACATCGGCACCAGTGATTATGTATTAGGCGGCGCCCTCGCCGGTGGCCGTGTAATGAACACCCTCGGCAACCCGAACCTGGGCTGGGAAAAAATGCGTGAATTGAATATAGGCGTTGACGTTGGATTGTGGAAAGACCGTGTTTACCTGACCATTGACGCCTACAAACGCAATACCCAACAACTGCTGTTAAACGTAGAAGTACCACAGTCGAGCGGCTTCTCTACCGTTACTGAAAACAAGGGGGATATGGAAAACAAGGGGCTGGAAATTGGTATCTCCTCCCGCAATATCGAAACCAAATYACTCACCTGGACCACCAACTTCAACATCTCCTTCAACCGCAATAAAGTGCTGGCATTAGGCAAAGACAATGCACCTATTTACTCCGGTAACTCCAGCGAAGGCAATCCTACCAACGTAAGTATGGTAGGCAAACCACTCGCGATGCTGTACGGATATGTATTTGATGGCATCTATCAAAATCAGGCAGAAGTAGATAAAGGCCCTGCCTTTCCAGGCGCTATCCCGGGAAATATCCGTTTTAAAGATATCAATGGCAATGGCGTCATTAATCCGCGGGAAGATTTCGCCATCATCGGCAATCCTTATCCCGACTTCAACTGGGGCTTAACCAACATCCTGAACTACAAAAAATTCGACCTCCGTGTACTGGTGGTAGGCTCTCAGGGAGCTGACCGTTTACATGCCACCAACGACTACAACGGTAACATCGATGGCGTATTTAACGTAAGAAAAGATGTAGCTAACAGGTGGAGGTCTGAATCCAATCCCGGTAACGGAAAAGTGCCTACTACCAATGGTTCCGGCCGTGGCAGGGTAATGTACAGAGATGTAAGTTCACTGACAGTAGAAAAAAACAACTATGCCTGGGTGAAAAATATTACCCTCGGTTATAGCCTGCCAAAATTTGGATTTGTACAGAGTGCCAGGGTTTACCTGAGTGTGCAGAATGCCATTCTGTTCACCCACTACAGTGGCAATCCGGAAGTAACCAACTACCTGGGTAAAGGCGGTAGCGGTGCGCTGGTACCGGGTATCGACTACTCCAGTTATCCGGTTCCAAGAATTTATACACTGGGTGCCAACCTCTCCTTTTAATTCAGTTCCTAAAAGTATAGCAACATGAAAACAAAAATATCTTTTATCGCGCTTTTAGCGATTGCACTGAATGGATGTAACCAGATGCTGGATGTGAAACCGAATTCGTTTTCCAGCGGTTCAAATTATTATACCAACGAGGGCCAGGTATTGCGCGCGGTAAACGGCTGCTATGGCGTGTTACAGGATTTATATCTCAGCGACTACTGGGCCATGACTGAAATGAGAGCAGATAACACCAACTATCAATATGATGAAAGTGACCGTGGTGCGCAGCAACGGGAGGAAATTGATGAGTTTCTGACCACTACCAGCAACAACTATATTAATAATACCTGGGCGCAGCTATATCGGAACATACAGCAATCCAATGTTATTCTGACCCGCATCGATGCCGTCACTTTCGCAAGTGAGGCCACTAAAAAACAATATACCGGCGAGGCCAAGTTTCTCCGGGCCCTGTACTACTTTCACCTGGTGCGTCTTTTCGGCGGTGTGCCCCTATTGGTGAAGGAAGTGGCAGGCCCGGAGCAGGCTTCCACTCCTAAAAGAGCCAGCGTAGCAGAAGTGTATGCGCAAATCATTGCAGATGCCACTGATGCTGCAGCCAACCTGCCAGCATCCTATACTGGCGCAGACATAGGCAGAGCCACCAAAGGCGCGGCGCTGACCTTGCTCGGCGATGTGTATATGACCATGAAAGATTATCCGAAAGCAGTGACTACCCTGCAACAGGTAGTAGCCCTGAATTACTCGCTGGTCCCTAGCTATGCAGATAATTTTGATCCTGCGAAGAAGAATAATTCGGAGTCCATTTTTTCAGTACAGTTTAATTCCGGACTGGAAACAGAAAGCAGCAACTTCATTTTTGTATTTGGTCCGCGTAACGGTAAAAAAGATCTCACCGGTTTCAATGGTAACCTGGGTGGTAACAATATTCCTACTCCCAGCATTGTGAATGCATATGAAGCAAAGGATAAGAGAAAAGATGCGTCCATTGCCATGTACGACAGTCCTACCAACGCCGCCTTTGCCGAATCAGTGGCTTTCGGCGGTAAGTTACCGTTCATCAAAAAGTTTTACCATCCTCCATATGCACTGGATGGCCGTGCCAATGAAAACTGGCCGGTATACCGCTACTCTCAGGTGCTGCTGATGCTGGCTGAGGCCATCAATGAAACCGGTACCGGTGATCCCCTGCCCTATATCAACCCGGTACGGGTACGTGCAGGACTCGATCCGGTGCCTGCTTTGAGCCAAACCGCTTTCAGAGATACGGTATTTCATGAACAACGGGTGGAACTGGCCTTTGAAGATCAGCGCTGGTACCAACTGTTACGCACTGGCAAAGCAGTAACCGTGATGGCCGCACACGGCGCCGAAGAGAAAAAGCGCCTGACCAGGCTTAGCCCGGCTTCGTACAACATACAGCCGTTCCAGTTATTATATCMGATTCCTGAAAGAGAGATTAGATTGAATGGATTTGATCAAAATACCGGTTGGTAAAAAAAAGTAGAAAAAAGGGGAAACGTTTGCTATATTACTACAGCTATAGTCAACCGTCCACGTATAGTATCATCTCAGGAAACTTATACAAGCATATATTATGACCACGTTAAGAAAAAAACCATTCAGGCTGCTAGCGCTTATTACGACCGTTCTCGTAACAGCGGTAGCCTGCAATAACGGAAACGACTCAACGTCAAAAGACAAGGAACACAAAACAGGAAATCCGAAAATCGATGCCTTGAAATTACCTGATAATTTTAAAGCAGAGCGGCTATACAGCCCCGGCGATAACAAGCAGGGCTCCTGGGTATCCATGACTTTCGACAACAAAGGCCGAATGATTGTATCTGATCAATACGGCTACCTCTACCGGTTGCAGCTGCCCGCTGTAGGAGAAGATTCGTCTAAACTGAAAATTGAAAAACTGAACATCGGCAACGATACGTCTACCCAGAAAGTATCTATGGGATATGCTCAGGGATTGCTGTACGCGTTTAACAGTTTGTATGTAATGGTGAACCACAACAGTGACGACCGGTTCAACAAAGGCAGCGGATTGTATCGCTTACAGGATACCGATGGCGATGATCAGTTCGACAAAATCACGATGCTCAAAGCATTGGATGGTGAAGGCGAACACGGTCCACACAGCATTGTACTGGCGCCTGATGGGAAGTCTATATATGTGATTGCCGGGAATTTTACTAAGATTCCGGAGATGAATAACTATAAGGTGCCGCTGTCAGTTAACATTGATAACGTGCTTCCTTTTATCAAGGACCCTAATGGTCACGATAACGTGGTCAACACACATGGTGGCTGGATTGCGCACATCGATTCTACGGGTAGCAACTGGGAACTGATCAGCTCCGGCTATCGTAATCCTTTTGATCTTACTTTCAACGACCAGGGCGATATGTTTACCTATGATTCCGACATGGAATGGGATTTTGGTACGCCCTGGTACCGCCCTACCCGTATCTGCCAGGTTACCAGCGGCAGTGAATACGGCTGGCGCCCGGGCACCGAAAAATGGTCGCCTGCCTATCCGGACAACTTACCACCGTTGTTGAACATTGGTCAGGGTTCCCCTACAAACCTGATCTATGGCGGCAAAGCACGTTTCCCGGAGAAGTACCGCAAATCATTGTTTGCTTTTGACTGGAGCTTCGGCATTATCTACGCCATTCATCTGCAACCAGAAGGTGCTTCTTACAAAGCCAGTGCAGAAGAGTTCCTGTCTGGTTCTCCGCTGCCGCTGACCGATGGTGTCATTGGTCCTGATGGTGCGCTGTATTTCCTGACCGGTGGCCGCCGACTTGAATCTGATTTATACCGCGTATATTATAAAGACAATAAGGAAAGTAACGAACCGCTGGCTGCTACTACCCCTACAGATGGCGCCAACACCCGCAAACAGCTGGAAGCCTATCATGGTGGTGCTAAGCCCGGCGCAGTTGATTTCGCGTGGCCTTATCTGAAAAACAGTGATCGCTTCATCCGCTTTGCGGCCAGAATAGCGGTAGAAAATCAACCGGTGAGCCAGTGGCAGAATAAAGTATTACAGGAAAAAGATCCTGAAACATTGATACAGGGCGCCATTGCGTTGGCTCGTCAGAGTAAGGAAGATGTAAAAAAATTACTCTTACCACAACTCATGACCATCAACTATGCCCAGTTATCACCTGCTCAGCAAATTGATCTGCTGCGCGCTTTTGAACTGGTATTTGTACGCATGGGCAAACCTGACGCAGCACTTTCTGCACAGGTAGCCGCTTACCTCGATCCACAGTATCCAGCCAGCAGCAATGATCTTAACCGTTCGCTGAGTAAAGTACTGGTATACCTCGATGCGCCTAAATCCGTAGAAAAAACCATGGCATTACTGGCCACTGCGAAAGATGATACCGCCGCGCAGAAAACTGCGATGCAATCTTCCGACCTGATTCTGCGTAACCCGCAATATGGACTGGACATTGCCGGCATGCTCTCCAAAATGCCGCCACTGCAGCAAACCTGGTATGCCACCGTGCTGAGTCAGGCTAAAAATGGCTGGACGCCTGCTTTGCAGGAACAGTACTTCCAGTGGTTCTATCATGCCTTTACTTTTAAAGGTGGGCATAGCTTCATTGGCTTCATCAATACGGCACGTAAAAATGCACTGGCGAATGTACCGAAGAAAGAGTTCGCTCATTTCAACCTGCTATCCGGTGATTCACTGGTGAACAACGGTGGTGGCCTGGCACAAGGCTATGCACAACCGAAAGGACCTGGCAGAAACTGGAAACTGGACGAAGCCGTGAAAGTAGTAGACAGTGGATTAACGAACCGGAATTTCGAACAGGGCAAAGCCATGTTTAATACGGTGCTGTGTAGTTCCTGTCATGGTATGCGCGGAGAAGGCGGTGTAGCTGGTCCGGATCTAACGCAACTGGGTACACGCTTTTCCACTAAAGACATCCTGGAAGCTATCATCGACCCAAGTAAAACCATTTCTGATCAGTATGCTGCCACCGTGTTTTCCCTGAAAAATGGCGGTTCTGTATTAGGCCGGTTGGTGAGCCAGGACAAAGACAAATACATCATTTCACAGAATCCGTTTGCACCACAGGACCATCGCGAGTTGCTGAAAAAAGAAGTTGCTGGCACCAAAACATCTACCGTATCAGTGATGTTGCCAGGGCTGATTAACCGCCTGAATGAAGAAGAACTGAGGGACCTGGTGGCCTACCTGAAATCCGGTGGTAATAATAAGGATTCTGTTTTTCTGCCTTCAAAGCAACTGGGTAGTAAATAATTTTTTGAAAGATAAATCCAGCGCGGATGACTACACAAACACCCGGATGGCAACACAAGATATCGCATCACTTACAACTGGGCGGTATAGAAACAGCGGTGCTGGACAACGGCCCCGGCAGGGGTACCCGCATTGCCTGGATCAATACCGGTGCAGGGTTGCGATACAAAGTAGTGATTGACCGTGCCATGGATATTGCCGATGCATTTTTCAATCAGCATAGCCTGGCGTGGATTAGCCATAGTGGCGTTACCGCACCACAACGTATCACTGACAAAGGTTTGGACTGGCTCCAAACCTTTGGCGGTGGATTGATGACTACCTGCGGGCTCTCCCATGTAGGCGGTCCTGAGTCCGACGAATACGGGGATCGCGGGCTGCATGGTCCTATCAGTAATACGCCGGCGGAAATCATTTCCATCATTCAACCGGACCCAGTGAACGGACAAATGGAGATGAGCATTACCGGTATCATGCAACAGGTACAGGTGCTGGGACCGCAGCTGGTATTGAAACGTACCATTTCCAGTACACTTGGTCAGGCAGGTATACGCGTACATGATGAAGTGATTAATAAAGGCAATGTACCCGCGCCCCATATGCTGCTGTATCATTTCAACCTGGGATGGCCACTGGTAGATGAAGGGGCAGATATCTGCTGGGAAGGCGACTGGACTTCCCGGGAAGGTAATCCGGACCACATCTTCCGGGAAGGCCATCCTTATAAAAAATGTGCCGCACCGACGGACAGCCATGCCGGCAGTGGCGAAGAAGCCGCAATCATTCATCCGGTAGCAGATGCCGACGGATGGTGTACCTGCGGCGTTCACAATGCTGCGCTGCCACTGGCACTCTCCTTACGTTTCAAAAAAACACAGCTGCCGGTGCTGACCAACTGGCAACACTGGGGCAAGGGCGAGTATGTGATGGGGCTCGAACCTGGAACCCATCCTCCTACCGGTCAGGCGAAAGCCCGGCGGGAAGGAACACTGATTACGCTGCAACCCGGTGAGGCCAGACATTATGAACTACAAATAGCTGTTAGCAGTTAGCTTTTAGCTTTTAGCAAATGCAGCGGAGACCAGAGTATGCTTATATCCGCTGCATTTGCTAAAAGCTAAAAGCTAACTGCTAACAGCTTAAAAATTAAATTATAAACCCATGGAAAAATTAAGCTTAGCTGAAAAAGCACTCGAACAGGGACAAGGGATTCTCCGACTGGCGCCGACCTGGGTACCCAGATCATTTTGCGTACCAGGGCGAAGGATCAAATTACACCCGGACGATTATTACGTTTTGGGAGGCGAAAGAGGCGGTATCGACGAACGTTGGCTGTCATCCACCACGCCGGCAAAGAACGGGCCTCTAACAGGCGAAAATGAGGGTTTAAGCATGGTGGTACTGAGTGATGGTAACACTACCCAGCAATTTTTATTAAAAGATGCCATCAGCGAATTAAAAGATCGCGTGATCGGAAAAAGGCTATGGGACCAATACGGCGCCTGGCCGATGTATTCCAAGTTCTTCGATAACATGGGACCCTTGCCGCATCATATTCATCATAACGACGAGAAAGCGGCGCTAATAGGACAAGCCGGCAAACCGGAAGCTTATTACTTTCCGCCACAGCTGAATAATCATGGCGGCGACTTCCCTTACACCTTCATGGGTATTGCTCCCGGCACCACCCGCGAACAGATTAAGGAATGCCTCATGAACTTCACCAAGGGCGATAATAAAATCACGGCCTACTCCCAGGCTTACAAGCTGGAACCCGGCACTGGCTGGGACGTACCTCCGGGCTTATTACATGCCCCCGGCAGTCTGTGTACCTACGAACCACAAAAGGCATCCGACGTATTTGCGATGTATCAGTCGCTCGTAAACGAAGCCATTGTGCCGGAAGTACTCCTCTGGAATGGTACCCCCAAAGAAAGCATTGGCGACTACGACGCCCTGATGGACGTGATCGACTGGGAGCTCAACGTAGATCCCAACCAGTTCCAGAACCGCTTTATGCCACCTAAGCTGGCTGCTAACGGTCCCGGATACACGGAAAATTGGGTATGTTATAAATCTGACGCTTTCAGTGCCAAAGAACTGACCATTGCCCCTGGCGCCAGCGTAGTCATCAAAGACAGCGCGGCTTACGGCATTATTGTCATGCAGGGACATGGTAAAATGGGCGTATGGGATATTGAAACACCGGCGCTGATTCGTTATGGTCAACTGACCAATGATGAGTTTTTCATCAGCGAAGCAGCAGCTACGGCGGGTATTACGATTGTGAATACTTCTGCCACTGATCCCATTGTGATGTTGAAACATTTTGGTCCGGGTAACCCTGACCTGGTGCTTTAATTGCTGATATCTAAAACTGCGTTATGAAAGAAAATAATTATCCGAAACTGCACAATGCCACCTGGCCGGGCATTGTAGGCAAAGGAGATGGAGCAGAACCGATCATCTCATTTGATACCCTGCTGGAAATGACGGCTGCAGCAGAAGTAAACGGCGTAAAATTCGATGGCATTGATATCGGCCTATTTGATCCGCATGTACCAGTAGATAGCAGGGATGATGATTTAAAAAGACTGGTAGACAAAGTAGCGGCTTATGGCTTGGAAATAGGTAGCCTGGTAGCGCCGATATGGCCTCCCAGTGGTGGTTCCGCCATGGGCAGCCAGGAAGAGCGGGCCCGGTTTGTGGAGCAGGTACGCAAATCCTGTCATGTAGGTAAACGCCTACGGGAACTGGGTATCCGGCCCAATGGCGTGGTGCGTATTGACTCCGCGTGCACACCGGAAAGCTGGTCGCAGGACCCTGCAGCGAATACCCAACTGATTGCACAAACGTTCCGCGAGGCCTGTGACGTAGCGGCCGACTACGGCGAAAAACTCGCCGCAGAGGGAGAAATCTGCTGGGGTGGCATGCATAGCTGGAAGGCTATGGTAGATACGTTATCCGCTGTGAACCGCCCTAATATTGGGTTTCAGGCGGATATGTCGCACACCTTCCTGTACCTGCTGGGATACAATAGCCCGCAGGACCGCATACTTCCCGCTAATTTCGACTGGAAAGACCGCGACGCCCTGGCGGCGGGATTGCGTACACTCACCGATGCACTGCGCCCATGGACGATCGACTTCCACGTAGCACAAAACGACGGTACCGTGCATGGCAGCGGATCGCATGATAAAACCGGCCGGCATTGCCTGGCCAGTGATCCCAACGGCAAACTGAATATTGCGGTAGATGCCGGCTACTGGCTGCGTGACAGCAACGACGCCCTCACTAAGGCTTTCAGGCATATTTGCTGGGATGGCTGTATGTTCCCGAATGCTGTGATGACCCAGGCAAAAACCTGGAATGACATACTCGCCGCTATGATAGAAGTACGCACCTTACACGGCTGGCAGGAATAGATCTTCAACACCTAATTTCAGACAAACTATGACACAAAAGAAAGCATTGAGGATAGGATTAATTGGCTGTGGCTTTATGGGCAGAACACATTCCAACGGTTATCTGCGGGTGAAAAATTTCTTTCCGCAGCTGGCTTATGTACCGGTGCTGAAAGCCGTATGCTCCCGCACGGAAAGCAAAGCCCGCACCTTCGCAGCACAATGGGGCTATGAATCTGTAGAAACCGACTGGAAAACACTCATCGCCCGGGAAGATATTGATGCCGTAGATATTTGTACGCCCAATGATATGCACGCGGAAATTGCCATTGCCGCCGCAGCGGCCGGGAAAATGATCCTTTGTGAGAAGCCGCTGGCCAGAACCCTGGCGGAATCAGAGGGCATGGTAACAGCGATTGAAAAAGCCGGTGTGCCTAATACCGTTTGGTACAACTACCGCCGCCTGCCCGCCGTCACCCTCGCTAAGCAGATCATTGACTCCGGCAAACTGGGACGTATCTTTCACTACCGCGCCAACTTCCTGCAGGACTGGACCATCAACGCCGCCCTGCCACAAGGCGGCGAAGGTCTCTGGCGCATGGATGCCGATGTTGCCGGTTCCGGTGTGGTGGGCGATCTGCTCTCCCACTGTATAGACACTGCCTTATGGCTGAATGGTGGTATTAACACCGTTACGGCCATGACGGAAACGTTTGTGAAAGAACGCATGCACCAACTCACCGGCAAAGTGGAAAAAGTACATATCGACGATGCCTGCTCCTTCCTGTGCCGCTTTAACAACGGTTCACTTGGACTCTTTGAATCAACCCGTTATGCACGCGGACATAAAGCATTATATACATTCGAAATCAATGGTGAGCACGCTTCTATCCGCTGGGATCTGCACGATTTAAACCGGCTGGAATACTTCGATAACGCAGACGCATCTACGGTGCGCGGATGGCGCTCCATTCATGTAACCGACGGCGATCAGCCTTATATGGACAAATGGTGGGTACCGGGTCTGGGTATCGGCTATGAACATTCCTTTGTACACCAGGTAGCCGACTTCCTGCAAAGCCTGGAAACCGGTGCGCCCTGCTCCCCGACTTTCAGAGAAGCACTGGAAACACAAAAGGTTTGTCAGGCAGTATTGGATTCTGCCAGCAGCGGCACCTGGAAAAACACCGGCGTAGCATAACTATCGGAAACGTACACACGCAGGTATCTATCTCCGGAGGATATACGAAAAACAAACACTTTTAAAATATTATTTATGCTGAAAAGATCGGGTTCCCTGTTTATTTCATTGGTGGCAGCGTCTGTGCTGTGCACCACCAGCGGCTGTCAAACCGGCAACAGCATGGGCAACGTCAGCGGTTTCGTGGAAATCTTTGATGGCAAAACATTAAAGGGCTGGGAAGGCGATGGCGTTCACTGGCGCGCGGAGAACGGTAACCTGGTAGGTGAAGTAACGCCCACTACCCTGCTAAAAACCAACACATTCCTTATCTGGCAAGGCGGGCAGCCGGCGAACTTTGAACTCACCTGTGAGTTCAGGATCACCAGCGGCGGCAACAGCGGCATCAACTATCGCAGCGTGATGGTAGAAAATGTACCCCATGCACTGAAAGGCTATCAGGCCGATATTGATGGCGCCAACCACTACACCGGTCAAAACTATGAGGAACGCGGACGCACCACCCTGGCCTATCGCGGACAAAAAACCACGATTCCTACGCCGACTACCTCTCTGCAGGATGGCGTGAAAAACAATGCCTGGTCAGCCGCTATTGTAACCGGCTCCCTCGGCAGCTCCGATTCTCTCCAAACACTGATCAAAAGTGAAGACTGGAATAAATGCCACCTGATAGTCAGAGGCAATCACCTGCAACACTACATCAACGATGTGCTGATGAGTGAAGTAGTTGACAACGATAAAGTAAACGGCAAAAGCAAAGGTTTGCTTGGCGTACAGGTGCACGTAGGGCCACCTATGAAGGTGGAATACCGGCACATTATGCTGAAACGTTTGTAGTAAAAGAGCGGATCACCTCCGCTCTTTTTTATTATATTAGAGGTATCAAAACTGGAAACGATGCCGCTATCTATTGCCATAGACATGGACGAAACCATTGCCGATCCGATTAAAAAAGCCCGGGCCTGGTATTTCCGGGATTACGGAAAAACCTTTACTACAGAAGAACTGCACGGCAAAACACTCACGGATATTTTACCKGAAGCCCATAAAGCTAAAATCAAAGAATACCTCAACACACCCGGATTTTTTCGCGACCTGGAAATATTTCCACATGCGCAGGAAGTGTTGAAGGAACTCAATAAAAAATATAAGCTCTATATTGTTTCCGCTGCCATGGAGTTTCCGGCTTCCCTGCKCGATAAATACGACTGGCTACAGGAGTTCTTCCCCTTCCTGACCTGGCAACAATACTGCTTTTGCGGAGATAAATCTATTGTGCAAACGGATATCATGATTGATGACCTGACCCGTAACTTCACCAACTTCAAAGGCAAGGCGTACCTGTATCATGGCCATCACAATGTTCATGAAAACGGTTACGAGCGCATCCTGAACTGGGAAGATGCGGCCACCAAATTGTTGTAATTACTGACGGATGATTCTTCCGTCTTCCATTTCAATAATGCGGTTGGTACGTTCCGCAAACTCCGGATCATGGGTAACAATGAGCAGGGTTTGATGATATTGTACGGCCAACTCCTGGAAAATATCGAATACGATTTCCCCGTTTTTTTTGTCGAGGTTACCGGTGGGTTCATCTCCCATAATGATAGCCGGATCATTGATCAGCGCGCGGGCAATGGCGACTCTTTGCTTTTGTCCGCCTGACAGCTGGTTCGCATTTTTTAGCGCCAGCTCCTCCATATGCAGCATACGCAGGCGTTCCATGGCACGATGTTCTATTTCCGCTTCGCTGTATTGGTTGAGCTTTAATCCTGGTAACATCACGTTTTTTAATACACTGAATTCATTCAGCAAATAATGGAACTGGAATACAAAGCCGATTTTTTCATTGCGGATTCTCGCCAACTCCTTTTCTTTTTTGCCTGTTACCAGCTCCTGATCCATCCATAGCTGTCCTTCGTAATCAGTATCCATGGTAGATAAAATATAGAGTAAGGTAGATTTACCACAACCTGATTTTCCTACCACCGACACAAATTCTCCCTTGTTCACTGACATGCTCAGATCGTTCAACACCGGCATTGTTACCGGATCATGAAAATATTTATTGATATGACTGGCTTGCAGGATAACGTTGCTCATCTTATTTTCCTCTTATAATAACTACAGGATCTACCTTACTGGCCTTTCTGGCAGGGAAGTAACCGGCAAAGTAAGTGGTGACCAGTGAAAAAACAGTGCCGATCACATAAAACGCCGGATTATAATTTACCGGAAAAGTAGTAATGGTTGGTAATGCCGGCGTCCGGAAAGGAATCTGGTCAATCACCGCTGATAGGCCATATCCGAAAATCAATCCTACCAAACCGCCTGCCAGTCCGATTGTCAGCGCAATCACAATAAAGATGCGGTTCACATCGCCGCCAGAAAAGCCGGTAGCTTTCAGGATGGCAATGGTATCCATTTTTTCATAGATCATCATATTGAGAATGTTGTAGATGCCGAAGCCAGCTACAATCAACAATGTAATGCCTACCGAATAAGAAATCAGTGTTCTGATAAAACTACCCGTTTCAAATTGTGAATTGGCCGTTTGAATATCTTCTGTATCTGCCTGAAACAGCGCCCCGTATTCCTTTGCTACTGCTGGTGCCTGATTCAGGTCTTTCAACTTTACCTGGATATCGGTAATGTAATTATTAGGCTTACCCAGGAGTTTTTGTGCGGTGTTGATAGATGCATAGCATTGTACTTTATCAAAGTCTTGCAGGCCCGACTGGAAGTAACCCACCACTTTCAAGGGCATGATATCTCCCTGCGAAGTGGTTACCTGCACTACATCTCCCAGCTCCGCCAGTAATTTATCTGCCACGCCCTTTCCCAGAATAATGCTGTTGGGTACATTCTTCAGGTCGACGGCCTGGCCGGCAACAATATAGTCGTTGAAGTGAAATAAACTACTTTCTGCCTGCACATCGATACCGTTTACCACGCCGGTAATATCAATGGTGCCGGCAGTGAAAAATACCGGTGCAATGATTTTTGGCGCAAGTCCGGCTACACGGCTATCGCGACGGATAGCATCCATCACTGCACCGCTGTTGAATATTTCCTGACGCGCGCTGGGCGACTTAATGGACCGGATAAAGTTGTGGTACGCGTTGTATTGACCCGATACATTGATCGGTTGATTTTTCGTAGGCTTGATATCGTTATAGATGCGAACATGCGGCGTGCGGTTTAGTATCAGTCCGTCCAGCAAACCATTCAGCCCGGTCATAAAGCTTAGTAACGCAATGAACATAGTGATACTAAACGTAACGCCGATGGCTGCCACCAAGGTTTGTTTCCAACGGGCACGTAGCAACGAAAATGAGACACTGAAAATTAATTTGTAGTTCATAGTGCCGGCTTAATAATCACATCTCCCGAATGCAATCCGCTGATAATTTCTACTTTCTGATAGTCCTTCAATCCGGTGACTACCTTCTTCTTTTCTTTATTTTCCAGCATTACCTGATCACCTTCGAGTAAATAATTTCGGGGGATGGTTAACGCGTTGTCCTTTGTTTGAATCACGATATTGGCCTCGAGGGTGAGATTGGGATATACCACCGGAGGCATGGTAATAAACCGTGCGTCTACCGTGAATGAGCGGGAACGTTCGTTCATGATGGGGTATATTTTTTCTACCTGCGCTTCAAACGATTGTCCCTTGTAGCTATCCAGCGTAATAAATACTTTTTGTCCAATTTTAATGCGGGCAATATCAAATTCATCTGCCTGTAATTCCAGGTAAAAATCTTTGCTGGCGCCGATAATTGCCACCGGGCTTTGTGGGTTTACCAGCTCGCCTGCTTTTTTCGGCAGACTATATACGCGGCCATCGATATCACTTTTAATGATGTAATCGTCCTGCTGTGTATTACTGATTTGGAGGTTTTTACCGGATTGATTGGCAGCGAAACGGAGTTGTTTTTGCAGGTCGTTGTACTTAAAAACAGCGACATCGTAAGAAGTGAGTGAACTTTTATAGGCCAACTGTGCCTGTTCCAATTGTTGCTGACTGCCGATCTGTTGCTCCCATAGCCGCTGTTGGCGGGCGAGTAACAATGAATCATTGCTCAATTTATTACGGGCCAGATCTATATTTACTTTGAGTTCATTGAGCTTGTCTTCGTTGGCGCTTACAGCAGCGTAGGCGGCCGACAGCGCAGCATTTTCTGTATTCAGCTTTGCCGTTTCATGCTGAATCACCATCAGCGGATCACCTTTGCGCACCGTATCTCCTTCCGTAACAGGGATGCTGATAATAGGGCCGGTTACTTTGGAGAATACCTGGTATTGATGTCTGCTTTTAATAACCCCTGAAGCATATACTGATTCTGAAATTTTCTCTGTTACTGGTTGTGTTTTCTCCCATTTGCTTTTACAGGAACACAATAAGCAAAAGGCCAGTATGACTTGCATTACTTTCATGCCATATAATTTTCCTGCTGGTACAAGGCCAACAGTGCTTCGCTAGTGCGTATGCTCATCAAATGTAATGTATCTGAGAGAAACCCTGTCATGCCTCCCTCTTAAAATTTGTACCTTTATGGATGTTCTTCATTAAATGAATATACTATGGGAAAATTCTTTGATGATATCAAACCGCAGCATGAAGCCTTCATCGCCAACCAGCAACTGTTTTTTGTAGCCACAGCCCTGTTAACCGCTGAAGGGCATGTGAATCTTTCGCCTAAGGGACTGGATAGTTTCCGGGTATTCTCTCCCACTAAAGTGGGCTACCTGGATATTGTGGGCAGCGGAAATGAAACCTCGGCGCATATCCGGGAGAATGGGCGGATCACTTTTATGTTTTGTGCTTTTGACGGACCACCCAATATACTCCGTTTATACGGACATGGCTATACGGTATTGCCAACAGATCCCGAATGGGAAGCGCTATCGGCTCACTTTACCATTTTGCCGGCTACGCGACAGATTATTATGGCGGATATCTACCAGGTACAAACCTCCTGCGGGTTTGGCGTGCCTTTGTATACCTACACCGGAGAACGGGACCATGCCGCTAAATGGGCAGCAGCCAAAGGCCCTGAAGGATTGGAAACCTACAAGGCCGAAAAGAACTATGTGAGTCTGGATGGCCTGACTACGCCATTGGCAGGAAAAAACCAGGATTAAGGTACCACCGAAATAAACATATACGTTGCTAATATCACCAGCAATACAATGCCTTGCAGGATATTGGTTTTCCCGGCATTAAATGAAATGCTGATGATAAACAGGGATAAAATCAGTAACAGCGACGATTTGGCGTCGATACCCAGGGTTACCCGGAAGCCGACGAAATAGGTGGCAATGGCCACTGCCGGAATGGTGAGACCTATGCTGGCCAGTGCTGATCCCAGCGCCAGATTTAAGCTGGTTTGCAGGCGGTTTTGTCTGGCAGCACGAATAGCCGCCAGTCCTTCCGGCAGCAGAATCACGGCCGCAATAATCACTCCTACCAAGGATTTAGGTGCACCAAGGTTCACTACAATCGACTCAATGGTGGGCGACAACTTCTTAGACAGCAACACCACTATTACCAGTGCTACCAACAGTAACAACAGGCTAATCAGCGCAGTGGCGGTGGACGGCGGGGCTGCGTGAGTGTCTTCATCGCCAGGGGTACCATCTTCCGGAAGAAAATAGTCGCGGTGACGAATGGTTTGCACAGCCACAAAACTGCCATACAGCACCAGGGAGATAATGGCAACAAAAATAAGCTGACTATTGGAATACACCGGTCCGGCTGCGGAGGTGGTATAATTCGGCAACACGAGCGTCAGGACTGAAATAGCCGAAAGCGTCACCAGCGCGGCGCTAACGCCTTGTTTAATGAATGCCTGCTCCTTGTATTTATATCCTCCAACAAATAAACACGCCCCGATAATACCTGAGAGAATCAGCATAATGGCGGCAAACACGGTATCACGGGCGAGTGTGGAGTCCTGTCCCACTTCGGTGAGCATAATAGAAATGATGAGGGATACTTCAATAACGGTAATAGCGAGGGCTAAAATGAGGGTACCATAAGGTTCACCTACTCGATGGGCTACCACTTCCGCATGATGCACCGCGGATAATACCACGCTGATCAGCGTTACTCCCATAATGGCGGCGAAAATGCCACTGTCTTGCGTAGCGGCCAGTGCCAATATCACCAAACCAACAATGGGACAGATAATGGTCCACATGGGTAAGGCTATTTTCCATCTCTTGTAGAGAAAATGATTGAATCCCATGTCTTTAAGATACAGAAAAAACAGCAATTTCACTGCATCAATTCCGCACAGGGTGTTGGCGCTTCCAGGTTTCCGCAAAGTAGCGGCCGGCGTCCTGGATATATTCGTAATACTGGTATTCGTTCTCGAAATTMTGGAGCATTTCGAAAGTGGGGCGGTACGCCAGCATAAAGGTTTCCAGGGCGGGTGAGGTAAGCCCGGTTATTTTCTTTACTAACGCTTTATTAAAGCGGCGATCGATATATTTTTCGCGTTCTTCCCGTTCCATGAAGAGCCGGAAGTTCTCCATCCGTTTAATTTTCTTCATGCTCAACAGCGCATCGAGGTTGATACCCACGCCAACGCCGTTGATACCGCCACTGGTGAGATATTCCGGCGAATACTCAAATACTTTGCGGTATTCTTCGCGGTTCCTGACGGAATCGGCCAGGTAATCACCTATGCGTTTAGTGGATACCACTACGGTGGGCAGTACGTGGGTATCAACATGCAGGCTCATATCGTAGGGGCGGTTATAGTTGATTTCCCTTACCGCAAATTTCATGGTAGCTTTCCCCTGGTAGGAAAAAAAGATGGAATCGGTTTGCGGCAACACAATGGTATATTGCCCGGTAGAATCCGTGACAGCCCCCACGCCGGAGTTGCTTCTCACGCTCACCCCCGGCAGGCCGAATCGCGCAGAACGATCGTAAATGGTACCGTGAATCTTTACTTGTCCGGTAGTGACCAACCGCAGCAACATAAAAATCAGTAGTATCCCCGTCGTTTTTAAAGTACCAGATTTCCTCATTTTGGCCCAATCTAAGACAGGATAAAAACATAATCAAGAATATGAAAAATATTAACAATTCATTTTCTATATTTTCCTACCCGTTTTTCGGCGAAAAGCCTGCGCTTCGTGATTCATTCCTCATTATGTCAACTGAATATAGCCGTTACCGTTATCTGTCGTAAAATGACCATTGTTTGTCGTGAAATGGTAACAACTCCCCCTGCCCTCCCGGCTACCTTTGTTTAAAAATCTGCAACTATGAAACAACTTAAAACAGTTTTAATCGTAAATGCCCTCAGCTCCGCTGCAGCCGGCCTTTTGTTCCTGGTATTGGCAACACCTTTTGCCAGCCTCTTTGGCATTAGCAACGTACTTCTTTTTGAGGCTACCGGTATTTTCCTGGTGCTATTTGCTGGTTTGGTACTGTACACTGCCACCAGGTCGCCTATTACCACCCGAATGACTACACTCGTGACCATATTGGACGCCAGCTGGGTATTGGCCAGTGTTGTAGTAGTGATTGAATTTGGCGGCGTGATAACGCTGCTGGGTTCCCTCATTATCCTGGCCATTGCCGCATGGGTAGCCCTGATGGCATTGCTACAGTATAAAGGATTGCATGAAATGAATCAACGCAATGCAACAGCATAACCTATACAAAAAGCACCGTGGATAGCCACGGTGCTTGCCCCGATTGAACAGGGATTACTCTTACATTAACACTTTTGGGGTTCTCTTTTATTCAGGAATATGATATTGCTTACAAACTTCTTCATACGACATCTGCGCCAAACGTGCCCCTGCTTTGCCGCCGGGGATGATCACATAACGGAAGGCATGCGTAACGCTAATGGAACCATACGTATTTTGGTCGTTTACCATACGGATATGCAGTTGGCCTACGGTAGCCAGTGCGGACCAGGTATCTGTGTTATTTGTTCCTAAGCGATAGGTCAGGGAAATCGGCAACTGTGCTACCTGATTGGCCGGCCAGATGGATGTACTGTAGCCATTCAATTTTCCATAGGTAAGCACGGTACCGTTATCCAGTATCTGCTGGGTGATACCCGGAGCTGCCTGGTAATAATTAAACCCCCATATGCTGAAGATAGTGTCCTTCACATACGAAGCTGGTGTAAACCAGGCAGAGTAAATCACATTAGCCGTTCCTGTAGCACCTGTGGCGCCAGTAGCCCCCGCTGGACCAGCTGGACCGGCTGGGCCGTCGTTGCCCTTTTTACAGCCGGCAACCACGCAAACAATGGCGATAGTAAAAAATGTTGGGAAGATAAAATGCTTCATGAAAATAAAATTTGTATTTGTTTTCTGGGATTATTCGGTTGAACACCCTCCTTTCTGCCCCAAAATTATCCACTCCCCTTCTCCGGAAATAGTAAAAAAACGCAGGTTTCCACCACTGCTTCCCAGGCAGCAAAGCAATGCTCATCTGCATTTTTCAAAATAAATTTTGATTTATGTAGTCAACTACGTAGTTTTATACTATAAATCTATGCAAATGAATACGGAACCAACTATCAGGATGATCGACAATCAATTTTGTCAGCAGATAATAGACATTATTCTGCCTATTCAGCAATTAGAGTTTAATATTCCCATCACCATTAAAGACCAACCCGATCTGAATGATATTGAGCGCAACTATCATCAAACCGGCGGCGGCTTTTGGGGAGCGATGGTAGATGGGCAACTGGCCGGCACCATTGCCCTGATATCTATTGGTCACCAGGCCGGTGCTATCCGCAAAATGTTTGTAAAAAAAGAGTTTCGCGGCAAAGAGCTGGGGCTGGCGCAGCGATTGCTCGATCAATTGATAGCCCATTGCAAAACGGTGGGGATTACGGATCTTTACCTGGGTACGGTCGACAAGCTGGCTGCCGCCATTCGTTTCTATGAGCGTAATCACTTTGAAAAGATTGCCAAAACGGACTTGCCGTCCTATTTTCCGGTGATGAGTGCCGACAATGTATTTTATCACCTGCACATTAACCACAACGTATGATCAATGTAATCGATGAGTCGGGAATACTGGCTATTTCCACACGGTTGCAACGCCTTGCGGATCAGCTGCGCAAAGATGGGCAGCTGATCTATAAGGCCAATGGCATTGAGTTTGAGCCTAAATGGTTCCCTGTTATCTATACCCTGTACCTTAAACCGGTATTATCGGTGGTGGAAATTTCCACGGAAATAGGTTATACGCACCCTTCTACCATCAGCCTGCTGAAAGAACTGGAAAAAGAAAAACTGATCCGCTCTAAAAAAGACAAGCAGGATGAACGGAAACGGCTGATACAACTAACGGAAAAAGGGAGAACACTGGTCACGGAGATGCAACCGGTATGGCAAAGAATGGTGGTTGCATTGACAGCATTAACAAACACGCAAAATAACCTGATGAAGGCCATTGACGAAGTAGAAGCGCAAATGAAAACATTGAGTTTTCTGGACCGGGAGCGGGAACTCTAAGCTCATTCCAGCAGCCCCTTCACCAGCGCTTTCCATTGTAATTTTGAGATGCCGATGGCGCCGGTAGCACCTACCACCGCATTCCTGACTTTATCACTAACATCCACGCCCTGCGTGTTAGGCACTTCATTTCGCCCATAAACAGTGGCGATAATATGTTCCCCGTTTCTGACCAATACAAAGGAGCTACTGGCTTCTTTTCTGAGGAAATGGGCAATGCCGGCACTCTTCTGTATCGGATGCTCCGATGGCCTGGCCCGGATAAAAAATATCTCCTGGTGCACATTCAGCATCACATGCTCCTTCTGCTCTATCTTCACCCAATCGAATCCCTTGCCGGCAGTAGTACCCGGCCCCGGAATGTTAATTCGTATATACATCCCCGTTTCCGCCGGCCCTTCGATGGCTTTTCCCGTCAGGTCTGTAAGCTGAAACTCAGAGGAGAGACTTCCGCTCATGCCCGCCCATTTATTTACGTCGGATAACCGCCTCATGGCAACTTTAAAAAAATCTATCGCTGCCGTTTCATGCACCAGTTCTTTCTCCTCCGATGTGGTAGTAGCCTCCCCTACATACTGCGCAGGTATAAACGGCGCTGCAATATTATCTGCCATAATACAATTTTTTTCAATGGTAAAACAATTCAGGAATGCTAAACAGATGCCGGATTGATGCCTGCACCATCCGTTTTTTGTACATTTGGGTTACAAACGCGAGACACATGATAAGATAAATATCAGTACACCAAAACCAGCAATGGACTTACCAGTAATTCAGCATCTTAATCAGTAGCATCACCCTCGGAAACAACAATAGCCCACAGCTATGATCAGGCTATTTAAAGATACGAAATATGAACAGCTTATATATACTTTTCCTTTCCTGCTTCCTCCAATTCGGTTGTAGCAACATTCCCACCAATCAAACCAACGGGAGAATCACCGGAAAATGGCAGCCCATCAAATCCATTATCAGTGCCATTGAAAATAATGAGAAATCTTTCGAAAAAATAGATACCTCCTTTAGCCCTGTTGACCTGATGGTATTTAAAGAGAATGGTACTTTGGTAGATGGCGGACAGCGGTATGACTCCTATATCCTCGACCGGGACATGAGGGAACTGACCCTGCAGGAACCCGGCGGCGATGCCATCACCTTCCGGATAAAAGTCCTCTCTCCGCAACAGTTGGTGATCATTCGGGAAGATGAGGAAGTATATAACAACAAACACCGGCGGATGAAGCTGGAAATTCATTTCAAACGCCCCTGATACTAAACAAACAGGGAGCACCTAAAGCGCTCCCTGTACAATAAACTTTTATCCTCCGGTTTCCCTTACGGATTCTGTGGGAAGTTCACCGGATCTCTATGGAGATCTATTTCACTTTGCGGAATAGGGAATAATAACCGGGCCGGAGTTAATACCGGTGTCGGCAGGTTATATTCTTTCAGCAAATGCGCCTGCATGATCGCAATCCCTTTGGAATAGCGGATCAGATCAAACCAACGATTATTTTCAAAGGCTAGTTCCACTCTTCTCTCCGCAAAGATCGCGTCGCGGAAACTATTCTGGTCCGGCAACTCTGCGGCAGTTTTACCTTTTAGTCCGGCTCTTACCCTTACCTGGTTCAGATAATCAAAAGCGGAACCGGGGCCATTAGCCGCGCTATATCCCTGCTCATTGAGGGCTTCCGCCTGCAGCAGTAAAACATCTGCATAACGTAATACCGGGAAGCTGCTACCACCATCGCCGGTGGCGCCGGGTATATCCAGGTATTTCTTTACATAGTTCCCTACTTGCTGGGTAGTGGCATTCTTATAAGATACCGTATCCAGCGAGGCAGCGAAGCGTTTGTCGTCTTTTTCGTAGGCAGCCACCAGATCGTTCGTAGGGCGGTTATTGTTAGAGCCCCCATAGGCGATCCCGTTATAGTAAAAAGAAAATGGTACCATATCGGTGAAGTAGGTGTTACCTTCTGAAGGACTTAAACCTTTCTTATACCGGATGGTAAACAGCACTTCGCCATTGATCGCATTAGCAGGATTATACAGACTGCCATAGTCTGCCTGCAGCGTATAGCCGGTAACGTTCTTAAGTACTGCGGTAGCGGCAGGCCATTTTTTCTCTGTCACATATACCTTACCTAACAAACCATTGGCAGTACCGGCAGTAGCCCGGCCATAATCTGCTGTATTGCTGTAGGCAGCTGGCAACAAGGTAGCGGCGGATTGCAGGTCTTTCTCTATCTGCCCATATACTTCTGCCACATCATTACGTTTATCATTTTGTGCTTCTGAGGTGGTTTCTGTTCTGATCACCAACGGCACTTTACCGTATAAACGTACCAGGTCGAAATAGGCAAACGCTCTCAAAAACTGTGCTTCTCCCTTGAATTGTTTTTTGGAAGAATCCGGGATAGCGGCGGCGTCTATCTGATCTAATACCGCGTTGGCGCGGGAAATGGTCACATAAGCACCGGCATATACATCTGTGAGGAATGGATTGGTAGTAGTTTCTGTAAAGAGGTCAATCTGGGAAGCTACGCCACCCAGGGCGCCTCTGTCGAGGATATCCGTATTATCACTTCTTACCTCCATCAGGTAATAGGCTGATTTTCCATACAGGCGGGTATTCTGCAAACCATCATAGATAGCATTCACGCCCTGCTGAAAATCGTTGGCCGTTTTAAAGAAGGTGGCGGTCGTTTGGTTAGACACCGGCGCCAGGTTGATAAAGTCTTTGCTGCAGGAAGATATAACCGTTATCAGCGACAACCCTGCTATTTTTATATTCAGCTTCATAAATTCCTGTTTTTAGAATGAAAGATTAACACCGGCGGTGAATGTTCTCGGTAACGGATAAGTACCATAGTCCTCTCCCTGCGACAGCGGGCTATCCGGTCTGGCGTTCACTTCCGGGTTATAGCCGGTGTATTTGGTCCAGGTGTAGATATTCTGTCCGGATACATATACCCGCAGTCCCTGTACTTTATTACGCAGGATCTTCTGATCAAAAGTATAGCCAATGGTGAGGTTACGTAAACGCACATACGAACCATCTTCTACAAAGAAGGAACTTGGCTGCGCACTGTTACCGGTGGTTACGCGGTTAGGACGGATGGTGTTGCCATCGCCCGGATCGGTAGGCGATTTCCAGTAGCCCATCTCCTCAATCATCTGGTTGGCATTTCCTTCTCCGTTATACAGGAAGCGGCGTTGCAGGTTCATGATCTTATTACCCTGAGATGCCTGCAAGGCAATAGTGAGATCAATACCTTTATACCTGAATTCGTTGGAAAGGCCCCATATGAATTTAGGGAAATAGCTGCCGATATCGGTTCTGTCGTTGGCATCAATTTTCTTGTCGTCGTTCACATCAATGAATTTGCGATCACCGGGTTTAGTCGTAGCATAATGCGGATAAGCATCTATCGCTGCCTGATCTTTGAAGGAGCCACCATTTACATAACCATAGAAGCTACCGATAGGTGATCCTACCCGGGTGATGTACAGCTGAGAGATGGTACCATTACCGCCATCAGAAATGATGGGAGCATTGTTGGCGCCCAGTTGTAACACTTCATTTTTATTTGCAGAGATGTTGAAGCTGGTATTCCACACAAAAGCACCGGTCAGATTACGGGTATTCAAACCAAATTCCACCCCACTGTTACGTACTTTACCAATATTTTTCAGCGCGGTACCAAAGCCGGAACTCAGGGCTACCGGTACATTCAGCAACAGGTTGGAAGTAGTAGCACGATAATAGTCTGCACTCAGATAGATACGATTGCTGAAGAAACCGATATCAATACCGGCATTCAGCTGTTTTGTTTTCTCCCAGGTCAGATCCGGGTTGGCAGGTTGTGATAATCCCACGCCATTCACAGCAGTACCAGTACCATTGCCGAGCACGTAGCCATTGGAGGCTAACAGATCGTAAGAAGCGTAGTTGGCAATCTGAAAGTTCCCGGAGGTACCATAGCTCACCCTGGCTTTCAGTTCAGAGATCGCTTTTACTTTGAAGAATGATTCATTACTAATCAACCATCCTCCTGATACTGCGGGGAAGTAACCCCACTTGTTATTAGTACCGAAGCGGGAAGAGCCATCTGCGCGGATACTGGCGGAAACAAAGTATTTATCGTCATAGTTATAATTGGCTCTTCCGAGGTACGATAACAGCGACCATTGCGATTTAGTAGAGGTACCACTGGTAATAGTAGCTGCGTTAATCGTATGTACGGCATCGTTAGGGAAGCCGGTACCCACGGTTTCACTGGCGGTGGTGTTGTTCTTCTGGGAAGTATAACCTGCCAGTACATCGAAGCGATGTTTTTCGTGCAGGTTAAACTGATAGTTCAGGGTATTTTCCCAGAGCCAGTTGGTAGACATTGCAGATTGAGCAGATCCTTTCGGAATGGTAGGCGCTCCCTGCTGAATGGGCTTGTAGCTGCCCAGTGTAGAGGGGCGKAAATAATTGCGGCTGAAGTGATTGATATCTGTACCAAAGAAGGTTTTAAACTTCAGTCCTTTGATGATTTCATATTCTCCCCACACATTGCCGAGATTACGGACATGATCCATTTTATCATCAATCTGTGTGGCCAGTGCTACCGGGTTTTCACCGCCGGAGTAGCCATAGGCCCAGATGTTCTGGCGGTTGGTGGCCAGTGAGCCATCGGGATTATAGACAGGAAATACCGGCGATGCTTTGAGTGCATTACTGAGAATACCATCAAACGTCCACGGGCCTTCGCTGTTGATCAGGTCGTAGTGATCGTAGCTGGGGTTCACGGAAACGCCTATCCGCAGTTTCTGCGTCAGCGTGGCGGTGAGATTGGCTCTCAGCCCATATCTTTTATAACCGGAGCCGAGGATGATCCCTTTCTGATCGAGATAGTTGCCAGATAGGTAGTACTGAAACTTCTCATTGCCACCGGAAGCATAGAGCGTATGATTCTGAATGGGTGCGGTTCTGAAGAGGGCATCCTGCCAATCGGTGTTCGTGAGGCCCTGATTGCCGGCGAGATATGGCAGTATTTCCGGTGCAATCTGATAGTTGGAATTTCCTCTGGTGGCGTTGTCATCTGTGATTTTGCCGGAGGGCTTAAAATCCAGGTAGGCGTTGTTCTTGGCATCAAAGCTGAACTTCGACCATTCGTAGGCGTCCATCAGTTTTATTTTTTTGCTGGCTTGCTGGAAGCCGGCATACATGCTGTAGCCAAAGGAAGGCGGGCCGGTTGTTTTACCTTTTTTGGTGGTAATCAATACGACCCCGTTAGAAGCTCTGGAACCGTAGATAGCGGCGGAGGAAGCGTCTTTCAGGATGTCGATAGAAGCGATGTCGTCGCTGTTCAGGGTACTGAGTGGATCAGGAGATTTCTGGAAAGATGCCTGTCCCACGATGTTGACCACGTCGGTTGATCCCTGCAAATTCTTCAGGTCGTTCGACAGGGGGATACCATCTACTACATATAACGGATCGATGCCGGCAGAGATGGAGTTCAATCCGCGGATACGAACGCTGATGCTACCTCCCGGGGCGCCGGTATTTTGCAATACCTGTACACCGGCAACTTTACCGGCAATTGCCTGTTCAAAGCTGGTGACTGGCTGATCTTTCAAATCGGCTGCCCGTACGGAGGCCACGGCGCCGGTAATTTCCTTACGGCGTTGTACACCATATCCCACTACCACTACCTGGTTCAGGGAGGAAGTAGATTCTTTCAGTGTGATGTTCACCTGGCGGGGTGTGGCATCAGATAAACTAATGCCTCCTACCAGAGCTGGTTCAAAACCAATAGAAGTAAATTGTACGCTGTAAGGGCCGCCGGCAGCGAGATTGGAGATCCGGAATACGCCACTGGCGTTCGTTTGTGCGGAGGCGGTGGCGCCGGTAGTTTCATTCTTTACTACCACAGATACGCCCGGTATGCCTTGTTGCCGTTCACTTTGAACGGTACCGGTAACGACTGCACGTTTTTCCTGGGCCATCAGGAATAAGGGTGTCAGTAAAGTAAGGAGTAGTATTGCACTCCGCCATTGCTMTTTTAAAGACCGATAGTAAAAAGAATCCATAGGTGATTTTTGAGGCCCTGCACAAGCTGTTGCCATGCCTGTGATAGAGAAGCACTTGGGTAAATGCTCACTGATGTACAAGGGCCAGTTGATAAAACTGTTTATAAAACCGATGACAGATGACTGCGACTAGATTTCAATTCAGGATTAAAAGTACCAACTAGTTTTTAGTCCACCAAATCAATAGACTAATATACAGGCCTTATTTTTCGCAGTAGATAAATTTACTTTGTAGTAAAGAAACAAGATCTATTATTACACAGCCGGTAAATAATGTGCAATCACTTCATGAAAGGCCGGTATTAAAGGCGGATCTTTTCGAGGTGTTCATTAATGAACGTCTCTTATATAAAAACGAACACTAAAGGCCTATTTTACAACTAATAATCAATCTGTTACAAGTTGGCATTTACTTAGCCAACTAATTAGGCATAACATTACTTATCATGTTCAAAAGTCAGTTCAAAATTGCGTGGCGGAATTTTCAGAAGCATATCACGCATAGCATTCTGAACCTCGCCGGTTTAACGATGGGATTGGCGGCCTTTTTCTTTATCACGATTTATGTAGTGGATGAATACAGTTATGACCGGTGGATACCTCAACAGGAACAGGTGTATCGTGTTGGAGAGGAAGTAAGAAGCCAGACCAACGAGCCACTGCGATTTTCTTCTACACCGGGCAACCTGCGACAAGCAGTATTGGCGTATCCACAGGTGGCCTCCGCAACACGGATTTTTGATTACATCAATAATTCTGTTGTCAGTACAGGTACTCAAAAGCAAATTCCGGAGAAAGCGATTTACATTGCCGACAGCAACTTCCTGGAAATATTCCCCTATCCCCTGCTGGCAGGCAATCCGCGAACAGCCATGAATGAGGCAGATGGTATTTTGCTGACAGCTACCAAAGCGGAAAAATATCTCGGGAAAGAAAATAATGCCAGTAACTATCTCAATAAAATAATTACTATCAGTGACAAACATTACCGGGTAACAGGTGTACTGAAAGATATTCCGGCTAACACTTATTTCCGGCCAGACTTTATTATTTCTTCGGTGACCTTCCAACAGCAGGAGTGGTTTCAGCGCAATACGGATAACTGGCATGGCACCATGGTACAGAGTTTTATCAAACTGAAGCCAGGTGTATCCGCAGCTGCATTTGAACAACAAATTAAGTTCCTTGCCTTTCAATATGTGGGAGATCAGCTTAAAGCTAACGGACAGGCATATACGTATTTTTTGCAGCCATTGGCCAGCCTCCACCTGCATTCTCACCTACGCTATGAAATGAGTAAAACCGGGGATGCTTATTACGTGCGTATCCTGTCTTTTGTGGCTTTATTTATCCTGCTGATAGCCGGTATCAACTTTGTAAACCTGGCCACCGCCAGCGCTACTACGCGCGCCAAAGAAGTGGGCGTACGAAAAGTGATTGGCGCAAAACGTTCCCAGCTGGTATTGCAGTTTATGGGAGAAGCTGTGATGCTCAGTACTTTTGCATTTGTCCTCGCAGCATTTTTGGTGACATTGTTATTACCATTTTTCAACCAGATTGCCGACAAGAATTTTACCATCGCAGCATTGCTACAGGCGCGGATCATTGGCGCCGGATTCGGCATTAGCTTCGGAATCGGTATATTGGCGGGCATCTATCCTGCTATTGTGTTGTCCGGCTTCACTCCTTCCCGCATTGTACAGCGGCACGGCCTGCAACTGAAAACACAATACCTCCGGAATGCGCTGGTGGTCGCACAATTCTCTATTTCCATCCTGCTGATTATTGCCACCATGGTGGTATACAAGCAACTGCAATATATGAAGAGCTACGACCTTGGATTTGATCAGTCGCAGGTACTGGTGGTGCCCGTGCCCGGTGGCGACGCCAATAAAAACATCAAAACGCTCATCACGCAATTTAAAGGGCAGGCGGATGTACTGTCTGTAAGTGCTTCGGCCAATGTGCCCGGACAGGAATTTCCCAACAACCTGCTTCGGCTTAAAAGTGATCCCACTAAAAAAACAGATACCCGCTTCATATCCGCTGATGATCAGTTTTTCCGGACCTATAACATCAAATTAATAGCAGGACGGTTATGCAGTATGGTAAAGGATACCACCAGGAAAACCAGCGATATCATGATTAATGAAGCCGCACTGCCTTTCTTCGGCTGGAAAACACCGGAAGAGGCATTGGGCCAGGAGTTCGACTGGGGCTGGGGTACCGTTTGTGGAGTATATAAAGATTTTCATTTCAGCTCTTTACAAAAAGGCGTAACGCCTATGGGTATCATTTACAACCCTGGCTGGCTGAACTACATCAGCGTCAAAATAAACACGCATCATACGGCTACCACTGTGGCCAGTTTAGGCAACATCTGGCAGCGGGTGGTACCTTCCATGTCCTTCGACTATTTCTTCCAGGACGAGGCCTTTAATCGCCAATACCGCGAAGAACAACGATTGGGCGAGCTGTTTATGCTGTTCTCCATTTTTGCTATTGGTATTGCCTGTCTGGGGTTATTTGGACTGGTATCCTTTGCAGCCGCACAGCGGACCAAAGAAATAGGTATCCGGAAAGTACTGGGCGCCAGTATTACCGGTATTGTAGGGTTATTGTCCGGTGATTTTCTGAAGCTGATACTCGTGGCAGCCACCATTGCCTTCCCGGTAGCCTGGTGGGCTATGACGAACTGGTTGCAGGACTTCGCCTACCGCATTTCATTAAGTATGTGGGTATTTATTGTGGCCGGTGGAGGCGCATTGCTGGTAGCACTGCTGACGATTAGTTTGCAGGCAGTAAAAGCAGCGATGGCTAATCCGGTGAATAGCCTGAAATCGGAGTAGCAGAAAGCAGAAAGCAGAAAGCAAAAAGCTATTGTAGCGAGTCATTATGGCGGAAATATGCTTCGATCACTCGCTACAATAGCTTTTTGCTTTCTGCTTTCTGCTTTCAGCTACTTCTCAAAAAAAGTCACGTCTTCTTCGCCGGGTTCTATATCGGTCAGTTTTTCTTCCCAGCCCGGCGATAGTTTAAAAATTTCATGCAGACCACCGATGAGTTCCAGCCAACCAGACATTTCATCAGATACTTCCAATGTTTCGCCATCGGCGGCTTCAAATACCAGGAAGGTAGCTTCTCCCGGGTATGCATATACTTTATAGCCTGAAATACGTACGACGTTTTCCCATTCAAGGGTATCGTCAATACCCTCGTCGTATTTTACTGCTAATCCTGATTCGTCAAATGCTATATCCATGTGGCGAAGTTATTAAATTTTAAGGGGATCTTTTTCGTTTGTAAAAGACAACCGCACTTTAAACAAACCACTCTCTCCACCATCGTTATCAGATACCAGATGCAGCACCAGGTGATCTGTAGCGATGCTTTCCACACAGATACCTTCTATCTTTTCCTGGTTAAAAACAGGTGAAGCTGCTGCCAGGTTCACCCACCCTTCTATTACCAGTGAAGTACTGGATAGTTTTTGGGAGATGTCTGTTATCCATCCAATATAACTGTCGCCGATGGCGCCATCGTCATAAGTACTCGCAGTCGCCTCTGACGACAAGGTACAAAGGAGCCAGTCCTTCTCCGGTACGTAACAAAGGTCGGATACGCCGGCAAATACCGAAGTGGGCATTGCTAACGTTAACGGCAATACGGAAATGTCAATTGAGTGCGATTGTTCCCAGAAACCAACGGGCGCTAAAATTACCTGATTCAATGGATAGCCGTCGTGGCCCCGGTTGGCAAGTAGCAGCGTATTTCCTATTACCGTGGCGCCTTCTATATTCAATTCTTCCACACCACTTGCCGGCAGTTGCAACAGCAAACCGGAGGGATAAGGAAACCGCTGTAGTGGCGTTCTTGCGGGTAAGGGCATCAGCAATAGCTGACAACGTTGCGGCGTAGACAAAGATCCGCTCACCAACAGGTAAGATTGCCCCTGCCAGTTGATGACGGTAGCCGCTTCAAAATCCGGCTTCACTGCCTTGGCGATCCTTTTGCCGGGGGCTTCCGCCACCGGAATACGTGCCACTTCCCCATAGTCCTGATCCAGCACCAGGATGCAGGTAGCATCGTCGCCAATCAGGTACAGCTCTTCATCTGCCTGTATGATAGCAGAGGCCGATGAAAAATCCGGCAACAATAAAGTATGTAATACCGTAATCGATGTGTTCATACCTGGTTTGGTGAGTGATGTAGCCAAAGCAAATTTCCGGTAAATATTATTTCCTGGTTACCACAGTTTTGATAGCCTTTGCCCAAAGCACGCCCAGTTGCGCAGCCCCCTGTTCATTGGGATGCAGCTGAAAAGTGCCTGCTTTGCCATGTTCCTGTATAAACAGTTCCGGGTGCTTTTCAAAGTATTTAAATCCGCCGGTGTCGCCGATGAATACCTGCTTTGGATGAGAGGTCTTGTAGCTGGCGGCTACGGCATCCAATACCGGGAAGTAGGATTGTAAGCGTGCCAGTCCTTCAGCGAGGTAGCGGGAACCATTCTGGGTAGTAGGGCTATACCAGATAGGATGATGTAAGACGATGATACAACCGGGATAGTCTGTTAACAGGCGATCCAGTATTGCTTTCACATTTTTCCTATAATCGGCCGGTGATACGGGAGAGCCATTGGGTCCTTCGCTGGCGCTATCGTTGGTGCCCAGTATCATAGAAAACACCAGGGTGGCGTCTTTATCGCTTTTAAATACATCGGCGGCCTTTATAACGTTGTTGAATAAACGATTAGTGGCAGGCAGGAAGTCGACCGTAGTAGATCCGCTCACGCCCTGGTTACTGAAGTTCACCTGATAATTGGGCAGGGCCTGTTTCAGCCACTCGCAGCCTTTTGCAGGTGGAGCGTCTTCTTGCGGATGCGCCAGGCCGGCGCCTTGCGTGATACTATTGCCAATAAAAACGATATTCAGTTTTTTTGATTGTGCCATGGTGGTCAGTCCCAGCAGCAGGCAGCATAAGGTAAAAGTTAGTTTATTCATCATGTGGATGTAGCGTTGCATCGTGTAAAATAATATGTTCAACGGATAATTGTGCATTTTTTATATGATGGTCATCTTCCAAAAAAAAATTTCATGTAACCAAATGGTTACTTATATTTGTAACCGAAAGGTTACATAACTTAAAAACAGTTCCTTTGAGAAGAGATGTATTTCAGGCGATAGCTGACCCAACGCGGCGTCAGATCATCGGTTTGCTGGCCAATGCCTCGTTAAATCTGAACAGTATAGCGGATAACTTCGGTATCAGCCGGCCGGCGATATCACGGCATATCCGCATCCTGACAGAGTGTGGTCTTATTACCATCCGGCAGGAAGGCAGGGAACGTTATTGCAGCGCCGATTTAAAGCAATTAAAAACGGTGGCCGACTGGACCGCGCAATATCATGCCTTTTGGTCAGGCAAGCTGGATGAACTGGAAGGCTTCCTGGCCGGCAAACCCGCTAAGTCACCGCGCAGGAAAAGGCCATCCGCATAAAGCGATGTTTTTATCGCAACAGCAGAGATATTTATTCATTCATAAAACAATGATCTATGAGTAACAAGCCGCTCGTTGTTGAACGTATGTTGAATGCACCTGTAAAAGCAGTGTGGGAAGCACTTACCGACAATGAAAAATTAAAACAATGGTACTTTCCATTACCGGCTTTTGAAGCCAGAACCGGCTTTKAATTCAGCTTTACCGCTGGCAGTGAGGAACAGAAATATGCTCATCTTTGCAAGGTGACTGCAGTAGAACCATTAAAAAAACTTAGCTACAGCTGGCGATATCAAGGCTTCACCGGCAATTCGGAAGTTACCTGGGAATTGTTTCCGGAGGGTAATAAAACAAGGTTGGTACTCACGCATACCGGCATACATACTTTCCCAGCCAATGCCGCCTTTGCAGAAAAGAACTTTTCAGACGGCTGGAACCACATTACGGGCATCTCCCTACCCGAATTTCTGGCAAAATAAGATCGACGATTTACGCATGCAGGTAACAGCTGTTTGTTACCTGCACACCGCTACTTATTCCGCCACGGTAACCAGTAGAGGGGATTCAAACATACTCACCGGTGAAATCACTTTTTCATTTAGGGGAACATGATTTCCATAAATCGCTTTCATCTGCTGTTTTACCGCAGTGCTGCTCAGATCAAATGTTTTTAGTGGCTGCAATGCTCCTATTTCCAAACCAGTGGCTGCTTTATATATTTTCCATACCAGCTCGGAACAGTACAACCGCTCATCGGACCAGCTGAAATAAGCATCATAATCTTTCCCCTTAAACGGGCGACCTGTCGCCTTCATTTTTGTAACCACTGCCGGCGTAATCGAGCTGGCAGCGTTCTTCAGCCGTTTCACTACATAGTGTCCATTCTTTCCCCGCCTGATCCATTCGCGTAACGGTGTATATCTTACCGGCTGCAATGCCTCGTATACATACCATTGGTCATCATCCTGTTTAAATATTATTCCGCAATGACTATATTTGGAATGTGTGGCCAGTTGAATGGCCGTACTAAAGTCAGACTCCGATATCTGAAAAATAATGTCGCCCTCCTGTACATCCGGAATGGCTGCCCACATTTTCTTCGTGAAAGTTTGATGAAACACTAACACCCGTGTAGCCAGCAGGCTGCTGGCTACTATCAGCAATAGCAATACCGTAATAACTGTTTTTTTCAAAGTTAGCATACCCGAAAATTAAATAAATAATACCTATTATCAACAAGCTATAAAAAAATGAATAACATACTCATTGTGCCCGCTATCACTGCGGAAGTAGAACTGTTACAACAACTTGCCAGACAAACATTTCAGGAAAGTTTTGGGGCCGACAATACCCCGGAAAACATGAAACATTACCTGCAGGAAAATCTCAGTCTCACCAAATTATCAGCTGAAATGGGCAATCCGGATTCTGAATTCTTCTTTGCCATGCTGAAAACCCAACCTGTTGGCTATATGAAGCTGAATTACAAAACGGCGCAATCAGAATTATTCAACAGCAGGGCGGTAGAACTCGAACGCATATACGTTTTAAAATCCCACCAGGGACAACAAATCGGCCAAATGATGTTCAGTCGCGCTGTAGAGGCGGCGAAAGAAGTAAAGGCGCCTTTCCTCTGGCTGGGCGTTTGGGAACACAACACCAAAGCCATTGGATTCTATCAGAGAAATGGATTCACCCAGTTTGATACCCATCCATTTATGCTGGGTACTGAAAAGCAAATAGATATCCTGATGCGTCTGGATCTACCCGTGCCTAAAGCGCAATAACTTTTTTTGATTACCTTGGCGCTCCCTTTCTCATTTTAAGTGTAGCCCATGAATCATTTTCCTGTTTCCAGTTCCCAATTGTCGGCGCCACACCTGGCGTTATTCCTGCAGTCGCAATACGATACAGCACCAAGTGTGGAATGCCGCCTGATCAAATCAGGCATCAATGATACTTATCAGGTAACCACCCATCTTGGTAAGTTTGTTTTCCGCGTATACAGTTTACATTGGAGAACGGCGGAAGATATCTCCGAAGAAATACGGCTGCTACAATTATTGAAGGAGCACAACATGCCGGTGTCCTCAGCAGTACCGGATAAAAATGGCCATTACCTGCAAACGCTTCCTGCCCCTGAAGGCGACCGGTTCGGTGTTTTATTCACCTTTGCTACGGGCGAAAAGCTGCCGATATATTCGCCGGACATTCATTTTAAAATCGGAACGGTGATGGCCCGCATGCACCAGCTGACCCACCAGCTTCCACTCAACAGGGTTACTTATACCGCCACCCATCTGCTGGAAAAGTCCCTCCCGGCACTCAGCCGCTTTCTGAGCGCAGATACAGCCGAATGGACCTTTCTGGTGGAAGCACAACAATACCTGCTGCAAGTGCTCCAGGAAGCAGATACCAGTGCTATCCGTAAAGGTATCGTACACCTGGATATCTGGTTTGATAATATGAGCATCAATGCCGAGGGAGATATCACTATTTTTGATTTCGACTTCTGTGGTAATGGCTGGCAATGCCTGGATATTGCCTACTACATTTTACAACAACACAGCGTATTCCGGGAAATGGACGAGTGCGAAGTACACACCAAAGCGTTTCTCGAAGGCTATAACTCCATTACGCCCATTTCTGCAGAGGAGCAACGGTTGTTACCCGTTCTGGGCGTAGCCCTCTACTTCTTTTATCTGCGTATACAGTGCGACCGGTATGATAACTGGTCCAACGTATTCTTAAATGAGCCTTACCTGAAAAGATTTATTAAACTGCTGGTGAAACGGTACTATGATCTATACCTGCCGCTGTCAACGGTAAATCCAGAGTAATATGGGATGCGCCGCCTTATCAATATAAGGTTCCAGGGTAGCGAAATAATCGGGATTCAACATAGGACAACCATCACTGCGTACAATGCCCTCCTGTTGTGCTGAAGATGGCACTGTGGGATAACTATGCAGTACTACAAACCGGTTGAACGCATTACTATTGGTGCTGTCGAGTCCGTACAATTTATAAGCCGTACCAAAACGACCACTATACTTACCGCCTATACGATATTTACCCAGTGAGGAACAGTGGCTGCCTTCTACATTAGAAAACACCACTTTTTCTGCGCGTACATCGGGGCCTTGTCCATGCGACACGAGGCCGGTGCTGATCACTTTATGCTGTTGCAGATCATAGCATACAAATCTCCGTCCGCCGGAGAAAACCTTGAAATCGGCCAGGAACGCATAACGGGTATTATAGCCATGTGCGGCGGCATATTGTTTTAGCTGATCGGCTTTGCGACGCAGCACTACCGTATCCGGCGCCATCACCGGCTTTTCAGCGATATGTGGAACAGTGGTCGTTTTCTTTTTTTCTTTGCAGGCCAGCAAACAGCCGGCGAAGAAAAAAAGCAGGACCCATCCAACTTTTTTACACCTCATATCTGACAGATGCACAGCAGAAAATATTCCATAGGGAAGTGCAAAAAATACTTATTCCCAGATATCTTTCACATGAATGAGAATTGAGTAACGGCCGGTTGGCGGATAATCCCCAATGTTTAATTGGTTTTCATCAAAGGGTTGCGGCAATTTATTGGCGTATTGTGTATATAGCTCCTGTACTACTGCAATGGCTTCTGCTTTACTTTCCACTACCCACGATTTAGCTGTTTTATTATTATCAAACAGTTGATCGAAGGCCTTTCTGCTGGCGGCAGTTTGTTCAAAAGGCACTACCTTCAGCGTCCACACTTCTCCTATTTTTTCTGGCTGCACAGGGGTATCCAGGTTAATTTTAAACCTTTCCAAGCCCGCGGGGTCCAGGGAACGCATGATATCCATTGCAACTGACATAATTTTCTTTTTAGTTTCAGACGCAATATTACAACTTCCCGCAAAATTACACGGCTATTCCCCTCCTTTTACCTTCATTTTCAAGGTATAAATACCGGTACCGGCGGTGATGAAGAGGATATTATTGTCTTTCCCACTGAAACAGGCGTTGGCTGTCCAGCTTTCAGGGATTGGAATATGCCCTATCTGTTGCCCCTCTTTATTGATCACGGTAATACCGTTGCCACAGAGGTAAAGGTTACCATCGCTGTCTATTGCCAGTCCATCGGTGGTTTTAGCGGCCATCAGCTGCTGACCGGACAGGGTACCGTCATTGTTAACCTGGTAACGATATACTTTCCCTCCATTAATATCGGCTACATATACCTGTTTGCCATCGCGTGTACCGATGATGCCATTGGGTTTTACGAAATCAGCGGCTGCTATCACGGGCACTTTGGCATGTGGGGCCAGGTAATACACTCTTTCTTCTTTGATGTCCGGTTGTTTACGCTCCCAGTAATCACGCTGATAATAAGGGTCTGTAAAATAAATGCCGCCATTGGGCGCTACCCAAACATCATTGGGGCCATTGAGCCGGTGTCCCCCGAAATTATTTACCAGTATTTCTATTTTCCCTTTTGGAGAGATGGATAACAATTCGTCGTGCTCATCTGCGCAGGCTATAATATTGCCTTTGGGGTCCATATACATGCCGTTGGAGCGACCTGATTTTTCCACGAAAACCGACAGTTGACCGGCCGTACTATACTTCCAGATCTTATTGTTAGGCTGATCTGTAAAATAAACGTTCCCTTTTTTATCGGCGACCGGGCCCTCCGTAAACGCGAATTGTTTCGATACCAGGGTAGGTTGGGCATTGTCTGCAACAGTGGCGGGCATTGAATCCTGGGCAAAGGCCTGCATGCCCAGCAGGCAAGTTAATAACGTGGAATAATATCGCATTGTGCTCTTTCTATTTCCATAATTATACGCATTATGCGGGAGATTTTTCCCTAAAAAAGTGAGGGCATCCCCCAACCGCAAGTGTGGCGGCGGTTTCAAAGGATAGCCTCAAATGAAGAAAGGTTGCCATAGTGGCAACCCTTTCCATTTGGGGTTTCAATAAAATGTTGCGGGGTTATTTGCCGGATGGCATACCATAAATTTTTAAAGTAATGTCCACATCCGGAAGAATGTACAGTGTCCCTTGGGGATCGCTAAAGCTGTTCATCCCCCATTGCAGCCGGTTTAATTTGAATACGCCCTGCACTGATATCTGATCTCCCTGTTTTAAAATAGTAGCAGGGAAACTGATAGGATGTGTTTGCCCGATCATCGTAAAATCGCCCGTCACTTTTACGTTGGCAGATGACGTTGTTTCCTGCTGGTTTTCCACTTTGGTGATACGAAAAACAGCATCCGGATGGATGGCCAGGTTAAAGAAATCCGGGCTTTTCAGGTGATCCAGTAATTGCTTTTGGGTAGCTGGGTCCGTTACATCAAAATTAGTGATGCTCGCAATAGGGATCGAAAAAGAGCCCGCAGTTACCTCGCCGCCGTCGTTGGTATTAAAAGTACCAGACACTTTAAAAGCACCGGTGTGGAAATGGTCTGGCGCACTACCTTTCCATTCCACTGCTGACTGACCTTCGTCTACCTTAAAATTTGTTGGGGCTGTTGTTTTACTTTTAGAACAGGCGGCTAACAACAACAATGCGAAACTACAGTGATAAATTTTCATTTTCATTTTACTTCTCTTATTTGGGATCAATTAAAATGCAAGATTGAGGATATTTTCGCAGCTATTCAAGCACTATCGACGGACAACGGCTTTTGCTGCCGGATGCACTATTTTATCGACCAACAACAAAATATTTTTTCGTCCTCCAATAACGGTAATTGGTCGATACTATTTGTTCCTTATTGATTAAAACGGCGCCAGTGCTCCCAGGCTTTTGATCCGTACCACTTTGCTGGATTGATGATAAAGGCCGGTAGCCAGCATATCGGCGCCCCAACCAATAAGAGTGCCGTCGTTCAACAAGGCAAAGCCCAATCCATTGCCGGCCTTCACCGCTTTTACGCCCGACAACCCATGCACACGTACAGGCGTTGACGTTACATCATCTCCCAATGGTCCCAGGGCATATAAATTTCCCCAGCCCCATCCCATTACGGTTCCATCTTTACATAGCGCCAAAATACTGGAACTGGCGCTGAAAGCCTTTACATTGGAGAGTTTCAACACTTTAACGGGTACCAGGCTCTTAACGAATTTGGAGTCGTCATACAAATCGGCAGCGCGTACCCCGGTGCCAAGCTGGCCCTTGTAATTGTTCCCCCAGGCACTGACCGTCCCATCCTGATGAAGTGCATAACCTCCGTCCGTGTTGGTGCTAATGGCGATCACGTTATTCAGTCCTTCTATTTTGGCCGGCATTGTTCTGCAGGTCGTACTACCTGATCCCATGCGACCATTGGAGCCGTCGCCCCATGTCCACACGGTGCCATCTTCTTTAAGCGCCATGGGGCCTGCTATGCCTTTCACATGATCCAGCCCGGCCACCTGCACTGGTGCTTTCTTGCCGGCAGTGCTGGGAGAAACGCTCCAGCTCAGGAGTTTTCCTCCATCCCCACACAAGCCATTATTGTTTTGTCCCCATGCCCAAACCGTTCCATCCCGGCGCAAGGCATAGCTGGTACTTCTAAATGCACTGATGGCGATGACATCACTCAGGCCGTCTACCTTTACGAGCGTAGCGCTGATCCTGGTACCATTATCAGAAAGCTCCCTATTCCCCAACTGGAAATAATCATTTTTTCCCAGGGCCCATACGGTTCCATTTTTATCCAACACCAACAAATGGGATTTGCCGGCAGAAACCTGCGCGGCATTATGTATGCCGGGTATTGGCTGCATAGTGCCACCAGCTTCCCAGGTCATCAGGCTTCCATCAGAGAGCACCATTACGTGCATTAATTTTATGTCAGACAAATAAGAAGCGATCCAGTTTTCGCCGATAGACTGGCCGCCAGCATAAGTATATGCGAGTAGGCAGAAGAATGCCAACAGTAGTTTTTTTATTTGCATATGCGCTATTTTTAATCATTGAAACAATGAGTAAAAATGAGCGAAAAAAGCAGCGTAAAAAACGACTGACGATAGACGCCGGTATTTATAGATATACAACCGATAAGCAGGGCTGAAATGCCAGTGGGAGTCGAGCTGACAGATAAGATAAATTATTTGGGGCGAACAACAGCGGATAACTACCCGATTTTAGAATGGCGTTCTATACAGGTGCAACTTTGAGTCGTTAACGGTTTTCAGGTCGCTTAGCGACCCGATAAAGGTAGGCGCAGGATTAATTCATTTCTTTTAAATGGTTAAGCCGTTGCATAGTTTCCTTACAAACATAGCCGCTGTTTGTAAGAAGCTACCTTCATGGAGAAAGGTCGTGTACTGATTACGAAGGCAAAATTATCCTGTCAGACGATTTCTTAATAGTACAAAAACGACATCTTTCTATTTACTTCATAATCTTATGCAGACGTATAGTGGTTTGCAATTCTTCTTCATCAATGAAAGAGGGGGTAATACCAGCAAATTTTTTAAAGTCCCGGATAAAGTGCATCTGATCATAATAGCCGCTATGGTAGGCTATTTCGGTCCATGTTTTTTCAGGGAACAGTTCTTTCAGCTGATACGCTTTGCAGAAGCGGATGAGGCGGGCGTATTGTTTTGGTGGCATTCCAAGCCGTTCGGTACATTTTCTTTCAAACTGCCGCAGGCTTAAACAGGCCAGAGAAGCCAGTTCATCTATGGTAACATTACCGGAGGTATTTACCAGGGCTTCTATGGCCTGGTCTACCGGCAATAAAGGTTTCAGGTGATCGATTTTTTTCAGGAGATAAAATTCAATGATACTTATCATGTGATCCCAATCATCGGCGCCTTTCAGCCGTTCGGTGATTTCACTGATTTCATTTCCCAGCAACAAATTGGTATCCAGGTCCTGCTCATAGATTTCGGACAAGGGGAGCTTCAGCAGTCGATGTAATCCTCCTGGCTGGAAGGCCACACACAGCGCCAGGTGCTTGCGGCCCATATCGAGGGTGACTGCCTGGTCCTGCGGACCAATGGTGACACAGGTGGCCTTGGTGATAAACTCGTCGTTGCCCGGCTTGAGTACTTTAATCGGATCTTCCAGGTAAAAAATGATGTAACGCTGATAGGCCGGTACAAACCGGTAGATATTGGTGAGTCCCTGGGTTTGGGAAAAATCCACCCCGTAAATGCTAATACAATGCACAAGATCCTGCAAGGCCGGATGTGGCTTATAAACTTTCGATTCCATTGAATATGCTCGGCTATAGGTGCTCAGTACGCTCCTTAAAAAACAAATATATATAAAAAGACAGCCAATGCTACTGATTTGCCTTATCTTTTGCGCCCAAACCCTTTTTGATATAAAAATGAGAATTGCAATAACAGGCGCATCCGGCTATTTAGGTAATGTACTCACTCCTTTATTGCTATCTGATGGACATACACTACGGCTGCTTACCCGCAAGGCGCCTCCCACTCACTCTCCCAATACCATTGAATATGTATATGGGGATTTACTAAATGAAAAAAGCCTGCAGGCATTGGTGAAAAATGTGGACGCCGTGATACATCTGGCTGCTATGATTTCTGTAGATGACCGCCCGGACGAAAAGCTATTTCTCACCAACACCAATGGTACCCGCCTGTTGGCTGCAACAGCGCAAGCGGCAGGTGTAAAGCGATTTATCCATCTCAGTTCTGTAACAGCCTACCAACAGGCGCCTTATGAAGAACGAATGGACGAAAGCCGCCCTCCCACTGCCGACACCCGGCATAATTACGATCACTCCAAAGCCGTATCACAGGCCATTGCACTGGGATACAACGGCAACGGCATGGAAGTACTGGCGCTGGCGCCTACGGCGGTGATGGGGCCTTATGATCAGCAACCTTCGCTGATTGGCAAGGCTATCATCAATATTTATAAGGGGCGTATCCCGGCACTGTTTCCAGGTGGCGTTGACTTTGTAGATGTGCGCGATGTGGCGGGCGCTATTGTGGCCGCCCTCAGCAAAGGCACTCCAGGACAGGCTTATCTGCTGAGTGGCCAGTGGGCGTCTCTGGTAACACTCGCCAAAGCCACCGGCGATATAAAAGGTAAAAGGATATCCTTGCCAGTAGTACCTTTGTGGCTCGTATTCAGTATGCTGCCTTTTGTGAGAATGCTGGCCGCCCTTCGTGGAGGAGCGCCTTATTATACGAGGCAGTCGGTATACAACCTTATTTACAGTAATAAAAAAATTGACCACTCAAAAGCGCAGGCGGAACTTGGATTTCAGCCACGCGCGTTTACGGAAACCTTACAGGATACTATTGACTGGTTCAAACAAACAGGCGCTATCAAATGATCGACTACTTACCCTTACGGGAATACGTTATTTTTATTTGCTGCTGGGCAGCTACTGGTATTGGCGCCGGGCTGTACCTCTTACGCAAAGAAGCCCCTTATGGCCGCTACAGCAGCCGGCAATGGGGCCCTATGATCAGCAATAAAATTGGCTGGTTGCTGATGGAAACGACTGTATTGGTGTCCTTTTTCACCTGGATACCGGTGACCACCTTCCCCTGGCGCAGTCCCGCCGGTGTAATGATTGGCTTATTCCTGCTGCATTATATACATCGCAGTTTCGTATATCCGTTCATGATACGTACCAAAGGTAAAAAGATGCCGGTAGTAATTATGTTGTCGGCCATGCTTTTTAATACCGTCAACGGTTCCCTGCTGGGCATCTGGTTCGCAGCATTCGGACATTACCCGGACAACTGGTTTACCACGCCAGCGTTTATCATAGGTGTGTTGCTTTTTCTCACCGGCATGTTCATCAATTGGAATGCAGATTATCAGTTGATACAATTGCGAAAAAAAACGGAGACAGGTTATAAAATACCGCCGGGCCGTCTCTTTAAATATATTTCCTCACCCAACCTGGCAGGTGAAATCATGGAATGGGGCGGTTATGCATTACTCACGTGGAGCTTACCGGCGCTGGCATTTTTTATCTGGACATGTGCCAATCTCATTCCCCGCGCACTGGCTAATCATCGCTGGTACCGGCAACAATTCCCGGAGTATCCGGCTAACCGTAAAGCATTATTACCTTTTATCTGGTAACCTAAAATCATTATGTCAAAAAAATATAGTCAGTTAAAAGCAGCATTGGTATTATCGAAAGCGAGTTTAATTGCCACCTTGCGCAGTCCGACTTCCGTCGTATTTGCCCTGCTATTTCCCATCATATTCGTCACCGTATTTGGCGCCATGGTAGATAATACCGCGGTGAAAGTAAAGATCGTATTGTCGCCCCACAGCGACACCAGCAGCCCGATGTATGCCGCCATTAAAGGCATTAAAATATTTGATCTTTCTCAGGGCACAGATTCTGCCGCCATGCTGGCCGAGCTGAAGAAAGGACGCATCGCAGGTATACTGCATTTGCAGTCGCCCACCATCGTAAACGGTGTCCCTCATTTTGCCACTGATCTCCTGGGTAGCAGTGCTGTGGCGGATAAGCTGCCACTGGTAGAAGCAGCCTTACAGGAAGCCGCCACACAAGTGAACCGGAAAATAATTCCGGATCAACCTATTGCGGCTACGGTGCACACCGTGAATATTCCGGGGCGTGTATACCGGCAAATTGACTTTATCTTACCCGGACAACTGGGCTTTTCTCTCCTGATGGCGGGCGTTTTCGGCTCTGCTTTCCTGCTGTTTAACCTCCGGCATACACTCGTACTGAAACGCATATACGTAACACCGATTAAACGTTCGTTCCTGTTGCTGGGCGAAATGATCAGCCGCCTGTTATTTCAGGTTATCTGCTTTATTATTATTACCGCGTTAGGATATTATGCTTTTCATTTTACGCTGGTAAACGGTATTGTTACCTTCCTGGAAATGCTGCTGCTCTCTGTGTTTGGACTGATCATTTTCATGGGCATTGGATTTATTATCAGTGGCCTGATCCGGAACGAGAGCTCTATTGCACCAGTGGCGAATACGCTGACCGTTCCACAAATCCTGTTATGCGGATTGTTTTTTCCGATAGATAATTACCCGGTTTGGTTACGTTCATTTTGTGAAATGTTGCCCCTCACTTTCTTTGTTGAAGGACTCCGCAAGATAGCATTTGAGGGCCTGCATATCTGGCAGATACCGGTACAGCTGATCGGATTATTAGTATGGGCAACCATTGTGGCGATACTGTCGGTGAAGCTTTTTAAATGGGAATAGCGTGAAGAAAATTACGAATTACGGATTTGTGGGTAGACGGTAAACGCGAATATCATCTTCGTTTACCATCTACCCACAAATCCGTAATTCGTAATTCGTAATTTTCTTCACATGACCATCACCAAAACTACCCGAAACCCATCCGGGTCTACTAACGTGATGCCATGTTCATTCCAATAAGGATTTTTTGCCTTTACCTCCGGAACACCCGCTTTCCTGGCTTTGTTCAGCATTTTTGTAAATACTTCTTTGTTTTCCGGATAGAGTACCAACAGATCATCTTCGTCTGGTGTATGTTGTGGTGGTTCAGGGGACACCGTAAACTCCAGGTGCCAGTTTTCGCCGGGCAGGCCGAGAAAAACGCCGTTATATTGCTGATGGTCCTGGAAAGATCCCAGTTGCCGGAAGCCCAATAAATCCTGGTAAAAACCGATCATTTGCTCCAATGAAGTAGTATGCCTTGCTACTCTTAATCTCATAACAATACGATGCTTTAGTGGGAAAGTACTACCTGAATTTACTAAAAAAATGGAGTTGTACCTATATGGTACTGGCAAGATAATAGTAAATTGTGGCTGCGAAATCTGTCACCAGCTATGCGTATTACGATGATCATGATGGCTATTGCCATAACCGCAGCCGCCTGCCATAGCGCTCCTGCAAAGCAATTACCATCAGATAGCCTTTCCCTCTCCTCTGAGCAGGTGGAGCCGCCGGACACGGTGGCGCCGGCATTGTTAAAGAACAAATCACTGGAAGAAGCCATCGCCATTGCCGGGCCGTCCGATGAAGCCACGGAGTTTTATATGTCCGGCAGGTTATCAGCATTCAGAATTGAGCTGCGGAATTTCTTTAACCCTAAAGAATACGAGCATCAGCGCCTCCTGATCAAAGAAGTGACCTGGTACAATGGCGAAAAGAATATCACCATCTGGTATCGCGAAGAACACCTCTCCTGGCGTTTCATTACCATGTCGGTATGGGATAAGGATGCTGTTTTTTAAGCACCTGCCAGCAGCGCCTGATGAAAAGGCAATGCAGGTAATGCTGCTCCGGCGTTCAATACTTCATCTACCAGCCCGAATGCTTTGGCTTCTTCGGCATTCATGAAACGATCATTATTAAACACCGCTGATACTTCTTCAATAGTACGCCCCGCGTGGGTGGCAATCACCTGGAAAGTTTTATCCTGTAATCTTTGTTGTTCGCGGAAAGCGATGCGTACATCTTCGGTGTAGCCTTTGGCGCCGCCGCTGGAAGGATGCATATGAATAGTGGCATTGGGGAGGGCGTAACGTTGACCAGTGGCGCCCGCCGTGAGGATAATAGTACCCATGCTACCCGTGAATCCAAGCGCCATAGTGGATACGGGCGACTTCAACATTTTCATGGTATCATAAATAGCCAGGCCGGCATAGATCACGCCACCGGGGCTATTGATGTACATATTAATGGGACGGTGATTTTCACTGTCGAGGTACAGCAGCTGTGCAACAATCAAATTAGCCACCTGGTCGTCGATAGCAGTACCCAGGAAAATAATCCGTTCTTTCAGCAGCAGGCTGTATATATCAAAGGCGCCGCGGCTGTCGCCGTCGATCACCGTAGGAACTAAGAAGGCCATGTTATTTAAAAATAGAGGTGATGGAATGATGGAAAATTTCGTCCTGCATCAGTTGATGAAAAACATCATCCAGTTGGGCGCGTTTTTCTTCACGTCCCAGCCAGGTAGTGAGTTGTATCACCTGTTGCTGGCAGGCTACCTGTCTGCGTAGCGCAGGACTGATCAGCAGCCGGGCCTGAAATACCAGGCGGGCAGCAGGGCTCATTTCCTGCAACAGGTATTGATCAATTTCCTGTATGTCAGCTAACTGTTTCCGCATAGTTGGATTGTTGTAATTGTGTTCTTACTTTTTCCAGGCATTTGTATTTCTGTACACTGGCGGAATGCAGGGATTTGAACTGGAAGTCGTCCGCAATTTCTTTAATAGAATGCTGGTCGTAATAAAAAGCCTGCAGCAACTGCAAACATCTTTTGCCGGCGGCTTTCAGGTAGCTGAGCAAAGGCGTGGCCACGGGTGGTGGTGCATAATAATCTTCCGGAATGGCTATTTCTGTGGGTATGTTTTCGAGAGATGTATACCTCCCGGATTGTTTCATTTTCCGGAGACAGCAGATCCTGGCAATGCCGGTAATATAAGCTGCCGGCGCAACGTGGGGAGGTAAAGTCCCTTTGTTTTGTTTTTCGAGATAGATGATCACAGCATCCTGGAATATATCTTTGGCCATCTCCAGGTGGCCGCCCATCTGATAAACCATTCTGGCTACCGTTGGCAGCGTAGTCTTGTATATTTCTTTCAGCCATTGATGTTCCTGATAACGCATAATGCAGGTGTTTATATACTAGTGTCCATAAACCAGCGGATATCACCTAAAAATTAAGATATTTTTTTTACCTTTGCCACATCATGTAAGAACAACCCACATACATCTAACAGGCTGGTCCTGTAAACATGCCGTCCGGCGTGGCTTATTCCGTTCCTAAATACATTTAAATATTTGACATCTAACACAGATATGCGGTGGCATATGCTGCATTGTTTCACTTTAATTTTATACGATGAGAATCACTACCCTCCCTACCCGCGATCAACGGACCTTGTCCACCTTCACTTACGACAAAACGAATTTACATGCTAATCAGCGCACAATATACCAGTTATCAACTGCCTTCCGGCCACCACTTATTCGAGGATGTTCAATTCACGCTTGACAAAGGCGACAAGGCCGCTATCGTCGGTCATAACGGCGCGGGTAAATCTACCCTGCTGCGCATTATTGCGGGTCAGGAAAAAGCATTTTCCGGTACCATTCACGCACATGCACCTTTTTATTATGTACCGCAGCACTTCGGGCATTTTAATCACCTGACGGTGGCAGCCGCCTGCGGCATTGCGGATAAGCTCAGCGCCCTGGAAGCCATCACCAACGGGGACGCCAGCGAACATTGGTTTGATATCATTGGGGACGACTGGGACATCATGGCCCGGTTTGAAACGGCCATCGCTAAATGGGGGATTCCTTATGTAACGCCCGATCAGCCACTCTCTGCGCTCAGTGGCGGAGAAAAAACAAGGCTGTTTCTGTCGGGCATCGACATCTTTAATCCGGCCGTTGTATTGCTGGACGAACCCACCAATCACCTGGACCACGGCGCCCGGGAACAATTGTATGCATGGGTACGCAGCACCAATTGCACATTACTGATCGTGAGCCACGACCGGGAGCTGCTGCGGTTATGCACGCCTATCTGGGAATTGCAGGCCGATGGTATTCAGGTATACGGCGGCAACTACGACCTGTATGCCGCACAAAAAGAAATTGCTACCGCCTCGTTGCAACAACGCATTGCGCATCAGGAAAAAACCCTGAGAGAAGCGAAAAAACAACGGCAAATTGCCATAGAACGCGCACAGCACGCGGATGCACAGGCACGCAAAAAAAGCAAAACCGGCGGCATGCCCAAGATTTTACTGGGTGCCAGAAAGAACGCCGCCGAAGTATCCACTGCAAAATTAGACCAGGTACACACCGAAAAAGTGAGTGATCTTGCTGCGGAACTGCAGGAAGTAAACGCAATGGCGCAATTACAGCGTATCATGAAAGGCTACTTTGAAGCCTCTTCCCTGCATCGGGGAAAAGTGCTGGCTGAAGCTACCGCCATTAACTACAGCTGGATGCCCGACAACATGTTATGGGACCCTGCACTGTCGTTTACCCTCCGGAGTGGAGACCGCCTCGCTATCACCGGTCCTAATGGAGCTGGCAAGTCAACCTTGCTGCAATTACTGTTGGGACATATCACCCCATCTACCGGAGAACTACATATCGCTAATACCCGCAGCATATTGCTGGATCAGGATTATAGCCTTATTGACCGTAGCCGGACTATCCTCGAACAGGCATTGGCATTTAACGAAAACAACCTGGAAACTTCCACGGTAAAATCCATGCTGGTTAATTTTTTATTCGGACGGGACACCTGGGATAAATCCTGTGCCGTATTGAGCGGCGGTGAAATGCTGCGACTGGCGCTTTGCTCTATGACATTGCAAAATAAAGCACCGGATATGATTATGCTCGATGAACCTACCAATAACCTGGACCTGGCCAATATCAAAATATTGACACAGATTTTTGCTGAATATAAAGGCACGTTGCTTTTGATATCTCACGATAAAAATTTCATACAGGATGCAGGGATTACGGGAGAATTGCTATTGAAGAAGCTGAAAGCATAAAGCAGAAAGCACAAAGCTATTGTAGCGAATGATATAAGCAGATATTGAAAACTATTCATTTGCTCTTATTATTCGCTACAATAGCTTTGTGCTTTCTGCTTTATGCTTTCAGCTCTTTGGCAAATACTTCATGATTTCTCCATAAATATCTTTTTCACGGAAAGGCTTCATCAGCCAACCGTTGAAGCCCGCCCGCCGGAAGGCGTTTTCCTCATCTTCTGTAAGGTTAGCAGTTAATGCCAATGCCACTACATTGGCTTTCTTTGGGTCCTTATCCTGGCGGATCTGCTCCAGCACATCTATTCCACTCATACCTGGCATATGCATGTCCAGTAGTACCAGATCGTAGTCATATTGATGGAATAAACTGATCGCACTTTCTCCATCTGTTGCCATATCAAAGCGACATTTCCAACGGGTCAGGATCAGCTTCAATAAGAGCAGGTTCATTTCCTGATCATCCGCTACCAGTACATAACGCCCTTGCATAAACGCACCGGTAGTTTCCTGTACGTCTTTCGGCGTTTTAGTTACCATCAACGGCACGGATACTTTTTCATAAGGGATTTCAAAAATAAAACTGGAGCCCTTATTCAGTTCACTCTGCACCTGTATATTGCCGCCGTGTTGAACGATCAGCCGCTTGGTAATGGCCAGTCCCAACCCAGTGCCCTTCACACTGTTGCGGGAACTGCCGGCCTGAAAGAAGCGCTCGAAAAGGCGCTGCTGCGCTTCGGGACTAATGCCTTCACCGGTATCTGTTACGGTGAAGCCGAATAGTGAGGTAGCCTCATCTTTGGGCGATAGTGTAGCCGTTACCGTGATACTGCCCTTGTCGGTATATTTAACCGCATTGCTCAACAGGTTGATCAGAATTTGCTTCAGGCGAAAAACATCTCCGTTCACTTGTCCGTTTTTATCTCCTTCAAAGCTCACCTGGAATTCCAGGTTTTTCCGTACCGCCTGCACGCGTATCATGTCTATCACTTCCTGGTATACCTGGTATAACACAAAGGGTTGGGGCGACAAAGAAATATAATCGTTTTCCAGTTTGGAGAAATCCAATACATCATTCACTACCTGAATCAGCATATTGGTAGCGGATTCTATGGAGCCCAGTATATTTTTTTGTCCGGGGTTGAGGATGGTATACCCCAATTGTTCGGTGAAGCCGGCAATAGAATTCAATGGCGTACGCATTTCATGACTCATGTTATTGAGAAAATCCGTGCGCACTTTGGTTTGTTCTTCTGCTGTTTGTTTGGCGAGCTGCAGTTGTTCGTTCTTTTTCCGCAGCTGCCAGCTGCCTACCGCAATGATACCGCTAAACAGTAACAGCGCTATCAGGCATGCCATCATCACACTTCCCATGGTCCAGGTACTGATTTGTACTTCTTGCTGCGCTCCCAGTTTGATGGTGTGGTTTTGCAGGGAAGCATTTTCTCTCAGGGCGATCAATAATGCTTTCAACCTTCCCATCATGGCCATGCTGTTGCCAGCCAGAGAAGATTCCTGGTCGTTGATTTTGAGGCGGTTGGCCAGTTGCTTCTTCAGAATATCTTTATAATAACCATTGACGTCTGTCACCACTTTTTTTAATTGCATGGCATCATAGGCTTCTTTATCTATGACGCGGCCATCTTTGGTTCTCACCCGGATGCTGATTTGTGCTTTTACGGTATCTTTTTTATTGGCGAAGGCATTGCCCAGCCGTTTAAAAAAGCCCTTCTTCTCTTCCTTCGGAGCCTGCACATTATTGACGGTATCGATGGTGACTTTCTCTTTTTTAATCTGCGTTACATTATACGCGGGAATACTGCTGAGGAGCTTATCGATCATATCATTTTTGAGTGATCCCGTTAACATGGAGTCGGTGGCTCGTTTCAGCGCAGCTATGTTGCCGGAAACGGTTTCCTTTTCCTGGATCAGCTGCTTAAAGGAGGCATTATTATGGCTGGTGTTGAGTGTATAACTGACGGTATCGATGATAGATAACACGTTGCCCAGTTCATCGGAAAAACGTTGCAGGTATTTACGATCGTACAATACGGTATACAAGCGGAAGTTACTTTCCGCATCATTGAGTGTAAATAATGCGGAGTCCATTAAGTGAACTGCGGGGTCCTCTATCATGAGGGTATCTGTTGCCTGCAGCAGTTTTGCTGCGCTCTGCCGGTGAATCCTATAGCCTGAAAAGAACAGGACCACCAGTATAATAAAAATCAGTGACAACGGCACTACAAACAATAAAACGGACTTGCGCATATGGTTAAAGCGATTACAGGGTAACGAACTCCATACTTTTTACTACAGCTACTACAAGATTTACGGTACTTTAATGTGCAACTCTTTCGAAACGTCTATTTTAAAATATACTATAACATCAGTAGTGAATTCGTTACCCTGCTTTGGCGCTACAACCCCGGAATACCGTAAAGGTCGTACGGCGAAAACTGGATAACATCCGTTATTTGCAACGGCAGAAAGCTACCGTCTTCCTGAAGATAGCGATAAGTATTGCCATTCCTGCAAAGCAATGGGAAACTATATGTTACATTGGTGGCGCCATAGCCAGCGACTTCTCCCAACATCACATCATCAAATAACTCCTTGCTGACAGGCTTTCCCTGCTTATTCAGCACCATGAACCGGCGATCCTGTTTTACCAGGAATCCAAGACCGTTTGCTTCATATAACACCCGATCGTAGATGGGCGGTATTATCACTTCCCCGCTATTGGCGGCCAGCCCATGCAGATAAGCAGGCGCATCTCCATCCCTTTTGGTGAGCGACAAATAACTGGTATCTGTTGCGCGGTCTACTGCATATTCATCTTCCTCATATATCAACGGCACTATTATTTTACCGGTATTATCTGCATATCCCATTTGAAACGTGCCATTGGCGCCTCTCTTCAACAACTTTATCACGTTATCTCGCAGATACACCACTTTTTCATAGGCTATCGGAACGATCACCTGTCCGCGGGGATTGATGAGTCCCATTTGTCCCTTCTTCTCAACTATCCATACTTCCGGGTCTGGTGTCAATACTACCTGATCATACAGCAACGGCTTCATCTGGCGACTATTGCTATTGAATAAGCTGTAGCTTCTTTTCCCACCCTTATCCACTGTCAGGAGGTAATTGTGATTACCGGCGTTCTGAATGCTGCTATATATCAGCGGTTGTACCAGCGTGCCTTTGGCGTCGTAAAGACCTTTACAATAATTGTCACTGATATTTTTAGTAGCTACCAGCAAAGTGGTGTCTCCTTCCAGCAACGATACGTCATACAGCGTAGCGGGCAACAGCAGCCGTTTATTTTTCCGGTCGTATAAACCGGTGTTACCGTGCTGTTTCACCCAGAGCAGTTGATCCGACAGCGCGCCATAGTCTTCATAGGCGGCCGGTAGCACCTGTTCTCCAGTTACGCTGTACAGCCCCTTCTTTCCCTGGTATTCGGTCTCCAGCAGGCCCGCCAGTGGCGATGATGCTTCCATCCGATCGATGTCAAAAAAAGCAGGCGCCACTGTTTTTCGGTTTCCAGGATTATAGAAACCATACAGGGCTTTTTGCTTTAATTTAAACAAAGGCAATGATTCCTCCTCGTTGACCGGGGCACGGATACCGGTGATTTCGGTGTAATTCACCGGCAGTAATTTTTTGCCGGTGGTGTCCAGCAAATTGTAATCTCCCTTTACAGGTACTACAAAGTAATCATCATAAATGGTGATATCGCCCTCATATACTGGTGGGATAATGACTTTTCCATCTTCCCTGATAATCCCTGTTTTCCCCTGCTTTGTGATCATCAGATAGGGACCTGCGAACCGGTCTTCCTGACTTTCTATTTCTTCATACACGAAACCTGCTACCTGGGTACCATGCTCATCAATCAATCCGTAATAATTATTTTTCTTTGCTTTCAATAAATGCCCGCTGATCAGTTCCATATTTGTATATTCCGGAGAGATATACACCGCTTTGGTCCCCATATTAATCACCACGTCCTGCCCTTCTTTTTTAAAACACAGTATCCAGTTATCACTGCGCATGAAGGCATGTTCGTGTTCATATTCAAAAGGAACCAATATGTTATTATTGAAATCCAGCACGCCCCATTTACCGTTCCGTTGAGCAAACACATAACTGCTTTTACTGCCGCATCCGCCACAGTAGTCGAATGCATCGTATTCGGCTGGTATGACCAATTTATTTTGGGAAGTGCTATACACGCCGCTTCGGCCATTCAATTTTACGTCAAAATGGTCGTCATCCAGGATACCCACTTCTTCGAATTGCATGGGCAATAATAGTTTACCATGGGAATCGGCGTACGTCATTTTGTTGCCCTGGTGTAGTTCCAGCCAGGTTTTCCATTTATAGTCGATCGTATCGTATACTGGTTGTAGCAGCCATTTCCCATTTCCATCCACTACACCCATTTTACCATTGCGGCTCACCAGCATGTTGGTAGCTTCCATATCCAGCAACTGGTGATTGCTATTATCATTATCGGGGTTGAGTACCAACGGATGATAGGTAGCCAGCGCCTGGTCAAACATCTTTTCTCCTTTGGGGTTGATATACCAGGTTTGGTCATTCTCTTCCAAACGGGCCAGCCCATGGCTGAAAACAGAGCCTTTTTGCGCCGTCACGTGGGACGCCGCCCATATTAATCCTCCCGCCAGTAACAAGCTTTTGTTCATATGCTGCCGCTTTTAGTCGTTATAACCTTTTTTCTTTTCTGAGCGATAAGGGAATGGTCTCCCATCTCTACCCACGTAAAAATACCATTTGCCTTGCTTTACCAGCAGTGGGAAAATGAGATCGCTGCCATAGTTCACGTCCATATCATCATAGATGGCCGGAATGATCAGGTGGCCCGTTCTGTCGGCGATGCCATGCTTTCTGCCTTTGCTAACGCGGAACAGATTGGCCTTTTCCAGGTAGTAGATCTCTTCATATTCCACAGGGAAAAGGATCTTGCCGCTACTGTCGGTCATGCCGCAGAGATTACCGTTACATATTTTGAAACAGGGCAACTGATATTCTTTATCAATCCGGTCATATTGGGGGGCCAACAGTACTTGCCCCGATCTGGTAATAAGCCCCTGGCGTCCTCCTTTTTTGATCAGCAACACACTATCCTGCAGTGCAGAAATATCGTCTGCCGTTAGCGGCAATATCACCTGTTGCTGCCGGTTAATAATGCCGTAGGTCATTTCGCCGGATGGCCCGTTCTTTCCGGCCAGGGCCAGACCGTTGCAGAAGTCGCCCACAAAATTATACCCTTCAAATACCACTTCTTTGCCGTTATGATCTGCAAAGACATTGTCACGTGGATCGCCCCATATTTTCAGGAGGCCATCGCCGTAACGGATATTGCCTCCTTTCATACTATCGGGCATGAGTGTACGTGAATAACGATCGCTTTTAAATTCCCATTGGGGATTGGTGTATAATATATTCCCGGCGAGATCCATGAGGGAGCAAACGGAGTTACCGTCATTCGTATAGCGGGTTTCCACAATACGGTCAACATCTACCGCAGTATAATTTCCGTATTGTTCTCCGCCCTTGATAATTTTCCCGTTCCTGGTAGCCAGGAAGGTAGTATCATTATTTCTCAGGAAGAGTATTTCCGGATTTTGCCATTGTATCCAATCGTATATAGGTGGGAGTATTTCCTGGTGGGTACTCAGGTTAAATAAGCCGATGTGATTATCTTTTGTCACCGGGAGATAATTGGCTTTGGCGGCGCCAATAGCCTCATCCTGGTACAGAAAGCTACTGTTGTAGCCTATCACCAGGTCATCATATTTCGCGGGTATCACTACTTTTCCCTGGAAGTCGAGCAGGGCAACCTGTTTATTTTTCACGGCTGCCAGATAAGGAACCTCTTGATACTTTTGTATATCTATCTTTTGATAGGCTGCCGGAATCACCAGTTGGCCATCCTGATCAAGCAGGCCGGTGTTGCCACCTGTGGTGACTATAAAATAAGCGGGACCTTTTTCTTTATCACCCTTGCCGCCAATAGATGGAACGTCGTAGCCATATACTTCCTGTCCCGCTGCATTGATGGCCCTGATCTCCTCATATTGTGGGGGAATAATTTCTTTGCCTGCTGTATTAATAACGCCCCATTTGTTGCCTACGGCTACTTTCATCATATTCACCAACGGCTCCACCTTCGCATATTTCAGCGGTTGTATCAGGGCGCCACTGCTGTCTACGAAGCCCGTTTTCCCCGCATTGGTCACGGCAAAAATGGTGGCAGACGGGCCACGGTTACAGCTTTCATATATTGGAGGGGTGATAGCTTTGCCAGATTTATCCATGATACCCGTCTTATCTTGTACCATGTAACCAAAGAAAGTACCGCCTTCGTAGCCCAGGTAGCTAAAGCCGGCATACTGCACCGGGGCAATGATACGGCCATCTTCTGCTACCAGTCCTACTTTGGCGCCTTGCTTCACTTCCACAGCATTTTCCAATACATAGCTTTTATTGACTGCCGTATATTTGGGAGATTGCAATACCTGGCCAGTGTTAATGTCCAGCCAGCCGTACCATCCGTTCTGTTTCACTTTAATCAGGTGGGGCGTGAGCACGTCCACCTCATTGTATATCGGCTCACAGAGCACATTCCCGAGGGTGTCGATGGCGCCGTACTTTCCATTTAGTCGCAGTACCAGGAAGCAGTAGTTCTTTGCCGGCCACTGGTCATCTTTTTCATCCTGGAGGTTGATGTTATCATATTTAAATGGGGCTATGACTTTACCGGCATTATTCACGGCGCCGTAGGCGTTGTGCTTAATAGCCACGAAGGTGCGGTAATAGCCAATGTTTTCCATTTTGTCGATGAGTACCAGCCCGGAATAATGCAGCATTTGTTTTTGCTGTTTAATTTTTATGGGGGCAAATTCTCCATCGAACCGGTCGAGGTAATCCGCTAATACGGGGGTGGATGGCCCCGCGGCTGGTGACGGCGTTTGGGCCAGGCTAACAAAAGGTGGGAACAAAAATGACAACGTCAATATGAATTGCTTCATCAGGATATAATCTTTTTGATGGGAGATATGGTGAATCTGTTATATATTTTCACGTTATACAAAGATGCTGTTCTTTCGTCATCATCTCCAAATTTACGCCCCTACATATGATATACAAGTGGATCTACAAAACATCTACAAGCCCTTAAAACGAGCCTCCAACAATAGTTACCGTACAACCACCTTAGCGCATTAACACTGCTTAACACTCGCTCCTGTAAAAGTGGTGGGCATTTATCTGTTTTTTTACTACGTTTGCCGATTCCCGTTTTGGGGTGTGAACCTAAAAATGAAAAAACTCTACATTATGAATGGTACGAAAAGATCGGTAGCTACTGTTATGCTGGGTGCTTTTACGGCACTACAAAGCCTGACAGCAGTTGCACAAGTTAATGAGAAGCCCAAACTGATTGTGGGTATTGTTGTGGACCAGATGCGTTGGGACTATTTATATCGTTATTATGACCGCTATGAAAGCGGAGGATTCAAACGTTTATTAGGAGAAGGATTTTCCTGTGAGAATACATTCATCAGCCATTTGCCGTCATTTACAGCAGTTGGCCACAGTACCATCTATACCGGCAGTGTTCCTGCTATTCACGGTATTACGGGCAACGACTGGCCCGACCAGGTTACCGGCAGAAAATGGTATTGCACTGAAGATACCACCGTACAACCAGTAGGCAGCACTTCTGCCGCGGGTAAAATGTCGCCACGCAACCTGCTGGCTTCCACCATTACAGATGAACTGCGACTGGCGACCAACTTCCGCTCCAAGGTAGTAGGCGTATCGCTGAAAGACCGCGCCTCTATTTTACCGGCCGGCCATACACCTAATGGCGCTTTCTGGCTGGACGACAGCAACGGCAGCTTCATTACCAGCACCTACTACATGAACGAACTGCCTGACTGGGTGAAAAAGTTCAACGACCGTAAAGAACCACAACAACTGATGTCGAAGTCGTGGGAAACGCTGTATCCCATCAACACCTATACCCAAAGCTCCGCCGATGATGTAGCCTGGGAAGGTACCTACTCCGGAGAAAAAGCACCGGTATTCCCACATCAGCTGAAAGAAGTTTATAAAAAAGATCCCGGTAGTTTGCGTGCCACCCCTAATGGTAATACGCTGACACTGGACTTTGCACAAGCAGCCGTAGAGGGCTACGACTTAGGTAACGGCGCTGCCACGGACTTCCTTACCATCAACTGTGCCTCTACCGACTACGTAGGCCATCAATTTGGACCTAACTCCATTGAAGTAGAAGATACCTATCTGCGTTTAGATAAAGATCTGTCTTCCTTCTTCAGCTATCTCGATAAAAAAGTAGGTAAAGGTAATTACCTGGTATTCCTCACCGCCGACCATGGCGCTGCACATGCCATTAAATTCATGCAGGAACATAATCTGCCAGCTGGCCCCGTAGGAACCCGGAAACTGTTGGCTGGCCTGGATAGCACGCTGACCAAACAATTCGGCGTGGCTAAACTGGTGACCTCCTTCATGAACTACCATGTGAGCTATGACAAAGCGAAAATTGCCGCGAACAAACTGGACTATGATGCCATAAAGAAAGCCTCTGTTCAATACTTTGAAGCCCTGCCAGGCATTCAGTTTGCGGCCGACCTGGATAATATCGGCATTAATCCGCTGCCAGAGCCCATCAACACCATGGCCATCAATGGCTACAACCGTAAACGCACCGGCTCGGTAATCGTTATTCCGGAACCAGGATGGTTTGAAGGTTCACTGAAAGGCACTACCCACGGTAACTGGAACCCTTTCGATATTCATATTCCACTGGTATTTATGGGCTGGCATGTAAAACATGGCGCCAGCAATGAAACCGTACATATGACCGATATTGCCGCCACCCTCGCCGCTATGCTGCATATACAAATGCCAAGCGGATGTGTAGGTAAGCCGGTGCAGCAGATGCTGCAGTAGCAGAAAGCATAAAGCTGAAAGCAAAAAGCTATTGAGGCGAGTGACCAATGCGTATATCCTTACGCGTTAATCACTCGCCTCAATAGCTTTTTGCTTTCAGCTTTCTGCTTTACGCTCTTCCCATATATGGGTCCGTGATTCCTTCCGCCCCTGTTTCTACCTTGCCGGCATAACGTTGACTGAATTGGTCGAAGCCCGGTACACTCACCGTAAAATCATACCAGCCCTGGCTTTTCTTCAGGGTCAATACTATCTCCAGGCTTTCGCCGGCAGCGACTTTCCGCTGAATCATGTTCCCGCTGTAGGCCATATCTTTGATAACAAATTCACGGGCTGTACTACCGGTGTTGGTTACACGAAGTACAACATTGCCGGTGGCATTTTTCTTTAGTTGTCCTGTTTTTTCATAGCTGAGTTGCAGGTCCAGCTGTGGATGCTCAGCAGTACCTTTAAACTCGCGATAAAATCCGTTGGGGCCGTGTAAATGCAGCTGGTACTGTGATCCGGCAAAATCTTTTACCGCCCATTCATACTGCAGGGTATCACCCGCGGCTACGGCGAATGACCAGGTTTTACCGGGTTGTTCTTTTTGATCACCGAAAGGACGGGTGGTGTATACGGTGAAAGGCGCCCCCACGGCTTTATCACCGAAGATATTGGTGGCAGCCTGCATTTTCAGCAACAACTGTTGCTGGCCGGATTGCCACTGCGCATCAGCGAGCAATTCATAAGGCAAGGCACAGGCAGGGCGGGTACCGGCTTCCTGTTGCAGCGTTACCGGTCGTTTATTATTCTTATAGGCGGATACGTGTTCATCGGTAACTTTAGAGAAGCCTGTTGGTACGCCTTTGAAGCGCGCATTGTTGATATGCTCCACTACCTGATGTTGTTCCAGGAAAATTTTCTTAGCCGGCGTACTCGGATTAAACGGACTGAAAGCAGCCGTCAGATTGCCGCTGATAGTACGTCTCCACTGACTGATATTTTCAAAGTGCATGTTTTTATGCAGCTTCTTATTAAAGAAGGTTTCCAGGAATTGTAAAGTAGAAGTATGCTCAAATACCTGCGAACATACTTTTCCGCCTCTGCTCCATGGCGAAGCAATCATCATGGGTACCCGGAAACCCAGTCCTACCGCCCCTTCCCGGGCTTGCTTTTCACTAACGCCTTGTGCCAGTTCATGCGCCAGCCGCACGTATTCTATTTCTGTATCGATGCCGGCAGAACATTTACCGGTATCCGGCTTTTTATTATCGCAGATAGAAAAGGGAACGTTGTGATCAAAGTAGCCATCATTTTCATCGTAGGTAACAATGAAAATCGTTTTCTTCCATACTTCCGGCTGTTGTGTGAGGATATCCAATATTTCTGATACCCACCAGGCGCCGTACCAGGGCGCGCTGGGATGGTCGGAGAAATTTTGCGGACCGGCCAGCCACGATACCGCCGGGAGAGCGCCGTCTTTTACATCCTGTCTGAACTGATGCAGCACGTCTCCGGCGGGTACCGTTATTTCGCGGGTAGTGGCGCCATCCTGGTATTTCACGGTAGTCACGTTTCGGTACGCGGGGTCTTTACTGTTGACAACAAAAGCACGTTGATACAGTGCCTGCTGTTGCGGTGTAAGCCGTTGATAGCTTTCTTTATTCCATTGCAGCAGCTCTTTAGTAGCATTGTCAAGTACGGCTTGTTTCTTTGCGATATCAGTGCGAATCTTTTCTGCAGCGTCTTCTGAGGAAGGACTGGCTTCCTGCAGTTTGTTGATTTCGTCCGGGAGTGTTTCCACCTGTTTCATCAATCCGTTGATATAACGCTCAGAGAACTTCACATTATAAGCAGCGAAAAATTCGAGCAGGTTACAGCCGAAGTTAGCCAGCCATGCCCGCTCCTCCCCTTTGAATCCGCCGCCACAGCTAATTTCGTTCTGGTAAAACTTCCAGGCGATACCATTTTCTTCCAGCAGCTCCGGGAATGTTTTCCAATGCAATTTCGCATAGCTGTAGTCGTCGTTTCGTATATGCGCTTTCGGTATACCATTTTCATTTTCCACGATTTTCCCGGTCCAGAAAAAAGAGCGGTTTGGCGTGGTGCTGGTCATGGCAGAACAAAAGTTCTGATCGCATACAGTGAAAGCATCTGCCATGGCGTAGTTGAAAGGCAGATCCTCCCGGGTATAGTAGCCCATGGTTAGTGGCATGGCCGCATATTCCTTATTACCCGGCCGTTTGGCGATCAGCCATTTATCGTAACGCCCTTTGTTATAGGCATCCACCTGGCTGGGGCGGGAATGCGGCAAATCGCCCATCCAGGTGGCTTTGGTGTCTTTAATATTTAAGCGAAACGGCGCGTAGGTTTCGTTTTTATCATTGGTTTGAAACCATACCGGTTTATCATCCGGCAACCATACTGCCCTGGGATCATTAAAACCACGTACGCCCTGCAACGTACCAAAACAGTGATCGAAAGAGCGGTTTTCCTGCATCAGGATCACAATATGTTCTGCATCGAGGAAGGTACTGCCCGGCGCCGGATCTATTGCCAGCGCCCTTTGAATGGAAGCGGGCATCATAGTGGCCAGGCCAGCCGCCCCTGATAGTAACATTGATTTTTTTAGGAATTCCCTGCGTGAGTCCATAGATATGTTGCGTTATTTTTTTACATCGTTCTGCAAACAAAATAAACAACATTCCCAAGGATTGCAATGGCTCCGTTCATTATTTAACAGGGACTTTCCGAAAGTGCTCCGGCGACTGGCCCGTATGCTTTTTGAAAAACGTGGCAAAATAGGAAGCGCTTTCAAACCCAAGATGGTCCGCTATTTCACCCACCGACAAACCGGTGTGGTACAACAGTCGCTGTGCCTCTATGGTCACCCTTTTCCGGATCAACTCACCACTGGAAATATGCCGGAACTCCCGGCATAATTTATTCAGATAGTTCGTTGTAATATGTAATTGTGTAGCATAAAACGAAGGTGTTTTATGACTGCTATAATGAGCCTCCAGCAAGGTTTCAAAGCGTCTGATTTTTTCATCCCGGTTATTGGTTCTTTCGGGATAGTCGTCTTCGTTACACACCTGATCCAGACTGCACAACAGTATATTCAAATATGAGCGCAGTACCCGGTTGCCATTTTTATGCTGCTGGCGAAACTCTTGTTGCATGAGGCCCGACAGCAGCTGCCATTTTTGAAATGTGGCCGCTTCCAATGGCAAATAACTACCGGATTGTTTTGTCAGGAAACCAAATTGATACAGCACGTTGCTGTTATAGCGCAGGGAGAAAAAATCTTCCGTAAAACAAATAACCTGCCCGGCCGGCACCTGTATACTGCACACACTATTAGGTGGTATACAGCAGATGCCGGGCTGGTGAATGTGAACGGTTTTATCATCTATCACTACGGTGCCGGCGCTGGCAGCGAACAGCAGGTAGCAGCGCAACCGGTGAGGTTGCTCCTGCAGGGGATATTGCTGCATGACTTCTGCCAGCGTGCCGGTCCAGAAAGTATGATTGAGCCCTATGGTCAGGAGGGCGATGTCATCAGATTTCATGTCAAAATAAATAAGTAACATGTACCATGGCTCTGCTGCCTGCTTTCACACGCATGTCCGCCATTTGTTGAGATACCACCGGCTGGAAATTAAGCCCGGCAGACATATTACCGAAAGTAGCTTCTATACCGGTAGTAGCCAGTAAAGAATATCCTCCGGAGATGTCTACCTTCATGGCTGCGCCTTCCTTGTCTTTATCCGCCGTTTCATATAGCAGGCCTGCATTCGGCGCGAGGCTTACTTTTGGCGCCAACCTGATTTTATAATAAGCCAACAGGTTCGCTGTAAATTTGTTACCGTAACGATAATCGTATTTGTTGCCGGTATTCATCTTGTAGCTGACGTTGGTATTGATGCCCACATCCATCAAACGCACGTCATAAGCGGCATTGAGGGTAAAGTCGACGCTGGCGGTACCCAGTTGAAAATTGTTGGGCGCATCTTCATTCTCCTTATGTACAGCCGGCTGATACCTACCGGTAGGCAGTTTTACACCTCCTCCTATCCAGAGTGATTGTACCAATAATTTATTGTGGCGGGTGGTATGTTGCTTATCCAACAACTGATAATAGCCTACCGTGGCAATATCTCCTAACCCCGACTGGCGCAGCGTTACGCCCTGATTTTCGCGGCTGTTGATATTGAGCGGAACAAATGCCAGCACGCGAAAACGACGGCCAATATTCCAACCACCCCACAGCTCAGCGGTTTGGTAGGTTTCATCTGTTGTCAGATAAGACGTAGTACCACCGGGGCCCAGGTGCGAACGCATGGTTTTGTACTGGTACCGTAGTCCTACAAATCGCTTTTTAAAATCCGGCAGGAGGCCGATATAATAGCTGCCTACCCCACAACCACAGATGTCGCAGGCGCGGGTTTCCTTTATACCGCCGAGCAGGCATAACAATAATATTATCCATCGTTTCATTCGATCTCTTTTTAAGGTGCTTCTTCAGAAAATCTTTTATCAGCGATAAAAGAAGGGTCATTCAGGGTTTGCAGGAATGCCAGTAATTGTGTTTGTTCTGTACTGGTGAGTGCAATACCCGGATGACCGTTTTGTTTCAGCAGTGGGTCCAGTGTGGGCATGTCCTGCACTTCCGACGTATAATGCCGCAATACCGCTGCCAGCGTGTAAAAACGACCATCATGCATATATGGCGCCGTATATGCCAGGTTGCGTAAACTGGGTACTTTAAAGGTGTATTTATCAGCAGTATTCAGCGTCACCGCGTAGTGGCCTTCGTCATTATTGGGCCCTACCCCCAGGCCGTTGTTACGAAACGATTGATCCGTAAACAGCGGCTCCCGGTGGCAGTTGCTGCAATGCTGCTGATATAGTGCGTAACCTTGCTGCTCTTCCGTGGTGAAGTGCACGCTCTGTTGCCTTTTTACGCTATCGTATTTCGACTGGTCACTCACCAGCATCACCATGAACTGCGACAATGCCTTCATCATACGTGCTGTGGTGATGTCCGTACTGCCAAAGGCTTTCTGGAACAGTGCCGGATAAGGCGCGGTGTTGCGGAGTCGCTGCAATACGTTGTCCATGCTTTCATCCATTTCCACGGGATTGGTGATGGGGACAATCGGCTGCAAGTCCAGGTCAAATACGCCGCCATCCCACATGAAGGTGGTATTCCAGGCCAGGTTCATGATGGGCGGGGAATTGCGGCTGCCGAGGCGATCGTCTATGCCATGGCTTACATCATGCCCATGATGTGTAAATGCAGATGTTTGCAGGTGACAGAAGCCACAGGAAATGGTGTTGTTACGGGAGAGTCTGGGTTCGTAGAATAATTTTCTACCGAGTTCAAAACCTGCGGACGTCACCGGGTTATTTTCAAATTTATATGCCGGGGCCGGAAATCCGGCGGGTTGCCGGAATCCGATGAAGGCAGCCAGTTGCGGCGCTTTGCTGCATGCCAGCAAAAACAGCACCATGGCGGTGAGTATTATCCATTGTTGCCTGCTCATACCGCTTAATTTTCAGTATGATCATGATGGAACATCTGGATATAGTTAGCGGAAATACTCCGGCTAAATTCGCTGAACATCACCGTAGGATTAGTGGCGATACTGATGTTGGTGGCGCCGTTAAACATTTTCAGGATATCGGCCATCAGGTGGATATTGGCTTCGCGGCCTTGTCTTACTTTAGCGATACCGCCGGCTGTCAGATCCACGGTGATTGTTTTGATATTGTTGAGCGTTGGAGCATTATAGCCGCCGAAGCCACCAATATGATAGCGAAACTTGCGTTGCCCGCTGGGATCTACTGGTGCCGCTGCGGCAGTACCTTCCATCTTGAAGAAGATATAACCGCTGTTCCAGCCCCAGTACATGGCATCGTCCATGCCACCGGAAGGATTCAATACCCCGGTTCTTTTGCTGATGTCCATGGTGCTGCGCAGGCTATCTACACCCAGTACAAAAGTGAGGGTATTATAATCCCCTTCCGGTACTTTTACTTTTACAAACTGAGAAGCCGGATTGGCTTCGGATACCAGAAAGTAGCTGTCGTCCTGTGGTACGGTAAACGTAACGCCTTTGCTGTTCTTCACTTGTATGTTGCTGACATAATACTGCAGGAGCGACACGCTGAAAGGTTCTCCAACGGCGTTAGTATACACACCGGTATTCAATTGGAGGTTCTTGTCTCCTGCGATGTTATCAAATTGTATAGATAAGGTAGCTTTCGCGCCGGTATCTGCCGAAGGCGTATTCTCCTCCTTTTTACAAGCCGTAAAAGTGGTTACCAATAAGATGAGTGCGTATATCGTGTGTTTAAAATGTAGCATGAGCGTGGTTTTAGGCAGGCAATAAAAGGCCTCCCTCCTGCGTGGGTGCAGGTGGTGTAAAGACAATAAAATGGCTGTAGTACAGCCGTGTACATTGAATAATAAAACAATAGCAGATTATCAATTACGCCATGGGCGGGCGAAATACAGCGGTGGGCTGATCAATGGGAGTTCCTATGCAATAGGGATGCGGATAGTGTTTAGTGGAAGTGGTAGCAGCAGGTTTTAATATGGTTTGCTGAAACCAGGCGGCATAAAATATTTCGCTCCGGTGATCTTTACGCTCGGGATTGTCCTGGTCCCGTTTTTCTTCTTCTGTCAGTTTTTTACGCAGGTGACATTTACCATTACAGTGCATGGCCGGCTTATCGCGGTTTTCGCATAAGTTGGCAGTAATGTAGGTTTGGTTAAGATAAAACTCCAGCATCACGACATAACGGCCTGAGAGCTGGCAAAGCCAGATCAGCATTAAAAAGACCGTTATGAATAATTTCCGCATGCTACCAGTAAATGATCAGTAAAAAACTTTGATGCGCAAAAGTACGCATAAACCGCACGTGGCGCATATAAAAAACGGGACTATTATTTAATTTTTCATGCTTTTCCTTTTTCCGGGACCACGGGCGAACTTTTGAAAAGATGACGGATTTGTACTATCACAAACATGATATATTTCTCTAATTTTACCCAAAATATCATCTGTAATTATCATATCCATGCCTGTGAGTTTTATAAATCCTATACAGTTACTACAACTGGAGCATTACGAGATAACTGCCATTGATGCCCTGGTACTTGCCAACGCTAAGGCCACGCTGTTGAGTCAAATAAAAGACACCGGACAACGGCTTTACCTGGGCGAGCCCATTTCCGACAAGGAATATCAGCTGGCACTCTCCGAACTATTGGAGCCGGAAAAAATACCTTACTATCATCAAATTGCACAGAACGCGCCTTTATCAGCATTCCTGCACCATGGTGATGTCAGCTTCTTCCAGTCGTTTAAATGGGATAGCATGTATCGTAATGCCATCTACCTGGATATTATCAGTCCTTATTTCGCAGCACAATACAGTCCCCTGTTATTAAAAGCCTATCTCGCAGCAGATGAGACCTTGTTCAACACGCTTGTTTCCATAGCGCCCTTAGTACTGGATAAAGATAAAACAGCCGCTTACGCTGCCCTTCAGCAAAATGTGGAAGAAACGTTATCAACTATCCGGAGCATACGTGTTACCGCCCATGAGCCGGATAATGGCAATGACTTGTCTGGTATAAAAGGATTATTTAAAAAATATTTACCGGTAGACAGGATCAAGCTGTTTCCACCAGCACTCGATTTCCTCCGCGGGCAAATAGAGAAAGAAGTGCACGCGCTTTCCACCGGTACTTCAGAAGAAACACTATTACAGATCTGTATTCCCTTTCTGGCCAAACTGAGAAAAGGTAAACCTGCCGAAAACGAGGTTATCCGGAGCGAAAGTGATATGCGGGCACTGATACGTTATCAGGAGCTGCAGAAAGAATTCCATGTGCTGGTACTTCGCACTGACAACAGATCATTAACGGTAAAAGAGATGGCGGACTGGGTGAAGAAAAATATCGATATCACCGTTTACAATGAGTTACCACCTGCCTTCCATATCCTGCATAATCCACTGGCGCTGGAACTGGAAGCGCTGGCGGTAGCTCTGCACCAGCGCACCGGCAATCCTGCTGCGGGCATGGATTACCTGGAGATGGCAGAGAAGCTGGGCTACCTGACCGAAACCACACTAAAAAAACTGGCGGATACCAGCGCAGATTTGCAGGAATATATCGATGATCCGGAGAAAGAAAGACCAGAAACTATTGCGGAAGGAGAAAAAAAACCAATCAGCATCTGGCGGGTGATTTTCCTCTGTTTCGTGCTTGCACGACTTGGGTATTTCGTTTACAGAATAAATACCCCTGATCCGCATCCAAGGCCCATTGCCAGCTTCAAGGGAAATCCGTGGCATGAAACCACTCAAAGCAGTAGTGCGCTATCCGAAAGCTTCCAGACCATTGACACCAACCAGCCACTTACCGGCGACTCTCCGCTGGATAAATATTTGGGGAAAGGAGAATATGGCGGTACAGGATCTCTTACGGTGGTCAATAACAGGACACTGGATATATTAGTGTGCTTGTACGACAAACAAACCAGGAAGATGATCCGTAATGTATACGTACGCGAACAATCGAACTTCACGATAGATCAGTTGAAATCCGGCAGTTACACGGCAGAAATTTACATGGGTAAAGACTGGAACGAGCGCGCCCAAAATGAACTGGGAGGCACCGGCGCCTTTACTTCTTCCATGATACATAAGCGTATTAAAAACCCGGTACAGGTAAAAGAGAACCAGGCTGCACCTAAACTGGAAATCAATAATCCCAAATAAGGAGGATGACCAAAGCGGATGTTGTCTGTKATCAGGATTAAACTGATTATACTGATTTTTATTTTTGAGATTTTGGGAGATAGATACCATATATTATTCCTCCATCTTTTAAAATCAAAAAAAGGAATCAGTATAATCAGTTTAATCCTGATCACAGACAACATTCGCTTTGGTCCTTTTATTTTAATGGCTTTTCACATTTTTGAACAATTGTTTTGAAAAGTTGTTCAATTTCGTATCTTTGTCGGGTAAACCAATGTTTATTGCATATGCCGGTTCGTGAAAAGAAAGTTAACATCGACGATTCTACGGAGGAACGGATTAAAGCCGCCGCCAGAATTGTGTTCACCAAAAAAGGATACCAGGCCACCAAAGTGCGGGACATTGCGGCGGAAGCGGATATTAACCTCTCACTCGTGAACTATTACTTCCGCAGCAAAGAGAAATTATTCCAGTTTGTGATGGCGGAAGTAGTGGAAAAATTATTTACCGCTGTTATAGCCGTGATGAATAATCAACAACTCAGCGTTATACAAAAAGTGGAACAGGTGGCAGACCATTATATCACCCTGCTGCTGAACAATCCGGATTTCCCATTGTTTATGGTGAATGAAATATTCGCCGGCACCGATGAGCTGTTTAAGGACAACCGGAAAAATGCGATCTTCCAATCCCACTTTTTTCAGCAACTAGAGGCGCTACAGCAGGAAGGAAAACTACACCTGCATCCTATTCAGCTGATGATGAACCTCATTGGATTTGTAGTTATGCCCTTCCTCGCCAGACCACTACTGGAAAGGAATAAAGTGGTAAAACCGGCCGAGTTTAAAGCACTGATGGAAGAAAGAAGACAGCTGATTCCACTGTGGATAAAAGGAATGCTGAAATAGCATTTTTTTTGACCTAAAATTGAACAACTTTTCAAAACAATTATTCAAAATGAATATTGCACCATGAACTTATTCAAAGCATTATGCGGCTGTTTATTATTCGGTGTATTATCTGAAAAGGCGCTGGCACAAACCCTTACGCTGGAGGAATGCTTTACGCTGGCGCGGCAAAACTATCCGCTGATAAAACAATACGATCTCATTACGCGCAGTAGCCGGTATTCCGTGGAAAACGCCGGTAAATTATACCTGCCACAACTCACCATCAGCGGACAAGCCAGCTACCAGTCGGAAACCGTTAACTTCGAAGATGTATTGCCCCCGCTGCCCGGATTACATCCTCCAACCCTGAGTAAAGACCAGTATAAAATACAGGCAGAAATCACCCAGCAAATCTATGATGGCGGCGTGAGCAAGCTGCAGAAAGAAAGCAGCAGGGCCAATGAAGCCATTCAACAACAGCAACTGGAAGTAAATCTGTATGCGGTAAAGAACCGGGTAACACAGCTTTATTTTGGCATCCTGCTCATGGAAGCACAACTGCAACAAAACCAACTGCGGAAGGCTGACCTGCAAAGTGCTGCCAATAAAGCACAAGCCGCCCTGGCTAACGGTGTCGCCTATAGGAGTAATGTGGATGAACTGAAGGCGGAAATCGTCAACACGGATATGACGGCTACCGAGTTTAAGGCTAACCGTACCGCCTATATGAAAATGTTGTCGGTGTTCATTAACCAGCCGCTCGGCGACAGTACCACCCTTACCTACCCCGCAGCAGTAGCACCACAAAACGATATTCATCGTCCCGAAATTACTTACTACGATATCCAGAAAAAAGCTTTCGACGTACAGGAAAAACAACTGACGTCTAATTACCTACCTAAGCTGAATGCCTTTCTGCAAGGCGCTTACGGCCGCCCTACCCTGAATATCGTGGACAATAAATTTGGCCCCTGGTGGATTGGTGGTGTACGCCTCAGCTGGTCACTCGGCAGCCTCTACTCCCTGAAAAATAACCGGCAACAGCTGGACATCAACCGGCAAAACCTGGATATCAGCAAAGCTACCTTCCTGTTTAATACCAACCTGACTTTGAAGCAACAAAGCCAGGACATGGAAAAGTATACCGCGCTGATGGAACAGGATGATAACGCCATTGCGTTACGGTCGTCTGTAAGAAAATCGGCGCAGGCCCAGCTGGATAATGGCGTGGTCACCGTACATGAATACATTGCGCAACTCAATGCCGAGAATCTGGCCAAACAGTCGCGCATACTCCATCGTATACAACTACTCCAGGCACAATACAATTATAAAAACACTTCCGGTAACTGATTAATTACTGCATATGAAATATCACATAATATTCGGACTCGCTGCTACGATGCTGATCAATGCCTGCGGCAATGGCAAACCCGACTACGATGCCTCCGGCAATTTTGAAGCAGATGAAGTGATGGTATCCGCACAACAAACAGGACTGCTGCTCGACTTCACCGTACAGGAAGGCGACCGGCTTACTGCAGGCCAAACCGTTGGACAAATTGATGTAGCCATCCCTACGCTGCAACGGGAACAGGTACAGGCTTCCATCAATGCGCTGAAAAACAAAACATATGATCCCATTCCACAAACGGAACTGGTAAAACGGCAGTTGCTGGTACAGGAAGCTCAGCTGGCGCAACAATACCGGGAAAGAAAAAGAACGGAAAACCTGGTAAAAAGCGATGCCGCCACACAAAAACAACTGGATGATATCAATGCCGGCATTGAACAACTGGAACGACAAATCAGCGTTACCAGGCAACAAATAAAACTAAACGACTCCAATACGGCCACTCAAAACCGGAGCATCCTCAGCGAAAAAGCACCACTGGAAAAATCACTGGCACAATATACAGAGCAAATTCACAAAGGACTGATCATTAATCCGGCGACCGGCGTGGTACTCACCCGCTATGCACTGAAAGGGGAAATGGCGGCTACCGGGAAAGCATTGTATAAAATTGCCAACATCGATACCCTCTATCTCAAAGCCTATATCACCGGCGATAAATTATCTGCCATCAAATTGGGGCAAGCCGTACAGGTGCGAATAGATCAGGGCGCCAAAAACTATAAAAGCTATACCGGCAACATCACCTGGATATCGGATAAATCAGAGTTTACGCCCAAAACGATTCAGACGAAAAATGAACGGGCCAACCTCGTATATGCCCTGAAAGTGCAGGTAAAAAACGATGGCTACCTGAAAATCGGTATGTATGGCGAAATGTTGCTTAACACCGCTATAAAATGAGTGCAGTACTACTGGATCATATCACTAAAACATACGACAACGGCAAAGTGCTGGCGGTAAACGACGTATCGCTGCAGGTGGCCGAAGGGGAACTGTTTGGCCTGATAGGGCCGGATGGTGCCGGCAAAACCTCGCTCTTCCGCATACTCACTACCCTGTTGCTACCGGATAAAGGACAGGCGACCGTGAGAGGATATGATTGTGTGAAAGACTACAAAATAATCCGCAGCAAAATTGGCTACATGCCAGGGAAATTCTCCCTATATCAGGACCTCACCGTTAAAGAAAACCTGGATTTTTTTGCCACCCTCTTTGGTAGTAGTATTAGCGAAAACTACGCACTGATCAAAGATATTTACGAGCAGATCAAACCATTCAATGACCGCCGCGCCGGCAAACTATCCGGTGGCATGAAGCAAAAGCTGGCCCTCTGTTGTGCATTGATTCACAAACCGGAAGTATTGTTCCTCGATGAACCTACTACCGGCGTGGATGTGGTATCACGCAAAGAGTTCTGGGAAATGCTGCGGCGGCTGAAGCAACAGGGCATTACCATCGTAGTATCCACACCCTACATGGATGAAGCCATGCTATGTGAACGGATTGCGCTGATCCAGGATGGCAAAATTTTGTCGGTAGATACGCCAGCAGCTATTATCTCGCAATTTCCGGTAAAGCTCTATGCCATCAAGGCCGATAACATTTATGGGTTGCTCACTGCGCTGAGAACAAATCCTGCCGTAGAAAGCAGCTATGCTTTCGGGGAATACATCCATGTTACGCTGGGTAGTAACGCTACCATAGAAGGTTTGCAGCAACAAATGCAACAGGAAGGACATACGAATATAGACGCAAAACTCATCCAGCCGGGTGTGGAAGATAGTTTCATCCGGTTAATGAACCAGGCTTAACAAAATACAGCTATGGAAGAAAAAGTGATCATCTGCAAGGACCTGACCAAACGATTCGGCGACTTTTACGCCGTCAATAAAATTTCGTTTGAAGTAAATAAGGGAGAGATATTTGGCTTCCTGGGGGCTAACGGCGCCGGCAAAACAACGGCCATGCGTATCTTATGCGGGTTATCTCATCCCAGCTCCGGCGAGGCTACCGTTGCGGGATTCAACGTGTACAAACAGCAGGAATCTATCAAGAAAAATATCGGCTATATGAGTCAGAAGTTTTCGCTTTATGAAAACCTGACGGTGCTGGAAAACATTGAATTCTTCGGCGGTGTATATGGCGTGCCGGCAGCGGAGATCAAAAAGAGAACAACGCAGTTGCTGCAGCAGCTGGGGCTAACTGCCGAAGCAAAGAAATTCGTAGGCGCACTGCCGTTAGGATGGAAACAAAAGCTGGCATTTTCAGTGGCCATCTTTCATCAGCCTAAAATTGTTTTCCTGGACGAGCCTACCGGTGGCGTAGATCCGGTTACCCGGCGACAGTTCTGGGACATGATCTATGCGGCGGCGGCATCAGGCATCACCATTTTTGTAACTACTCACTACATGGACGAAGCGGAATATTGTAACCGTGTCACCATCATGGTAGATGGTAAAGTGGAAGCACTGGATACGCCGGCCAATTTAAAAAAGCAATTCAGCTCCGATAATATGGATCAGGTTTTTTATCAGCTGGCCCGCCGTGCACAACGATCCGGCGATTAAAATATTTGTTATGAAGCAGTTCCTCGCCTTTATCAGGAAAGAGTTTTTCCATGTGTTCCGGGACAGGCGCACCTTACTCATTATGTTTGGCTTGCCGGTAGCACAGATTGTGCTGTTTGGGTTTGCGCTCACCAGTGAGGTAAAGGATATTACCCTCACTATTGTGGATCATGCCAGGGATATCAATACGCAGCAGCTGATTGGTAAAATAAAATCATCTTCCTATTTCATCGTGTCCGAAGCACCGTTGGACGACAACGGCATTGCGGACTCCTTTAAGAAAGGGACGTCGAGGTGCGCGCTGATTTTCCCCGCCGGCTTTGGCAGCGACTTACAACATGGCGGAAAGGCGCAACTACAAATTATTACAGACGGTTCCGATCCCAATACCGCCAAAACAGTGATCAATTATATCACCGCCATTGCCACGGCATATCAGCAGGAAGTGAGTCCTGCGGCACATTTGCCTTATATGATTGTGCCGGAAACCCGGATGTTATATAATGAAGAAGGCAATGGCTCCCTGAATTTTATTCCTGGCGTAATGGCGCTGGTCTTGATGATTGTATGTACTGCGCTCACCTCGGTGTCTGTGGTACGGGAAAAGGAATTAGGCACGATGGAAATATTACTGGTATCTCCCTTCAAACCCCTGATGGTGTTGATTGCTAAGGCGATTCCCTACCTGATCTTGTCGCTGGCCAACTTTATTTTAATCCTGGTGCTGGCGGTATTTGTACTGGATGTAGGCATCAAAGGCAGTATCATATTACTTTTCCTGGAAAGCATGTTGTTTATCATTACCTGCTTATCATTGGGATTGCTGATCTCCAACACTACCAATTCCCAGCAAACAGCGCTGTTATTGTCGATGATGGGGATGATGATTCCCACCATGATCTTTACCGGGTTTATGTTTCCATTGGAGAATATGCCCGTCGTGTTTCAGTTCATCTCCAACCTGATTCCGTCGCGATGGTATTTCCTGATTGTAAAGGCGGTAATGCTGAAGGGTCTTGGATTTGAGTATGTGTGGAAAGAAACGTTGGTATTGCTGGGCATGACCACCGTAGCATTGACGGTGGCTTTGCGAAACTTTAAAACCCGGTTATCATGAAAGTGTTGCGATATATTCTGCGGAAGGAGTTCCGGCAAATTTTCCGGGACAAAACCATCCTGGCAATGATGTTTGCGATGCCCACCATACAGCTGATCATTCTGCCGCTGGCCATGAATTTTGATGTGAAGCATGTGAACCTGGCCGTTGTAGATCATGACCACAGCAGCTATTCGCGGCAACTGCTGACGAAGATCGGCGCGTCGGGGTATTTCAGGATAGTGGCGGCAGCGGCCTCTTTCAGGGAAGCGTTGACGTATATTGAAAAAGAAAAAGCGGACCTCGTGCTGGAGATACCGGCTGGTTTTGAAAGTAACCTGGTGCGGGAAGGCACGCAAAAGCTAGGCGTATCCGTAGATGCCATCAATGGTACCAAAGCCACTATTGGCGGCAGTTATCTGCAGGCGGTCATCCTGGATTTCAATAAGGAGATCCCGATTAATGCGGGGCAGGCAAAGCCATCCGGTGTAATTGATCTCACTTATTCCAACTGGTTTAATCCGCTGGCAGAATACCGGTTTTATGTGGTGCCGGCGGTACTGGTGCTGCTGCTAACGCTGATTGGCGGGTTTATGTCGGCCTTGAATATTGTGAGAGAAAAAGAAGTAGGTACCATTGAACAGATCAACGTAACGCCTATACGTAAATGGGAATTTATCCTGGGCAAGCTGATTCCTTTCTGGGTAGTGGGAATCATTGTTTTTACACTGGGGTTACTGGTGGCCTGGGGTATCTACGGCATTTGGCCGGTGGGTAGTTTTGTGACGCTGTATCTCTTTGCAGCGGTGTACCTGGTGGCATTGCTGGGATTTGGGTTGTTAGTGTCCACGTATACCAGTAACCAATTACAGGCGATGTTTGTAGCCTTCTTTTTTGTGATGATTTTTATGCTCATGAGTGGCCTCTTTACTTCGGTGGAGAGTATGCCTCCCTGGGCCAGGGTGATTGCGAATTTGACGCCTGTCACGCATTTTATTAAGGTCATCAGGATGATTGTATTAAAAGGTAGTGGGTTGATGGATGTAAAGTGGGAGTTTTTATATCTCGTGTTATTTGCCGTGGTGTTGAATAGCTGGGCTATTTTAAATTACAGGAAGACAAGTTGACAAATGTATTTTTTAAATACCTTGCGGCGATATTATTCTGTACGATGCAATACTTATCCCGTATACTCATCGCAGGCAGCTTGTTCACAAAGCTTTCCTGCGGATATTTTAATGTGCCTGATGTGCATGACAAGGTTCCCCATCAAGACTTTTGCGAATACTACCTGGACTGCGACACCGTGATAGATAAAGAAGATACGACGATTATTGTAAGCAAGAAATTTGATACTACGATTATTCATGCCGGCGTATTTTCCTATTTAAGGTATGACTATCCATGTAATACCGGCCAGGCACAGCGTTATTATGCAGAACACGCGGCAGAGCTGGAAAAGCAGGGCGATGCGGATAGCGCACGATATTTTTACCGGCTATTGATAGATTACCGGATGCGCAGGCAGGCAATAGATGATACCTATTATTCTGACACGGATGATTATTTTACTGTGGGCATCCATACTGCCATACTATATTCATACGCCTATGAAAAGCTGGGCAATCTAAATGAATCCGTTGCTGTAGTAACACCTTTTATAGCCACCGATGCAGTGGATGCCCGGCGCGTTCAACAGTGGTATATTAAACAATGCATCCTTAAATATGGTAAAAAGGAAGTAATAAAAGCCATAGAAGGCAGTGCGATGAGTATTCAACGTAAAACTACAGGTTTGCCCCAGGGATCTTACTGGGTAGTAAACATTCTGGGGGCCGACATGGGCATAGCTGGCGATGAAAAAGACAAAGTAACGCCACAACAAGCCGCTCGCCTGATCCGGCAATCCAACTGGTACAAATATGCAAAGGCCATGGCGGAGAAAAAGTAATCCATCTCCCATAAAAAAATAAAAAATTGGCAGGTCACTTTTTTTCATATCTTTATCTACGAAACAATTCGTAATTCTAAATCAACCTACAGTCACCCATTAAATCAGTACAATGAAAAAAGTCCTTTTGGTTTTCCCTGTTGCCCTTTGCTGCTTACTGAATGCTTGTTCCAACCACAAGAACCCTGCACAACAAAAGACTAATGTCCAGCAAAACAGCATTGATCAACAAAACAATGTTCATATAGGCGGTGGCGTTAGTTCCTTTGTAAAAGACTCCGTTGCCTTTAACAAGGCCTTTGGGCATGACCTGGAAATTTGCAATTTCAGTTTTGACGGGAAGTATGTAGGTAATGACCCGGCTTCGATGGGTAATTTGGCTAATCTTGCAAAGGTGATTGCTCATACAAAGGTAGATGACGTGAAACTGACGATTATCACCACTCCTGACAAGGATAGTATAAAGATGAAAGGATTGTCTGACCAAATGGTAGCTTATCTGAAAAACGATTCCTTTTTTGGAGGCTTTAAAAAATATAAGATTACGATGGGGGCAGATGGCCAACCTCTGCAATACTTCAACTATTAATCATCTCCCGAAGGGGAAATTAAATACAAGCAAAAAGAGGGATTAGCGTCCCTCTTTTTGTGTTTAATACATTACATTTTTACCAACTATATATCTCCACCCCTGCTGCCACCTTGCTATCGCCCCCCGAAGCCACGGCCTTGTGGTATCGCCTATCTCTACTAAAAATAAAATACGAACCAACTCTCACTTGAAAAAATTACACACCGCTGACTATCAGTCAAATACATAATAAAATAGCTTCAAAGTCTTACCCACACCGCTTTTTGACTACCATTTACCCGGTATCCTTAGAAAAATTATTGAAATAAAATGGATTTTATGAATAAATTTGAACAATCAAGTAGCTACTTTTAAAATTTTAAAAAATGAGCAATAAACCTGCTACCTTATTTGACAAAGTTTGGGATTCACATGTTGTCAGGAAAATTGAAGATGGTCCGGATGTATTTTTTATCGACCGCCACTTTATTCATGAAGTAACCAGTCCGGTGGCTTTCCTTGGTATGGAAAAGCGGGGACTGAAAGTGATGTTTGCGGAAAAAACCTTTGCCACAGCAGATCACAACACACCAACGATTAACCAGCACTTGCCGGTAAAAGATCCGCTATCTGCCAACCAGTTGAAGGCGCTGGAAACGAATTCCAACAAATATGGTATCTCCCATTGGGGATTGGGTAATCCCAAAAACGGGATTGTGCACGTAGTAGGTCCGGAAAATGGGATTACCCTGCCGGGTATGACCATTGTATGTGGCGACTCTCACACCTCCACCCATGGAGCTTTTGGCGCTATCGCCTTTGGTATTGGTACCTCTGAAGTGGAAATGGTACTCTCCTCCCAGTGTATTATGCAGCCGAAGCCGAAGAAAATGCGTATCAACGTGACCGGTAAGCTGGGTAAAGGTATCACCCCTAAAGATGTAACGCTCTATATCATATCCCGCCTCACGGCAGCCGGCGCTACCGGCTACTTCGTAGAATATGCCGGCGAAGTATTTGAAAACATGAGCATGGAAGGTCGTATGACCGTGTGCAACATGAGTATTGAAATGGGCGCCCGCGGTGGTATCATTGCCCCAGACGACACCACTTACAATTATATTAAAGGCAGAGAAAAAGCGCCTACCGGTGAAGCATGGGATAAAGCCCTCGCCTACTGGAAAACGCTGAAAACCGATGCCGACGCTACTTTCGACCAGGAATACACCTATGATGCAGCGGATATTGAACCCATGATCACCTACGGTACCAACCCGGGTATGGGCGTGGGTATTACCAAACATATTCCCGCAGCACTGGCAGGCGACAGCAAATCCAGCTACGAGAAATCACTGCAGTACATGGGTTTCCACGAAGAAGAAGCCATGATCGGCAAAAAAGTAGACTACGTATTTATTGGTAGCTGCACCAACGGACGTATTGAAGACTTCCGCGCCTTTGCTTCTATCGTAAAAGGAAGAAAGAAAGCAGATCACGTCACTGCCTGGATCGTTCCCGGATCACATATTGTAGAACAACAAATCAAAGAAGAAGGTATACTGGACATCTTAACAGAAGCAGGTTTCCAGCTGCGTCAGCCCGGATGCTCCGCTTGTCTGGCGATGAACGATGATAAAGTTCCTGCCGGCAAATATGCCGTGAGCACGAGCAACCGCAACTTTGAAGGCAGACAGGGACCCGGCTCCAGAACCATGCTGGCTAGTCCGCTTGTAGCGGCTGCAGCGGCGGTAACCGGCGTTGTCACCGATCCAAGAGAACTGATTGCTTAATACCTTTTTCCTAATACGATACAACATATAAAATGGCTTACGATAAATTCACCATATTAAAGAGTTCCGCAGTACCCATGCCCATTGAGAATGTGGACACGGACCAGATTATTCCTGCGCGCTTCCTGAAAGCCACAGAACGCACCGGCTTCGGTGATAACCTGTTCCGCGACTGGCGTTACGAAACAGATGGTACACCGAAAAAAGATTTCGTGTTAAACAACCCCATCTACTCCGGTAAAATCCTGGTAGGTGGTAAAAACTTCGGTAGCGGCAGTAGCCGTGAACACGCTGCGTGGGCCATCTACGACTATGGATTCCGTTGTGTAGTGTCCAGCTTCTTTGCCGACATCTTCAAAAATAACTCCTTAAACGTAGGACTGTTGCCCGTACAGGTAAGTCCGGAATTCCTGGATAAAATCTTTACCGCCATAGAAGCCAACCCTAAAGCGGAAATAGAAGTGAACCTGGAAGCACAAACCATCACCATCACCGCTACCGGAGAAAGTGAATCCTTTGCCATCAACAGCTACAAAAAGCTGAACATGATGAATGGTTATGATGATATCGATTACCTGCAGGCCATGAAAGACGAAATAAAACAATTCGCCGAGAAAAGTCTGTACTAAACTTCCCATTACAATTATGCCAGTGACCCAGCGCCACGTTGAAATAATGGACACCACACTCCGCGATGGAGAACAAACCAGCGGAGTGTCTTTTTCACCCTCTGAAAAGTTAACCATCGCCCAACTTTTATTGACAGAAGTAAAAGTTGACAGGATTGAAATTGCCTCCGCCCGCGTATCTGACGGCGAATTTGCAGCGGTGCAGTCCATTACCCAATGGGCGAAGGAAAATGGTTTTTTAGATAAAGTAGAGGTATTAACTTTTGTAGACGGCCATGTATCCGTAGAATGGATGCTGCAAGCCGGCGCCAAAGTCATGAACCTGCTCACCAAAGGCTCGCTGAATCATTTAACACACCAGTTAAAGAAAACACCGGAAGCCCACTTCGCAGAAGTGGCTGCGGTGATTAAACTGGCAGGAGAAAAAGGACTGGCCTGTAATATTTACCTGGAAGACTGGAGCAATGGTATGCGACATTCCAGGGAATATGTATTCCAATACCTCGATTTCCTCCAACAGCAGCCGGTAAAGCGGATCATGCTCCCGGATACACTCGGCGTACTCACCCCGGATGAAGTCAGGGAGTTTATAACGGCCATCGTTACACGCTATCCGGATATTCACTTCGATTTTCATGCCCACAACGACTATGACCTCGGCACTGCCAACGTACTCGAAGGCGTGAAAGCCGGCGCCCATGGTATCCATCTGACCATTAACGGCATGGGAGAAAGAGCCGGCAACGCCTCGCTGGCCAGCGCCATCGCGGTATTGAACGACTTCCTCCCTACAGTGAAAACATCCGTCGTAGAAACGTCATTGTATACGGTCAGCAAACTGGTAGAAACATTTTCCGGATTCCGCATTGCGGTTAACAAGCCCATTGTAGGAGAAAATGTATTTACCCAAACCGCCGGTATCCATGCCGATGGCGACAAAAAAAATAAACTCTATTTCAGTGACCTGATGCCGGAACGTTTTGGCCGCCAACGCAAATACGCACTGGGTAAAACCAGTGGCAAAGCCAATATAGAAAACAATCTGCAGCAACTGGGCATTAAGCTCTCCGATCCCGATCTGAAAAAGGTAACGCAGCGTATCATTGAACTGGGCGACCGGAAAGAAGTACTCACGCAGGCCGACCTACCCTACATCATTTCGGATGTACTGGACAGCAACCGTATTGAGGAAAACGTGATCCTGGAGAACTATGTCCTCACGCATTCCAAAAACATGAACCCCTCCGTAACCATTCGCATTGCGATCAAAGGACAAGTCTTTGAAGAACATTCGCAGGGTGACGGACAATACGATGCGTTCATGAATGCGTTGAAGAAAGTATATCAGCAGCTGAAGGTAGAACTGCCGCCACTGGCCGATTACGCGGTACGCATTCCCCCCGGCGGTAAGAGTGACGCCTTGTGCGAAACCATCATCACCTGGGTGAAAAACGAAAAAGAATTCAAAACCAGGGGCCTGGATAGCGATCAAACCGTATCTGCTATCAAAGCCACGCTGAAAATGCTGAACTTAATTTAAACGTCAACCAACAATAGCATGGCTACCAAACATATATTAGTCGTTCCCGGAGATGGAATCGGACAGGAAGTAACCGCCGTGGGCAAACAAGTACTGGATCGCATCGCGGCAAAATTCGGACATACGTTCACCTACGATGAAGCACTGATTGGCCACGTAGCCATTGAAGCTACCGGCAATCCTTTGCCCGATGAATCACTGGAAAAAATGAGGAAATCAGATGCCGTATTGTTTGGCGCCGTAGGCCATCCAAAATACGACAACGATCCTTCTGCCAAAGTAAGACCAGAACAGGGTTTGCTGAGAATGCGCAAAGAACTTGGCCTGTATGCCAACCTGCGTCCCATCAAATTATTCGATGAGCTGTTAGGCGCATCGAGCATTAAACCGGAGATTTTAAAAGGCGCTGACATCCTCTTCTTCCGTGAGCTCACCGGTGATATTTACTTTGGTGAAAAAGGCAGAAAAAATGATGGCGACACTGCCTACGATATCGCGGAATATAGTCGCTATGAAGTAGAACGCATTGCCCGCAAAGCCTTTGACGCTGCCAGAACCCGTAGAAAAAAACTCTGCTCTGTAGATAAAGCCAACGTGATTGAAACTTCCCGCCTCTGGAGAGAGGTAGTACAAAAGGTAGCACTGGAGTATCCGGATGTGGAAGTAGAACATCAATTTGTTGATGCCACTGCTATGCTGCTGATCAAAGACCCGCGTCGCTTTGACGTAGTGGTTACCGCCAACCTGTTTGGTGATATCCTTACCGATGAAGCTTCGCAGATAGCTGGCTCCATGGGTATGCTGGCTTCCGCTTCTGTAGGCGATGGCACCGGTGTATACGAGCCTATTCACGGTTCTGCGCACGATATTACCGGAAAAGGGGTAGCTAATCCGCTGGCGTCTATTTTATCTGCTGCTCTCCTGCTGGATATCTCTTTTGGTATGACAGCAGAATCGGCCGCTGTCATCCAGGCGGTTGACCAGGTACTGAAAGCCGGTTTCCGCACCAGAGATATCGCTGATGCACAAACACCTGCAGATAAGATACTGGGTACAGAAGCCATGGGTGCGGAAGTACTGAAGTTCTTGTAATTGAGCTAAAAGCAGAAAGCGTAAAGCAAAAAGCTATTGCAGCATATGATTAAAGCGTAAAATATCCGCTTAGATGAYTCGCTGCAATAGCTTTTTGCTTTACGCTTTCTGCTTTTAGCTTCCCTGAATAATGGTCTACCGATAATTTACGCAAACACCCCCTATCATTGTCTTAATCCCCCCGCTCTCCTTAATTTTTCCGCCGTAAGTTTGTAGTGTCATCTAAAAACAAACGACTATGAACCCGGAAGTTTCCCAGTATATCGATCAATTGAAGCCCTGGCAAAAAGAAAGCGCCACAGCGCTGCGTAATATGGTGTTTAAAACCATTCCTGACGCTGAAGAACGCATCCAGTATGGTAAGCCTCACTTCACGAAGAATGGACAATATGCCGCGGTTATTTCGGCTGCTAAGGACAAATTATCCTTTATGATTTTTAACGCCACCGAACTGGCAGAAATAAAGGGGTATTTTCAAGCCACTACTGCACCCGACCGCAAAACGGCCACTATTAAAGAAGGACAAACAACTGACTATAAGCAGTTGGCCGATTTTTTAAAGAAAGCCAGTAAATCCATATAAATCTAATAGCTCATGAGAAAAATCGTTTCCTTTATGCACATCAGCCTGGATGGCTTTGTGGGTGGTCCAAACGGAGAAATGGACTGGATCAAAATTGCCCCTGGAATTTTTGATTCCGCAGGCGATCGTACCAAAGAGGCAGACGTGGCACTGTATGGCCGCGTAACCTATGAAATGATGAACGCCTACTGGCCTACCGCAGCAGATCGGCCCGGCGCTTCCAAACATGATATAGAGCACGGCAACTGGTACAACCAGGCACACAAACTGGTGATCTCCAAAAGCATGGCCGGTCAGCAAAAAGATAATACCACCATCGTTAGTGACCACGTGAATCAACAGGTACGCGATTTTAAAAACCAACCTGGTAAAGGTATTGTGATCTTCGGCAGCCCCAGCACCACACAAACCCTGATGCAGGATCACCTGGTAGATGAATTTTGGTTATTTGTGAACCCTATCCTGCTGGGGAATGGTATTCCCTTATTCAAAAATATTAAAGACCGCGTCCCCCTGAAATTAATAGACAGCAAAACGTTCGAGTCGGGTATCGTGTGTTTACACTACGAAACGGTGAAATAGCTAAAAATGGCTATTGTCCCTCCCTTTTCAGAAGTGCTAATTTTGATTGCTGAAAATTGCCTAAATTAGCCTTCTGAACTCACGTTTACCATGACTCCCATCCGTGCTGTACAAACGTCGTTTCTCCATCATCTGCAGGTAGTGCATTATGCAAAGAATGAGATAGATCAGGATCAGGTGTCTCCGCTTATCCAGAAATTTAAACAGCTGGATACGTTTCCTTCCGCCCTGATTCCCGCATTCTATGTCATTGATTATACCAAACAGGATTATATCCTGATGAGTGAAGGCGCCCGGCAAATAGGTCATTATGATCCGAGAGACTTTATGGATGCGGGTCTTAGTATGCTGATGGAGATTTATGATAAAAACGACTTTAAGATATACAATGAAAAGGTATTCGCTGCCAACAGGGATTTCCTGGCAACTGTTCCGCAGGAAACGCATGACCAATATGTGTTTAACTACACCTTTCGGATAAAAAACGGTCATGGTGGTGTTTCACATTTATATCAGCGCGGTTCCTATATTACCTCTCCCGTAACGAAGTTGCCGCTCTATAGCCTGGGCATGGTGATGAACATTACCGGTATATATGACCAGCGAAAAATATTTCATGCCATCGAGAAAGTAAAGCCGGGTGATGCGCTGCTGGGCAGTGAAATTATCCAACAACAATACTTCTTTCCCTATGAAGAAGACACGGTGCTTAGTCGCCGTGAGAAACAAATTGCCGCGCTGATGGCGGAAGGACTTAGTATTAAACAAATCAGCGGCAAACTACGGATTGCTGAAAACACGGTCGCTAATCAACGGAAAAATATGTTACAGAAAACCGGCACCAAAAATATGGCGGAGCTGGTAGCATTTGTGATACGCAATGGCATTATATGAATCAATACATGAAACTACTTTCGTTCGTTCTCGGCTTACTTTCCTTCCAATGCCTGCGGGCGCAGGATCACCGGTCCATTCAATTATTAATGGATGCCAACCGGAGCACTTATTTCACCACTGACCCGGTGATCAGAAAACAGGTAGACAGCGCCTTCAAAATGGCTTCTGCCGTATTGAACTCCGCCGAATTCCAGCAAGCTATCGGCAGTATGACCTTTAATGGCAAAAGCTACTGCAACGGATACACGAAAACACCAGCCGGCACGGTGGACCGCATTCCCGGAAAAATGGTGCTGGATAGCATATTCAGGGAACCTACGGTAACAATGGGATTTGAATTAAAAGAGAAAGATGGTCCGCTGGGTTTAACCGCTCCTGGCGCATATCATACCACTGCCTGGTACGAGTCCATCCAGGATAACATGCCGGCATTCCATTCTTTTGCTTACGCGCTGGCAGCCAGCCTATGCCACGAATACATGCACCAGGTGGGCTTTTGCCATATGTATTGTGTTGGTGGTTGGTTATGCCCTCCTCACAAACGACTCAATGAAAAAAATGGTAAACCTGACCCCAGGTTTATGACAGAAGATGTAACCTATAAAGTAGGCTGGACAGCCTATCACATCCTGATGAACTGGAAAAAGGAGGGCATGAATCCCCTTACCGGAAAGTAATTTTCATCACGTTATACTTCTTCCGCACTGTTTTCTGCTACTGGTACTTCGGGTAGCTTTAGCATGCTTTTGTCATAGCGCCGTTTCAGGTATCGCATCACAAATGGAATAACGGGTAAGAGCGTACGGCCCATACTATGAAAAGGTAACAACAGTCCGACCAGGAACACCAGCCCAAATATCAGCGGTACTGTTAACGCCCTGCGTTGCTGATATTGCACAAACAGCGGATTGTCCAGCCCTTCGCTCAATTGCCGCTGTGGATTACTGATATATCTCCATAATATCGCAATCATCACCCCGGAAAAAATGAGATTCAGCGTGTATATCAGTGAGGGACTAATGAAATTAGAAGTGGCATATTCACTGTCCAGCGCCGTACTGAATGGAAACAATACAATCGACAACAGGAAGAGTAAATTAAGCCATATCAGTCCTGGCGTATAGTTGACCACGTAGCCCATAAGCTGGTGATGCACTGTCCAATACAGACCTATAAAAAAGAAGCTAACAAAGAAGCCCAGGAACCGGGGCGTTAGTTCCAGGTAGGCGTGCATCACTTGCCCGGTAGTATATTCCGGCAACAGATGCGGCACTTTTATTTCAATAATCAATAGTGTGATGGCAATGGCAAATACGGCGTCGCTGAAGAGAATCAGACGTTCCAGCTGAAAGGCGGTTTTGGAATGGGACATAAATAAGCTACGTTAAGAATATTTGGTTGACCACGCAAAAGTACAATTCATTTATCAATATTTCTGCTTATATTTAGTTGTTACTATACTTCGTTTTCACCTCGCAGATAAATACATCGGCCCTTTTACCACTCTTCTTAAAAAAAATACTCCGTAAGTAGTTACATTTACCGCAGGTGTAAATCCATCGCAGTAAATCATCAAACGTCCTATATTCGGCTATAAAATCCCCCTAATGAAAAAGAAATATAGCTGGTTTTTTGCTTTATTAATTTCCGTTACTACTTACATAAATACCACTTATGCACAGGCACCAGCGCCTGTTTATCCTATTAACGGGCGGCTCACCGCAGCAGACGGCGCCCCGGTAAAAGAAGTGATGATACAGCTGCTCCACGCAGCAGATAAAAAGCTGGCTAAAGTGGCGTACCCGGATAGCCTGGGTAACTTTACCTTTGAGCAGATCAAAGCCGGCAACTACCTATTGCTGACGCAAAGCATGTATTTTAGTCCTTATCAGTCGGCGCCATTCACCCATCAGCAAAGTACTTCGTTGGGAAATATTGCACTGCAGACCGCCAGCACGCGGTTGAAAGAAGCTACCGTAACTGCCAACAAGCCCTTTGTACAACAGCAATACGATAAAACGGTGATCAATGTAGCCTCCTCCATTGCCTCTGCTGGTAGCACCGCACTGGAAGTACTGGAAAAATCACCGGGTGTTACCATCGATCAAAATGACAATATTGCGATGCGGGGCCGGCAGGGTGTACTCATTATGATCGACGGCAAACAGGTACCTATGACCGGGCAAGACCTGGCCAACATGCTCCGGAATATGTCGGCCAACCAAATCGAAACCATTGATCTCATTACCAACCCCTCCGCAAAATATGATGCCGCCGGTAACGCCGGTATCATCGATATCAAATTGAAAAAGGGAAAGAAGTCCGGTACTAACGGGAATGTATCCCTCAGCTATGGACAAGGGATGTATCCTAAAATATCACCCTCGTTCAACTTCAATACCAAACATAAAAACCTCAATGTGTTCGGGTCCTATAATTATACCTTCCGCCAGGAGGTAAACGACCTGACCATCTTCCGCCAATTCTATGATGCTGACAACAAATTCACTGGCGCCAACAATTACAATAACTTCTTCAAACACCAATCCAGTAGCCACAACGCCCGCATTGGAGCCGATTATAATATCAGCAAAAATGCCGTTATCGGATTCTCTGCCAATGGCATCTTTGCCAATAACAGCGTGGGTACTAACAGTGTCGCACATACGCTGGATGCACAGCAACAACCGAATGGTTCTTTTATTACCCTGGGCAAAACGCAACCCCAGAGAAATAATAACAGCTTTAACATTAACTACAAACAAACACTGGATACCAGCGGCAGGGAATTGAGCGCTGACGTGGATTATGCCCGATATACCTTTGATGATAACCAATTGTACAATACCCGTTACTACGACGTAAACAGTGTAGAAAACAAAACTCCTTATATCCTTTTTGGAGACCTGACCGGTAACCTGAGCATCCGGGCTTTTAAGATTGACTATACCCAGCCGCTGAAAAATATCGGCGCCAAACTGGAAGCCGGTATCAAAAGCAGTTGGGTAAAGTCTGATAATGATGTACAGTTCTTCGACAGAAGCAATGGTGGCAATAAATTGGATGAAGGGAAGAGCAACCGGTTTATATACCATGAAAATATCAATGCCGCTTATGTCAATGCCTCTAAAAAGTGGCAACATCTCACATTACAGCTGGGATTGAGATTAGAAAATACAAATGCGGATGGTAAACAAGTGGTCAATACCAGCACCTTTAACCGCGACTATACGCAGCTCTTCCCCAGTGGCTATGTGGGTTACGAATTCAATGATCAGCATGACCTGGGCTTATCCATGAGCCGGCGAATAGAAAGGCCTTCCTACCGGCAGCTCAATCCTTTCCGGGTATTCCTGGACCCGTTGACTTCCGCTATGGGCAACCCTTACCTGTTACCGGAAATCACCAATTCCTTTGAGCTCACGCATACCTTCAAACAGGACTATGTGACCAAAATAGGTTATAGCATTACCAGGGATAATATGCTATCTGTTTTAGCGCCGGACGTACAACCCAACACCGTACTTCAAACCGACAGGAACCTTGCCAGGTACGATTACTATAATGCCAGTTTTTCTTTTCCCGTTAATATAGGCAAATGGTTCAACAGTATGAACACGGCGTTGGTGTACTACGGCCGTTATTCCGGCTACCTCGCCAATACCAACCTGGATGCCAGCAGAGTGTCGTTCAATTTTAACTCTGTCAATACCATTATCATTGACGCTGCCACTTCCCTTGAAATCACCGGTGATTATGAAAGCAGGACTTACTACGGCTTCCTGGATGTGGGCAGTTTCTGGTTTATTAATGCCGGTGCGCAAAGGCTGCTGTGGCACAAGAAGGCATCTCTCAAAATAAATGTCAATGATATATTCTTTACCAACAGAACGAATGCCGTTACCCGGTTAACAGGTTATGGAGAAACATTTATACAGAAGAGAGATACCCGTGTGGCCACTATTACCTTCACCTATAAGTTCGGTGGTACTACATCCGGCAATCCGAAGAGAAAAACAGGTGGTGCAGAAGAAGAAAAGCGGAGAGCAGGATAAAAACATATAAATTTATCGCATGAACTTAATCAATGAGCTGAAGGAACTGGGGTTGGCTACCCGATTGAAGCGGCTGAGCGAGCGTTTATCCCAGGACGTTAGCCAGATTTATAAAGAAGCCAACCTGGACATGGAAGCCAAATGGTTTCTGATGTTGGAGTTGCTGACCAGGGAAAAAGTGATGGCGGTAACAGAAATATCGGCGGCATTACAGTTAAGTCATGCCGCCGTTGTTCAATTTGCGGATCAGATGCAGGAAAATAATCTCATTAAAACCACCCCTGATAGTAAGGATGGCCGTAAACGCCTGATTTCACTGACTTCTACCGGAAAGCAAACTTATAAAAAGTTAGGGCCTGTTTTAGCCGTTATCCGGGAAGAAAACAAAAAGTGGCTGGCCGAAGCAAGCGCAGACCTTTTACAGGTGCTCTCAGAACTGGAAAAATCTTTAGACGATCGTAGCATGTACAAACGTATAAAGATTAATCTATTGGAAAATGAGTAGTTAGTGTGGGATGCCCAGTTCATCCAGTACTTTGAAGGCGATCCTGTCGCAACGCACGAGATGAAAGGAAAATACCAGGTCGTTTTTATAATACTCCGATATTTTGCCCCTCAGTATCAGTTTGGCTCTAAGCAGGCGCACTTTGGCATTGACAGGGGAAATATTGAGTACCTGGCTGGTTTCGGCATTGCTAAGCTGCTCTATTTCGCGCATCACAAACACCATCCGGTACTTTTCAGGCACGTGCAACAAAGCTTTTTCCAGGGCAGTACCTAATTCTTTATCAATCACTTTTGCCACCGGATTTTCCTTTACCTCAGCCACTGCTGCTGAATGATGATCCGCCAGTACGGAGATATCTTCCCTCACTACCCGTTGTCTCTTCTTCAAATACTGGTTACACTCGTTGATCATGATCCGCTTTATCCAGGTGCTGAAAGCGGCTTCCTGCCTGAAACTGGCCAGATGCTGGTAAGCATTGATATAGGTGGTTTGCATCACGTCCTCTACATCCGCATCATTGTTTAACATAGACATCCCTAACCGGAACAGACTGGGATTATGCCGGCGCATCAGCGCCTCAAATTGTCGTTTATCTCCCGCCAGGATCTTATTAATAATCTCGTTGTCGTCTTCCGTAGGTAATATTCTGATAGGGTCCATTAGATCTTGTTAGATGATTAATTTAAGAAAAGTTACAAAAAAGATGGAAATTTTTGTAACCCCCACCTTTTTTTTTACTCTAATAGATAGAGGATGCCGTCATCGAGACTAAAAATCATAGTCGGATAGTACCTTCTGACCCGTTATTGTTTATTATTATTAACCGTAAAAGCCTGTGCGTGCCGATGAATAAGACTAAAATATTTAACCTACAGGGCATTAAAATGCCTGAACTGACACACCAACGGATGCAGGAGATGAAACAAACACCCAAAGGAAAACTGATCACTGCCACCCAAATGGATACCTTTCCGAGCTTACTCCAGGTCATGGAATCATCCCTACTCGAGCAACTGGCGCAATACGACGATCTGAGAAACAGCCATGCAGACAGTACCCAAAGAAAGCTATTACTCATCAATATGCTGGAAGATCACCTGTATTGGGAGTTCGCTTATCAGATTATGTTTATGAAGTGGCGGGAGCAAAAAGTGAATCTGGCCTCGTAACCTGTCCTCATAAACAACCTATATTCGGCCTTTCGTCCCTATTACTTATCCCCAAAACGTATGGCCTGTAGCAAGGCGCGCCAGTGACATTATCGGAGCAAACCTATACATTTGCAACCAAATGTAAGCTATGGAGCACTACGGCATCGTCATTTTCATTCTGGCTATTATGATTGTGCTGTCGGCGGTGGCAGATAAAATCAGGCTACCCTACCCGGTACTACTGATTTCTGCCGGTATCGGCATCGGGTTTATCCCCGCCCTCCCCAATATCAGCTTAAATCCCGAAATAGTCTTCCTGCTGTTCCTACCGCCCCTGCTGTACGACGCGGCGTTTAACATCTCCCCGGAAGAATTTAAAACCAACTTCAATACCATTGGTACGCTGGCCATCGGTTTGGTGTTTGTTACCGCCGCAGGAATTGCGATAGCTGCCCATTACCTCATCCCAGGCATAACCTGGCCACTGTCCTTTGTATTAGGCGCCATTCTATCTGCCACGGACGCGGTAGCTGCCATGAGCATTACCAAAGGACTGGGCCTGTCGCATAAAACCATTACCATCCTGGAAGGTGAAAGCCTGATCAACGACGCCTCCGCCCTGGTAACCTACCACTTTGCCATTGCGGCTGCCATGGGTACCGCCTTTGTGTTCTGGAAGGCCTCCCTGGAATTTGTCGTATTAATGGCCGGCGGCATCGCCTTCGGGCTATTGGTGAGCTGGCTGCTGGCACGGATACTTCAACTGATCCATAAAAACGACCTGGTCACCATCAGCTTCATGCTGCTGACGCCGTTCGTTACCTACTCGCTCGCAGAAGCACTGCACGTCTCCGGCGTGATTGCCGTGGTAGTGCTGGGTGTAAAGACCGCCCGGGTAAGCAATAAAGTTTTTCCGGAGAAATTAAAACAACAGTCCAGGTCCATCTGGGATATCATTATCTTCCTGTTGAACGGCCTTATATTTATCCTGATCGGATTACAGTTCCCTTATATTATTAAAAGCATTCCATCCCATATGATACTGCCCTACATTGGCTATGGGTTTATTATTACATTGATAGCGCTGCTACTGCGTACTGGCCGGGTATTTTCCCAGCAACTCAATTTAGATCAGGCATTTAAAAAAGGACGGGGACGCATCACAGAAAATGCCCTGCTCGATTTTAAGAACAGTCTTATTATCAGCTGGTCCGGCATGCGGGGCATTGTTTCCCTGGCCATTGCTATTGGCTTACCCCTGACACTGGGGCCTAACGGCGACTTTCCAGAACGTAATCCGATTATATTTATTTCTGTGGTAGTGGTACTGATTACCCTGATTGGACAAGGTATTTCCCTGCCCTGGATTGTGAAGCTGGTGAAACTACCGCCGGCCCAAAAAGCCCATCATTAATTTTTTTTCGGGAGATGATATAGGCGTGCCCGTAATATCTGCTACGGATCGCTCCACTGATGTTATAGAAAAGAAAAGGCCGCAGATAAAACATCCACGGCCAGTTTTGGGGGTTACAAAGCAACGTCACACTATGTTACTTTCTTCCATCAGGATTACGCTTGTTACTGGCAAATAAAATTACTGCCAGTAGTAATGCCATCATCATTACGTATAGGCGTTGCTGATATTCCATTATTTTCTCTTTTGATGTTGTAAAAGTATATCGGGGAAAGATGGGAAAAAAGCGGGATCGACAAACAGCTACGGTCCGGGGATGAATAACAACGGGTAGGGCTATATGCAGTTGGTGGGTAAAATGATACGGTTGGTCGCTATAAGTGCAGCGGGACAGCGCCGCCTTATTTTAAATAGGAAATTTTATGGATTAGGCGGATCTTTATCAGACTAATACCATACCTATGTTAATGGGATCTCTGACAACCTTAATCATGAGCTATAGTGGCGCTACTATATTATTCTTACTCATCTTGTGGTGCTACCGGCCATTCCGGGAGATAAAAAACAGCTACCTGTCTATTTCTAACCTGATAGCCATGGTGTTAGGCATTCTGCTAACGGTCGAGATTATACGAAATTACATCATCAATGCCCTAAAATATGCCGACTACACCTATTTACAATATTCACTCCGGTATTTGATTATTGCTATATTTTGTACCGGTGTGCTTCCACTGTTTTTTCTTTCTCCCAGGCTTCGGACGAACGTTATATTTACGTTGATAGTGGTCATTCTGCTGCCATTCAGCAGCCTTTATGAGCTATTCAATATTATTATCACCAATTACTTCCGCGACTACCTCCCCTCCAGCTGGGCCTATTACCGCAGTTCTTACCTGGAAATAATCTGCTGGCCGTTGGGTTATTTCCTGGTGGTACTTTTACTAGCCCGCATAAAAAGGGCTATCCCCAAAAAGGGATAGCCGATGTTTATGATTGAATCCGTCTGTATGGCATTTTAGGGTAACCAGACTACCTTCACAGTTTCCACTCTCCCACCTCTGATCACGCGAAGGAAATAAGTTCCTGGTTGAATGTTTCCTTTATTCAGCGTCACCCGATGGATGCCCGGTTGAAGTATGGACAGGTCTTGCCGCCGTACCAGGCTACCAGAGCTGTTCCAGAGCTCCAGTCGTACCGGGCATTTCACCAGCTGCTGCAGTTGTACCGTTACCGTTTCCATAGCAGGGTTGGGATATACACTCACCGCAGTTGACTTCAAAGTCGTTTTTTCTGGTACCAGTGCAGGCGCTGCCCCCCTTGCCAAACTGCCACAGGCAAAGGTACTGCCGCAGCCTGCCGGATTATATGCACTATCGCCCAACGTAGACGTTACGTCCAGGCAGGTGTTGCTGACATACTGATGGAACGTGGAATAGTACACATCTCCAATACCATCTCCTCCGCCATTGTTGGTGGTAGTGGTATCTTTAATAAAGAGCACATTACAAGGGTTGTTATGCAGGGTATGATAAATATTATTTCGGAAGATGAGGTTAGATTGTGCAAACAAAAATGCGGTCATAATATCGGAGTCAATATTCACCTCATTCTCTTCAAACGTAATATAGCGGGCCCTGTTCAGTATTATTTCCGCCCAACGCTGGGAGGCGCTGTCGATGCCATACATAAAGTTGGCCTTCCGGCGCAATGCCGGTGAAATGAAATAGTTATGCTGAATAGTATTCCATTTCACGACTGTACTATCTACCCAGGAAGTAGGGTTATTGCTGCCAATGAAGATACCCGCGCCCAGGTTGTTATGCAGCGTATTACTTCTCACCATATGACCGGCGCCTTTACTGGCGTTTTGTTCATTACCAATGGAAATACCTACGCCATTGTTATAGCAGTCGTTATTTTCTACGGTGATATTCCGGGAACCATCGAGATAAATACCTGCAGAAATAGCAATGGGCGACAAGCACCGGAATACTTCATTGCCTTTAATGAGTCCGTTACGGGATTGATTATTGGTTATAGTTAAGCCTGGATAGCTGTTCAATACCCATTGGTAGTTACCTGCCGCCACAATACCGATGTTGGCAATATCATGGATATAGTTGTTGCTGATGGTAAATGTATCCACGTTAGCGTTCACCGTGATGGCTTCTGTAAAGCCTGGTACGATATCATATATCACGTTACTGTCGATCACGATATCGTGCTGGGGCGAGTTTCCGCTGCCCAATACGGTGATGGCGCCCAGGTTATCATTTGGCTGCGGGTATTTCGCTTTGGTGGTATCGCGGGTCCATTTCATATCATACAGGGTATCCTGTTTAATGAGAACATGTGCACTGTTGCCCATGATAGCGATGCCATACCGTACATCTTTTTGTACCACCCCATTAACAACGGTCGTCAGCGTAGAGTCGTTGGTAACATTGCGCAGGCGTAATCCCTGTATGGATACGTATTTGGCGCTGTCTATCCCAAAGATGGCAGAGAATCGGGCAGTGAGTAATCCACCATCCAATATGGCTGATTCGCCGGGGTAATTGCGGATGTTGGTCCAGCGGCCATTTTTACCACGATTGCTGCCAATATAAACCAAAACGGTGGGCTGATATACGCCCCCCCGGAGATAAATATTGACGGTGGTATCTACCAGCCGTGGGGGGATATAAGCGAAATCGTAACCTGCCCTGTTCACGGCGGCATTCAGCGTTTTCCAGGGTTTGGCTTTCGACCCGTCACCGGTGTCATCGCTACCGGTGGTGCTCACATAAAAATCGGAACGTGGACGCGGGCGGATAATATTAGTAGTCAGTGTATGCGTTTCCGTTACGGTGCCCACGCCGGCAGCTTTGTTCACCAGGTTGGCGGAATAGCCGGGCGCAATGGTTTTAAACTGATTACTATCCAGCGTCACACCGGAAGGAAAAGTAGTAGTACCGCTGATCATGACCGGATAAATATTCTTATCGGCAGATGTAGGATAAGGTGCTTCCATCAGATCATTGGTCCATAACATATTGCTGAATGTACAATTCCGGATATCGATGTTAGTGCTGTTACCCAGTATATACAAACCAAACCCGGTAATACTTTTCAGGTTAGTGAAGGTAAGCCCATCCAGGCGTATATAGCTGGCGTCTGAGATACTGGCCATGGCTGACCAGTCGGTGGTGAGGCCGCTGCCATCAAAAGTCACCTGCTCACCAGGGTAGGCTTTAATGACGAAATACTTACCTGGTGTACCGTTTTTGCCGCTACCAATATAGAGCACCGTGTCTTTGTTGAAGTGGTAGGTACCTTGTCGAAGGAACACCACTACATCCTGCGTTGAGGGCGCCGGCGCGCCAAACAAGGCAGACGCCAGGCTATTCCAGGGATTACCGATGCTGCCATCTCCATTGGTGGCTTTGTTGTTGTCTACATAATATCGTTGTGCAGTGGTAGACTGGCTATATCCCAGCAAACCTGCAACGAAAATGAGGTGGAGTAAAAGTGTTTTCATGGATTTTATTTTGAGAAAAGTATTGGTTCAAATTATAGTACATCGAGGTTAATGGGGATGCCGCCAATTTTTTTATTATTGGGAATATGGCCAATTTCTGACCAGCCCTTATCGTATATCGTGAGTCCGATGGCGACTTGTTTATTGAATAATCCGGATAATACGCTTCGCTTCAGCGCCAGTTCGTACTTAAACACCCCTCCTCCGCTGACGGATGCGCCCATGATATAAAACGGCGGTATATTCAGCGAATTCCAGCTCCAGCCTGCATGCGCGGTGCCACCAGTAAAATTAAAAGCGCCCCACCAGCTACCAGTGCCACCCAGCATAGGCTGCCCTTCCAGGTAGAGATCTGCTCCCATGGCCGGATACATCACATGGTAAAAACCAGTCGCGCTGTCTTTCTTAGGATCACCGGTATGGTCTGTATCTATAAAAAGTCCGAGGATGGTAGAGTCGGTGATGCTGCCTTGTTGTTCTACATACAGATAGATGTTGGCGCCATCGTAATCCCATTTGATTTTCTTCACCACATCAGCAGTGGGGTTCACGAATTCATTGGTGACACCGTCCCAGTCGGCCAGGCTATTGTCATCCAGCAGTACCGGCGATTTTTTATCGATGATCAGCACGGTAGATGCTTCTGTTTTTTTGCCATCGGCGGCCGTCGCATATAAGGTAATCACGTAGCGTCCTTTGGCAGGATAGGTATGTACCGGGTCTTTATCCGCCGTGTTGCTGCCATCGCCGAAATCCCAGCTATAAGTGGTAGCGAGGGTAGAGAGATTTTTGAAAGACACGATTTTGCCATCTACCGCGTACGAGAAAAATGCTTCAAAGCCCTTGTCGGGATTGGATTTATCTTTCTTACAGGCGGTGATTACCAACACCCCGCAGATCAGGGAAAATATTTTATTCAGAGAGCTACTTGCGTTCATTTGACAAATTTTAGATGACTAACGAATACACCTACACGAAAAATACGATCAGGGATTTTGCTTACAGGCTGAATTAGCCAGTATTTCATCTACCGGTATATAAAAAATAGTTTTAGGATCATTCCAGTTAATGGTAATATTGGGATAACCGGTAGGTGGCACCGCCAGGTTCACATCTGTTTCCTGTAAGCCAGGCAAATGATAGCCCCAATAATCGCGCACCATGTTCAACTTATTCCGGTATACATCAAAGGTGCGGTGTCCTTCAAAAGCCAATTCTATTCTTCTTTCCTGCAATACGGTTTCCAGCAGACTTTTATTACGGGGCACCTGTCCGTTATACAGTGCTCCTTCTAATCCACGATGTTTACGAATTTCATCTACATCCGCCAGCGCGCCAGCTACATTGCCTTTGATGGCATAGGCTTCTGCGCGGTTCAGGTATACTTCCGCCAAACGCAGCATCACGGGCGAACTTAAATTCGGGTCTCCATCCTGGAAAGAAAACTTGGTGATATAATAAATTTCGATGCCGTTCTTTTTAGCTACTACACCGGTAGTGGGATCTTTCTGTGGTAAAATATAAGACCACCTTACATCTTCGGGATGCTCGCTCATTACTTTACGAATGGAAGGCGATGCAAACTCCTCACCCCAGCCGGAGTTGCCATCAGAATAGATCATAGAAGCCACGGAGCCTTCTTTGCCCCGGCTGTCGACCTTCGTTTGTGCAATCAGAAAAATACTTTCGGAAGAGGCAATCGCTTTCTGGAAATAAGTTTTAAATCCTTCTGCTGATTCCAGTTTAAAACGACCGGCGTTAATAACGGCATTAGCGGCAGTAATGGCATTATCCGCATCGTTCATATACAGGTATATGCGCGATAAATACCCCAGCGCCGCTTCTTTGGAGGCGTATTGACTGCCCCTTGGCTGATCCATCAGGGAGGCGGCTTTCTTCAGATCGTCTATTACAAAATTGTAGGAATCTTTAACGGACGCACGCGGCGCCACTGCATCATCGGTGGTCGTACGGCGAAGAATGATGCCCGGGCCATCGGGGGCCTGTGTATACGGTCTGGCAAATACACGCAGCAGATTGAAATGCAGGAACGCGCGTAAGAAATAGGCTTCGCCAATCAACTGTTTTACTGCGCCGGAAGGATTGGGGATCTTCTCTCCCAGTTCAATCACGGTATTGGCGCCGTTGATAATTTTATAAGAGATGTACCAGAAAAAACGGATGTTCGACTGGTCAGGTGAATGCGTGTAAGTAAAACTATAGAACAAGGGATGCTCAGTTACCTGTCCACATACGATATCGTCGCCGGCGTAGTCACTGAACTGATAATATTGCCACAGGTAGTTTTGCCCCGGGTCAATAAAGCCATTAAACATCACATTATTCTTCAGCAGGGCATAGCAGCCATTCATCACATTAGGCAGTCCATCGGGCGTGCCTGCCACGTTCTCCGTATTCAGGGCATCCGTAGGCAGCACATTGAGGTTACAAGCCGGCGCCAGGCAAATCAAGCAAAGAAAAAGCAGCAACCATTTTTTTATGATCATGGTAGTGGAATTGTCTGTTAAAAATTAATTTCTACGGAGCCTAAATATTGTCTGTTGGCCGGGTACCTGAAGTCCGCTACGCCGGGCATGGAGAAGTCGGCGCGATTCACGGTTACTTCCGGATCTTGTCCCCAGAACTTCGTCCAGGTATAGAGGTTGTCGCCGCTGAGTGCCAGGCGCAATCCCTGCAGGTGCAACCGTTGTACGATGTGCATTGGCACGTCATAGCTCAGGCTGATGTTTCTCAGCTTAATGAAGCTGCCGTCTTCCTGATAGCGGCTGGAGATCTCGGTAGATAATGCTGCTTTCTGCATACTGGGATGCGTGGCGATGTCGCCGGGTTTGGTCCACCGCGACCAATCACTTTTCGGCAACATTTGGTTGTAGTATGGCTCGTGACCGTCTACATCCATAAAGCGACGGATAAAGTTCATGATCTGCGCGCCTTGTGAGTAGGCGAAGCTAGCAGAAAGACTAATTCCTTTCCAGGAAACGCTGGTGCCAAATCCACCCTGGAAGCGGGGCAACGCATGACCTGTTTCCTGGCTTCCTGCCTGGCCATAATCGGACGTAGCCGAACGTTTGATGATATTGCCGGCATTGTCTTTTGTAACCTGTTCCCAGAGTGGACGCCCTGTGGCAGGGTCCACGCCCAGCCATTTGGGGATATTGAAGGTATACAGCTCTCCCCCATCTCTATAAATCTGTGTAATACCGTTAATCGTTTGGTATACTGGTTTGCCGATTCCTGCCAGTTCATTTTTGTTCATTCCAAAGGTTACGTCCATGGTCCATTGGAAATTTTTCGTTTTTACGTTAACGGTAGAGAGGGTAATTTCCAGCCCTTTATTTCTCAGCTGGCCTACATTTTCCCAGCGGGATTCAAAGCCTACTGATAGTGGCTGTGATACCTGCAGGAGTAAGTCTTTCGTGACATTACTGTATACATCTACATTCAGCGTTACCCGATTCCATAAACCGAGGTCCAGGCCCAGGTTGCGCTGGTGTGTTTTTTCCCAGGTCAGATTTTGGTTGGGCAGCTGATCCGGAATGGCGGCTGCCTGTGAATTATATTGTGCACTCAGTGAAAACAGTCCCAGGTATTTATAGGCGCCAATATCTTGCATACCTGTAATACCATAGGTAGCTCTCAGTTTCAACAGATTGAGCCAGGGGTTGCCTTTTAAAAATGCTTCGTTAGAAGCCAGCCAGGATACGCCTACTGCGGGGAATTGCGCATAGCGGTGTGTAGGTGGAAAAGCGGACGTACCATCAACGCGGTAAGAAGCGGTGAGGAAGTATTTCTCTGCGTAGTTGTAATTTACCTGAGAAATAAGTGACTGCATCACGGAATGATTTCTTACCCCGCGCAGCTGTTGTTCACTGGAGATGACAGCCGGTACATCGAATCCTACCGGCAAACCTTTTCCCTGTCCTCCCAGTAACTCGTCCCAGTTGCCCTGAAATTCGGCGCCCGCCAGGCCACTGATGGAATGCAGGCCCTTGCTGAAGGAGAATTTAAACAGGTTGGTAGAAATGCCGCTGTAGTATAGCGAAGAGGATTCGTCGAGGAAACCTTTGCCATGATAGGAGCCGGCCACCAAAGGCGAAAAGAAGCTATGTGATTTGTTGGTGCCCACGCCTACCCGGTTGGAGCTGGTAAACGTAAGCCAGTCGGTGAGTTTGATGTTACCGATGAAATCGTAGTTGATGTTAAAGTCTTTGGTGCTATGGTCGGAATTGGCCAGGGTATGCAGGGGATTAATTTTATCCCTGGACCACCAGCCTTTCGTATTGGCGTCTACGTATCTGGGCTGCCCCGTAGAGTCGTAAGGGTTATCCCAGGGCACGGAGAGATAAGCATAGAACAGGTCCATGTAGTCGTACGTTTTCCCTGTTGAAGCGCTGATATTGATATTATTGGAAACGGATACCCGTTTAGAGAATTCATAGGTGGTGTTAGTACGGAGGTTAACGCGTTGAAAGCCGGTGTTCTTAAACGTTCCGGCTTCATTGTAGTAGGAACCGCCGAGGTAATAGGTAAACTTATCTGTTTTGCCGCTGGCAGAAAGATAATAGTTCTGTACCAGCGCGGAATGAAAGGCGTTGTCTACCCAGTTGAAATTGCGATCGGCCAGTTCGCGGGGACGTTCGCTATAAAACTTCAGGATATCTATTTTGCCGGATAAGGTATCGCGGTAGAGTTCTTTGGAGGCATTAAAAAAATCGCTGCCACTCATCATATTCAGATGCCCTTTATTAGGCGTTCTGCGGCCCAGTGTGGCCTTAAAATCGAAGCGCGGGGCACCAGACTTACCTTTCTTCGTTGTGATAATAATAACGCCGCCATTGGCCTGGGAGCCATACATACCGGTAGCGCCGGCATCTTTCAATACCGTAACAGCCGCCACATCGCCGGGGTCATAGTTGCCGCCGATGATACCATCTACTACCACCAGTGGACCTTTCGGAGCGCTGAGGGAGGCGATACCACGGATACGGATATCCGGCTGACTACCCGGTGCGCCGGAGCTGTTCACTACCTGTACCCCAGCCACTTTTCCCTGTAGCATGGTACCTACGTCGTTGGCGGTAACATCTTTCAAACGTTTACCAGACAACACGCTTACGGCACTGGTGATTTCCGTTCTTTTTTTATCATCATATCCCATGACTACTACTTCGTTGATGTCAGTTAAGGCAGCAACAAGCTTCACATTTATGTCGGTATGATTGCCGATCACGCGGGACACCGGTAAGTATCCCATCATCCTGAATAACAAGGTATCCTGTGCGCTACCGGCAGTAATGCTGTAAGTACCGTTGGCAGCACTTACCACGCCGGTGCTTTGTCCTTTTACTACAATACTTACCCCTGGAATACCCTGGCCATCTGTGCCAGAGACCTTACCTTTTATCAACACCTGCGCATGGCTCAGGGAGGCGCAGCACAACAGGCAAACTATCAGTGAGAGAAATACGTGAAGGCTTTTAAAGCTCATTTTCATACAGGTACGTTTTCTGTTGTTTTCGTAATGATTGATACGTTGGTTGATAGCGCGGGATGGATGAAGGTTGATGTTAGGCTAATGTAGTACATCCCATTCCTTAAAAAATCCTCAATCGTTTGACTTGGTTTTGCGCAGGCCCGTTATAATTTTAAAAACGCCTGGTGTTTGTATAACCACCAGCATATATACCACTCTGCTACCAGCGTGGCCAGTGCGGTAACAACCAGTTGCATTTTTTCCGGCACCTGCATCCAGCCCATTACACCATTGGTGAATACACCAACGGCGCCGTTAAACCATTGCCCGCCGACGGTTTCAAAAAAGAGATAAATAAAGAGCGCATTCATGCCTACGACAACGGCGATCCAGGCTTTGCTGTTGTATTGGCGGATATCTGCCAGCCAATACACCAATGCCAGTAGGAGAAATACCCAGCCACCGGACGCCAGTACAAAGGAGCTGGTACTAATTCGTTTAATGATCGGCGTTATAGCTGCTGCGTCGAGAACAAGGCCAATCGTCAAGCCTGTGATGCCTGTCAGCAGCAGCGTAACTACCTTTTGCTTTTGTGAATACTTACTAACCAAAATTTTTCCTGCCAGCACGCCCCAGATGGTATGTGCTGCAGTGGGGATACAATTAATGGCTACCCAGCCATCAGGATTGAGTTTGCCCATCAGCACCATGTCCATCCACGCGCCGAAATTGTGGTGCTCTGCAAAGGGCTGGTCAAAGCCGGGCATCAATACGGTACGATACAATACTTCTGTCAGGATCAGCAGTATAACGGTAACGGTTATCTGAAAAACATAAGAGCGGCGGATAATCAGATAGGCCAGCAAAGTAGTAAACGACAACTGCGTCAATACATTCCACAGCTCCCACACCATCCGGCCCGCCTGTATACAGTACAACCCGGTGCCACAAAGAAATAGTTTAAAGCAACGGATCGCGATATGCCTGAAATGCTGCTCCCAGGTTTCCCCTTTGCGGGCGCGGTAGTAATAAGATAAATACATGGCCGTGCCGGCAATCGTCATAAATGCAGGCTGCACCAGATCCCAGGCATGCAGGCCATGCCAGGGGTGGTGAAAAAACTGCCGGATCAGGCTATGCCAGAATGCCGGCAGCGATAAATCAGAGAGAGAATCAAAGAGCCGGCAGCTTTCAGCAGCCAGTAAAATCATAATGCCTCCCCGCATTACATCCAGCGACAACAGGCGGTTAGCGGCACTGCCGGTAATATTTTTTTCGGAAGATGTCATACAAAATGTGGTTTGCGGGTAAGCGTTCTATTTCCAGGCGTCGTGAATAAACCGAAGCCAGTTTTTGTGAAAAATATTCTCGATGTCGTTTTGTTCGTACCCCCGTTTCCGTAGTAGCTGCTCCAACTTCGGCAAATCAGCGATGGTATCAATATCCCAGGGGCTTTGTTCCTGTCCGAACATGCCATCGAGGTCGCTGCCAATGGCAATGTGGCGGCTATTCCCCGCCAGCTGGCAGATATGGTCGTAGTGGTCTGCCAGTTTATCGAGGGTGATGTTTTCCTTTCGCGGATCAGAGATACCGCGTACCCAACCAGTGGTAAGCATCCACGCATCCAGTACGCCACCAATCACGGAGCCTCTTTCTATGAGCATACGGATCTGATCATCTGTCAGCTGCCGCTGATGTGGTACCAGCGCGCGGCAATTATGGTGACTGGCCCATATTGGTCCTTTATATAAGTCGAGTGCCTGCGTAAATCCTTCGTCCGTAAGGTGAGTGACGTCAAGGATCATGTTCAGCGCATCCATCTCTCTTAATAATTCTATACCGGCGGGCGTTAATACCCCTTCCATTCCTGTACCAGGCGCGTATCTTCCCGGACCGTAATGTGCAGGGCCCAGTGCCCTTAATCCGTAGCGGTAAGCTTTTTCGAGGTAGGAAATATTGATCAGCGAGTCAGCTCCTTCCAGGCTCAGGATAAAGCCAACAGGCTTTTCTGCATCGGCTATAGATTCATCATCCCACATCTGCAGATGCCTGGTCAGTGTATCCATGTTCGTTATCTGGTTCATCTCCCCTGCGGCTACCATGGCACGGTACCAGGCCAGCTGTCCCTGTGTTTGTGCCCACGCCTGCTCCGGCGAATGCCATCCTGGCAACGTGCTACCTGGCGCCACGTAACGGGCAATCTGTGTGGCGACTACCAGACCTACTTTTCCAGCCCGTAAGGCCGGCAGCGATACAACTCCTTTACCCCGGTCCAGTTTATCGGTCATGCCGGCTTCCCTGTCCCGTATTTCGCTTACCGGCATTTTCAGGTCCCTGTTCCACTCTAAGGCATTCATGGCGAGGTCCAGGTGTGCATCTATCATTAACATGTTGTTGGTCGTTTTAATGCCCGTTATGTTCCGCTACTTTTTTCTTCACGACGTCTACCGGATACTTCAGTGCCAGTTCACGTATTTCGTAGCTAAAGGCGGCGAAGGTTTCTTCCCATAGGCGGGCTTCTTCGGGTGTATAATTATAAAAGCCCTGTGCATTGGAAACCCCGCGGGCCCCTGCTTTTACCAGGTCGTCTATTAATGCGGGTACTTCTGTGGTGTTGCTCAGCGTAGGAAAGAGGTCTTTCATCACGGTATGATACGCCGCCACACCGGTGAGGTCCATCCAGCGGAATACGCCCACCAGTGTCATCCAGTAGCCTGCGTTATTACGACAAGCCCTGTCCACATCTTCGATGGTGGCATAGCCATTTTCCACGAGGTGAAAGGCTTCGCGGTACATGGCATACATCAGGCGGTTAGTGATAAAACCACGGATATCTTTGCGCACCAACGTAGGCTCTTTGCCCCAGTAGTGCGAAATAGCATAGAGATATTCCCCTTTTGCCACATCGCTTTTATCGCCACAAATTACTTCCAGGAAGCGGGTGGTATGCGACGGCTCTGCCCAGTGCAGGCCGAAGAACCGCGCCGGATGCTTTACCTGTTCCTGTAAAATACTGATGGGAATAGCGGAGGTATTACTGGTCAGCAGGGCGTCTTCCTGAATGGCTGCTTCAATTTTTTCGTATACAGACTTTTTAATAGTCAGGTTTTCTAATGTACATTCTATGACCAGTACACAGTTACGCAGTTGTTCATACGATTCTGTAATGGTCAGCTGTTGCAGGCAGCTGGCTGGTACTTTGGCGGTGATACCTTCCTGTAAAGACCGGGTGAGGTGTTCGGTGATGCGTTTTTCAGCATGCTGTAAATCGGCCGCCAGCGGCGCTACGGCGATCACCGGATGACCGGCCATCAGTAAACAGGCAGTAATACTGCATCCCATTAAGCCCAGCCCGACTACTCCTACCGGCATATTGGCCGGATCTATTGTATATTCCATCAGCGGTTAATTTTTTAGATGAAGGCATCAGGCCATCCGGGCAATGGCATCAATTTCTATTTTTATACCACTCCCTAACACCGATTGCACTGTAGTGCGGGCGGGCTTTATGCCAGGAAAAAATTCGGCGTAGATTTTATTAAAGGCCGGGAAATCTTTGATGTCGGCGAGGTGCACGGTACACTTTACGATGTTATCTACGGTGCAGCCGGCAGCGGTTAGTATACAGCGCAGGTTGTGTAATGTCAGTGCTGTTTCTGCTTCTATTGTGCCCAATACAAAAGCGGATTTTGTAAAATCAATAGGGCCTTGTCCGCTGATATACAGCCAGCCGTCTACGGCTACTGCATCGGAATAGGCGCCGGTAGTAAATTGCCGGTCTTGCTTTTCGGGATGAACGATTTCCCTTTTTTCCATAGTCGTTTGTTTTTAATAAGTAGCGCGGCCACCGGATAAATCGAATGTAAAACCGGTAGTAAAACTATTTTGTGGAGACGTGATGTATAACGCCATGGCAGCGGCTTCATCGAGGGTACCGCAGCGTTTCATGGGAATTTTATCGGTCATGTATTTCACTTGTTCTGGCGGCATGGCATCTACCAGCGCCGTGCGGATCACCGCAGGTGCGAGCGCATTCACGGTGATACCCGTTTCTGCATAATCTTTGCCCTGCACTTTAGTCATGCCAATGACCGCCGCTTTGGAAGCGGAATACGCCAACATACCGGCGTTGCCTTCCTTACCTGCAATAGAGGCAATATGCAGAATGCGACCGTAGTTTTTTGCCAGCATATGCGGCAGTACATGTTTACTGGTAAACCAGGCGCCCATGAAGTTTACATCGAGTACCAGGCGGAGATTATCGGTATCGGTTTCATGGCTTTTGAGATTGGTCATACCCGTGATGCCGGCACTATTGACCAGAATATCTGTGGAGCCGAATCGTGCTTTAATTTGTGTAATGACCTCTTTCACGGCTGCTTCGTCGGTAATGTCTACCACATAGGTAGCCACTTCACCGGAAATTTGCGCAGCGGATTTTTCCAGTAAAGCAGGATTTTTATCCAGCAACGCCAGCTTAACACCGGCTTCCGATAACTTGCGTGCAATAGCCAGACCCAGACCTGAGCCGGCGCCGGTAACGATACCTACCTGTTGATGGAAATCTGTATACATACAATCGTTGATTAAGGATGATACTGCCAAAGTACATGATCACCTTAACGAAATCACCATCAAACGATTGAGTAAAATTATGCCTGTGCTTCGTGTATAACGAGCTGTGGAGGTAATAAAATTTTATGAAAGTTGTTGCTGGTACGGGTTTTCTCGTCGCTTTCCAATAACTGCAATAATAGCTCTGTTGCTTTTTCTCCCTGCTGATAAGGGAACTGTTCTACAGATGCCATGGGCGGATGATCCATGTAGTTACAGATGGGTTCATTGGCGAAGCTCACGAAGCTGATGTCTTCATTGATTTTGATGCCTGCTTTTTTGGCGTATTTGATGGCATCCATGGCTACGTAGTCGTTGAACGTGATAATGGCGGTGGGCCTGCGTTTCATGTCCAGAATTTCCTGCATAGCGTGTTGATTGCCTTCCCTGGATAAATTGGAAGATACCACACTGCTCAGGTCTATTTTTATCCGCAGTTTTTGTAACGCATGCATATAGCCTTCCAGTCGTTCTTTGCTGGCGAGCAAACTATCCGGGCCATTGATCATACCAATGTTGCGGTGTTTCTTTTTCACCAGGAAGCGAACAGCCGCTTCCATACCGGATTCCAGCTCACTGGCAATGTAGTGTATGTCCGGCATACGCGGAATACGATCAAAGAATACCACGGGGATATTCATTTTCTTCAGCAAATCGAAGTGTGCATAGTTAGCGGTATTTTTTGCGATAGATACCAGTACGCCGTCTACCCGGTGGCTTTTCATGGATTCCACCAATTTTTTCTCACGCTCTTCTTCATCGCGTGATTGCCCCAGTAGTAAGGTGTAGTTTTTACGATAGGCTACATCTTCTATGGCACTCACAATAGCTGCAAAAAAATCATGATTGAGATTTGGTAAGATCACGCCAATCATAGCCGTTTTATTTCTTTTAAAAGAAAGGGCTACCTGGTTAGGTTCATAATTCAGTTCAGCAGCCAGCTGATGTACTCTGGCACTGGTTCTCAGGCCAATGCTGGGATGATTATGTAAAGCTCTTGAAACAGCAGAAACAGAAATATTCAGGCGTTTGGCAATTTCTTTGAGCGTAGGGACCTGCGCACTCATTACATATGGTTTTAGATGTTGACACTCACTTCAATATCCGGTACGATCTGGTACGTTAGAATGGAAAAGTAAGCTAAAAAAATGATTTACTGCGTGGGAAGATCACAGGTAAAATAATTCCCTTATATTTAAGTAACGAATCATTATGACTGCTCCCTTTTTAAAAGTTCCGTTACCCATCTGCCAACAATTATCTCCCGGTATCAATCGTGCAAGTATTCTTTCTTTCCGGGATGGCTACCTGCTCAGTTTTGAAGATAAGCCCACTGTGATACGACTGGATACTGATTTAAAAGAAATATGGCGCAAAGACCTGCAGGCCCAGCGGGTGCGTTATGTGAGCTGTAAAATAAGTGCCAATGCAGATGGCAGCCTGATTGCGATTTCCGGTTGCCACGATGTACGTATTTATGACGGCAACGGCCAGTTACGCTGGACGTTTACGCATGAACCCTGGGAAAGTTTTGCAGGAGCCTCCTGTTTCTTCAGTCACCATGACCGGTTTTTATGGCTCATCGCTCCCGGTGATCATGACCGGCTATACGTAGCCCGTACTTCGGATTTTGCGATGGTTGACAGTTACATGATGGAAGGTGAACAGAATTATAACTATCACTTTTTATCTACGCCGGACCCGGAAAAAATACTCATTGATGCAGCAGCCGGACAAGAGGATTGTCAATTGTATCAGGTGCAACTGAAAGACGATAAAATTGTACTGGAAATACTGGATACCTGCAATGACCGCGTATCCGGGAACTTTTCTCCCAATGGCCTGGAGCTGGTGACGGCGCCGCATAACGATGAAGGCATTGCACTCTTTTCCTTCCCTTCCTTTGCGCCATCGGTGCAGCTGGAGCAGGATGATTTATTCGCATCCGCAGAAGGATATCCGGATGATGTGTTACAATTTACGGTGCTGTTTTTAACGGATGATACCCTCGTGGCACTCACTCATTGCTGCAGGCTGCTATTGATAGACCGCAAAACGATGACCTGTACCGGTGAATTACTGGCGGAGGGCAATGATATCAAAGCATATGATAAGAGTGGCAGGGAAACTACTGATCCGGCGGCCATCGCACAATATGCCGGTCAAATTGTAAGCGTACAGTTGGACCAGCAGCAACGATTAATGATTACTTATTATTCCGGTGATATCCGGTGGCATGAGATCCCGGTATTGCAGGGGCGGGCTGTTTTAAGCTGATTTTGCATTATCTTTATCAGGAAGGCAAAAGATTGGTTATTCATCTTCCTAAAAAACAAATAAATGAAAAAAGCTGCGCTGCTTTTTATCTGCTTCATTTTATCTGTTCTTTCTTCCTTTGCCCGGCAAACGCCGCCAGATACGGTTAAAACTGGTATCTACATTACCAGCATACACGATATTGATTTCAAACAAAGTGAATACACTATTAATCTCTGGTTGTGGTTGACCTATAAAAACAAGCAATTTGATTTTGTGCAAAACCTGGAGATCCCGCAGGCCAAGTCTTTCAACAAATCTTTTTCCACTATTGATTCCAGTAATGGACGTATTTATTTGCTGATGAAATTGCAGTGTGTGATGAAGGATTCGTGGAAGATCAATAACTTCCCTTTTGACAGGCAGAAGTTGCGTTTCTCTATTGAAAATTCACAGTTCGATTCACATGCGCTGGTGTTCCAGGTTGATTCGCTGGGAAAGCAGTACGATCCAAGATTTACGTTGAGAGGCTGGAATATCGACAGTTTTAAAATGGCTACTGGTATCAAGGCTTATGAAACGGCCTTCGGCGATACTTCAATACCGCAACCGCATACGGAATATAGTTCTTTCCAGGTCAGGATCGGTATTGGCCGGGATGCGGGCCAGCTGTTCTGGAAAATGTTTTTGGGCATGTATGTATCGTTTCTCATCGCCTATATTTGTTTTTACATCCATCCGGATAATATTGATTCCCGTTTTGGATTGGGCGTAGGCTCCTTATTTGCGGCGATTGGTAATAAATACATCATTGATTCTTCCCTGCCGGACTCCACTTCCTTTACATTGGTGGATACCCTCCACGGCATTACCCTGTTTTTCATTTTTGCGGTGATTACTTCTTCGGCATGGTCGTTGCAACTGATCAAAGCCAACAAGCATGGGAAGGCCCGCAGAATAGATATGTTACTGGCGCAGGTGGTGTTGCTGGTATATATCGCGCTGAATGTATATTTTATTTCGCGGGCAATGCGCGGTTAATTAAACCGTTCCATCAATTCTTCGAATTCAATTTGTTCCGTAGCCATATGGTGCGGGCCTCCGTATTTTTTCAGGTACTTCCATTTTGCAAGTGCATCAATTTCCCGGGGCTGTATTTTGGCGCTCAGTGCATGCACTGGTCGTCCGGTCAGATAAGTGAAATCGGGTGTATACAGTTCAAACTGCTGGCAGGGGAATCGTTTCTTCAACTGATGATCATGATCCCACAGGTAGAGTACTTCTCCTGCTTTGTATTCTACAATAAACAAATCGCCTTCATCTTCATACTCTTTGGCCAGCGCCACCTGCAACACATTTACGCGGGTAACGCGGATACCGTTTTCCATTAACATCCGGTTGGCCAGTGCCCATCTTTTTTTCGACCTCCGGCGGATGCGGTACATTTCATAGGGTGCCAGCAATATGAAAGCAAAGCAAATAAAGGCCAGGGTACCAAATACCCAGGTGGCGGTACGTACCTCAATACGTATAGCCATTTCCGTGAAGACCAGGCCCATGAGAAAAATAAAGATAAAATCGGCGAGGGAAAATCGGGATACCCTTTGCTTCATGGCGCTCCTTTTCAGCTTGTTTAACAAACGAATTTCATCGGCAAGGAGGGGCCGGTTAATTATTTCCATTTACAATAAGGTTGCTCAGGTAAAAAAGACAATAGGCATAGATTTTTCCCGTTGGAATGCGAGCAAAAGGTAGTGAATTTTAAGAAAAGATACGCGTTCCCGTTAGACTGGAAAAGATAATCGTTTGTGAATGATGGGGATAAGGAAAAAGATTTTTTGGGGAGTGCTGTTATCTGACAGCAGCCACACCGGTAGCACGACGTGGCTGCTGTATACCTGCATTTAACTTTCCAGGCAGGCGTTATTTTCTTCTGCTTCCAGTTGGCGTTGCAGGTCCTTGCTGGTTTGCGAATTGCCATCGTGGCTCCAGCCTGGTGCATAAAACATATATTTCAACTTGTCGGCCAATAGATCCGTTTTCTTCATGTCCTGCGACATGGCAATAAACTCATGGAAGATGATGTTTACCGGGCCTCTGTTTTCCAGGTCTTTCACCAGTCCGTATCTTACCTTGTCTTCTTCCAGCTCTTCCTGGAAGGTACCAAACATTCTATCCCAGAGAATCAGCAGCATACCCATATTCTTATCGAGATAACGGGGATTGCTGGCATGATGTACGCGGTGGTGAGAAGGTGTTACAAAAATGTACTCGATAACAGGGTGCAGTTTACCGATGGTTTGGGTATGTACCAGGTTCCCATAAATCTGGGTCACATAGTACGCTAGTAAAATATCGATGGCGCTGAAGCCCATTAAGCTGAGTGGCACAAAGAAAAACAGGCGGTACATCGGCTCAAATACGCTGGACCGGAAACCGGTGGTCAGGTTAAAATATTCGGAGGAGTGGTGTGTTACATGCACTGCCCAAAACATCCGGATATAATGCCCGGTAGCGTGGAGTAGCCAGTACAGGAAGTCCTGCAGCAGGACCAGTACGGTCCAGTAGATAAATATATTGGGAATAATAAAGAGACGGTAGTGGCGGTATACAAAATCCAGCAACAAAAAGGTACCGGTTTTCATGACTACGTTCACCAGGAAGTTGACGCTCATCAGGTAAATGGTCGTCAGAGTGTCTTTTGATTCATAATGCTTCTGATCGTGTTTATAGCTGAAATATGATTCGATCAGACTTAAAATAATGATGGCTCCGAACAAATAAAAAATAGCCGAACTCAAAGTTGATTCTGTCATAGGTAATACTTTTCCAAAGAGATACTCTCCCAATTACAGGTTTCTTTCGATTATAAGACGATTCCCGTGAAATAAACCCCTATACTACTACTAAAAAAGATTTCCTGCAAATTATTGCAGATAAATACGTGTTTTTACTGGCTTTGGGGGGAGGTTTATTGTTTCCTTACCTGGCGGAACACAATTTCCCGGCGCTGCTCAAATCCCATGTGCTGATAAATCCGGATGGCGCGCTCATTGGCCAGGGATACATGGAGGTAAGACAAGATACCGGCAGCGGCATGATCCTGGCAAAGGCGGTTGATGAGCCGCTGTGCATATCCTTTTCCGGCATAGTCGGCACGGGTACAGATAGCGCTTAGTTCTGTAAAGCCGGTGAGGCGCATACGCTCTCCGGCCATGGCCACCAGCTCACCATTCTGCCGGATGCCGTAGTAGGTGCCCAGCAAACGGGTGTCTATATTATAATAACCTGGCTGCAAACTGGTGATCAGGTTAAACATATCGGTGGCATCGGCCTCGGTCAGCCGGGAAATGGTAACGCCTTCCTCGTCCATCATGGGTGGCATACTGCTTTCCAGGACCATCTGGGCACAGGGCAGTTCATGCGCTATCACCCAGCCTGCCGGCAATGGTGGCAAATCACCGATGATAAAAAAGGTTTCGTTGAGCTGTATCCAGGGGTCCAGCTCCCGGATACTGTCTGATTGCGGATCACTGCAGGCGATAAAGGGAACAATACCTGGTTTAAATCGCTTCGCATGMGCTGTTCCCTCTGCAAATGCCGCTTGTGCACTGGTTAACGCCCCCCAGGCGGGGTTGTCTAATACGGTTTCCTTCATTGGACTAATGTAGATAATTTCATTACATGGCGTCGCATTTTTTTGATGGACTAACGGGCAGCTATATATTTTTTCAGGAAGGCGCCGGTCAGGGAATGTGAGGCTTTCAGCATGGCGGCTGGTGTTCCTTCAAATATCACCTTACCGCCTTCCCGTCCGGCTCCCGGCCCCATATCAATGAGCCAGTCGGCCTGACTGATCACATCCAGGTTATGCTCTATCACCACGACGGTACTCCCCTTGTCTACCAGTTTATTCAGGAGTACCACCAAATTTCCTACATCTGAGAGGTGCAGTCCTGTGGTAGGTTCATCCAGGATATAAACGGAATTCCCGGAAGCCATTAGTTCTGTGGCCAGCTTAATACGCTGCCTTTCTCCGCCGGATAAGGAGTCCAGCGGCTGGCCAAGCGTCAGGTAGGAAAGCCCTACTTCGGTCAGGCGCCTTAATACCTTCCGCACGTCTTCTTCCGAAAAAAAATCCAGGGCTTCCTGTACATTGAGCCGTAATACTTCATCCATATTTTTACCCTGGAACAGGTAATTGAGTACGGTAGGCGTAAACCGGCGGCCGTGGCATACTTCGCAGGTAGTGATGATATCATCCATAAAGGCCAGATCCAGCGAGGTAACGCCCAGCCCTTTACAAGCCGGACAAGCGCCTTCTGAATTAAAGCTAAAGAGGGCTGCACTGACCTTATTCGCTTTAGCAAACAGCTGCCGGATGGTATCAGAAATTCCCGTATAGGTAGCAGGGTTAGATCTCACAGAACCCGCCAATGCCTGTTGATTTATACAAACAGCCTCCGGATACAGGCGGGTAAACGCACCGTTTATGAGGCTACTTTTTCCGGAACCCGCCACGCCTGTTACTACCGTTAATACTCCTTTGGGAATATCCACGTTCACCTGCTGTAAATTATGCAGACTGGCTTTGCGAACCGGGAAACTATCCGTCCATTTTCTGACGGTTTGTTTTACCGGAGTGGGTTTCCGGAGACAGGTACCTGTCAGTGTTTTCGATTGCAGCAATCCCTTTACCGTTCCCTCATAAACCACGTGCCCCCCATGCTTTCCGGCGCCAGGACCCATGTCTATAATATGATCTGCTTCCAGGATGACGTCCGGATCATGTTCCACTACCAATACGGTGTTGCCTTTGTCGCGCAGTCGCTGCATCAGTACATTCAGCTGATGTACATCCCGCGCATGCAAACCGGTGCTGGGTTCATCAAAGATGTATAACATGTCACTGAGGCTACTGCCCAGATGACGTACCATTTTTACCCGCTGCGATTCTCCACCGGACAAGCCGGACGTTTCGCGGTTCAGGCTGAGATAGCCCAATCCGATTTCCGTCAAATGCGTCAGCCGTTCCGTAATAGCCGCCACCATTGTCACGGCTTGTGGCGCTTTGATGCGACCTATTTCTTTCACCAGGTCATTCACCTGCATGGCCGCATATTCCGCGATGTTTTTTCCATGGATGGTGGCGCTTAATATCTTCTTATTGAGTCTTGCTCCATGGCATTCCGGGCAGGGCCCTTTCATTACTACCCGTTTCAGTGCGGATTGCAATGTTTTTTTATTCTCTTCTGCTTCTTTACCGAGGAATCGTTTGGTGAACCGGGGAATTACGCCTTCATACTTTGCGGAAGGCCACCAGCCTGATTTAGGGTGAGGTGGTTTGATCTCTTCCTGGTATAACAACAAATCCCATTCTGCTTTGGTGTATTGTGATAGCTTTTTATCGTTATCAAAAAAACCCGATAATACATAACGCTTCCACAAGGCGGTATCTACGTCAAATGCAGGAAATAAAATGGCGCCTTCGTTGAGCGACTTATTACGATCAAATAATTTGTCTTCATCAATCACCGTCACTGTTCCGAGCCCTTCGCAAACAGGACACATCCCTTCCGGATGATTAAACGAAAACACATTGGAATAGCCCACAAACGGCGTAGCGATGCGGGAGAACAACAGTCGCAGTAACGAATAAATATCGGTGATCGTACCAACAGTAGAGCGGGCATTTCCTCTTATTGGTTTCTGGTCCACAATAATCGCCGGACTCAGGTTCTCCATCAAATCCGCATCTGGTTGCCCGTAATGTGGCAGCCGGTGCCGGATAAAACTGCTGAAGGTTTCATTCAGCTGCCGTTGTGCTTCGGCTGCAATAGTATCGAATACCAGTGACGATTTTCCTGAACCAGACACACCGGTTAATACAACGATCTGCCGTTTGGGAATAGTGATATCGATATTCTTCAGGTTATTTTCTCTGGCGCCTTTGATAATAATGAGATCATGCTTCATACAGAAAATAATTAGATAGTTAACAAAGTTAATGATTAACTTTGTTAACAAATAGCAACGATAATGCCTAATCTCTCCGATCAACTGGAGCAATCCTATACGAACCTGCAATGCCTGATCATTGCGCAGGTGAACAGGTTCAGTACGGAAAAGCTGACGGCCACCCAGTATCTGTTGCTGGATTACCTCATCCGTTGTGGCGCATCCACCACAGGACAACTCGCGCTACAATTCCACATCTCCCCTCCTGCCGTATCCCGTCATATAAAAAAGCTGATGCAGGATGGATTGATTACGCAGGAAAGAGACCTGGAAGATCGTCGTAGTTCCTTTCATGCGGCCACGCCAAAAGGGATAAAGCTGGTGAATGAAGCCAAAAAACTGCGCAAAAATATGACAAAGCAATTGCAGCAAATCCTTTCCGAACGGGACCAGGCCACCTTTATACGGCTCTGTAATCTGATCACCGATTATATGCACCTGGACGAATAGCCTCTTTTTTAATATCTTATGGAAACGTTAAACACTTAGCTCCCCTAACACAAAACCTGTACCTTCGCACTACCAAAACACACACCTATTTACCTCCCACACCGCTGTTAGACATAGCAGTCCACTGTTCGTATTGAATTACTTTAAAAATATAAAATATGAAACGACTGGAGAACAAAGTCGCCCTGATCACGGGTGGCGCAGGAAGCATCGGACAAACAACAGCTAAATTATTTATCGAAGAAGGCGCCAAAGTTATACTGGTAGACCTGGATGAAGCCGCCCTGAAAAAAGTAGTCACCGACCTGGGCAGCAACGCCGCCTATGTGGCAGCTAACGTTACCATCGCGGCTGACGTAGAAAGATACGCCAAAGAAGCGGCCAAAAAATTTGGTAAAATTGATATCTTCTTTAATAACGCCGGTATTGAAGGCGTCGTAAAACCTATTATAGATTTCCCTGAAGATGTATTTGATAAAGTAATGGCCGTTAACGTAAAAGGCGTTTTCCTTGGCTGCAAATATGTATTACCACAGATGAACGATGGTGGCTCTATGATCATCACCTCTTCTGTTGCGGGTTTAACCGCCTCTCCTAACTTTATCGCCTATACGACCAGTAAACATGCTACCCTGGGTATCATGAAAACAGCCGCACTGGAAGCTGCTCCCCGGAAAATCAGGGTCAACTCCATACATCCGTCACCGGTAGACAACCGCATGATGCGCTCTATTGAAGACGGATATGAACCGGGTAAAGGAGAAGATGTAAAGAAAGCATTTGCCGCCAGCATTCCTTTAGGCAGATATGCCGCACCCCTTGAAATCAGTAAGCTGGTGCTGTTCCTGGGATCTGACGATAGCCAGTTTATCACCGGCGCACAATATGTAATAGATGGTGGTCAAACCACAAAATAAAGATAGTTTATAGCCGATCCAATGATGCAAGCGACTTCCCCTGAAAAGGAAGTCGCTTTTTATAGCTATCGTTATTTATTTTTTTTGGGAGAAAGGTCCATGATTTCTATCTTCCTGAAATCAACCGGCTGACCTTCGCTCTGTAATGCAATAAACCCTTCCGATAACAGCTTTCCATCGATCTTAATAGCCGGATCATAATTATTTACCACACCACCACCAATCTGCGGTTTCGTGTATTGCAATACGGTATCGCCGTTGATAATATGTGTAATCAGCGAATCCCCCAATACAATCAATTCGCCACGCACCCACTGCTCGCCTTCATAGGTTTTGGAAGTAGACTCCAGGCAATGCAGGGGCTCTATCTGTCCTTTATACACTACGTTCGTACCCGGAGAACACATATTCCCCGTAGGTCTGGGCTTGCCATCTCCCAAACCACCCAGCAACTGCATTTCCACAGAGATAGGCCAGTCCTGCTCCTTCGGCATTGTACGCGGGTCCTGCGAATGGAACATCACACCGCTGTTCAGCAACGTATATTCCGGAGCGGTAGGGCACCATTTCCCCACAAACCGGTATTCAAATTTCAAATGATAATGAGAAAATGGCTGCTTATAATAGAGATGGGCAAACTGTTCATTAAAATCTCCGTATTCATCATACCGCACTTTGATAATACCATCTTCCACCCGGAAAGTATGCCCAAAGTTATCACCCACTTCATGGTGATGGATTTTCACTATCCAGTCGTTCATATCCTTTCCATTAAACAGGGACACCCACTTGCCCTTTTTATCTTGTTCGGGGCTGTCTTTCGTGGCGGCGTGAAAACAGGACATTGCGCCGGTACATAGCGTCAGGGCGAGCATCATACGTGGAAAACGGTACTTCTTCATATAGATCTGCAGTTATAATGTTGAATCAGCGTACAAAATAACTTTTTAATGTAAAGAATGAAAGGGTTTATTTATTCCTATATTTGAAGCCGTTCAAACTGAAATATTATTAATGAATAAGCTGGTAGCATTAACGGCGATTTGTTTGTTGTCCCTCACCGTACACGCGCAGGAGATCAATGATAACTTACGGAAACAACATTTAAACACCCGCGGTCCCATTACCGCGAAGGACTGGGTACTCCGCGGAGCTGTTAAATCCGTGAAAGAGTGCACCTATGGCTATGATGCCAGCGGCCGCAACACCACTACCTTCTATTGCACAGAAATGGAATTTAGCCGTACAGGATTATTACTCAAACGGAGCATGTATAGCAGCAAAGAAAAAAATACCCCTGACAGCCGCTATTACTATTCCAACAACCGACTGGATAGCATCACCGGCTTTCAGAAAAAAGTATATCACTACGATGAAGAAAGCCGCCTGCAAAAAATCAGCAGCTACGGCTACTATGATGGAAACAGCCAAACTGTGATCACCGAAGAAACATTCGGATATAATAAAAAAGGAATGATTATCAGTAATGCGCAAAATTCCCTGTCTGATAAAACCCTTACACAATCTACTTATGCCTATAATAAAAATGGCCATGTGACAGAACAACATATGGTAAGCCCCGTCATCGATATTCTTTATCAAAACGAATTTGACAACAAAGGCCAGTTGTATAAAACCCGCATTATCTACGCTAAAACGCCGGAGCAAAACAACTTCTGTAACATGGAGCTGAACCCACAGGGCGATATCTCTGCTATGACCAGCAGCAGTCAAAAAACGGCCACCGTACGCACTTATCAGTATGAATACGATGCCCAGGGTAACTGGTTAAAACAAGCCGCGAAAGAAAACGATAAGCCACAATACACCGCATTTCGTACCATCACGTATTATCTGCAAGGCGATGACATTCTCACCACCACCGCCACCAACATGCCGGTAGTAAAGGCGCCATTACTGCCAGCGGAAGTCATTGACTCTTTCGTAGCTGCGCTCGATCAGCAACAGTTTAGCCAGGCTTATAACTACTGTACCGGCGGCCGCTGGGGCACCGTGGCGCAATTCTCCGCTACCAACGCCTATGGCGGTATTACCGCCGCCCGGATGCTAAAGATGGAGCCAACTCCCAGCGTCATTGGTCAAACTACGATACCTATTACCGCCACTATGTACGTAGAAGATCCTACGAATGGCAGCGGTACTTTTGTACAACAGTTTCAACTGCAGAAAAAAGGCGACGATTGGAAAATCGCCGGCATTAAACTCATCAGCAGTACCCGCGCGGTGGACAACTGGAACCTGAACGTGGCCCCTCCGGCTGATTTCACGGAAGCACAGGTACTCCGCCTTGCCAAACCAGTTTATGACACCGTTTCTATGGCCTCTCCTATTGGCAGTGACAACGATCGCATGGAAAGACACCTCGATACGATGCGTTTTTTCAAAGATGATAAAACGCTGTATTGCCTCGCTGTTTTTGCCACCCAGGGGCCGGAATACGGCGCCTCTACCGGCTGGTGCGATGTACTGGTGTTTAGTAAAACTGCCGATAAATGGAAGCTGCAAACCTTCCTGCTAAATGCTGGTGGTGGTGGCATGTATGGCTACTCCGGCCATTTTGCCAAATTATTACGCATAGGAGATGAACACCTGGCTATCGTTCTCAAAGGCGGACTGACACATATGGGCGAAAACAGGTCGTGGGCAGACCTGGTGGCGTTACACCAGGGCAAGTTAACACCGCTCACACATATCGACACCGACTTCGAATATGACAACGGCAGCGGTGAGGATCATATCCGTTGCTATGAAACCAGATTCCGATTTGAGAAAAATGGTAAACGGGTATATGACCTGCTATTGGAACACTACAATTGCAATAGTAAAGCGCCGCTAAAGAAATTTGTGATACCGTATAACAACGGATATAAGGTACCAGCGTTGGAATAGCTAACAACGCTTTCCTACACCGATTTCCCGTTTTTATAATATTCATGTTGAATACCTTCCAGCAGATCCTGTGTATCAATGGGCCGGTCTTCCGACAAAGCCCTAATGGACGCTGATTGTACAATATTCAGAATAGACGCGCCAGTGAGTTCATACTTACGGGCCAGTTCCTGCAGGCTGATATCATTGCTCCACGGGATGTTGGCCGGCATTGTATTATTCCACAGCACCAGGCTTTCCTGTTCATTCGGTGGGTTAAACGGCACCACCGTTTGAAACCGGCGAATGAACGCCTGGTCCATGTTATTGCGGAAGTTCGTGGCCAGAATCACTAACCCGGGATGTTCTTCAATTTTTTGCAATAAGTAAGATACTTCCTGGTTAGCAAAACGGTCGTGCGCAGATTGTACATTGGTGCGCTTACCGAATAAAGCATCTGCCTCATCAAAAAACAAAATCCAGTCTTCTGCCCTGTCAAAAATCTGTTGCAGGTTCTTTTCCGTTTCGCCAATATATTTAGATACCACCAGTGACAAGTCGATCCGGTACACATCCAATCCAAACTGCTTGCCGAGCAGGCTGGCGGTTAATGTTTTCCCGGTGCCCGGCGGACCGTAGAAAAGCGCGCGGTAGCCGGGTTTGGTTCTTCTACCCAAATTGGCATCTGACGCGATGCGGTTGTTAAACTTCAACCAGTGGCGGATCATTTTCAGCTCCCGTTCCGTTTGCCGGGATATCACGACGTCATTCCATTCCATTTTCGTTTCCAGCAAAGTAGCCGGGAAATTGGAACCAAAAGAAGGGCGCCATTTCCGGCCTGTCAGGAATTCTGCCAGTCGGGATTGAGATAACAGCAACCGTCCGCTCATTTCCGGTTCGCCTTCCCGTATATCCTCCAACGTGATAATGCCCGATTGGAAAATGGTGCGACGCTCTATGGCGCTGCCATTTACCCGGCCACCGTATACTTCTCCTTTCAGCCAGGAGGCGTAATGCATGCGCATATCCATGTTCATGYCTGCCAGCAGGAACAGGGCCGTTTCACCAGTAGGAATGATACCGCGGTAATTGCCTCCCTTTACGCCACCAAACTCCGGAAAATCTCCTCCCTTGGGCAGGTATTGGCGGATCAGCTGTGTAAAGAGATCCGGATGCACATGTGGAGAGATCGCCAGCATCAGTATAATATATTCTTCCACCGAGAGATGATGATCGATTACATAGCGCGCCAGCGGAGAGTCATCGTCCGTTAATTCGAAGGCCGGCTGCTCAAAATCCTCTTTCCTGCCGAAGTAATGATCCAGCCGGGCAGCCGCTACGTTCATCAGCACCGACATGGAAGTGGCCAGAAAGGATTGTCCCTCTACGCCAGGGATATTCATTTCAGGGGTTTCCGCTGTTGCGGTGGGCACTTCTTTTTTCTTCCAATACATACTACAATATTTTCAGGGTCATTAAGGGGTGCAGTCGGCATCTTTAGTACCTACACAATCCACGGCTTTTTTATTTGCCGCATCTAGTTTGGCCATGTATTCTGCTACTTTCTCCGTGTACTTATCACCTGCGGCAATAAACTTATCGGTCGATTGTCCAACGGCGCCTGTAAACGAAGGCACTTTATGCTTAGCCAGATAACCTAGCGCAAACGTGCCATGGCTGCCTTCGTGGAAGCGCAGCGTGGTATGGTGGCTTTTTTTATCTTTTTTAGTGGTGCCTCGCCCATAGATGGAAGTAGACTTCGGATCTGCTTCCGGAGCGTATACCGTTTGAATGGTAATTTCCAGCGTGGCTTTTCCGATAATTTTTGAAACCTTGTCGTTGATTGTTTCGTAAGACGGACCACCCGCCACATAAGAAATATTGGTGACGGCCGATTTACCGGGAGGCACGGGGCCTGTAGTATCTGGCAAAATAATCACCTTTACAGCGCCCACCTTTCCTGTAGCATCTACTACGTCGCCGGCAGTATCCTTATCTGTTTTCATTTTCTTTGGAACAGGGGTGGAAATATTAGGTACGTCTTTTTTCTGTACCACCTCCAATGTCTGGCCCTGTTGCTGTACCACATGAGTGAGTTCATGTGCCAGCAACCATTTACCCTCGCGGGTGCCGGGACTGTATTTATCTTTATTGAAATAAATTTCACCGCCGTAAGTAAATGCCTGGGCCTGTAGCTCTGTAGCTGCCGCCTGTGCCTCCGGGCCGGTATGGATACGCACGTTACCAAAATCATATCCGAAGCTGCGGGACATTTCTGTTACGGTACCGGCAGGTAACGTTTGCCCGTTTACGTTAGTAGGTTTACTCGCTTTGTGGACACTATTTGCGTTGCTGGTACCGCCAGCCATCCCGTTGGCGCCGGCGCCTTCTTTCCTCGATATATGCGCATCTGCCGAGCGCTGTACCACACTGTCCGCCATTTTATCCGCTTCCTGTTCCTGCGCATCACCGGGCTTACCTACCGTTAGCTTGGCCTGAGGTTTCGCTCCCGGTGGGAAGAAGGTCGGATGATGCTCCCCGGCCTCCTGCGATGGCTCTGCCTGGAAGAATTGCTGCACCGGCCTCCCTTCTCCTTTTTTCTTTTTTCGGCGCAGTTGTTTTTTTACAGCCATGGTATTATTATTTATAGAGATGTTGTATTTCTTTTTTTACGAAATAGTCGGCCGGCTGCCCGATGTCCTCACGCATGGCCAGCAGCAGTCGTTCCCGGGCTGCCATTGCACTGTCTGCAAAGACCCCGTCTGTCGCTACAGCCTCCTGTAATTCGCGGAAGGATTTGATCACTTTGGCAGATGCCATCAGCAACAAACGGGCTTCCAGTTCTCCGACATCTAATTTTACTCTTACATCCGGCTCCTGCTCCAGGTCATCTACAATTTCCTGCCAGCTTTCCAGACATCTTTCGTATAAACTTACCCGATGACTGAACTGTTTTCCTTTCAGTATTTTATCACCGTGGCTACTGATAGCGTTACTGAGAATAAACGCACAAATCACGGCGACTGCCGCAAAGATGACTACCATTGCCCGATTGGCAGGCTCCAGTCCCAGTTGCTCCTGCCGGAGCAGGAGATATCCCTGCCACACCACCCAAATCATCACGGTGAGTGTCAGTAGTGCCAATAACATTTGAATGAAGCTTCGCATAATATCAGGTTGTATAAAGTTTAATATGTGATGGGGCCAGAATAACCGTCAGTTTGTCTCTTTCCCGCTTGCTGAATACATACTTACCTTTCAGTTTATATTCGATGAGGCGATCGTAAGAATCGAAACGTACACTTCCCCGGTCTTTCATTATTTTAACAATCAACTTAGCCCAGTCTTCTTTCATACCATCTATTCCTTTGACCATTTCCTTCACGCTGCCACTGTCGAGGTACACCGGATCTTTATCCCGTTCTTTTAACGCATATTTATCTACACGATCATCAATTTTGTTATTGATTGTTTTTTCGATGATAGGTTTAGCCACGGATTGATCAGGGTCTACCAATATCGCTTTACAATGAAGCGACTTCGGTACGAACTGTTCTCCTGCCCGGATGCTTTCTATATCTGCCACTTCTTTTGCATTGCCTATTTTTGACTTCTCTGCAGCAGTCAGCGCCGGCAACGCACTCCGGCCGTAATTCGGTATTACTTCATAGTCTACAATCGAACCTTTCAACACAAAGTTCTTTACGTTTTGTTCCACCAGATCGCGGTGATCCGCATTCGCCTGCACGGTCAATGGTGTCAGGTTCTTCATGTCTGTACCCGTACCGCCCAGCACCCGGTTCAACAGGTGGCCAAGAATATAATACGGTCCATTATCCTTCTTTCTTCGCTTAATATCTTTGTAATGGGCTGGCTCGGTTACACTTGGCTCACTACCTTTCAATGGATTTTTCTTCGTCAGTTTCTTGGCGTGCATATAGGTAGCATACTGATTGGAGTTAACCGGATCAAGGGTCAATTCCGGATCAATACTCTTAGCGGAAATGTCATATTTAAACAACGGTCCGATGATCACACCTAATTCGTCCATCAATTTCACGATATCTCTTTCCTTATCATCATCCGTATATTTAGGCGTTGTTGCTTTCTTTTCGGCCAATTTAATCTGGTCGTACTTCTTTATCGCCTTGTCTTTCCGGTCCTGCATTTTCTTGCCATCCGGTGTTTTCGGTTTATCGATTATAATTCTGTTTAACCAGGTTTCAAACTTCACAGGTGTGCTTTGTACAATCAGCTGCGCACTGCTTTCGGTGCCTTTGAAAGAGAGGCTATGTGTTTCTCCGTCTTCTGCTTTAAACTCAGACCGGATGCCCAGCCAGCCCAATACTTTATTGAGAGCGGATCTACCCATTTTAAGCAGTCCATCTATTACGCTGATGGCCCCATTGATGAGCCAGTCGATGGCACTATCTACCTTGGTGCGCCCAGCGGTCACTATATCCTTGATCTTATCGCCAACAGGGCCAATAATGACTTCTACAGAAAATCCTATTACTACCGGCACCGCTTTGGCCAATACTTCTTCAAAAGCTTTCTGTGCGTGCTCCAGCTTACCCCCAATGATTTCCGCGAGGTTATCCATCGCCTGGTTGGCCAGGTTCAGAATACGGTTAGCATAAGCAATCGCCTCTTTCATGGTATCGTAGATCAGGATAATGGTGTTGATGGTGGCGCCTATACCCAATGGGTCAGCGCTGGTAGCGAGGCGTTTCATGATTTCGGCAGATATTTTCTCCGATATCCAACTGATAATACCATTGATCACCATGTCTTTCAGATCACTCAGCTTTTCTTCTGCTTTGCGAAGCAACCCTGCCGCGCCTTCTTTAATCCAGACAGTTATCCATTCCAGCGCACCGGTAAGCATGCCTTGCATTTTCTTCATTTTCGCTACGCGTTCCTTTCCGATTCTCGGATGTTCTTCCATCCGTTTATATACATTTTCCAGGTTGATACCAAAGAGATCCAGTACATAACTCAATATGCTGGTTAAACTAAAATCGGATGGAGGCGCTACCGCTACGGCACCCTTCACTTCTCCAAACAACCACTCCAGTGCGCCCTGCAGCATATGTGTGCCCAGGTTATCGTAGAAGCGTACAAAACCGCCCTTGACAACGTTCCAGACATTCTTCAGGAACTCGCCCGGCTTTTTGATGATATCGGAGAAATTGTGCGCTGCCTTCGCAATTACGGCGGTAACCAATGTTGGATCGATGCCGATTAAGCTCAGGAGGTTGCGGAAAAATGTCCAGAGTCCTCGGGCCAGCTTACCATCTACGAACACCTGTTGTATCACCGTAAGTGCCGCAGCCCTGATCTGTGGCCATTTTTCTTTCAAGTCTATGAACTCCGCAATCACCGGGATCTTCTTCAGAATGACTTCCGTCAGCCAGTTCATAATAGGGTCCTTGATACACTTTGGCACCAGGTTGAATGGCCCCAGAATGAAATCGCCCAGGAAGTCCAGCACATTACCGGCAACAGCTACCAGCTTCAGCAGCATGTCGATGACGCGCTGCATGAAGCCGCGCAAGTCATCCATGCCCTGGTATATCTTATCAAACATCCACACCACTTTATCCTCTGCCCAGTCTTTCACACTGGCAATGGTTTTAGGTACCCAGCTGACCAAAGAATATACGGGTCCGAGATATTCATTGCTTTGCAGGCCACTAAAGAACGTACTTACGTTAACGGCTATATTATTTACTTTCTCCAATACCCATTGTCCGGCGGCGATGATGGTGACTTTAATGCGATCTATCGATTTGTTCAGCGCCGGCAGCAATACATCCCGGAGAGAAGTTTGTTTATTAGCCACGGCATCGTCATCGTTGCCCATGGCGGTTGCGGTATCAGCCACTTTATCCAGCCATTGGGTAGCATCGTCCTGTAATTTGCGGATGGCCTCCATGTTGATCATGGCGCCAATACCACTGATCACGCTTTGTATCGGCTCTATTACCGGGCGTAACTGTGTTTTAATAAACTGCCATGCTTCGCTCAGTTTCGCAGATACGAAGTCCATGAAGCCACCTTCATCGGAGTTATTGATACCGAGTTTTTTGCAGATCCAGGCCCAGGCATCGCGGTAAGGCTGTATAATGATGGCATCGAATTTATTCCAGATCCACCGCCCAAAGTTTTTGATACGATCCCAGACTTTACCGGCGAAGGCGGTAACTTTATCCAGGGCGGGCGTCATATAGGTATCCCATATTTTGTTGAGCCATAAACGCAACGGTTCAATGGCTTCCATCACCCGGTCCCATACAGCGCCGGCAATGGCTTTCACCACCACCGACAGGAGATTCAGTGCTTCAAATAAAGGTTTACAATCGCCTTTGGAAAGGCCATTGAGAATTACCGGCAACTGATTTTTCAGGTGGATGAAAATCTGGATAATCAGCATAAACTGTTCATCAGAAAATCCGAGGCCGTTGAACAATTCTTTAAATAGGCCGAACAAAGCATTTTTGATGTAACCAAAAACGCCCTGTGATTTTACATCTTTATAGAACTCGTAGATATCCGGAGGTAAGTGAGATGCCAGTATAGAGTCGGCGCCATTGAGCAACGTATCTGTCCAGGAGGTTTTCTTTTCCTCCCCATTCGCCTCGTCGCGCTGTACGGTTTTGGCAGCCCCCTGTTGAACAGTATGGGTCAGTTCATGTGCCAGCAGAAAACGACCTTTGGTAGATTCCGGATCGTATTTATTCTCCCCGAAATAAATGTGATGCTGATACGCAAATGCCTGTGCGCCTATTTCCTGGCTGAGGGCAGCTGCTTCTGTGCCGGTATGTATACGCACTGCGCTGAAATCGGCCTGGAAGGCTGTTTCCATATGTTGTCGTACCGGCGCGGCCAGCGGGCTTCCCGGCGCGCTGGTTTTCAGGCGGGTGGCAAAGCTATCGCTGGTGCGGAAACTGCCGTCGCCTGCGCGCTGTAGCCCGCGTATGGGTTTCGCCGAAATAGTTTCTCCCTCTTCTTCATTACGGCGAATGTTATTGCTACCATTACCGCCCGGACGGGTACCACCGCCACCGGTGAACGACAGGACCGGCATGCGCAATACCTTTTCGGCCATGCGGTCTGCCTCTACTTCATGGGGATCATCGGGTTTTCCTACTTTAAGACTGGGTTGTATCCGCATGGCAACGGCGGGCGCTGCAGATTCATCCAGGCTGGTATGTACCTTTTCCGTCTGTTCACACTCCGCGCATTTCGCCTGCACAGGGGCTTCTTCTTCAACAGGTGAACGTTTCAGCTCATCTTCCGTTTCATGCTCCGCACATTTTGTCTGTACAACAGCTTCTTCCGGCGCAGTGTAGCGCTTTATTTCTTCGTGTTCACATTCCGCGCATTTGGCCTGTACTTCGGTGTGATCCTCAGCAGGCGAACGTTTCAGTTCATCTTCCGTTTCATACTCCGCACATTTTGTCTGTACAACAGCTTCTTCCGGCGCTGTGTAGCGTTTTATTTCTTCGTGTTCACATTCCGCACATTTGGCTTGTACTTCGGTGTGATCGTCAGCGGGTGAACGTTTCAGCTCATCTTCTGTTGGATGCTCTGCGCATTTCGCCTGTATGGGAGCTTCTTCTGATGGACTGCGTTTTATTTCTTCCTGCTCACATTCGGCGCATTTGGCTTGTACCAGCGCTGCTGGTTTACTATTTTTTGATTGTTCACCATTCGAATATCTGGATTGTATTTTCCCGTCAGTGACTGACCGGTGAATACCTGGAATAAACAAGGATTGTAGCTCTGGTGTATCGGTGGTAGTATCCATTTCCCGTGACACGGTTGCTGCGAAAAAAGGGGTTTGCTGAGCGGCATGGCGCTGCCGGGACTCTTCCTTGCGGAAAAGCTTACCGGTTTTCAGGCCGGTGGTGGGAGTTGCGTTATGAACAGCGCTTTCGCTCATAGGGTTATTGCAATGAATTAAATGCAGCGATGTTTTCTACCACTGCACGTATAATATTTGCGGCATCCAGGCATATTTTACCATAGATACTTTATTAATGAGAATATCTTCTGTCCGCGCCTCCAGTGCCAATATCCAGGCACCATCATTGCGTTGGGACAACTGCCCTTCCCGCTGCAGGAAGGCGGTGCTAAACCATTCGGCGGAAAACTTCCGGTCTTTACGCCAGGCTTCCAGGTAATCCGCCAGCATGGAGTCGGCGGCCTGTCGGGCAGCGTCATCCGGTACCAGCGAAGGATCTACCGGCAAATGCAAAGGCCAGTTACAAAGCAGCTTATTCAGCAACCAATACTCCTCTCCACCGGGATCATTTTGCCCATAGCTGATATAATGCAGTAGCAAGATGGCCCGCTGTTGTGCGGCTTCATCTGTAAATTGCCGGTCCGCTACGTAGCCCAGTGTTCTGAATAACCGGCCGCATTCCATCCAGAGTAATACCAGTCCGGCGTTTTCAATTTGCAGCCCACGTTTCAGCTGATCGGTGAGTGTACCTACCTTTTCAGTAAGCGAGGCGGCTATCGCCGGGATATCATTCGCGGCATCAGTCATTTTTTCATCGATAGCACTACCATTAGCGACTATCCCAGTTGTTGCTGCACGTTGAAATAATGCCGCCCAGACAGCGGCATCCGGTACCCAAGGTGTGGACATACCGGCAAGCGTTACCCGAGTAGTTGTGTTATCACTTGTAGTACTACCTATACCGTAAGGTGATTCACTTTTCCCTGTACGGGCCAGTTCCTGCGCTATCATGATTTGCAGCGTTGCTTCACTGCAGGAAAACAGGCGAAGAAAAAGCTGCTTCATACCAACAGCACCCAACAGGTAATACAAGCGTATCCACACCACGGGATCATCTTTACCAGCGGCTTTCAAGAGTTGTTCTACTTCAGGCTGACCATGATCCGGCAAGGCCCGCAATGCCTCCTGCAAGGCCACAATGACTTCACTGCCATTATCAAATGCACGGATACCATACTTCAGAAAAAACAATTGAATGGCCAACGTATATTCAGCACCGTTAGGAATAATAATATTCGCTGCCTGTTGCGTACTGAGTTGTTTCCGGATGGCTGCTGCCAACTGCGACAATAACTGTGTCTGAAAATCATTTTCGTTGGTACATTGCAGTGAAACGGTGATCGCAGGAATTTCTATGTATTCCTCTTCTTTTACCAGATCATCCAGCAGCGTATTCAGTTGTGCCATGAAGGCGGCAGTATGCAAACGGTAGCCCAGCTGCTGTTGCAGTTCTCCTGCCAGCCGCGGCCCGGAAGCACTCAGCTGTACCTCCATCCGTTTAATGATATGTTGTTGTTCAGCCACGCGCCTGCGGTTGTTGAATCATCAGGTAATAGTCCACGTCAGGGATACCGCAGCAGCTCACCCGGTATGGTAACATAAAGTCGCCCACAATGGTGAAAGCGCTGATTTCCGCCCGATCGGTATGGATACATTCATTCAGCTCAATCTGTTCGTCTGCATCTGTATACACCAGCACCAGTGTTTGGCCCTGTTGCAGTGCCGGCCGATGCTCCAGCCCAAGCATATAAGGCAGTAACCCTGCATTGGTAGTGTTGTTTATATCTACTGCAATGACATCAATACAGATATTATAGGCCAACAGGTATTTGACCAGGTCGAAGCCATTGAGGCGAAAGTCTTTATTGTCGCCGTTCAGGGTGATCGGTCTTCCGATATGTCCCTCCACCCGCAACCAATGACGCGGTTCGAAGTTGAATGCCAGTGGCATCAATACTTCGGGACGGGTGCTATAACTATCGTTGCTGACATCGGTAGATGCTTTGTCGTCATTACCCGGATAAGCGTTGTAGGATAACAGCGTGTCCGTACGCCGCAACACGGTGGTTTCATAATCCCAGAACTGATGTACAGAATAAGCGCTGTTGCCATCCAACGGATAATAGTAAGGGATCGCAGTTTTTCCCAACAGCTCCGCACTACTACGTGTAGGCGTTAACTTTATAGGAAGAAACTGAAATGGATTGCCGGTATCCGGACTGGCCAGTGATTCCCAGTAGTCCGTGGAATCAAGCTTATCCTCGATGGTATCGTTAGATGTAGCCAATACTTTTTCCAGGTGCAGGAAAGGCAGATCAAACGTGCGAATCATCACCATCATACGCCAGTGCATGCAGCGTACTTCGCGGATAACGGCATCTTTTTCGGCTACCAGGGCCAGATCGCGGAATATCAGCGGTTGATAGGTACTACGGCCGCCCAGCACGGGGCCCAGCAGTACCACAAGACCGGTATTATCGCTTTCCGAAAGGGTTGTGCAGGTACATTTTCCCCGGAAGCCGTTGAGTTTTAATACCAGTTCATTATAAGCGGTGGTAAGATCACGCAGCCAATCGTACACATATTGAATATAATACAGGTGCATGCCTTCTTCATAAAAAGCATTCAGTTTAAGGACCAGCATTTTCCGGTACTGTTCCAGGTAAGCAGCGCCTTTATGAGAGAGCAGCGGGCCAAAGAGATCATGCAGTAATTTCAGGGCGTCGCGGAATTCCTGCTGATAGTCATCGATGATGGCCTTGTATTCGAAGAAAATATCCGAATAGGCTTTCACCCTTTGAAAAGGCGCTTGCAGATTGCTTTCTTTCAGGCCTATTGCCGGGTTTACAATAGCGAGTTTCTTGTAACCAAAACGCGGTATAATCAGCAATGGCAATTGCAGTACCGGGCGCAGGAAACGATCGACTGCGGGAATATCGATATCATCAGGGGAAAAGTTGTTGGAGAAAAGCGACTGGTCATCATCCGACGCCGGCGCTTCTATTCCAACTGCACGTGCCATGGCGTTGCGGGTAACGAGTATCCAGTATAACTGCTGGCCCGTTTCTGTATCAGCAGGTAGTGCCAGCAGCAGCACTATTTTATCCCGGTTCAGATTACGTTCAGGAATATCATCAGGGTGTTGCTGTTTCAGGGAATCGATCGTATCTGCTGGTGCATCATCCGGAGCCAGGAGCAGGAATTCCATGTGTTGGGGGTCCAGTTTGTCCAGTTTCAGGTACGCGAGCATAAACTGACTTACGCGCGTCCATGTGGTAGTATCCGTCTCCCCATTACCTCCTGTTGCAGGTAATGGTTTTACATAATAGCGGAACTTTTTCTCCGGGGTATGTAATATCGTTCCATCGGGTAATATCACGGTACCTTCTGACACATCGATAGAGCAATCTGCATTGACGTGTACTTCTGTGCCACACACTACGCCGTTGCCGGCAACACAGGTATCAATAACTTCTTTCATGAATACTGTTGTTAGAAATAATGAATCTGATTGTCGTTCCAGTTGTTCATCAGCGTTACCAGCGCATCATTGGCTTCTGCCAGGCCAGGCTGGCCTTTGGTACAGAGCCGTTTTATCCATTCGTTATACGCTGCTTCAAAGGCCAGCATATCTGTTCTGCTCAACAGCACATAGCGTACAGACAGATGCGCGGGCATTTCCCGGCGAAGGGTTTGCATAAATACATCCAGGCGGTCGGGGTCCTGGAAGCGGTCGGCCCAATCCGGTAAGGCAATGGTGATCCAGAAAGAATATGGGTCCAGCAGGCTGATATCATCCGGACAAGCAATCATTGGTATCAGCAACTGATTGAAAGTAGTATTGCGCGGCCGCAGGAGAATATGTTCCAGCAGGTGGAAGCTGTCATCATTGCAATTGCCGGAAGCCAGCTCCCGCAAGTATTCCAGCCGTTTGGCGGCGCCATCTCTGCCGGGTGAAGGTTCCAGCATCAGCGCATTTTTGTCCGTACGATCAGCAGGTGCCACATTGAGCCAGAAGCCTACCACGTTATCATCTACGATGTCGTACGCACTGCTGTCACCTGCGCGGTTGAGAAAATCGAGCCGGGCTTTTTTGGCTTGTTCAAAGCTTCTGAAGCGCTCCACGCTCACGAGCAGGCGTGCACCGGTTCCGCCCTGGGGCCGGATATAGAATACATATTCTGTTTCCGCGCTGGCATTACCCTGATTATCTGTTTCTCCAACGCCCACTTCAAATACGGGTTCGCAGGTGATGGTATGGCGGGTAGCGTCCTGCATACCCAATATGGCGCATACGCGTTTGCGCACGCCTTCTACGTTATCTGTTTTCCAATAACGGAATTCATCTTTATCAAACTGATATACAAATCCGCTGGCTCTTTTGGCGCCCAGTGCCGGTACCTGTTGCAGGAAACGTTGCTTGTCTGCAATACTTTCTGTCAGGCCTTCATCTATTGCCCAGGCATCCCCATCGGAAAGCGGCATTTCAATCCGGTACAGCTGCAGTGCGTAGTCAGTGAACTGTTCCCCGAACCGTGCCAGCATATGATCCAGCAAACGATCCTGATAAAGTTGCTGGTCGATATCGCTACCGGAAGTGAGCTGTTCTAAAGCGGTGATATAGGCGTTATGACTATCCGCTTTAAAGGCGTCCCACTCGGGATCAGGCGTTACTTTGTTGAGTGTGGAATCCACTACCTGAGCGCCTTTATAGTCCAGTAATACTTCCTTTATTCCAGGGATGTTGTACAATGCCTGGTACATGGCAGTCGCATCACTTTTCACAGAGAAAAGCGTTTTCACGGCCGACAACTGTGTCAGGTAATTGCCCAGCAGCTGATCATAAAAGAAGAGGTATCCCTTCAGCTGCTTTGCCTGGGCTTGTCGCAGGTCGGGCTGTTTTTTGGAAATACCGGTATTACCGATTTTATAGGTGCGCGGAAAATCTTCCTGTATGCTGGTGAAATCAGTAAGGTCTGTCAGTATCCGTCCATTCGGTACCGGGAGGTCCTGTTGTTGTTGCCGGTTAATTTTGGTGGTACTGTCCGGATGTACGTCGAGGTATTCCTTGAGCCGGAGCATGTCTACCGGTACTTCCTTGTAATGGGAGACAACGGCAAAAGTAGTGCAGTCGATGCTCAGGGCCGGGAGACATTTACAATCCAATGCCAGGCACCATTTTTCTGTACCGTTATTTTTATTATCATCGCTACACAGGTACATATTCAGCCGGTCTATCTGCACCACGCCTGTTACGGCAGCGATGAGCTGATAGAGGTCGGAACGATACACGGTTTGTCTGGGTTGAGCGGCCAGCAGGTCGGTATCGTCGATAAACCCATTTTGTAATAACGGTCCCTGGTATACGGGATCGGCGTTATAATATTTTTTCGCAGCGATAAATACATCGTTGTAGTAATCTGATACGGATGCATTGTCCCATAGGTTGGCGATGGCTGCCTGGAAGGCGGTGTCGCCGGTAATCCGCGTGTTGAGGAGGCTTTGCAGGGCGGTCAACAGGCCATCCGGCAGTTGTGCGGTTTGCAGGGTATCTATCACATCACTGTCTATTTCAAACTGCGCATAGCGGTTCATCATTTCTTCGAGGCTGTAGAAGCGAATCACGGGCGACAGATAATATTCTATTGCACGGTATACGTTCGCCAGCACCTCCCATTTATCAACGGTAGGGTCCAGTTCTACAGCGAGGTCCAACCCCATTCCTACGGTATCGGCTATATGAATATCCGGACTGATATCTTCACTGAGATTACGTACCCGGTGTAATCGTTTTTTGGCTTCCGCAATAATATCGGCTTCGTCTCCTACATAATCTTCTTCCAGCCGTAGTGTAACGCTGTAGATACCTTGAGGTTGAAAGAGGTTATATTCTGCCGGTTGATCTTTTCCTGGCAGTTCACCACTACGCAGGCTACCGGTAAAATACAGGCATAATAGAGGGTCAAAGTAAAAGAATGCCTGCAGGTCCGGATTTTTATCGATCAGTGCAATGATTGAGTTCCAGGCGACAAATCCGGCCATGTCCTGGTGGAGTGCCTCCAGCCTGCGGAACAGGGCAGAAAAACCGTCCTCCGGATGCTGATTGGGATCAATGGTGATCAGGTAGCTTTCCAGGAAGAACACGGATTCATCGTAATATTTATCCACCATGTACAGCAGCAATACTTTCTTCAGATCGGTTGTAATATTGGCCTTCTGTAAATGTTCCAGCAGTTCTTCTCTGAATTTCTCCCGGACAGCAGCCTTTTCTTTATCGCTGATGCAGTCATTCATGGCGATGAGCAACTTCGTATCAAGCTCCCCGGGCCGTGGTAAGGAAACTGACACCTTGAGCATGGCTATATATGGTTTCAGCTGCGCAACGGCGTAAGTGTCGACCAGTCCATCTACCCAGTAAAAGCGGACTTCGGGGTCCTCGAGTTGCTGCACCCAGGCATTTTGCACACCGGGCATATCGATCAATATTTTTCGTAGGTCCAGTGCCGTTACTGGTGCGCAGGGAAGTATCTGGGCGGCGGTATAAAATGAGTCGTTGTTAGGTGCCGCGAAGAGATCTGCCGACGGCATATTGCTCCGGTAGCCCAGATCGGTGATGGCATAGCAAAGTATTTCCAGGGTGGTGATACCGGGATCGTGGAGGTTATAGTCTGTCCAGATATCCGAACCCAGGTTCTCTATATGCCGGATACCTTCTGTGCGCAGCAACTGCCAGTCCATAGAAGGTGGATACACGGGATTTTTCGGTATGACGAGAGAAGTACTCATACGTAGTTTATTTTTGGGGCTTAGCAATTTGGATGGTGGTGAACTGCCCTGGCGTGAAGGCCAGGTCTACGGTCATACCTGCCACCTGATTGTTTTTTATTACTGGTGTAATGCGATAAGCGTTATCAGCAGCCACGCCTTCGCTGGCGTTTGCCGGAATACTTCCGCTCAATGATTTTGCCTCCACCTCTCCGTTTAACACCTTTGCCAGGGCATTTGTAATAGCGTCCGTATTGATGAAACGAGGCTGCCAGGCTTTAACCAGGGCTGCCTGCAGAGAAGCGATTTTATCAGCCGGAGCTGGTGTTGGTGCGGGCGTAGGTGTTGGTGTAGGTGTAGGTGCGGGTTCTGGTGTAGGCGGCGGCGGCGGTGGCGGCGGTGGCGCGGGTGCAGGCACTGGTACGGGCTCCGGAGCTGGTGCTGGTGCTGGTGCAGGTGTTGGAGCTGGCGCTGGTGAAGGTGCTTGCGCTGGGGCCGGTTGGGGCGCTACATTACTCACATTCGTTTTCTCAGCCGGTGGCGCCACCTGCGCTACATCAATCAATGTTGGATGATCATCCTTACAGCTACCGCAGGCACAACGATCATGCTCTTTGATCACGTTAATATCATGGTCCATGACGTTGGGATTATCTTCGTTCAGGCGATCCAGATAGGTGGTCAGTACAGATGCCGCTGTGAAAGGCGTGATCACATCTACATCGCTCCAGTCGAGGGTGCCCTCATATTCCTCCGCCATCTGACGGGAAGAAAAATGTTTGATTTTAAGATTGGTGACTACATCTACATAATCCAGGTTTTCGAGGAACTGCAACAACCGGGTCCTGGAGATGGGTGTACCAAACAACAGGGGTTTCTTTCCCGTAGCCCAGGGCGACAAAAACAATTTCAGCGCTTCATTGAGGGCTTTGGTGTAGTAAGGAATATCTTTCCCGGAATAGAAGCGTACACATACCTGAATCCTTACTGGTTCAAAGCGGGCATTGATAACATCGAGGCGATCTCCCCCCTCGTCACAACCGCAGTCTGCATTGCAGCAGCAAAAACCCGGATCACCGTAACCACCTACGAAATAGCTGTTTCGCTGCGCCAGGAATTGTTTCATGGAAGTCAGCTCCCCTGCTTCAAATATGGGATAGAATATGCGGTTGCCGGTCATTTTATTGGGAAAAGGAATCGCGGCTACTGTAACGTGTCCCGGCCTGGCCGTGTAAATGCGGCGGGAATGCGACAAACATTTCAGCACCGCTACTTCAGGGAATGATTCCAGCAACAACCTTTCATAGTCCCATATGGTGACCGCGCGGTTTTTATGGCGAAGTCTTTCGTGTATACGTGTGAGGTAGCCATCGCGGTCCGACTGTTCGGAGGTACGTCCGCCGAAAGATGCATAGGGCTGTGTAACGGATTTCACATTTACATCCCGGAATTTCAGCGCGGAAATTGTTCCGGCAGGGAGGCCATCCACCAGGTGATCTTCGGTGTTCTGTTGGTCCGTAAATACTGCCTCTGCGGCATTCACATGTATATCAATGAGCATGGGCAGCGCATCTACCATCACATCATCGTCCGGTATTTCTATCGCCGAAGCGCGCAACCAGAAAAGATCAGTACGGCCATCTTTACCGAGGATGGTAGTGTTACCGTTTTTGATATCGTCCGGAATCTGGAAGAGGATGATACCGGTTTGCTGCATACCCAGCGTAGTATCTTTCAGAATATATTGAGGCGGCAATTCCACCCAGGTATCTGCCAGATAAGACCAGGCAATGTCCGGGGCATAGTGATCGGGGTTACCAGTACCAGGCGCTGTTTTAAAAAGCAGGGATAATGTTTGGTCGGGCACCAGCTGCTCGAAGCCCAGGAACAGATTGCCATTTGCCCGTGGCGGTTTGGGACGTGATTTGTCAAACAATTCCGGTCCTATTGGCAATTGTGGTTCTGGCATAGTCGGCACTGGTGCAGGGCTAATGCCTTCACCAGACATATCTTCCCAGTTACCCAGCGAGTTAAATACGCTGAAATAGTGACGGGAGGCCAGTCTACCATTTGCCTTCGGATTAATATTCTGATCAGCGCTGATAGTCACCGGGTTACTACGATAAGCAAATACAATGTTGTCTGCATCCAACACATAGTAGTTGTCACCACCCCAGCTCACCTCCGTTCTGATCCAGCCGCTTACCTTAGTATCATTTGGATCTGGCGGGAATTTGGGCGAGGCCAATAATGGACCTTCTATTTCCGTATAGCCAGCAATGCCTGGTCCACCATTGTCTGGTATTGCCAGCCACGTACCACTATAAAGGAAAGACTTGTTGCTTAAGTACAGATTATCATTGCCTGTATGCAGGATATAAAAATAACCAGGGTCTTTAAAAAATAACTCCTGTAGTTTGATGAACACTTCGGATGGCGTTGTTTTGTCAATCACCATTTGATTTCTGGATTCTACCTGTCCCTGTGGCGTTTCCCGGAAGAATACCGCGTTCTGATTTGATTGTGTCACCTCTCCCAGGAAGTCGGAAGGTGTTTGCGCGTATTGTGTCAGTTCTMCTACATAGGTAAAAATCTTCGCCTGCCACACAGTAACATCATCTGGTTTAATATCGGTGGTCTTAAAGCGGATAAAAGGAGGTGTATCTTCATCTACCGGCAACACAGCAGGGAATTCGGGATGTAACCAGATCACAATCCGTTGTACCCATGATGTTTCTTCATCCTGTGTAGTTGTAGCGCCGGCAACCAGTTTGGCGTTCTCAATCGACCCACCACTGCTGCTATCCACCTTTAGTACCCTGTTATACAGCGTGTATTGGGCGTCTGGTCCAACATTGGCTTTTTTTGCGGCACTAATAGCTGATCTGAATTCATTCTGTATTTTACTCAATAACTCATCAGGCATACCCGTATGATTATAGGTATTACTGCTATCGGCGATACTGGTGTCATACAGGTTCAATTTGATCAAACCTTTCTCTGTGGCTATTTCCATTTCGAAATTTTCCAGCGCATCTACGACACTGCTGCCATTGCAAGAAAATTCAATGGACACCATCCGGTCCAAACCATTAGCCAGCCATAGTTCTGTACTGCTTACGCTGAATCCGGCGAAGGCTTGCAGTTGTTGCAATTTTTGGGTGAGTTTCATTTGTTCTTTCACCACCGCTGGTGGACGGGCATCGTAAAAATCGAAGAGATCCTGTATTTTTCTCTGCTGATACATCAACCGGTTGTATACATCCTCACCTGAAAGCGCCCGCCAGGCTTTGGTTCCAGCAGGCCATTCCTCGGCCAGTCCGTCTTTTTTATCTGCAGCTGGCAACGCATAGGCGCTTATAACGGGTATACCGTTTTGCACCACTTCTTTCATATACAGGTTCCGGCGCTCTACCAGTTTTACCGGAGAGATCACCAGTTCGTCTGTCAACTCATAAAACATCGGTACACCGGCACTATCGGCACCGGCTTTAAGTGCGGTACCGGTCGCAATCAATGCAGGCGGTAGTTTCAGCGCCAGCTCAAATACTACATGTACTTTATCCGGCACCAGCTGCCTTTTCTCCAGCCGGAGAACATCCTGATAGTAAAAGAGCAAATGCTTTTCCACCTGGCTGTTCAGTTCATCCTGCAGGTGTTTGAACAGGTACAGGAAAGTAATGTATAGGGTGATATGTGGTGCATGGTTATGTCTGGAACGGAGGGCACTTTGAAATGCCTTCCTGATTTTTTCCAGGATCAGCGACAACGCTTTATAGAACTGTAAAAAGAGGCTCCACAATTCATCGATCGATTCATACGGCAACACAAAATCAATACACTCGAAGGCTGCCCTGTCTTTCAGGCCCCACGGCGCTGCACAGCCGTAGGTACCAATAAAACCTTCATAGAGTTTAATGGCATTGGGATCAATCGCTTTATGAAATTGTATGAGGCGGTACAGGGGCGCTTGCAGTGTGCTGCTGATAATATTCAGCACATCCTGTTTCAGTGGATGATCTGCCGGAATTTTCTGGCAGATGTGCAATACCATCAGGGCAAGACCGTAGACACCGAATTCGGTGCTTTTTATCATCTCCTCCAGTATAGCCGCGGCGGTTTCTTCACCGGGTTTGGCAGTACCCATGTCTTCCTGTTTACGGCGACGGCGGTACATGATTTCTTTGGAGCGGAAAGCGGTACGAGGGCTATCTAAGTCTGTGGCAGCGAGGATTGCCAGCAGGCTGGTGATATCTGATTCCCAGAAAGGGGTCCAGTCTCCATCTTCCTGGTTATCGGGTCCCCAGTGACGCACATGTTCAGATAAACCACCGGCAAAGGCGATTAGCTCTTCTATATTGCGATCGTCCAGTGTCAGCTGTTCAGGAATAAGACTGATCAGTAACCGGTCGCGTTGTTGTGTACCGCCATGTACCAATGGATGGCGTAATGTGTTGCAGTGTAGTATCATAACTCCACGTTTGTTCCCTCTTGTTTATAAAATGGGTATACGATGCTGAATCGGTTGTTGGTAGTTCTCACTACGTAGTCCATCACAATTTCCAGGGTACCTTCCAGTTCAGTAGGGGTAATAGCGAGCGAGATAATTTTTATGCGCGCTTCGTATTTGGCTACATTTTTCCGGATAAGATCTTCCAGGTAGCTGAGAAAAGTCACATTCAGGGCTGTGAATACATAGTCCTCCGGATTACAGCCGTAGTCTGGTTGCAGTACGCGTTCACGCACACTGGTGCTGAATAATATCCGCAGGCTCTGGTCAATATCTTCTTCATATTGCGCCATGGCTACCGTTCCGGTGGTGCGGTCGAAAGTGGGTGGAAATGCCCAACCTTTTCCCAGGAAGGCTTTTTGTTCGTTTTGTGGATTTAAGAATAAATATTCCATGGTCATATTTTTTTATCCTCCGATGAATACATTGGGAGATCCTGTTTGAATCATGCCTCCCGGTTGATGGGTGGTTTCATCCATTTGCCGTGCAGCGGACTGGCCGCCGAAGAACACCGTAGAAGAACCACTTTTGATCATATTGCCTGGTTCCACGCACATGCACATATCATTTTGCACGGCGGCGGCCAGCTGATTAACAAATACCCTGGCTGATCCGGTGGCGATTACCTGTCCGGGGCCATGTATCGGTGTAAATGGCGACACCGATAATAGTTTGGGGCACAAATGCACATCTGTGTTTCGTGCTGCTGGTTTTCCTGGCATGATGCATCAGTTTAAATCGATTCGTGTTCCATTTATTTTTATGCCCTGCGCAGATAGCTCGATGGAGGTACTGGCATCCAGTGTGATGCTGATCTTCTGTCCGCTGCCATCGATCTCTATTTTGGGACTATTGCTATCTCCTGCGCTGAGCAGAATTTTCTTATTGTCGTCATCAAAAATGAATTGCATGCCGCCCTTTGCGATAAAGCCTTTGAGTGCGTTTTGATCGCTCGCCGGCAATTCCTGCGGGGCTACATTTTTATCGCTATTCACAGCGCCTAATACCACGGCATCATTGGGGTCATTATTGATAAATCCTACGATGACCTCATCTCCTATTTCCGGCCGGAAAATAAATCCCCGTTTGTCGCCGGCGTAGATATTGACCATCCTGGCCCAGATACCGTCTGCATTGGTGCTATTGGGATTTTGTGCGATGAAAGGGATGCGTACCTGAATGCGATAATCGCCGCTGCGGCTGTCGCCTTCAATTTTGGATACAATGCCTGCATGGAGGCCACGGATACTGCTTACCAATCCCGCCGCTTCCGGTGGGGCTGGTGTCATGTTGTCTGCTGCAAAATTTTTATTCCATCCAAATTGTATATCTGTTTTCCAGGTGCCGTTGATCACCTGGTGTAATATGCCTGTAATGAGATGCGTACCGTTAAACCGGTCTCCTACTCCGTTTACTTGCAGGGTGTCGCCGGGTTGCACTTTTATACCATTGATGGCGGCGCGTCCTTTCACATGCGACAAGGTGCCCCGTTGTTGTTTGGCATTGGCCCAGGCGCTGAGTTCCTGGGTGTCCATATCACCGCCGTGATACAATTGTACCGTGTTATCTTTATACAGTACATCCGGGAAATCGCGTTGTGCACCACCGCCACCCAGCGCGCTGGTAGCGGACGAGAGTAATCCACCTGCGCCACTGCTGTCGCTGCCGGCATCTTCTTCCATTACTTCCTGCTTTGTATAATCCCAGGTGCTACCTTTTACGGCAGGATAATGATCCCGTGCATCCAGTTCTGATTCAAACTCCAGGATGGGAATTCCCTGGCTGCCGATGCCAAACTGTACCTGCAGATCCGGAGTAGATTTTATGGCGGGTTTCTTCATCTGGAGGGTCCCTTCGTCCAGCAGGAGACAGAGCCCATTGGCATCTGCGCGCAATAACATGAAGTCCCAGTCGGTTACATTGTATTGCACCAGTTCTTTATGGGTATAGCCTGGGGTGTCCATATTGCCGGCTGTTACATCGGGGTAGTTGTTCAGGATATCCTGCACGAGGTCTTTATCAGATACATTGTAAAAGTAGCGGCTTTTGCGGGCGACGGTTGTTTTCACGGCAGCATCGCGGCATTCTATCTCCATCCGGAAATAGCGGTCCTGCTGTACTTTCACGGCATGCCGGATAATAATTCCTTTGAAAATAGTTTCATCTTTTTGTTCATAGCCCAACAGTATTTCCACTGTTTTCCCGGGAGAAAAAAGGTCCTGGTTACTCTTGGTGAATTCCTGTTTTTCCACGGAGCCATCGGCAAATATGAGCCGGGCCCAGGGGATGCGGTTTAATTCAAGCCCGATGGACAGGGATATCAGGCCACCAGGGGACATGGTCACTTCTTTGCCGTCGGCCCTAACGGTAACGGCTACGTTGTGTGTTTCCCTGTTTTGCGTTTCCGCTGTTTGTGGCAGGATCATTTTTTCGTGGTTTTATCGATGGGAGGAAGAATCAGCTGGGTGCCGGGTTGCAGGCTTCTGAAATTGGTGAGCTGATTCGCTTTGGCTACTTCCAGGTAATATTTTTCGTCGTCATACACATCGTCGCAGATGCGCAGGATGTTTTCGCCTGCTAGCACCATATGGTGCCGGCTCAGATCCGGCGATAACAGCGACAGCAACGCCATGCTATCTTTAAACGGTGTATATGCTTTTATTTTCAGTGTTATTTCTGCACGGAGGGGAATGCCATCGGGACTAAAAAGGTTGTAGTTGATGTCCATATTCAGGAGTAGTCCCATGAATACGAGCTTGCCATATTGCACCAACAGGAAAGGCGTACGATGGCTTTCATCTTTGAAATCGTATACGGCGGCTTGCAGCTGTGCTACCCTGACCGGCACATAGGCACCTTGCGCATCTGCCGGCAGTTGATTCATTACGCTGCCGATGAGGTCTGCAGAAGGCATGGTACTTTGTGCTACCACACCGGTGCCATCCAAAATGAACCGGAGTTCCAGCTCTTCCGGATTCACTTTATCGAATTGCAGTTCTGTGCCCGGGGTACCTTTCGTATCAGGTTCATTGTACTTGATACTAAAGCTTCTGCTGATTGACTCGGGATTGATCTGTACTTCAAATATTTTAGTGGTGAGCGTAGCCGCAACGGTGGTGGCATCGAGGCTGCTCAAGCCACCCAGTCCGCCTTTACCAGAAGTATCTGGTCCGGGCAGGGAAACGATGCGTAGTTTGCTAATTGAACCGTCCATGTCAGCGATCTTTTTGTCGTTCTAAAATCTCCATCACCTGTTGCACGGCTTCTTCGATGATGCGGGTTTTCACATCTTCAGAGATGCCTGTCTGCGGGAGTGCCCCCGTGTTGGTGGCCGCACTTTGATTGGTAGCCGTTACGTTGGCTTTCACCACCAGTTCCCTGATAATAATGGGCATGATGAAAAAGATTTAAGAAGATTTAGTGAAATAATTATAGTTGATCTGTATTGTTTCCACGGCGATGTCGCTATTCTCTGCATTAAACCCGGTGATTTCCCATTTGGTAGGAAAGGCATTTACCAGGTGCCAGGCCATGAGTGGCTTAGGGCTTCCTTGCGTACCGCCTTCTACGTCGAGCAGGAATACATGCAGATCTTTTGGCGAGAAGCTAAAGTCTTCTATCGCTTTACGACACCACTCTACCAAGGGAGAACTTACTTTCAGTCCCCGTTTCAGCACCAGTGGTTCTGCACGGGCTGGCAGTGGCAGCTGGTGGGTAAAGCGATTTTCGCCCGCTTCCTTGACGGATTGCGTTTCCATGCTCATGGAAAGTCCCGACAGTTCCTGGAATTCCGAGTCGCTGTCGGGCATACCATCAATCACTACTTTGAAGTAAAAACCTACGGGCGGATAACTATTTCCAATTACCGGCATACGATTTATTTATATTCTACTGACAAATCTTCAATGGCCAGTTCCAGTGTTTCTACCGCCACCTCATTGGCATCTGCTTTCATATCGGTGAAGGCTACCTTTACAGGAAAGGCGTTGGTCAGCGTCCAGGCTACCACCGGATTACCTTCTTCATCGTTGAGGGTAATCACTAAGTTTTTGCGATAGTCTACTCTTTTGCGCACGGACCCTGCTTTGCCGCCGTCGCCGATCCAGCTGTAGAAATCCGAGTTAGCGTCTTTGAAGCCCTGGATCAGGCCTTTTTTCAAGGTAACGTTCGCGAACTTGCGTAGTCCCGGTAATTTAATTTTCGAGAAATTGGGGTCATTACCCGTGCGATATTCTATCAGGTCTATCTGGTAGTCCAGTCCGCTCACTTCGGTGAAGCCGATCTGGTCAGCACTATTAAATTCCTGTTCCGGGCGTGATACCTTGAAATAGAATTTGGGGAAAGGATAACTCTTTGCCATTTGCTATAAAAGTTTAAATGCTTTTAAAAATGTACTGTTAGGATTCCGCCAGCTCGAACTTATGTTCGTACTGTAATACGATGAATTCTGCTGGTCTTGCTACTGCCACTTTAATGAAGATGCGCATGATGCCGTTGAGTACATCGTCATCGCTCATGGATTCCGGTGCGCTGCAAATCACTGCGTAGGCATCATCGGGGGTATTACCATAGAGGCCACCAGCTTTCCAGAGTCTGTTGAGGAAGCTCTTGATCATGGCGCGTACCTTGATCCAGGTTTGTTCGTTGTTAGGGGCGAATACAAAATCCTGCATGGCAAGTGCAATAGAATCTTCTATAAAGCAGAAGGTGCGGCGCACATTCACGTATCTCCATTCGAGGTCGTTGCCGGCCAATGTTCTTGCGCCGTATACCAACAGGCCTCGGCCCGGATAAGTACGGATCGCATTAATGGCTTTTCCGTTAGTAGGTGCGTTCAGGTTAGCATGGAAGTCGTCATCAATATCCAGTGCCGGCTGTATCCCTCCTAAAACGCTCACATTCGCAGGCGCCTGCCATACGCCGGCGGTGGCATCGGTACGTACATAGATGCCCGCAATAGCGCCACAGGGGGGCAGTGTAACCGCTAAATTTGAAATAGCATCTTTGATTTTACCATAGACGAGGTTATTAACGTCTTTGATGATATCCATGGTGAAATTCGTGAGCGGAATACTTACCTTATCGCCAAGGTTTTTAACTGCCGTTTTTAATGTATCCAGTGTGGAAGCGATCAGATTCTTTGCATCAGTAAGGGCGGTATTGGCCAGTCCCAATGCACCATTTGTATCTGTTTGTGCTTTCGCTAATATGGTTTGGGGAGCAGGATTTGCCTTATCTAATTCAAGGGCTACATCTGCGGGTATTGCCACGCCGGAATCGGCGGATATTTTCAGTAATTGTGCCAGCATTGCATCGTCTTTGGCACCGGGAGTAGCTTGTACCCATGCATCCAGAGCTGTTTTCAGGTAGTCAACCGCTTTTTTCTCCGCAGTGAGTCCATCTACTTTCGCCTGAGCTGCCGGTAATGCAGCGTTGGCATCCAGATAAGCTTTGGCTTTCGCCTTCAGATCGGCTACCGTATTTGCATCTCCGGGTATGGATTGTATATGTGAAGTGACCACTACATCTGATTCTGCATAATTATAGCTAAAGATGGTTTTAATGTAGGGATAGTAGGTCATCCCATACTTTTTCAGCTCAATATCAGCAGGCATCTTAGTCTGGAAACCATTTTCAATAGCTGTTGTACTATCACCATTTACATCATGCAAATCGATGATGGTTACCCGGTCTTTCATTTTACTGCAGTGTTCCAGGGCAGTGGGAATCACACCTGACTGATATTGATCTTCGGTGAGTGAGGTACCATCAGGAAATACGAGGATGGTCACATCCTGTACTTTTGTTAAACTGCCGATCGCTGTTTTAATCGCATTGGCATTGGGATCTGTATCAAATTTGCCTACAGAGAGGATGTAGCAAGGGCCTCCACCATTCGCAAAATAGAAGAGCAGGGAATGATACATTTTGTATTTGAAGTCGGTTGGATCTGCCACCCGTACATCGGGAGTACCAGTGCTTTCATCGATGGTTACTTTGAGTTTTTGTAGCGGCGCGGTGCCAAACAAATCTTCGTATTCTTTCATCGACTTGATCCGGGTTGGTTTCCCGCTCAGGTCTACCCCTTTCCTATCGGCTTTTTGGGTATTGCCAATGAAAACCGGTACGGCGCTGGGGACCACGCCCACCGTTGGGGGAAGCGTAGAAATTTCCTGGGTGTAGACGCCAGGCATTCTTAAATCTAGCAAAGCTGCCATGTTATTTGCTTTTAGAGTTTATAAATGATAGTTGTATTTTTCATGCTTCTATCCGGAATAGCAATAGGGCCTACTTCTACACCGGCGTCTTTATTGAGTTTCACCACGGGCTGTTCTCCATCTGCCAATACAATAGGAATGAGCGATTCGAAGAGATATACTTCTTTTATTTTTCCATCCGCTTTGAGGCCATCGATGTATGTTTTTTCTACCGGAGATGGCGGACGTTTTTGAATGGCTACATTCAGCGGATAACGGGAACTGTTTGACACACTATAAGCGATGGTAAGTTTGGTGGGGTCCAACTGGGCGCCGCCGCGATCCACCGGTTCCACGAGGTAATATTGCCATTTGGAAGAGCGGGCACCCAGGGTCAGGCTAAATACCAGGTTATCATCTCCTGGTTTTAGCTGCAGATGCAGTACTGCCCAGTTATTACTTTGTTGCATGAGTTCATCGCTCAACACCATTTTTGCGGTAGCGGTTCCGCCGCCTGTCAGATTTTTTTCCAGCAGATAAAGACCGGGATCTGTTACTACAATTTTCACTGCACCGCTACTTTTCTCCACGGCGTTGGTGCTTACGGTTACCCATCCGGAGGGGTTGGCTGCAGGGCGTTTCAGCGTTACGCTATCAACTGTACCTGCCGGAAAGTTCAGCATGGTTTGCTGACCGGCCATATCTGGTAAGTCGTTGGCAGCAGATAACACCAGTTGTTGTTGGTAGGTGCCATCTTCCTTCAGGTTAGAAAACCAGTAACGACCTTTACCGAATGCCTGTGTAATATTGAGGAGATCTGTTTTTATCTGCATGCCGAAGTACAGATCAATGACTGTATCCAGCTGTACGAAAGGATCTCCGGCCTCGTCCCGCTTCAAATATATTTTCAGGTTGCCATCTGATTGCCGGAACTTTAACCCGTAGGCGTCTAATACGGCTAATGCAGATGGTGTCGGGATAAACAGGGCATCAGCTGCATGTGCATTGCTATAGAATGCATGTTTTATCTCGAGGGAAACCAGTGGGGTATATTTAAAATGTAACATCAGTTAAACAGTTTCATCGCCATGGATATCTGTAATCAGTGAGCCGCTTACAGGTGGTGCCTGCTGGAACATTAATACACGTGCCTTATAGATCACAGAGGGCAGGTATCTGCCTCCCATTACAGTCCAGAGGTTATTGAGATTTTCGAAACCAAGATTATGCAGGTTGATAATCGCATCCTGCTCTTCACCATTGACGGTGATGCTGATTCGACGGTTCGATTGGAAGCAGCTGATCACCTGGCTGATGGCCTGCATACTGGTCACGTAAGAATCATATTTTGCAGCGAACAGGAGATAGGCATTAATATATACTGCGCTCTTTTCTTTGACGAAGCTGGTTCCTACTTCACGAATCGGATAATTATTTCTCAATGCATTMTCTTCCTCTACTGACGCCAGTGTCAGCATTACTTTATCGTGAAACAGCTCTTCTCCGCCACCCTCGGCGCTTTTATCGTGGATAGATACGTCTCCGATTGTGCACTCAAACAAATCGCCGGGGCCACCTTTTGATCGCAGACTAAAATAGAGATTCAGCGTTGCTACCATCTCTGCAAGCAATAGATCAATCATAATATATGTTGATTTTAGGGCAACAAATTTCCATTAGCAGGTATGTCAAATAGTGAGACACACCATGCAAAGGGCATCATGAAGACATGCGATACTATATAGTCAACCTATACAGTTCACAACCGATAAACACAGTGAATAGTAGCTGCAACGCGGCAAAGCGGCAAACATTTCAGCTGTGAAAAATGACTTCTTTCGAAGCTCATACTATCAACCAGACCATTTGTGATTTTTTTTGGGAGTTACAATTACAGTTCTAAATCGTCGATACATTGGGGTTTTGGGGCATCGATTATTTCCAGACATGAAACTAGACAAAATAAATTAAAATACAAAATCCATTAAATAAACTTTTCTTATTGCAAACGTTGGAAGTCAGGATTCCTTTTTACATAAACCGATGTAAAATGCGCTATCATAGCGGTTATTATCTCCCGAAAAAAATTTTAAAAAAGCAAAAACGCAAAAGTACGCAAGGGTTAAATTGCGGGAAAACCCTCACTGGTTTCCCAGCAGTGCGCACTTTAAACGGGGGTTTATTTTACTGATACCGTTTCATGTAAGGCGGTAACCAGCTAGTTATAGGAGTCGGGTATTTTTTGAATAACACCGTTGCGGATGATCATATGTGTGGGATAGATGCTGATTTTCATTTCTTCCGAAATAAATTTCTCTGGTACAGGAATAGTAGCATACAGGAAGCGTGTTGTTTTCAGGAATTTTTGTAGTTGCTCTTTGGTGTCAAATGCCATGCTTACAAAAAGTACGTCCTTATGCTCACGATATTCCTCTACCAGCCTGTTTAGCTCCGGCATTTCTTCTACACAGGCCTGGCAATGTATGAACCAGAATTTGAGGTCAATCGTTTTATCTTTTAAAGTGGCTTTATTATAGACAACACCATTGACATCTGTAAAATTAAAATCAGGTATTGTTTCTCCTTCTCTCTTATAATGCTGCCAATAAAGTTCTCCGTAATACCGGATGGTGTTTCTTACACTTTTATTCGTGGAATCCGGCAGGTAATACAGGCGATAAGTGTTACTGTCTTTACCCGGCCTTACTTTCAGCGGCAGATAATCACCGCTGGCAAATGCCTGCAGGAATGCCTCCCGGGAGATAGGATGTGCCGCAGTATCCAAAGGAGTGAATTTAGCGGCGAGGTTCAGCAAATCCTGTTTATACCCCATAAAGCCATCTGCCAGGATCTTTTCCGGCGGAACAACAGGATCACCTGCTTTCGGGCCATGTACAGGGGATTTGCAGGCAGGGAGCGTACAGAGCACGATTATTAACAGCTGGCGGAAATATAACGTGGTCATTATGCATTTTAGTTTAATGGAAAATACGACAATCCTTCCTTCTTACAATACCCTACCTTCGCCGTTTATTCATCGAATATGCCGGTTCAAACACTTCTTCAACACTTCAATACTATCACACCATTATCATCCGCTGCACAAGCCGCATTAAAGCAGTGCCTGTATCTGGAGCATTATCCTAAGAAAACCATCATACAGCAGCAGCACCGGCCGGCACAACATATTTTCATTGTACATACAGGCCTGGTGCGGAGTTACTACACACATAACGACAAAGAAATCACTGCCTCCTTTGGCACACCTGGATGTATGGTATGTGCAATGAGCAGCTTGTTGTCCTATGAACCCGCCGCTTACAGTATAGAAACGCTGGAAGAAAGTGAGCTTTTTTTCATGGAATTTGCGGCCCTGGAAGCATTGTACAATGCCCATCATGACCTGGAAAGATTAGGTAGAATGATGATCACGCAATTTTATCTTGACCAGGAAAAAGAGCTGAAAGCGATCCGGTTCCAGTCTTCCGAACAGCGATATCAAACTTTGCTCAACACGCAACCTGAGTTATTACAACGTGCGCCACTTGGTCATGTAGCCTCCTATCTGGGCATTACTGCCGAAACACTCAGCCGTTTGCGGGCCCGGTATTAGTGATGACATTTTTTGATTTATATCAAAAAATGTGGTGTCTGTATCCTGCAATTTCGCAGCGTAACAGACATACAGCATGAAGAAAATATTGATAATACAGGGGAATCCCCATCCGGGAAGTTATTGCAGCTCCTTAGCCAATACTTATCAGCAAACAGCGAGGTTGGCGGGGCATCAGGTGGAACTGATACATTTATATGATTTGAATTTTGAACTGAGTCTGCGTCATGGATACCATCAGCGAACCGAATGGGAGCCTGACCTGCACGATGCCTGGGCTAAAATACAAGCTGCGGATCATTTGGTATGGATATTCCCCGTCTGGTGGGGAACTATGCCGGCGCTCCTCAAAGGCTTCATAGACCGGGTATTCCTCCCCGGCAAAACGTTCAAGTACCACAGTGAGAAATCACTCTTTTGGGATAAACTACTTAAACATAAATCCGGGCGCATCATCGCTACCATGGACTCTCCCGCCTGGTACGATTACCTGATGTACCGCAGGGCAGGCATTCGTGCGATGAAAACTGCCACACTTTCATTTTGTGGTTTATCGCCGGTGAAAGTAACGATACTGGATAAAATAAAGCTGCGTTCCCCGCAAGCGCTCGAAAAAGGGCTACGTAAAGTGGAGCGAATAGCGTTGAAAGGGAAATAACAACTACTCCGGAAACCTGATGGCGAAAGTTTCCGGAGTTAATATTCTTTTATTTCATCACTTCCCATACCACCTGGCCAATAGTACCACCGGGCACCTGGATATTCAGCAATGCAGACACCGTAGGCGCAATATCTGTCATCCCTACGGTACGATAGGTGCTGCCAGGCTTTATGCCCCATCCCATCCATACCAGCGGAATATGTGCATCATACGGATACCACAGGCCATGTGTGGCCCCTGTCATGTTACCATCTTTCCAGCCATTTTGTAATATGATGATCACATCTCCGCCACGCTGTTTGTTGTAACCATTGACCAGCATGTTTTTTTCCGGTTCCGGCAATGCTGTTGTACCAAGATCCGGCAAACTGATGGCATCTGCAATACCGGGTATCGCTTTCAGTTTTTCAATCACCATTTCACGGACTGTTGCCAGCGGAATATTACGTGCCGCAAATGCCGGGCGATTGAGATACAGCTGATAGGCTGCAGTAGCCTGTATCGCCTCTGCTACACCAAACTGCTCTTTGATGGCGATATTGATGGTCTTGATGACTTCTTCTACATCCACCATACCGGTAGGTAATTTATTTTCCTGCAGGAAACCCGGAGAGGCAGATACCCCATGATCGGCGGTAATAAAATAGAGATAATTACCTTTACCGAATTTTTTGTCGAGATAATTGAAAAAGCCTTCCAGCTCTTTATCCAATCGCAAATACACGTCTTCCACCTCGATGGAATTTGGACCAAACTGGTGCCCCACCGCATCCGGAGAAGAAAAGCTGACCGCCAGAAAATCCGTTTCGGGCCCTTCTCCCATGTGATAGCCTTCTATGGCTGCTTTTGCAAATGCAAAGGTCAGGGTGTTGCCGTAAGGCGTAGAACGTACGGCACCTTTTTCACGGCCGGCGAAAGTATGCGGAAACACCGGCGCCTTTTCGTGACCGAAGGCCCGTTCGTAGCTTTTGTTGTCCGCATCACTTTGTATATAGGTAGCAATGGGATATAATGTTTCCCATCCTTTAGCCAGGTATTGTACGGGCAGTGATTGCGCATTGAAACGCTTTGCCCATTCAGGCAGATCGGGCATATAATAGCTGCTGCTGATAAAGTTACCCGACTTGCCATCATACCAGAATGCAGCGTTGGCGGCATGTCCGGCGGGTAGTATAGAAGCTCTGTCTTTCAGCGCCACTCCTACTACTTTGCTTCTAAAGTTGGTGGCTACACGTAGTTCGTCGGTGACCGTAGATACCAGCAAATTGCGGGGCGACATTTTCCCGGCTTTGCCTTCCGCACCAACTGTTGTGACGCTACTGTCGTCTGTGCAGTAAACGGAGCGTTGCAACTCGCGGTTGTACCAGTCGTTGTCTACAATACCATGTACCGCAGGCGTAGTGCCGGTATACACGGAGGTATGCCCACATGCTGTTACCGTAGGCGCATAGTTGATATACGTTTGTTCACAGCGGAAACCGTCCCGTAACAAGCGTTTGAAGCCTCCGTTACCATATCGGTTACTATACCGGTAGAGAAAATCCCATCGCATCTGATCGACCATCATACCGACGACAATTTTCGGTTTCGATGCTGCCGGTTTCKGCGCAGCGGATTGCTGCGCCATTGCCGAAGTGGCTGCCAGCAAGTATATGCCGGCAGCTAAAAGTTGTGAGCTATTTTTCATAACGTGGAATTTTATTCAATTACTTTCAGGTAGCGGGCCATCCAGTAGGGCAATAAATATTCATCTCCTGCCAGTTCTGAATCGCCATCGTGGCCGCCATCCAACGTAAAGGCGTTGGCGTTATGACGGTGTGTTGGCAATTCATCCAGCGGCAACAATACTTCCGTGGTTTGATTACGGAAGTTAGCAGGTAACAGCGTAATATCTTTCCGGTGAGAATTTTTGATAGTCCAGGTGATCTGATCCATAGGGAATGTTTGCAGCCACCAGGTGGTCGCTTCTGCATCGTAATCGCCGGCAGTAGCGCGGGTGATCAGGTTCCAGAGTCCGTTTTTCTCCGGACGTTCCATTTCCCAATGGTTGCGGATAGCTCCTTTGTACTGTTGTTTCAGTTCATCGGTAAAGGCATAGTTATTTAATACCCAGTAGGTGAGAAAGGCCATTTCATCGTCGGAGTGATTCCAGCCGCCGGTACCCATATCAATGCCCATGTGCAGGTAACCGGGAGTAGATTTTACTTTATGATAATCGATCTGGATATTTTTCAGATAACCATATTTATTCAACAACTTATACCCTTCGGTTTTATAACGTTCCTTGCCGGTGAGGGCATAGGCCAGTTGCAAACCTGCAACAATAGTAGTGCTGCCCAGGCGGCGATCGCCAATGGTTTCCGGATACCAGTTGATGTATTCCGGTCCCCAGCGGGCCCAGAGCGTAGGTTTATTATCGATATCCACCAGGGTGTATTTGTGGTCGATAATATGCGTCATGATCTTATCGATAAAAGCGGCCACCCGTTGCTTTTCTTCCGGAGTTTCCGCGACCATCTCATGCAATACCGCCGCAATCCAGATATAGGCGACATATTCATCGCTGCTGGTATGTCCTTTCCATTCCCATTCAGCATCCGGGGAGTTGCGCCATCTTTCCGGATCAGAATTTTTATAGCCTTTTCTTTCGAAGGTACGGGAAGGAAATCCGGTGAGCTGGTTGATAGACAGGATTCTTTCAAAGGCTTCAAAAGCTTCCCAGGCGTAGCGTTTAGCTACCGCTTCATGTGTGGTAGCATAACGGAAGGCCTGGCTGCCGAGATAGAAACTGCTCCACAGACCATCATTATCGGTATCCGCCATTTCCGCCGTGGCTACATCGCCGGGCGTAAGGAGCTGCACGTTAGAGATAAAGCCATAGCGGATATGACGTTCCCGGATTTTACGTTCAAAGTACGCCGCTTTCTGTGCCAGTGTTTGTTGGGTGAAGGCGATTTTATTCAGGCCGGTAGCGGTTAAAATATATACGTCCCCGTTACTGTCGGCCGCGAAGGATTTTACTGCGTCCTGATCCAGCCAGCGGCGGGAGGCGAAGTAGCGGTAATCGCCTGCACTGGTTTTAGTGAACGCGCCTTGTGGTGTACCTGCCCAGATATGACCATTCACCACCATTAGTGTATTGATATCGGGAACGGGTACACGTACTTGCAGAGATAAACTGGTATCACCGCTGCGGCTGTTGATAGCGTAGTAGCCGTTGTGCGTACCGAGTATAACGTCGTTGCCGTTGAAAGTCATGGCAGTGGCGTCTTTGACGGCATGTATCGCTTTGAACTGCTCCCCTTCCAAACGATACACCGCTTTGCTGGTGAGGAGGAAGAAGGAACCTGCATTGGCGGCCAGGCTTTGCACACCTTCGGGAAGTGCGGGCAGTTCCTGTAGCTTGCCATTGACAGCTATTGCGAGCGCGTTGTTGCCGCTCAGCAGCATGCGGCCGGTGGCATCTACCGCTACGTGGTTAAATTTATTCAGGGGTAAATTGATATAAGGTATACCGGCGTAGCCGTTCGTCAGACATTTATCTGCATACAGGTAATACAGGTGGCCACTGGTTTCCTGGGTAGTGACATCTACGGGTATCTTTTGTGCCAGCGGTCGAAACCGGACATCTTTTACGAGGTCGTTGCCACTGAGGCGGTAGAACCCTTGCGAGGTCAGTACGTGTACATTATCGTTGTAATCAGTGATTACTTTGAGCAGTTGGAGTCCTGCCGGAACGTGGTATTTCACGGACACCGCCTGCGTGAAAGGCTGGTCAGATGTGGCATGGGAAGTACACCACAGCAGCAGGCCTGCTGCGAGGATTGTTAGTTTCTTCATTCCAGTTGTTTTATAATTTAATCAGCCACACTTCGGTGACCCTTGAATGTTGGCGCCAGTTAAGGTGTTCTTCATCTATGGTATCCCAGGTAAGTACGAGGGTACCGTTTTTAATCAACGTGGCCGGGATTGCAAATTCTTTGCGTTCACCGATACCTTTATCGTAGCGGCCGGGTGTCAATAATACGCCGTTGCCACGCAGCAGGCATTCGCCGTAGCCGGTTACCTGTACCATGTATTTTGCGGTGGAATCCAGATGCTCGTATCGCATAGCAGAAGGCCATCGCAGGCTGATCATCCACGACATCCGTTTCCGGCTGCGGCCACTCTCCCACCAATCGAATCCGGGGGCATCACTGCGGCGTATCAGCGGATCGGTGTGTAAGTCTTCCGTACGCACCACATGTGGAGATTTCGCAATATTACCCACCGCATCGTAAAAACTGCCGGGGCCGGGATTTTCCCAGCGTGCAATAGTATCCAGTGCTTTTCGTTGATCCGTTTCCGGTAGTGTGCGGATATATTTAAATTGATCTTCCAGCCACCAGCGGTTATTCAGGGGGCGATCGAGGAAGTCGAGCACCGCGCCTCTCTCTGGTCCGGCTGCCTGGTATTTGGCGACGCTGGTTTGCAGCGCGACGGATTTAAAAAGATCATCGCACAGCGCGATGATACGCGCATGCCATTGGGGCATGATGATGCTATCTGCCTGTTGTAATATTCTTTCGGCGCGGCCCATGGCATCGCCTCCTTCCAGGAGGGTGCGGTTAACAGCGGCTTCCAGGGTGGCTTCCCGAATGGCGCGTTGTCTCGTATAGGCGTCATAGTAAGCTCTGAGCAAACACATTTGCCAACGCCAGTTGCCGGCCAGTTCGGGATGTTGCTGTTCGAGTTTCTGCCATAGGGTAAGTGTGGCGGGTATACCGCCATTATCGGCAATAGGGCCTTCCCAGTTTTTCTCCAGGGCCAGTATACCATCGGCGGCTTCTTCGGCGAAGGCGTTGCCAAAAAAGTAATGGCAATATTGTATCAGCATGTCTCTCACATTAGCCTGGCTGTTCCAGCCCAGCATGCTCCATACCATTTTATTGAGATCGTCGTGCGCACCGTCGGAGTAGCTGACAAAGCCATCCATGGTGGGCGCAATAAAGCGATAGATATTCGTGTAATACAATGGCTGCGGATTCACTGGCTCACGGCCAAGGGTATACGCAAAAGCGGGGTCCCACCAGGCCACCGGATAGTCGCAACGAACCGTGTGCGTGATATCCGGGTAGTGACGGATAGGATACTTCGCAGGTAGTGCGACCCGGGTATCTTCCAGCGAAGGGCTGGAGGGACCTACAACGATCCCTCCTAACCACATTGGCTGATGTTGATGGATATAGGAATAAACGAACGCACACTGATCGGGTGTATAGCCTTGCAGCGACAACCAGATGCGTGCTTTCGGATGATACTTTTTTAAGGCAACGGATAATTCTTCCAATAGTGGAATGACTTGTTGCGGTGGATTGTCGCCGGGATCTCCGCCGGGAAAAAATACGGCATCGAGGCGCGGCGCCTGCCGGAGCAGGGTATCGAATTGGAGGAGGTAATGTTTTCTTTTATCGGCGTCTTTCAGGTCAAACGTGGCGGGCGTCCATACAGAAAAGTCCAGGTCATATTTTTTACAAAACCCGCTGATGCGCAGGGTCATGTCCATGGAGGGAATATGGAAATGGGGAGATGGCGGCATAAACGGAATGGCCTCAATGGTGTTGGCACCAAAGATGGCGAGGTCGCGGATGTATTGTTCGTATTGTTCCGGCGTCCATCCATCGTAAGAGTTAGCGAGATTGCGGTAGCCGATCTGATGGCCGCGTACGGGCTTTTCGGGAACGGCATCTATCTCTGGTATAACCGGCAACCACATTTGCTGCTGGTCGTATGCCATGTTCCGGAGTATATAGCCTGCACCGTATAGCAGGCCACGGGTGCCGTCGCCTTCTACTTTAATGATCTGTCTGTTTTTCTCGTAGACAGTACGGATATGATAAGATTCGGCAGCGCAGGGAATGCTGGTAAATACGATTACTTGCCCCTTTTCAGGCATCTTGTTGGTGATTGGCCAGGTGATACCGGTACGGCGTTGTACTTCTTCCTGTAATACCTGGGCGGCAATCTGTTTATCTTTTGTAACAATTGTTATCTGTTGCCTGGCGACAGCAGAACATAGCAGTGGAATAAAAAAAACTATAGCAAAGAATCCTCTCATCATGTCATTTAAATCGGCTTAACAAAAAGGAATAGCAGGACAAAGAAACGATTAGCTGTTAGCGGTTAGCTTTTAGCCAATACAGCGGAGACCTGCATTCATCGACTCCGCTGCATTTACTAAAAGCTAACAGCTAATGGCTAAACGCTATTTTAAATACCACATCAGGGTAGTTTGTTTATCGGGACCGAATACAGCGATTGCTTTCTGGTATTCCGCTTCGTTGGTATCACGCTCACCAGTTGGATAGACATATCGCTTAGGTAATACGGACGTAGATGACAGTGGGCCCAATACAAATTTTGGGAATCCGGTACGACGATTATCGAACCATGCCTCTGCCCCTTTCAGGAAGCCGGCAATCCATTTCTGACCGATCAATTGTTCCAGCGTACCGTCATATTTTACCATCGGTTGATCGTAGTAAAGTGAGTCGTTAGCTGCTTTATCTACACCATAAAATTTCATATTAGCCTTGATGCCATCGTAGTATAGACTTTCAGCTGTTTTACCGGCTACGGTTACTTTCCCTGCCTGCACGCTTTCTGCAAGAATAAAACATACCTCCGCATAGGTGAGCATACTGGCTTTCAACATCGGGTCGTTGGTTTTGGTAAAGAGCGTCGACAAACGGGAAATATGCGTTTTACCACCGTTATAATCATAAGGTGCTGGAATAGCATTGGGCACGCCTACGTATACACTTGAATCTGTTTTCCATCCTTTAAGAGAGTCCACAGGTGCTATCCATACTTTTAAACGGGGATCTTTGCGTTTCTGCAGGGCATCAACAATTTCCTTACTGGGCTTGCGTTTGTCAAACTCGTCTACGGAGCTTCCCTGAGCGCTACCTGGCCAGCTATTATCGCTTACAGTACCCTGATAAATGATTTCTGCATTATCAGCATTGCTTTCAAAGATGGGATACTTTGTTTTGTCGTTCAGGATTTCCTGCATTTCTGTAAAGGCAGGCGCATAGTTCTTAGCAATGCGGAGCAACATCCGAAGGCGCAGGGAATTGGCAAATTTTCGCCATTGCAAAGGCGCTCCTCCGTACATTACATCTGCTTTGGGATCTATACTACCTGGCGGATTGGACAGGTCGTTATTGGCATCTTTAAGCGTTTGTAATAAAGCCGGATATACCGTTTGTTGCTGATCGTATTTTGGATGAACAAGCCGGTCTTGTTTCAGTCGGAGTGCATCCGTATACGGGATATCACCAAAGAGATCCGAGGTATACGCGAAATTAAAAGCTGCCATAACTTTACCTACTGCGAGGTATTGCGGCATATTCAATTTAGTAGCAAGGGCCATCATCTCCTGATTTGCAGAGAGTCTTCCGTAGTAGTCGTCCCAGCTTTGTGGCCCCCAGTCGAATTTATCATTCCCCTCATTGCGTACCATCGTGATATAACGGCCAGCTGAAGCGGGTTTATCGAAGTACGCTTCTTTTTGATAACCATACGCCGTATTAATGATCACATTTGACATCAGAAACTCCGGACTAACCACTTCTGATTCATTGGGATTGGTGTTGATGGCTTCAAAGTCTTTTCTACAGGCTGAGAGCAACAAGCCGATTCCCAGTATATAATATTTAAGAGGTATGCGTTGCATAGCCATACAATTAATGGTTTAAAAATTGAAACCTATTTTAGCGCCAAAAGAACGGGTATAAGGCAGTCCCCAGCTGGCAACGCCTGGAGAGAAGCTGCCATTGGAAAGTGTCATTGCCGTTTCCGGATCATATCCTGATTCTGCGGCCGTCCAGGTAAAGAGATTACGTGCAATCAGTGAAACCGAGAGATTATTCAATGGCACCCTACCCAACATCTTCTTTGGGAAAGCATAGGTCAGCGAAGCTTCACGTAATTTCACGTAACTGGCATCGAAGGTAGAACGGGCAGGAAAGTCCCAGTAGTATTCCCCGTAATAGTTCTCCGGATCTGTAATTACATCATTGAGTTTGTATTTACCATTACCATCGCTCACGTAGCCAAACAGCGTCATGCCATCCGTACGTTTGTTTCCATCAGCATCTGTCCATGCCAAACCACCTGTTTTCGGATCGCGGCCAGGCACGGTTGTTTGCGTGCGGCCATCACTCAACAGGTTCTTGGCTACATAAGAAAAGAATTTTCCACCCTGGCGCCAATCGATCAGCACATTAAGGGTAAAGCCTTTATAGGTAAATGTGTTGCTGATGCCCAACATAAAGTCAGGGTTATAGTTTCCTATCTTTACATAATCATTCCCTTTCTGATAACCACCCTCATCGCTCAATAACGGTTGCCCTTTAAACTCTCCATCAGGTACGGTTACCCAGGTCTGTGCATACATATCTCCCATTTCCCGGCCTTCCTGCAGCAGGAAGCGAACTCCTTCTGCACCACCTAACATGTAATTAGTAAGGCCTTCCCGTAGTTCCAATATTTTATTACGATTACGGGTGTAATTTACCTGCAGATCCCAGCGGAATGGACCAGCTACCGGAGTAGCACTTAAGCCAATTTCAATACCCCTATTCTGGATTTTGCCGGCATTAGTAATCATACTGGAATAACCGGTGGCTTTCGTGACCGGAATATTAATAATCTGGTTACGGTTAACGGTATTATAGTAAGTAACGTCAAGCCCTAAACGCCCTTTCAGGAAGCGCAGATCGGCGCCAAATTCATGTGAAGTGGCAATCAGCGGCTTCAACTCGTTATTTTTCAGTACATCGCTGATGTTGGCTTGTTTCACATCACCCCAATCCTGTCCAAAGCTAAAGGTATTGTTCAACTGGTAGGGATCTGTATCTCCTCCTACTTGCGCCCAGTTAACCCGGACTTTAGCAAATGATAATACATCTGATTTGAGCCCCAACATATCTGACACAATCAGGCTTAATGAAGCAGAAGGATAGAAATAGGAATTATTAGCCATTGGTAATGTACTGGACCAGTCGTTCCGTGCTGTAAGATCCAGGAACGCATAGTTCCGGTAACTCACCTGTCCCATACCATATACACTATTGATTCTTCTATTGGATCTGGAAGAGTTGTTTACAACTGTACCAGCTTTCGCATTGGCAATTGTATACAATTGAGGAATCACAAGGGCTTCAGATTTCTGAGAAGACCCTTTCCCAAATTGATTCATACGATTGGCTCCACCGGATACAGAAAAAAAGAAATCTTTGTTGATGTTCTTTTTATAACTCAATAAGAAATCCGTATTCTGTTCCCGGAAATATTCTGTTTCTAAAGCATAGGCACCTGTTTTGTTCTTTATCGCGCTAAAAGGACGTTTGCTTTCGCGTGTTTCAGAATATAGATCCATACCGGTGCGTACCATGAGCGACAATTCTTTTGTGAATTGGAAATCAATTTGCACGTTACCTGTCATACGATCACGATCAAAACCGTTGATGAATTCATATGCCACCAGGTAAGGATTATCAGTAGATCCGGGCACATGAGAGAACTGTTGTAGTCCTTCTCTGCCAGGTAGCCAGTAATTACGTAATTGTTTGATATCTACGTTGGGCGTAGTGGTATATACAATATTGCTAACACTGCCCCTATTAAATGTAGGACGGTTGTCGCTGATATTTTTCGTATATCCGACGTTGGTACTCACCTTGATATTGGGCTTGAGATTATAGGCTGCCGCCAGATTCAGGGTATTCCTCTTTAAATCTGTGTTTGGTATAATGCCTTCGTTTTTCAGATTAGTGAAAGACAAGCGGAAACTACCTTCTTTGTTGTTGCCTGTAACGGCAATGTTATTGGTAAAAGTAGATCCTGTACGGAAGAAATCTTTATGGCGATTGGGATAAGATATCCAATCCGTTGGAATAGGCTGTCCATTCGCATCCTTCGGGCTGTTCCACTGTACATGTTTGGTGCCTACATCCAGTCGTGGTCCCCAGCTGGCATCTGAAATAGTTTCATCAGAGCCTTCCCTGTCACCAGAGCCAAAATCATTTTGGAACTTAGGAAACAACCAGGGTTGATCGAACATTGCACTGGAATTCACAGAAACACCAAGACCTTTTGTAAGCCCGGAGCCTGATTTACTGGTGATCAATATAACTCCATTAATGGCACGGGAACCGTACAATGCAGATGCGCTAGCGCCTTTCAACACAGTAATACTGGCAATATCATCCGGATTAATATCTGCTATGGTACTACCATAATCTACAACTACCTGTCCCACGGTTTGTTTGGGAGCGCGGACACCTGAAGAAATTGGAATACCATCTAACACATACAAAGGTTGATTGTACCCCTGGAATCCGCTTTGACCACGGATAGTCACCAGTGCAGTACCTGCCGGATCAGAACTCGTAGCTCTTACGTTCACACCCGCTACTTTACCAGACAATGCATTCGCTACATTCACTTCTTTCACGGTACTTACCTGATCACCTTTGATAGTGGCAATAGAATAACCCAAGGCTTTTTCCTGACGCTTAATACCCAGCGCCGTTACTACCACATCATCCAGGCTGCGTACATCTTGTGCCAGCTGAATCTGGATGTTGCCATTACCGGCTTTTTGCTCCTGGGCAATGTAGCCTACAAAACGGAACGCCAGCACGGCATTCGCGCTGGCGACGCGGAGTGTGAAGTGCCCTTCTGCATCAGTGACAGTACCATTGTTAGTGCCTTTTTCATGCACCGTGACACCCGGTAATGGGGCGCCTTTCTGATCGGTGACCGTACCTTTTACCTGTACGTCTGCCGCAGTGATGGCCGCTTTGGTGGCGGTACTGGTGCGGATGGCGTAATCATGTTCACTGAGTTTTACTGCCTGTAATCCCAATGGCGCCAGCATTTTTGTGAGCTGCACATCAAGATTTTCAGCGTTTAGCCGTCCGGGTTTGGCAGCTACAAATTTGTCTGCCACCTGAGCGGGCGAGTAGTTGAAGCTGACCATCAGCCTGGTTTCCAGGTCGGTCAGCATTTGGCGGAGGGAGATAGAACCTGCTTCCCCTGGAGTGTTTCCACTACTTACCATTAACTGCTGTGCATTGGTGTGGGTGCCCAGCGTTAACAATAACAGCAGCATGGCGCTCCATGGAGCATAAAGCTTCGTAAAGCTCTTTTGCATAACTGTAAATTTTAAGATCCTTATTCAAAAATGATAACTGAATTGTGTTGTGTCATTTTCAGCTGATGCACAGTGGCTATTGCTTTCAACAGCAAGGCAGGATCAGCAGCAGGACCTGAACCGGTAAAGAGCAGGCCTTCCATCCTTTTATTCCTAAACTCAATACGATACCCGTATATATCGGTTAATTGCTGTGCTACGTTCAGCAGTGTTTCTTCGTGGAACACCAGGCGGTGTTGTTTCCAGGCGGTTAGTTGTGCGGCATTGCCTGTTAATCGTTGATACGTACCGGATGCAAACTGCATCATGTCTCCTGGCTTCATCTGTAAACTATCATTCACCACGATCTTTCCTTCTTCCAATAATACCTTTACTTTTTTATGGCGATGATATACGTTAAAGGCCGTTCCTTTTACTTCGATGGTGACCGCCGGCATGATCACCCTAAACTTAGGATGCAGGCCTGCAGGAGATTTGGAGACATTAAAATAGGCTTCTCCCTGTAATGCTACTGTTCTTACTTTATCCTGTTCCCATTTGGCGGGGTACTCTACTGCGGAGTTGGCGTTGAGTTGTACCACAGAACCATCTGGCAGATGTATGATTTTAGTTTCACCGAAGCCGGTTTGTACTATTATTTTTTCCGGTGTGGTATGGCTGGTCTTATACCAGGTAATAGCCAGCAAAGTAAGTGTGGCCGCGGCGATAGAGGCTCCAACGGTATAGAGCCATCTTCTGCGCGATGGTCCGCTATTTTTTTTAACGGCGGCATCGTTCAGTAGCTCATCTATCTGGTATTTTACCGCGTCCATTTCTTCTGCACTTATTTCGTTGGTCCGGAACCGTAGTGCGAGCACCATGGCGCGTGCCTCCTGCAACACCTGTTCCTGTTCAGGATATGCAGCCTGCCACTGTATCCAGAAAGCAGTATTTGTATTTTCCAGTACCCATGCCCGGAAAGAGGCATCTGCAGCAAAATCAGCTGCATCGTATCCACCATAGTTCATAAAAAAAGTACCTTGTACTTATAGTAGAGACAGGAACCGAAAAAATACCCTCAGGAAAATCAATCTTTTTTTAAATTATTTTTTAGCGGAGCATCAAAGCCGACTCGTTGGGCGCCAGCAACTCTTTTAATTCAGCGATGGCACGATATATTAAGGTACGGGCATATTTTACTTCTTTCAACCCCATAATCTCCGCAATTTCTTCGTAGGTAAGGTTTTCGTAAAACCGGAGGTATACCGCTTCTTTCTGGCGGAGGGTGAGTGCGTGCAGTTTTTGTTGTAGCAGACGTGCGGCGTGTTCGTTGTGTTGGCGATTAATTAAAATACTTTCAGGCGACAGTTCGAGATCGAAAAGGGAGGCTACCTGGTCGTCCAGCATGCCGGGCATTTTAGCCGACTTTCCAAGATAACGGAATAACTTTCTTCTCGCTGCTACTAACAGGTAGCTTTTCAGGTTCACCGGGGCAGACAGGCCGGCACGTTGCAGGAACAACTGTGAAAAGAAGTCCTGCAACATGTCTTTTACCAGGTTTCGATCCGTGGTAAACCGGATACAATACCGGAATAACAGCGGAAAATAACGCCGGTATATTTCCCCGAAAGCTTCCCTATCCCCCTCACAAAGCCGGACCCACAGGAACATTTCATCTTGCTGCGAATTATAAAGGCTGGTTGACATCTATTATGTGAATTAGGAACAAGATTTGTCGAAACTACACATTGGCCGGTTGCCATCATAATTTCCTGCCTGAAAATAACAACGATTTAATGTGCCGATAATGCCCCGGTACTTACCTCTTTGATCTGTAACCGGTCGCACCAGCCCTTGAAATCATGGTAAATCTGTTGCAAAGTTGCCTTCTGTTCCGGCGTTAATTCCAGCGCATGCGCGCGACTAATAGTACGCACCGGTAGTCCACGCTGCTGCAGAAAGTATTTGGCGCTCAACGGATAAGCCATATGGATCAGGGGATCTACTCTTTGCAGCTCCGATTGTATCCATTGTACGTCTGCCTGTTTACTTTCATCGTCTACATGATTACATAACCAGACTAATATCTCAGGATAAAAATTTCCGGAAATGGAAGACATCCCCGCAGCGCCCATTTTCATAGATGCGACCCCGTTAGGTGTATGCGCATCGTAAAACTCCAGTCGGCTCCCCGCTGTCACCGCTAGTTTTGCCCGTACATTCTCTACATTACAGGAGGTGTCTTTATGATAAATCAGGCGATTGGTGGCCAGTAAGGTAGCTAAAATTTCCGGACTAATGACTCTTTTATAAGGCGCAGGACATTCATATAATCCCAGTGGAATATTGCCGGTTAAGGAGAACAGTTCTTCGAATCTTTGTAAGAGCACGGCATCAGATTCGTCGATATTGGCAAAGTGCCCGGTAATCATGATTACAGAATCCACGCCGGTGTCGTACATCTTTTGGGTGAACAGCGCCTTATCCGGGATGGTTAATCCAAATGATCCGGTAGCGACAACCGGTACACGGCCATTGACATACCGTACCACATGACGCGCCAGCTCCAGCCGCTCATCTTCGCTGATACTGTACATTTCGGAAGAAAGACAATTGGCAAAAAAGCCTTTCACCCCGGCTTCCAGGTAAAAATCAATCAGCTGTTCTATCATATCATGATCTATCTGTGCCTTCAGATTAAACGGCGTGATCATCACCGGAACAAATTTCTTTTGCATAACAAACAGGTTTAAGATTCAGGGAGTGTACGGCGTTGCAGACGTGTAAACAGTATGCCCGCCAGAAATATAGATAAAGTGCCTACCACAATAATCAAATGCACATGTAATGGACTACGCCATTGTTCCCACGCAGCAGGCAGGTATTTGGAAAGCGACATCCAGAGAATGACCAACAGGCCTATTACCGTAGCAGCCACTGCTGCCGCATTCTTTGTTTTAGATACAATGCCCAGGAGAAATAATCCCAGCATACCTCCGGCGAAAATGCCGGATAATTCCCACCAGATATCCAGGATGCTCTTCACCCCTATCATAGAGATACCAAAAAATATAGCCAGCAGGCCGGTCAGCGTAGTAGCGATATACAATACCCGCATTTCCTTTGCCGGACTGATTTCCCGGCGGATATAACGCTGGTAAATATCTTTCAAAAAAACAGTAGCTGTACTATTCATTCCACTACTCACGGTACTCATGGCAGCAGATAATATGGCAGCTACAATTAAGCCCAGCAATCCTTTCGGTACCTTCGTAACCATAAACCAGGGCAACACTTTATCGCCATAATCCGCCGGCACCAGGGATTCCACGGATACATGCCGTTCCGCCGCTACTTGTTGCTTTACTGCCAGCAGCGCCTCCGGATGTTGTTGTGCATACGCAAATAATGCCGTGCCGATAAAAAAGAATACCATACTCACGGGCACATACCAGTGTACACATAACCAGATACTGCGCGAAGCTTCCTTCTCAGAACGGGCCGTGTGATAGCGTTGTACGTAGTTCTGATCCATCCCGAAATTGTTCAGGTTAATAAAGAACCCATACAGTAATACCACCCAAAAAGTAGGCGTGCTGACATCCGCAGGATTAAAACTACCCAGCGAAAACTTTGCCTCCCGCATACCAATACTAAAGATATCCGAGATGCCATTTTTCATGCCCGCTATCACCAATCCCAGGATAATCAATGCCCCGGCCGTTTTGATGATTCCCTGCAACACCTCCGTCCAGATTACCGCTTCCATTCCACCCAGCACGGTATATATAATAATACAGATACCGGTAACGGTCATGATAGTACGCATTTCCAAACCGGTAAGCGCCTGCAGCGCCAGTGCCACCCCAAAAAAGATGGTGCCCATTCTGGCCAGCTGCATTAATATAAAACAGATAGTGGCATAAGTTCTGGCCCATGGACCAAAGCGGCGTTCCAGATGGGTGTACGCACTTACTTCTCCACTATGTCTGTAAAATGGTACAAAATACCTGGCCGCAATAAATGCGGCGAGCGGCATCGACAGACTGAATACAAAAGCATTCCAGTTACTGCCAAACGATTTTCCGGGTACGCCCAGGAACGTATTGCTGCTCAAAAAAGTAGCATATAATGATAGCCCCAATGCCCAGCCAGGAATGCTTCCGGATGCGGTGGTAAACTGCGCGGCATTTTTGTTTTTCCTGGAAAACCACAACCCCGTTAAAATCATACAAAGCAGGTACATCACAATGACAGCCAGATCAATTAAAGGCATTTGGTGCATAAAATTTCGCTATTGGTTGATAATTTCGTACGTGGAAAATAAAATAATTGTGCTACTTGCTACTGCTAAGGTTGCCCTTTTTTTTTGATCAAACAATGTTGCAGGTTATGAAAAGAATGGCTTAAATTACTATTACCATGAATCACCTTGCCACCAACACACCCAGTACATGGATTTTACCGGACCACCTGAAACGCAATCTGGAAAAGCATCCGCTTGGCAGAAATCTTTTTATTACCAACATAGGACGCTATCCCGAAAATACTGCCAGAGAACCCATGGAAATAAAAGGCAGCGCGGTATACACGTTGCTATATGCAGCACATGGCAACGGCTGGATAGAAACCCGCGATAAAAAAACGGTGATCAAACCGAATCAGTATCTATTGATTCCGGCCAACACGGCTTTTCGCATAGGCGCGGCTCCTGATGATCCATGGCGACTCTATACCGTACAGTTTTCCGGACAGCTGGCCGCCTCCATCTACCAATACCTGGACACTGCCGACAAGCCGCGCACCATTCCCCCACTGGTAGGCAGGAATGCACAGTTCGATGATATCCTGCATCACCTGGATCTGATGAATAATATTGAAAATCTGTTGTACGCTAATTTCCGCTTCTATAGTTTTCTCGGCACTTTCCGCCTCAGCGTTTTTAATTATATGAAACATGGGGCAGATAATATTATAGAACAGTGTATCCAGTTAATGAAGCAACGCCTGGAGCAGCATCTCACGCTGGCAGACCTTTCCAAAGAAATGGGGTTATCCGCTTCTTATCTGTCGGCCTTATTCAAAGAAAAAACACGTTACGGACCTATACAGCTGTTTACGTCCCTCCGTATGCAGAAGGCCAGCCAGCTATTAAGAGAAACGAATTTATCCGTAAAAGAAATTGCGGGAGAGATGGGATATCCGGATCAGTATACTTTTTCGAGGTCGTTTAAATTAGTGATGGGCGTATCACCCAAAACTTTCCGGGATAAATTGTGAGGCAGCTGTTAGCCATTAGCTTTTAGCTGTTAGCAAATGCAGCGGAGATAATACTTTGTTGGTCTTCGCTGCATTTGCTAACAGCTAAAAGCTAATGGCTAAAAGCTGCTAAAGGCTGACTACCTTCCCCGTGCGCACAGATTCATCGCAGGCAAAAGCAATGCGTAAGCTATTCACGGCATCTTCTACGTGATCAGTCAGGTCTATATTTTCCCGGATAGCATTCAGGAAATACAGTTGTTCCCGATCGCATAAGCCCTGGTGGTCCGGTTCTCCTTCCATAGTAATCCAGGTATCTTCTTTCACAAACTTTCCGTTGGCATCCAATGCCGCATGATGAAAGCGGAGTGATTCTGTTTTCGTGTGTGCATCTACGTTATCTGAATTACCGGTGGCGCCTGCATCTTTAGCAACAATAGACACGGAGCCTTCCGGTCCGATGACATCTTTCACAAAAAAGGCGGTTTCACTCATCATGGGTCCCCAACCGGCTTCATACCAGCCTACAGAGCCATCTTCGAAACGGATTTGCAGCTGACCGTAATTATAATTATCTGCCGGCACATCATCAGAAAGGCGGGCGCCGATTGCATATACCTGTATCGGTTTAGAGCGGGTCATCTGACACATCACATCAATATAGTGTACGCCGCAATCCACAATAGGGCTCAGACTTTGCAGCAGGTTGCGATGTACCGTCCACTTGCTGCCCTGGCTTTGCTGGTTAAGGTTCATGCGCATCACCAGCGGCTTACCCAGCTGTTGTGCAAGTTCCACAAACCGCTGCCAGGAAGGATGATGGCGTAATATATATCCCACTACCAGCTTTTTGCCGGCTTTGCGCGCAGCGGCCGCTACGCGCAAAGCTCCTGCTACGGAGTCGGCCAGTGGCTTTTCTATGAATACATGACAACCATGTTCCAGCGCCATCACCGCGAAGCTTTCATGTGTATCCGGATACGTGGAAATACATACTGCATCCGGCTTGGTGGCAATCAGTGCGGCTTCGTAATCACTGTATAACGGATAGCCTCCACCTAGTTTGTTGTTCAATACCTCCTTACTTTTCCCGGTAGATACAATACCGCAGATGTCAAATCCATCCAGTGTATGATAAGCTGTGGCGTGAGATGCGCCCATATTACCACACCCTACTACTAATACCCGAATAGGTTTCAATGATCCAGACATATTATTATGTTTTGTTTTTTAGCAGAAAGCGGAAAGCGTAAAGCAAAAAGCTATTGTAGCGAATAATATTAGCAGATATCGATTCATGATCCGCTACAGTAGCTTTTTGCTTTCTGCTTTCAGCTTTCTGCTAGTTATAAATCCTGCCGCTTCAGTGCTTTCACGGCGTAATCCGCCGCCCGCGCCGTGATGGCCATATAGGTCAGTGACGGATTTTGACAGGCGGAAGACGTCATACAGGCGCCATCGGTGACAAATATATTTTTAGCCGTATGCACCTGGTTCCATTCATTGAGTACGGAGGTACGCGGATCTTTTCCCATACGGGCCGTTCCCATTTCATGGATGGCCATACCCGGATATGAATCGCGGTCGAATGCCTGTACATCTTTTAGTCCTGCTGCTTCCAGCATGGCTACTGCATCTGCGGCCATGTCTTTCCGCATTTGCTTTTCATTGTCTTTAAATTCGCAGTTGAACTGGAGTACAGGTTGGCCCCAGGCATCTTTGGTGCTATGGTCCAGTATTACCTGATTCTCTTCATAAGGTAAACATTCACCGAAGCCCATCAGCCCCATTTGCCAGGGTCCCGGCTCTGATAAATAATCTTTGAAGGCGTTGCCGATGCCCAGTTCTGCAATACCTCTGGCCCAACCGGAACGACTGCTATAACCGGTATAGCCGAAGCCACGGATGTAGCCGCGTTTATCGTCTGTATGCACATTTCTGAAGCGGGGAATATAGAAGCCCGCGGGGCGCTGGCCGTAGTAATATTTATCTTTAAACTCGTCTGAAGTACCGCTGGCGCCTACATGAAAATGGTGATCCATGAGGTAGTGTCCCAGTACGCCGTGATCGTTGCCGATACCTTGCGGGAAGCGGTTTGACACGGAATTCATCAGCACAAAGGTACTGCCAAGTGTAGAGGCATTCAGGAAGATAATGTTTGCGTAAAACTCCTGCATCTCTTTGGTGTGCTTGTCAATGACGCGAACACCGGTGGCTTTATTTTTACTTTCATCGTAAATGATACTATTCACGATGGCATCAGATACCAATGTGAGGTTACCGGTTTTAGCGGCTGCCGGCAATGTGGACGACTGTGAGCTGAAATAGGCGCCAAAAGGGCATCCGCGGGAGCAGCGGTCCCGGTATTGACACTTGCCTCTGTCGCCGATAGGTTGTGTGAGATTGGCGGTACGGAAGATGGTCATTTTTCTGCCGGGAAATGCGGACTCGATGCGTTCCTTCGATTGTTTTTCAAAACAGTTCATTTCCATTGGTGGCTGAAAAATGCCGTCCGGTAAGTGCGCCAGCCCTTCTTTCTGTCCGCTGATACCAGCAAATGCTTCCACGTGATCATACCACGGTGCAAGATCTTTATACCGGATGGGCCAGTCGATGCCGATGCCTTGTTTGATATTGGCTTCAAAGTCGAGGTCGCTGAGGCGTAGGGAACCGCGGCCCCACATGATAGAGCGTCCACCCACGATATCTGCACGCATCCAGTCGAAACGCTTCTTTTCCGTATAAGGACTTTCCGTGTCTTTCGCCCAATAGCTTTCGTTAAATTCAGTATACACCCGATCGCGGATCAGGTATGGATGTTCTTTGGATTGCGCTATGGTAGTGGCTCCACGGTGTGTCACTTCCCAGGGAGCTTTCAAAGCGGTGGTATAATCTTTCACATGTTCCAGTTGCCGGCCACGTTCCAGCAACAATACTTTCAGTCCTTTTTCACATAATTCTTTTGCCGCCCAGCCTCCTGAAATGCCGGAGCCTACTACAATTGCGTCAAACGTATTTAGCCCTTTTGCTTTAAGGTTCAAGTTAGCCATACACCGAAAAAAATATTGGTCCGGCTGGAAAATAATAAAATAATGGAGAAACAAGCAGTTATTTGGTATGAGCGGAAACGTGTTCTTTTTACGCTAATTCAAGGTTACAGCCGATTGGATGAATGGCTGTCCCTTCTTTTTCATCAGGCTTTGTTCATTCTTACTCCGTGTAATTCAAATCCTTCGAAAACGTTTCCTCCATGCGCCACAACGCCAACAGCGCGGGTATAACAGTTCCCAATGCAATGATGCCCGCCGCCATAGCGATGCTGGTATGCACCTTTAGCAACAGGAATAACGGCGTAAATATATTCACACTACCCCGCACAAAATTAGGTACTGTGGTAGCCACGGTGGCGCGCATATTGGTACCGAATTGTTCTGCAGCAATGGTCACAAATAAAGCCCAGTAGCCGATGGCGAATCCCAGTAGCAAACATATCCCATAAAAAAAGATGGTGCTGGCGCCGGCAGCCGTGAGATAGATGACTACTGCTACCAATGTCAGCATCACGAAAACAAATACAGCCGTTCGCCTGCTTCGGAGATACTGGCTCAATAACCCGCTGCATACATCTCCCAGGGAAAGTCCTATGTAACAAAACATCACGGCTTTACCGGCATAGATGGTATCGGTAATACCCGCTGCTTTTCCAAATTCGGGAGAAAAAGTAATCAGTATCCCGATCACAAACCAGATGGGTAAGCCTATTAAAATGCAGCGCAGGTACTTGAAAAAACGTTGCCAGCTGGTAAACAGTGCGAAGAAATTACCGCGGGAAGTAGTAGCTTTTTTTACATCCGTGAACATACCGGACTCGAATACATTAAATCGTAGTACCAGTAACGTTAGTCCCAGGCCGCCACCAATAAAATAAGCTATTTTCCAATTGAACATATCGGCCACCCAATAGGCCAGCACGGCGCCCAGTACGCCTACAGCAGATACGATGGTAGTACCATATCCCCGGATTTCTTTCGGCAATATTTCCGCGACCAGCGTAATACCCGCGCCCAGTTCGCCTGCCAGTCCAATTCCGGCAATGAAACGCAGCACTGCATATTGATCAACGGAAGTCACAAAACCGTTGGCAATATTAGCCAGTGAGTATAATAGAATAGAGCCAAACAGTACGGATAAACGTCCTTTTTTGTCGCCATAAATGCCCCATAAGATACCGCCCAGCAGCATTCCCGCCATTTGCATATTGATCAGGTAAACGCCCTGCTCCAGCAGCGCTCCTTCTGCTACACCTAATGCCCGCAGGCTGGGAATGCGCACAATACTGAATAATAACAGGTCGTAGATATCTACAAAATAACCTAGTGCCGCTACCAGCACCGGGATGGAAAATAATTTTGAAACCTTGATGCTTGCCTGATCCATGTAATAATATTCAATAGATTTTGGTGAGATAATAATGCGATGCCGGATAAAGACGAAAAAAAGCGCCGGGAGAATCCGTTCGAAAAAAAATTTGCGTAGTCAAATAACTACACATATATTTGTGTAGTCAAATAGCTACATAATGAATTTAAGAAGAGACGTATTCCAGGCCATCGCAGACCCCACCAGGCGGGCAATACTCTTGTTGGTGGCTTCGCAGGCTATGACAGCAGGCGCCATCGCCGCCAATTTTAATACTGCCCGGCCCACGGTTTCCAAACATCTCCAGATCCTCACCGAATGTGAACTTCTGGAGCAAAAACAAACCGGCCGGGAAATTCATTACCATATCAACGCAAAAAAAATGAGAGAAGTCGCCGATTTCATAGAACCATTCCGCAAAATGTGGGATGATAGATTTAATGCACTGGAAACAATTATGAAAACCTACCAGGCAAAGAAAAAAGACTAACCATGGAACTGAAAACAAACATCGATGCAGCCGACGGTCAGCAGGACCTCACCATTACCCGTGAATTTGAATTGCCGGTGGAACTGCTTTTCAAAGCCTACGACACACCGGAGATCGTGGAACAATGGATGGGCACCAAAGTATTGAAACTGGAAAATAAAAAGTATGGTGGCTACGCCTTTGAAACGACTGATCCTAAAGGAAACAAGTTCGGCATGAACGGCACCATCCACGAATTCCGCCAGAACGAAAGCATCACGCGGACATTTGAAATGGAAAACAGTCCGTTTTCGATACAGCTGGAATTCCTGCAGTTTGAATCCCTCACAGCGGACACCAGCAAACTCACCATGCATATCATTTATAAATCCAACGAACACCGGGATCTGATGCTGAAAATGGGCATGACCAAAGGAATAAACATGGCACATAACCGACTCCAGGCAACTGTTAACAAACTAAAATAATTCGTTATGACAAAGCGGAACAAAATTATTTACTGGATTGCTACCATCTGGCTTTCACTGGGAATGGGTTCCAGCGCTATTGTACAACTGCTGGGCGTAAAAGCGGAGAATGACTTTATTACCCATCTGGGCTACCCCATTTATTTTTTAAAGATACTGGGCACCTGGAAATTATTGGGTATCCTCACCCTCCTCCTTCCCAAGCTTCCTTTGCTGAAAGAATGGGCATACGCCGGTTTCTTCTTTGTGGCCTCCGGCGCGTTGTTGTCGCATCTGATATCACATGATGCTTTCAAAGATATCTTTCCGTGTATCCTGTTGTTATTGCTGACAGTAACCTCCTGGTACTTCCGGCCCGCGAACAGAAAACTTTCCGCCGTTCACTTTAATAATTCCATCGCATGAATCCAAAAGCAGATTTTTATTTCGACAAAGCCGGACAATGGGAGAAGGCAACCACACACCTGAGAAGCATTGTGCTGGACTGTGGACTCACCGAAGAAGTAAAATGGGGCTCTCCCTGTTACACGCATCATAACAGCAACATCGTGTTAATACACGTGTTCAAAGAATACTGCGCCATCTTGTTTTTCAAAGGCGCACTGCTCCATGATCCGGAAAGTATATTGGTGCAGCAATCCGAAAACACCCAGGCTACGCGGCAGATACGGTTCACCAGCGCAAAAGAAGTCACCGCTATGCAGGCCACTATCAAAGCGTATATCTATGAAGCGATAGAAGTAGAGAAAGCCGGTTTGACGGTGAAGCTTAAAAAAGTATCGGAGTTCCACATGCCGGAAGAATTCCAAACCAAACTGGATAAAATGCCAAAGCTAAAAAAGGCATTTGAAGCATTAACACCAGGCAGACAAAGAGGTTATCTCCTCTTTTTTGGTGGCGCCAAACAAGCTAAAACCCGTGAATCCAGGGTAGAAAAATATATTGATCACATCCTTGCAGGGAAAGGATTAGATGACGAATGATACAAAGGAAAACTGGCCGGAGCATCAGGTATGATGCTCCGGCCAGTTCCCGTATACTCATTTGCAAAAACCAGTTGTTCCTACTTACTCAAAAACTCATTCACTACTATCAGAAATGCTTCCGGTTCTTTGCTGCTCTTATCCGGGGCGCCTACCTCTCCCATGTATTCTCCGTGACCGCCTGGAAAAATAGCTAATTGTCCGTGCGATAAAGTACGGGATAATGCGAGTGCATGCTCCGGTAATATCAGTTCTGTGGCACCATTTATCACCAGGGCAGGCGCCTGAATCGCTTTAATCGCTGCGTCTGGGATATCTTTAAATACTTTCATTCTACCTGCATCTCTATCGAACATCGCCTGTAATCCTTTGGGGTCTGGATTGGCTTTGAGATAAGCGGTCTTTAATTCTTTCGGCATTACGTCCAGCGTAGCGTGGGCGAATCCATCGAAGAAGCCGGGAGGTGTGCCGGAACGATTGTACAGCGTGGAGCACAGTATCAGTTTGTTCACTACTTCCGGGTGACGAATCGCCACTTGCAGCGAAGTAGTACCGCCATTGCTGAACCCGAGAATATCGGCCCTGGAGATGTGGAGTTGCTGCAGCAGGGCAGCGATATCATCGGCGTCCTGTTCAAAGGTCATGTCGCGGTTGATGTCGCGGGTATGACCGTGGGCCTGCATCTCTACCGCGATTACCTGGTGTGTTTTAGCCAGCTCCGGTAAAACACGGCCATAGCTGGACTCAATGGTGGAACCTCCCCCATGAATCAATACCAGCGGTTTACCGGTGCCATGAATTTCGTAATAGAGCTGTAGGCCATTGACTGCCGCATAGTGCCCTTGCTGTTGCGCATCTGCCAGCTGCGAGATGAAAAGGCTGGCACATAGCAGTAAAACTAATCTGTATTTCATACAATTCGTTGTTTGAGCCACAAACTTACTCCGGGATTTCGAGGCGGAAGGGTTGTCAAAATGCCAATTTGCGGGGCGATTACGACAATCGTTTGGGCGACAACGTATAGGCGCCCCGTTTATCCCGCAATTTCCGGTTTCTCTTTTTTGCTCAATACAAATACCCGGTACATCACTACCCCACTGACCAGGATCAGGGCGGTATAGCTAAAGGCCAGGTTTCCGCCATCTTTTGCAGGCAGCAGGTACAGGAGGACGGAACTCAAAATAGATACCGCCACATACACCAGGCCACCAGTTAATCCACCGGCGATACCCGCATTTTTGGGAAAGCGCTGCAGACAGAAAGTAAAATAGTTATTGTAAGTAAAACCCGCGCCCACATGCACGAGGAAGGCAAACAACAGCACGGTCCATATCTCCCGGAAAATATAAAAAGTAATGGCCAGCCCCAGCGCACACAATAGCTGCAATGCCACGTTCACACTCATTTTTCCGAGCAAGGGTTTATTAATCTGGGACTTCCCAAGAAAACCGCCCACCATCCAGGCAAAGCCCAGCACCAGCGAGCAATAGCCCGTTACTACCGGTGAAAAGTTAAAGTAATGTTCAATGATAAACGGCCCCGACATATTATACACCATCACCATGGTATAAGCCAGTCCCAGCATGGAGATACCCAGCGTAAAGCTACGGGTGCGCAGCATATTCACATAAATAGACAGGATTTTTCCCGGATGAAAAGCAGTGCTATGCTTAATGGTTTCCCCACTGTAAATAAGTTCCAGTATAAATAAAATGGCGGCAAAACCACCCAGGAAATAAAAGTTAGCACTCCATCCGAAGCTCACTTCCAGGTAACCACCAATGAAAGGCGCTACTATAGGGCCGGTAGACCAGATAATCGTAAAAATACTGAGATAACTTTTTAGCTGTTCGCCGGAATATAAGTCTACAAACAGCGCCCGCTTCGCCACCACCATGGAGGCAATGGTAATACCATGGATAATCCGCATGGCATAGATCACGTAAATGCTATGTGTGTTGGCAATCACCACACAGGAGATACAAAAAACAAGCATGGCCCACATGGCAATCCGGTATCTGCCGTAGCTGTCCAGTATACTGCCCACAAATAGCTGGGAAAGACCGTAGCTGACCAGGAACAAGCTCAGGGTCAACTGCGTTTGGCTGCCCGTAACGCCCAGATCGGCGGCCATTCCCGGTAAAGAAGGTAGGTAAATGTCGGTAGCAAGACCAGACATAGGTATCATCGCAAAAGCGAGTAAAGTAGCAATCCAGATATTCCCTTCTTTGATGGGCCGGGTAGTTATTGTGCTGGTAGTCATTTTACAGTAGCTATTGATTCGTTCCCGGCAAAATTAGGACTTAATCATTTAAGCGCCACCGCCTTTTTTGTTACCATTATGTAAACCGGCCATGATGGCTTTTTACAATCAAGCTACCCTGGCCGGTAATTTTAGCAAAGCTTGCCCGCTGCGTTATTCATCTCCCTTAATCCTATCCCCTTTTACCGGCGAATAATTCTTTTGTAAGACATCATTGACGGTGAGCTTTTCGAAATAACATTTTATGCCGACAGCCTGACTGAAGTCTTCCACATGTTGTATATGAAAGTGTAGATGCGGTTCAGAAGAATTACCGGAATTACCACAAAGACCGAGGAGCTGCCCTTGCTTCACCCGATCGCCCTGTTTTACTTTGACACTGTTCTGTTTAAAATGTGCCAGCAAAATATATTCTGCATTTGTTGTTTTCAGCAGCACTGCATTGCCGGGAATATACAACGCGTTCATAAGGCCGGGCACATTGTCTTTCACACCATCTACCGCCAGCACAATTTCACCATCGCAGGGCGCCAGCACTGGCTGACCAAATGCGTAGTAGTCGTCGTTGGTTTTACCATTGGTTTTAAAACTGCGCCCGTCTTTGTTGTGGACCACGATATCAAACGCATTTTTCTGAAACGGCACCACCACGTGATAATTCTGTTCTTTGGTATCACCACCCCAGAACACCGTCCATTCGCCTTTAAAAGGCAGGTGCATGGGCGTTTTATTCCGCAGGGTATCGGGAGTATACGGCTTGGCATATATGCCTGTAATCGCGTTATTTTGATCGGCGGCCAGGTGCAGTAAAATGGTGCCTTTTTCTAATGTTGCTTTATACACTGCAAATCCGTTCTGGTAAGACAGAAATGCCGTGCTTTTGATATTGCCGAACTGTTTGTTTAGCTGGCTCAGGAAAGCATTCGTTTTATCCCAGGGCAGGGCTGTTTTGGTTGACTTGGAGAAGTGGGCGAAAATACTGTCGTATGCACCGGAGTTGTAATACTGTTGAAAGCTGGTGATGATGGATTTACCGGCCGGCGTTTCTGTTTGGGCCACGGCTATACGAAAGGTAAGCAAACAAATCATCAAAAGGGTAACACGTAAGTTCATGGTAAGCATTTATGGTATTAGTTGCCAAAGGTATCCATAAACTTACATGGGTAGATTTTTTTTGATCAGGCGCATAAAAAAAGCCCGTTTAACGGGCTTTTCCTATGTTTATTTTTTTCGGCTTACTTATCTATTACATTGATTTCATAGATAGACGGCGGCGCTGTCGCTTTAATAACGCGGAACCGCAGCCTGGAGGTGTGATAGCTACGTGGCAGGCGGATCACTTTACAATCGCCCATGGGTTTAGCTTCCATGAAAATAGTTTCCCACACACCGTTGGTCAGTATGTCTATCGCATATTCCTGGATACGTGGTAACCTGATTTGAGAGAAACCATCAGGCAGTGATTTCGTGTCTTTATACTCAAAGATGCTGATTTTATTAAACGCATCTGCGGGCGACAATTCCATTTCCAGGGTGGCGATGGTATCTTTCTCTGCGGCTGCCCAGCGGCTGCTTAAGCTTCCATCGTTCACTGCAGTAGCTCCATATTGATTTTTAGGATCGGCATATACGCTGGTGGCGGTAGCTGGTTGATGAGCAGAAATAAAGCGGCCATTCTTCGGCAATGGTTTGTTCATGGCCAGTCCCAGTCGTTTTCCCAGGCTGATGGCTTGCAACGCTGTATACTCTCTGATTCGTCCGGTTTGATCAGGAGGAATATTTACCACGAGGCAGTTACTATTATCTGTGCTCCAGTAAAACAGCTCTTCCAGTTCATCCAGTTCGCGAACCGGCAGCTGTGCTGATTTTTCAAACCAGTTCAAACGATCGCTGATACAAATAGTGTGTTCAAAAGGAAGGTAGTAGGATTTCCCATTGTGCAGGTATTGCTTTTTATCAAAGCGGGTAATCATTTGCGGGTCCCATAAACGAAAATCTGAAGGGAAATACTGGAAGAAATATTTATTATCTGTTGTCATTTCACCGGGAATGGTGGCCTGTCTTTTCCCCTCTTCATTGACGATGGTGTGGTTGACGCTCACTGCGCAATTGGGATTGAATTTCTTCACCAACTGGTATACCTGGTCAACGCCCCATTCGTTTGGTTGGCGGTCCCAGCCCCCGTCCAGCCATAGTTCACAGATGTTGCCATAGTTGGTAAACAGTTCTGTTAACTGGTGGAGCATATAGTCTACATATTTTTGTTTGTTGGGATCTTTGTAAGATGGTTCATGCCTGTCCCATAAGGAATAGTAGATCGCAAACTGCAGTCCATACTTTTTACATGCATCGGATACTGCCTTTACCACATCAGTTTTCACGGGAGATGAGGCCACATCGTACGTAGTGTATTTACTATCCCATAAACAGAAACCATCGTGGTGCTTGGTGATGAGCAATACATAGCGGAATCCGGCGTCTCTGGCGGTACGAACCCATTGGTCGGGGTCCAGCTGTGTAGGATGATAAGTATCCACGGGGAGTGTACCATCTGACCATTCCACGTCCGCAAACGTATTGATGCCAAAATGGATGAACATACCATATCCCCGTTGAATCATGCGTTGCTGCGCTGCATTGGGTGTAGTGGATGGTTGCAGTACCTGTGCCTGCGTGAAATGATACAGGCATGTCAGTATGCTTACGAGTAACAGTCTTCTCATGATAATCTTGCTTTACAGAATCGAAAAAATAAAAATRAGWGAAGCGTGGCAACTGTTCTGAAACATAAGTGACTTTTACTGGACTTATTTTAACAAAAAAGCCGGTACTTGACAGGTACCGGCTTTTAAGCGTAAAAAACGTGTATGATGTTTATCATTTAAAAAGATAGCCCACACTAACACCGAAGTAACGTTGTTTTTGCGTTTCCTTCGGATACGGGTCCGTGTTCACCAGGCCAAGGCTGTAGTTAACACTAAACAATAAGCCCATTTTCAGTTCATATCCGATCATAAAGTTAGCGCCGGCATCGAAAGGTTTTACATACACGGTTGTCATGTCGGAACCGTCTGCATCACCCTTAAATTTAACGGGCACACTTACCGACACATTTCCCTGGGTAGCTTTCACTTTACCGCCCACACCATATGCGGCATAGACGCCAATACCGGCAAATAGTTTGCCGGTACCAACCTGGTATTTATACACCAGGTTTACCGGAAGTTCGAGGTAACTAATACGAAACGATGCAGTGCCGAAGTGGCCAGCGCTGTCAGTATCACCACCGTTTAATTTTGCACCTTTCTGGCTAAAAAACAAACCGGGTTGTAATGATAGTTGGTCATCCAATGGAATATCCACAATTACGCCGCCATGAAAAGCAGGCAATGTTTTGGTCTTTTCTTTGTAGCCATCATCATCTTTGAGTGAAAAATTGGCTGCGCTGAATCCGGCTTTCAAACCAAAGGATGTTTTTTGTTGGGCTTGTGCGTACAGTCCACAGGCTAATGCTACAGTAAATAATAAAAAGTGCTTTTTCATCAGGCATATGAGATTATATCCGCCAAAGATAAGACAGCCAGGTGTCTCCATGGAGAGAAAAGAAACAGTTTCTTATCGAGCGCCGAAAAAATACGTACAAATGCGTATGGTTATTTATTGTTTGAAGTGTCATCAACGATCAGTAGCTCATAAAAAAGCGGGCTATATTTCTTCACGATGGTGAAGAAATATAGCCCGCATACTAAGAAAAAAATCGTTTATGCGTTCATGATATGTCCCGGGCGTATACCGCAGCCCTGGCGGTCTTCATTGAACAACATCTTCATATGTCCCACCATCATTCCATCCCATCCGGCCTGGCTAAAGTAAACTTCATTGTCTAATTGATTCCGGTAGACCATCATTTTTTGCAATTGTTGCTGATGACCACCTATTACAAAATCAATATGCGTGCTATCAGTAGCCAACTGGCTGGATAGCGTTGCACCCAGGTGTGATAAACAGATCACTACGTGGCAGCCATGATCTTTTTTCAGACTGGTGGCTATTGCGTTGGCAGTAGCAACGGGAGGTAAATGTATAACATCATTGTGTGAGGTCAGTTGTGGCCCTACGCCGGTAATACCGATTTTGATAGATCCGGCGTAAATGATTTTATAGGGAAGCACCTCACGACGAAGTACGGGATTGGTAAAACGATAATTACAATTCACCAACGCAAACTGCATGTGTGGCAGTAGTGTGGCGAGTGCTGCCTGACCATTGGCCAGTTCACGGTTACCAATAGTGGCAGCGTGATAGCCGGCTTTGTTCATGGCCTGAATCATTTTTAATGACGCTTCCGTGTTATGCGTGTGATCCGTAAAATCACCTGCATCTACGAGTAGCCCTTCCCGTTGTACCGGCAGCAAGGAAGACACTTGTCCATGCATATCGTTGGTGTACCAGATCATGCATTCCCGGTTGTTACCAGGAAGATAGGTAGCGTTGCCGGTGATAGCACCAAGTGATTTAAATGGGTGTTGAAATAATAATAAACCTGTTGCCAGTGAGGCATTGCTGAGAAATGATCGGCGTGATGTACTCATATTATAGGGGGTATAGAAAAAAGGTGTTGCTGCTTTACGTATTTGTACGTTTTTTTATTTTGCTGATTGAAAATTGTTGTCAAGATAGAAATAATTTTTATTTTTGATGAAATTTCCTTGCTTGCTGAAATATTTATTATCCCTAACTACAACCAGATACATTTGTCATGGCATCATACCTTGCTGAGATTTCTATTGTCTCATTTAATTTTGCCCCGAAAGGTTATGCCTTATGCAATGGTCAGACATTGCCGATCAATCAGAACCAGGCACTCTTTTCCCTGCTAGGTACTTTCTACGGAGGAAATGGCCAAACTACTTTCAAGCTTCCTGACTTACAGGGACGCATTCCTTTGCATTGGAGCGACCAGTATCCGCTGGGGTCTTCTTTTGGAGAAGAAGGTGTTTTATTGACCAACAGTACTATGCCGGATCATAGCCATACCGTGCAGGCTTCACTGGCGCAATATGTAGGTGGAACTGCCACTGAAACTTCGCCAATTAATGCATTGCCTGCTGATGCTACAGCTGGCAGTCCCCGTTATAACAGCAAAGCAGATGACCAAATGGTACCAATAACTTTGTCGCAAATGGTGCCTGATCCGGTAAATCATCCATTAACAACAGCGCCGCCTGTTGGGCCACAGCAGCCGGTTCCAAACCTGATGCCGTCTTTGGCACTTACATATATCATTGCCATACAAGGCATTTTCCCCACACGCCCTTAACTATACCTTATGGCTGGAGATGAAACATCTTTTGGTGACATCATTATGTTTGGAGGCAACTTTGCCCCGGTAAACTTCGCGCTTTGCGAGGGACAATTACTACCAATATCGCAGAACACCGCTCTTTTTTCGTTGTTGGGTACCACGTATGGAGGAAATGGTACGTCAACTTTTGCATTACCGGATCTGCGGGGAAGGGTACCTATAGGCGCCGGACAGGGGCCTGGTCTTAATCCGAGAGTACTGGGGGAATCAGACGGTCAGACAACGGTAACGCTTACCATAAACGAATTACCTGTGCACTCGCATTTAGTTAATTATACTCCGCTGGCCTTTCCTGCAGGCGGGCCCAATGATACCCATAATCCGATCGGTCATTATCCGGGAGTAGCCGCTGCCCCGCAATATGCAGCAGGCGGAGCAGCGGCAGGTTTAATACCGGCTATCACTCCTTCCATACAGGCGTTGCCGTTAGGATATCCTGTGCAGCCAACAGGTAGTGCGGCCCAGGCAACCAATAATATGCAACCTTCATTGGCCATTTCGTTTGCAATTTGCCTGCGAGGAATATTTCCCAACTTTTAATTACCCTAAAACATTCTATAGATGCCTTTCGTAGGAGAAATAAGAATAATCGCAGGAAATCGCGTACCTATTGATTGGGCGCCTTGTCTGGGTCAAATCATGTCTATTTCAGAAAATGAACCCCTGTTTCAACTCATTGGTACTACTTATGGAGGAGATGGCCTGGAAACTTTTGCCTTGCCGAATCTACAAGGCAGGGTACCACTGCACTGGGGAAATGGACACACTTACGGCACGGCAGAAGGAGTGGAACAAGTCACCATTACAGCCAATCAGCTTCCACCACATGTACATAAACTCGACGGCATGGTATATATTCCGGCGATGGGCGCCAATCCAGGGAACCTGGTAACCGCCAGCAATAACTATCCTTCCATTACAAATGGCAGCCGGATGTATAGCACGGTAAAAGATGCAAACAATAAGCAACTGGKACCTGTATTCGTGAGCCCTTACAATTCATCTACCAACACCATGATGAACGTGCTGCCAACCGGGAGGAGTATGCCGAAGGCGAACATGCAGCCTTACCTGGCCGTTACTTTTATCATTTCACTATACGGCATTTTCCCTAACCCATGATAAGGGAGGGTAAAATAAATATGAAAATAGGAGCACTTTTACCAAGATCAACGTTTCATCCTTTATTGCATCACGATTTTCTGCAAGGGATGCAAGCGTACCTGCATTATAAAAATATCAGTGTCGAATTCATTACCGCCAATATTGGATATGGTACAGATGAGGAGCTACTTGTAGCGGAGGCAGAGAAAATGTTGCTGGAACAACAGGTACAAATACTTATTGTATATGCCGACCAAACAGCAGTTGGCAGAATTGCCAACCTGGCTAAGCCCCTCAACCGGCTTATCCTTGCAGTACATAGTGGTGCAAAATATCACCACGATTGGGAACCACATCCGGTGGTATTATCACATACCCTCAATAATGTGATCCAATGCAGATTGACCGGTATTTATGCAGCAGGTCTGTCTTCAGTAGCGGCCGTATGTACTTCATTCTACGATGGTGGATATGCGATCAATCATGCGCTGACACAACCTTACTTTGATCATGGCAGCAGTGTACAATATAATTTTGTAAGCAAGTATACTAGTCGGGATTTCGATTCAACGCCGCTGCATCAGTTTTTAAATGCCCGGCAGGATGTACAGGCTTTACTGGCGATTTACAACGGTGAACTGGCACATTGCTTTCTGCAACAATTACAACAGGCAAACATCACACAACCGCTTCAAATATTCGGTAGCCCCATGACGCTGGATGAAACCATCCCGCTGGTACATGGCGCCCTAAAATTGCCTTTTCGGGTGAGTGGCTATGTGCCCTGGGTGTCGGCACTCAACAATAACGCCAATCAGTTGTTAAAGGAACAGTTTACACAATATACCGGCAGGGAAGTGAACTTACCCGGCATGCATGGTTGGGATACCGGTATGATCCTGGAACACATTTATAATACTGTAGATATACATCGTTTTCGTGCGAGAGAAATAATTGCTGCCATGCAGCATATCACCCTGGATAGCCCCAGAGGTGCTTTACAGATGGATACTGCTACCAACTACATGATAGCGCCAGCCTGGCTGGTACAAACCAATGAAGATTTTGAGCTGGAAGTAATTAACGGAATTGATAACACCGTCCCCCTATGGCAGGAAATTGTAGCCGAGGAAAGAGGATTCGCCACTGGTTGGATTAACACTTATCTCTGTGCTTAATATAAGCCTGAAAAATTACTGAATCATTTTCCATCCTGGAAACAGGGTGCATACTTATATTTTTATTTATCCCAAGATAATCCCTTCATATGAAGCTTCCTTTACTCAGGACTTTAACAATGCTACTCCTGTTGACCGGCATTACCCAATATGCCGCCGCACAAATAGGGATAGGCGATCTGGAATTTACCGGCTTTGATACCTTTGATGATAATAGCAATGGTTTGATACAGAACGATAAGTTCTCTTTTGTGATGCTCAAAGATTGTCCAGCTAATACCTATATCACTTTTACAGATTTGGGGTGGACAACCAGCAATCATTTTCAATCGCTGTCCTGCACGCCTGGTAACGGCTCACAGACAGATGGTATCCTTGAATGGAAGAACACCACCGGGTCAACAATACGTGCCGGTCAACAAGTGGTAATATCGTGTAAATATAATCCTGTTGCTTCATTGGGGACAATTACCAATAAAACGGCCAACGCCAATAACGCTGCTACTTATATCAGTCTTGGTGAAGCCGGTGATCAACTCTTTGCATACGCTGGACAGATCACTGACATCGGTAACCCCTCGGTTATTGCTGCTATGAATATCAACCGGACTTCCTGGGATCATGCTTTAAATGACTGTGATTTTACCTCTTCTTCCTCTATGCTGCCCAATACCGGGAGGATTTCCAGCATACCTGCTGTTAATGCGAGGTATAACTGTTTATCCGGGACCGTGGGCACTCGTGCAAGATTGTCTGCCTTACTTGGTGATATTTCCAAGTGGAGCCTGGATAGCACATTGGCCTATCCGGCACCATCCGGCTTTGATCTGAATAATCCCACTCCCTGCAACCTGACCATCGTAAATCCTACTGCGGCCGGGGTCTTATATGTTAGTAAGAAGTATGCCGCCGGAGACGGAAGCAGCTGGACTTCTCCCTTACCTGAATTAAGGGATGCGCTGGCCGCTGCTGCAGATCCAGCCAATGGTATCAAGCAAATCTGGGTAGCAGCGGGTACCTATACTCCATCTGCAAGTTTAGATGCCAATGCGAGCTTTATAATACCTTCTAATATTGCCATCTATGGTGGCTTTCAAGGTATAGCCAGTGAAACTACTATTGCCAGCCGGAATATTCCGGCCAACCGAACCGTACTTAGTGGTGACCTGGGAAGAGATGACGCGGATAGTGTATTACTAAATACCTCCGGTATTATAGGTACCAACAGTGTTCACGTATTGACAGCCGTGAACGCAGTAAACGATACACTGGATGGTGTAATTGTGACAGCTGGATACGCTTACAATAACAGGGGCGGTGGCTTATATATCAGCAGCAGCTCAATGAGAATATACAATACACAATTCAGCGGCAATTATGCCACACAAGGCGGTGGCGGCATCAGCGCCATCGGCAGTACATTATTTGTTATCAACAGTACTCTTTTCGGCAATCAAGGAGGTCTTTATTGCGGCGCTATCTACGGTAGCTACGGTAACCGCGGCACCAGCCTAAGGGTTTATAATAGTACAGTTACCGCCAATGCGGGAGGATCCTTCGGTGCTGTATACAATTCCGTGGGTGACAATATCATAACGAATTGCATCTTTTCCGGCAACATTGGTTCCTCCAGCCCCGACTATAACACCGCTCTCAATGGCGGTCCTTTTAAGAATTCCATCTTTGGAACCACTTTCTATACTGACCCTAGCACCTCACAAGCAGTACCGCCGGTAGAATTTGTGGATCCTGCCAACGGTAACCTGCAACTGACCAAAAACAATTACGCCATTAATCACGGTAACCTGTTAACTAACACCCCAGGAAACACACCACAGGTAGGTAACCTTGATCTGGCCAGCAAACCACGTATCAGTAACACGGTAATTGACCTGGGGGCCTACGAATACCAGGCCATTGCACAAACTATTACTTTCCCTGCAATACCCGCCGCGACTTACGGTGATGCGGACATTGCTCCCGGCGCTACCACTAATGGAGACAGCGCCATCGTTTACTCGTCATCTGATATATCCGTAGCAGATACCGTAGCCGGCAAGATTCACATCAAAAAGGCGGGAACAGTCACCATTACTGCCAATGCAGCCGGCTCTAATGCTTATTTACCGGCCACTGCACAAACGAAGACATTGACCATTAAACCTAAAGATCTGACTATAAAAGCCAACGATGTTACGCGTCCTTATCATACGCCGAACAGCGATACCAGCTTTACCATCAGTGGCTTTGTAAATGGTGAAGATTCAGCACACGTCATTACAGGCCGCCTAAAGGCCACCTTTGGCGGAGATATCAATAGCGCCGTAGGCCCGTATTCGATTCTGCCGGACGCAAGTGGCATTACAGCCCCTAACTATAACATCGTCACCCAGGCAGGCACACTCAATATTGTACAGGCAGCACAAAACATTACCTTCCCTCCCATTGCCGATAAAGTATATGGAGACGCGCCATTTGCCCTCAACGCTACCAGCGATGGCGGGCTGGCAGTAACTTACAGCGTACTTAAAGGGAATGCTACTGTAAGTGGCAATACTGTTACTATTACGGGTACCGACAGCGTTACTATTGCAGCCAACCAGACAGGCAATGGTAACTTTCTGCCAGCGACACAGGTAACGCAATCTTTCAATATTGCCAAAGCCGTTCTCACGGTAAAACCAAATCCGCAAACAAAGAGCTACGGCGATCCAACTCTGCTAATTACCTGGACCATCAACGGGTATGTATATGGGGAAGATACCACAGTGGTACAAGGCTCTCTGTCGTTCTCACTTGGTACAGCGGATAATGTAGGCAAGTATCCAATCCAGCCAATAGTAACCAGTTTACATGCTACCAATTATACCTTTGTTGGTGTAGCCGACACCCTTACCGTCACTCCGGCCTCACAATTCATTAATTTTCCAACAATTGCCAATAAGACATATGGCGATGCGCAATTCTCAGCTGATGCCAGCAGCAATAGCGGCCTACCAGTGACATACAGTGTGGTAAGCGGTCCCGCTACTGTTCAGGGGCCTTACATTATCATTAACGGCGCCGGTAATGTAGTGATAGCTGCAGATCAGGTGGGTGACAATAACCGCTCCCCTGCCACGCAGCAAACACAATCTTTCACCGTTGATTCAGCCAGACTCACAGTAACAGCTACTCCGAAAACCAGGATCTACAAACAACCCAACCCGACATTGGGCTATACCATCACCGGGTTTGTAAACAACGAAGATATCAGTGTTGTAAGCGGCAATGCCGACATCAACACCACCGCTGACATCAATAGCAATGTGGGCAAGTATCTCATTGATGTAACACGAGGCGGACTGACTGCTACCAACTACGCTTTTGATTTCGTAAATGATAGCCTGGAAGTAACTCCAGCTACACAAACTATTACCTTCACTCCTATCTCCGGTATCACCTACGGTGATGCGCATTTTGGCATTAGCGCTACCACTGACGCCAACTTACCGGTAACCTTTGCCATCATCAGCGGGAACGCTGCGCTGAGTGGTAATAACGTAGTCATTACTGGTACAGATAGCGTCACCATTGCGGCCTATCAGACTGGTAACAGCAACTACGCGGCTGCTCCGGAGGTTCGACAAACATTTAATATTGCAAAAGCACCACTGTCAGTCATTGCTAATCCTCAAACGAAAACCTATTTACAACCTAATCCGGCATTGCGTTATTACTTCACTGGATTTGTATATGGAGAACTGGATTCCGAGGTTATTTCCGGAAGCGCTGATATCAGCACTACGGCAAGAGACAGCAGCGATGTTGGCAAATACCTGATTGACGTAACAAAGGGTAACTTAGCGGCCGCTAACTATGAGTTCCATTTCGTGGATGACTCACTCGAAATATACCAGGCGCAGCCCACCATCACCTTTGCTCCTATCGCCAATAAAACATATGGAGATGTACCATTTAAGTTAGTTGCCAGCAGTGACGTGAACCTACCGATTACTTTCAGTACTATCACGGGGCCAGTAAACATCAGTGGCGATACGCTTACTATACAAGGTACAGGCACCATTACTGTCGCCGCCAACCAGACCGGTAACCATAACTACCGTGATGCCGGACAAGTAACACAAGCTTTTACCATCGATAAAGCCTCCCTCACAGTGACGGCCAATCCGAAAACAAAAGTTTACCTGCAGCCTAATCCAAACCTGGATTATAGCTTTACAGGTTTTGTATACAATGAAACCAGCAGCGTCGTGAACGGCAACGCTACTATCACCACTACTGCCGATGCTAACAGCGTTGTAGGTAAATATCTCATCGACGTAACACAAGGCGGACTGAGTGCCAACAACTATACCTTCACTTTCGCTAACGACAGCCTGGCAGTAACTCCGGCTGCGCAAGTCATCACCTTTAGTCCTATCTCCGGAAAAACTTATGGTGATGCACCATTTACCATCAATGCCAGCAGCGATATTGGTTTACCAGTTACCTTCAGTGTAGTGAGCGGACCAGCTAGCGTGAGTGGAAACACCGTGACCATTACCGGCAGCGGCCCTGTAACCATTGCGGCTAACCAGGCAGGTAACAGCAATTATGCGGCTGCACAAGCCACACAATCATTCACTATTGCTAAAGCAACACTCACGGTAACGGCTAATCCGAAAACGAGAGTATACAAGCAACCGAATCCAACGTTTGATTATCAGGTCAGCGGCTATGTATATGGTGAAACCGGCGTTGTTTCCGGTCAGGCGTATATCAGTACCACTGCGGATGTGAACAGTCCGGTTAGCAAGTACCTCATCGCGGTAACGCAAGGGGGCCTAACCGCTGCTAACTATGATTTCAATTTTGTAAATGACTCTCTCGAAGTAACACCTGCTACACAGGCCATCACCTTTGCACCMATCAGTAATAAAACATACGGTGATGCTGCATTTGCAGTGAACGCCAGCAGCGATGCCAGTCTGCCAATCAGCTATAGCGTAGTAAGCGGACCTGCTACCATCAGTGGTAATTCCGTAACTATTACCGGTACAGGCAACGTCACCATTGCTGCTGATCAGGCAGGTAACAGTAACTATCAGGGTGCTACGCAACAAACACAATCCTTTACTATAAATGCGGCAACACTCACGGTAACGGCTAATCCGAAAACCAGGGCATACAAACAATCTAATCCAACACTGGATTACAGGATCAGTGGTTTTGTAAACGGTGAAGACAGCAGCAGTATCGTAAGCGGTAACGCCACCATTACAACGACCGCCGATATCAACAGCCTTGCAGGTAAATACCTGATCAATGTAACACAAGGCGGATTATCTGCGCCTAACTATACGTTCGTGTTTGTGAATGACAGCCTGGAAGTAACTGCAGCTACACAAACCATCGACTTTAGCGCCATCTCCGGTAAAACTTATGGTGATTTACCATTTACCATTAATGCTACCAGTGATGTTGGTTTACCTGTTACTTTCAGTGTAGTGAGCGGACCAGCAACCATCAGCGGTACCACCGTTACCATTACCGGCAACGGTCCTGTTACAATTGCCGCTGATCAGGCAGGGAGCAATAATTATGCGCCAGCACACGCCACCCAATCATTCAGCATTGCGAAAGCCACACTCACGGTAACAGCTAACCGGAAAACGAAAGTGTATTTACAACCTAATCCAACATTGGATTATACCATCACAGGTTATGCGTACAGTGAACCCGGCAGCGTTGTTTCCGGTAACGCACCCATCAGTACAACCGCCGATGCCAACAGCCCTGTAGATAAGTATCTTATTACTGTTGGACCGGGTGGACTAAGTGCAACCAATTATGATTTCGTTTTTGTGAATGACTCACTGGTGGTAACACCAGCAACGCAAATCATCACTTTTGCACCGATTACGGGTAAAACTTACGGAGACGACGCATTTACAGTAAGCGCCAGCAGTAGTGCAGGCTTACCTATTACTTACAGCGTAGTCAGTGGTCCGGCTATCAACTCAGATAATACCATTATCATTACTGGTGCAGGTACTGTGGTTATTGCCGCTGACCAGGCAGGCAACAATAACTACGGCGCAGCTACGCAACAAACACAATCCTTTACCGTTGCACCAGCCACACTCACTGTGCGGGCAATTGACCAATCTAAAAATTATAAACAACCGAATCCTACGCTGGATTATGCGATCAGCGGTTTCAAAAATGGTGACACCAAAAGCGTGGTAACAGGTGTCCCTACCGTTAGCACTACTGCAGATATCAACAGTCCCGTAGGCACTTATCCGATTAATGCAAGTCTTGGTGGACTGGCAGCGCCTAACTACACCTTCGGTTTCCAAAGCGGCACCCTGTATGTGAATAGTGCACTACAAACAATCACCTTTACGCCTGTTTCAAATAAAACTTATGGCGATGCACCATTTACCGTTACAGCTACCAGCGATGCAGGTTTACCGGTGACCGTCTCTGTACTCAGCGGACAAGCCAGTGTAGATGGCAATACCGTTACTATTCTTGGTGCAGGAAATGTAACACTTATGGCCGCCCAGTCTGGTGATGGTAACTATGCACCTGCAAATCTGGTATTCCAATCATTCAGCGTTGCAAAAGCCTTACTCACCGTAAAAGCAAACAGCAAAACCAAAGCATACCAGCAACCTAACCCAACATTGGATTACACCTTTGTTGGTTTGGTAAACAACGATAACGCCAGCGCTGTAACAGGTATCGCTCAAACCACTACTACGGCAGATATCAATAGCCTGCCAGGCAACTACCCGATCACTATCACCAAGGGTACGCTGGCTTCTAATAAATATGATTTCGGCTTTGCAAATAGTTTGCTCAGCGTAACGGCGGCCGGACAAAGTATTTCGTTTACACCGATCCCGGCTAAAACCTACGGAGATGCCGCGTTTAGCTTAAGCGCTACCAGCAGTGCAGGCTTACCGGTTACTTACAGTGTACTCAGCGGTCCGGCTACTATCAGTGGCAATAGCGTCGCCATCACCGGTACAGGCAATGTGACGATTGCTGCTGATCAGGCAGGAAACGGCAACTACCAGGGTGCCACACGGCAAACACAATCCTTCATAGTGGCTCCGGCTACCCTGACGGTAAAAGCTGATGATAAACAGAAAGTAACAGGTACGGCTAATCCGACATTTACTTATACTATCACAGGCTTTGTAAACGGCGATAACAGTAACGTGGTAACTGGTACACCAACCCTCAGTACAATTGCAGATAACAGCAGTGTACCTGGTACCTACCCAATCACTGTAGCTACCAACGCAATAAGCGCCGCCAACTACCAGTTCACTACCGTAAATGGTACTTTAACAGTTGGGCAAACGACACAAACCATCACCTTCCCGGCTATCTCCAATAAAACATATGGTGCGGCAGCATTCACGCTGAACGCCACCAGCAGCAGCGGATTACCGGTGACTTATACCATCGTAAGCGGTCCGGCTACTATTAGTGGTAACACCGTTACCATTACCGGTGCAGGAAATGTGACCATCGCCGCTAACCAGGCAGGTAATGCTACTTACCTACCGGCTACACAGGTAATGCAAGGCTTCACCGTAAGCAAAGCAACACTGACAGTGACTGCAGTGAATGCGTCTAAAGTATACCAACAACCAAATCCGACATTCACCTATAACATCACTGGATTTGTGAATGGTGAAGATAACAGCGTGGTAACTGGTACGGCTACACTCAGCACTACTGCTACTACCAACAGTACACCGGGTACTTATCCTATCACGGTGGCTATTACATCATTAAGCGCTGCTAACTATCAGTTCACATCGGTAAACGGTACCTTAACTATTGGACAAGCAAATCAAACGGCTCAAACCATCACCTTCCCGGCGATCACTAATAAAACGTACGGTGCAGCTGCATTCACGCTGAACGCCACCAGCAGCAGCGGATTACCGGTGACTTATAGCATCGTTAGCGGTCCGGCTACTATCAGTGGTAACACCGTTACCATTACCGGTGCGGGTAATGTGATCATTGCCGCTAACCAGGCAGGTAATGCTACTTACTTACCAGCTACGCAGGTAACACAAGGCTTCTCCGTAAGCAAAGCAACACTGACCGTGACTGCGGTGAATGCTTCCAAAGTATACCAACAACCAAATCCGACATTCACCTATAACATCACTGGATTTGTGAATGGTGAAGATAACAGCGTGGTAACTGGTACGGCTACACTCAGCACTACTGCTACTACCAATAGTGCGCCGGGTACTTATCCTATCRCGGTKGCTATTACATCATTAAGCGCTGCTAACTATCAGTTCACATCGGTAAACGGTACCTTAACTATTGGACAAGCAAATCAAACGGCTCAAACYATCACCTTCCCGGCTMTCACTAATAAAACGTATGGTGCAGCAGCATTCACACTGAACGCTACCAGCAGCAGCGGATTACCGGTGACTTATASCATCGTAAGCGGKCCGGCCACTATCAGTGGTAACACCGTTACCATTACCGGTGCGGGAAATGTAACCATCGCCGCTAAYCARGCAGGTAATGCTACTTACCTACCAGCTACGCAGGTAACGCAAGGCTTCATCGTAAGCAAAGCAACACTGACGGTAACTGCGGTGAATGCGTCTAAAGTATACCAACAACCAAATCCGACATTCACTTATAACATCACCGGATTTGTGAATGGTGAAGATAACAGCGTGGTAACTGGTACGGCTACACTCAGCACTACGGCTACTACCAATAGTGCGCCGGGTACTTATCCTATCACGGTGGCTATTACATCATTAAGCGCTGCTAACTATCAATTCACATCGGTAAACGGTACCTTAACTATTGGACAAGCAAATCAAACGGCTCAAACTATCACCTTCCCGGCTATCTCCAATAAAACATATGGTGCGGCAGCGTTCACATTGAGCGCTACCAGCAGCAGCGGATTACCGGTGACTTATAGCATCGTTAGCGGGCCGGCTTCCATTAGTGGTAACACCGTTACCATTACCGGTGCAGGAAATGTAACCATCGCCGCTAACCAGGCAGGTAATGCTACTTACTTACCAGCCACGCAAGTAACACAAGGCTTCACGGTGAGCAAAGCAACACTGACGGTAACTGCGGTAAATGCTTCCAAAGTATACCAACAACCAAATCCGACATTCACTTATAACATCACCGGATTTGTGAATGGTGAAGATAACAGCGTGGTAACTGGTACGGCTACACTCAGCACTACTGCTACGACCAACAGTACGCCGGGTACTTATCCTATCACGGTGGCTATTACATCATTAAGCGCTGCTAACTATCAATTCACATCGGTAAACGGTACCTTAACTATTGGGCAAGCAAATCAAACGGCTCAAACCATCACCTTCCCGGCGATCACTAATAAAACGTATGGTGCGGCAGCGTTCACATTGAGCGCCACCAGCAGCAGCGGATTACCGGTGACTTATAGCATCGTTAGCGGTCCGGCTTCCATTAGTGGTAACACCGTTACCATTACCGGTGCAGGAAATGTGACCATCGCCGCTAATCAGGCTGGCAATGCGACTTACTTACCGGCCACGCAGGTAACGCAAGGCTTCACCGTAAGCAAAGCAACACTGACAGTGACTGCCGTAAATGCTTCCAAAGTATACCAACAACCAAATCCGACATTCACGTATAACATCACCGGATTTGTGAATGGTGAAGATAACAGCGTGGTAACTGGTACGGCTACACTCAGCACTACCGCTACTACCAATAGTGCGCCGGGTACTTATCCTATCACGGTG